>NZ_UZWE01000020.1 GCF_900631945.1 Paracoccus haematequi
CTCGACGAGGTCGAGGACCAGATCGAGGAACTGCCGGACTGGGGGCAACGCCCGCGTCCGGCGACCCCGCTGACGGACGACCCGCTGCGCGCCATCGCCCTTGCCGGGCTGTGCCGGGTCCTTCCGAACCATGAGGCCATTGCCGCGCTGACGACCGTGGGCGCGGTAACCGTGCTGGACTGCCCGCCGGGCGGGATGATCGACGACGCGGCCTCGCTGCTCGCGGCCCTGCTGGCCCGGGGCGGCGCCCGCCCGCCGGTGCGGATCATCGCCCTGCGCGCCGCCGGGGACGCCCGCGCGGCAGGACGTCCCGAGGATGCCCTCGTCCCCGCCATGGCGGCGATCAGCGCGACGACCGCCCCGCATGTCCTGCTGGTCGAGGCGGGCGTGGCCCTGCCCGGCGCGATCGCCGCCACCCTGCCCGCGCCGCTGCGCCTCGGACCCGTGGACGGATGGCTGGTCGCCGCCGCCCTCGGCCTGCGCGGCGGCGGCACGGCCCACCTGCGGGCCAGCCTGCCGGATGACGCCGCCCTGCGGGCGCTCACGCCCGGCCAGCTGCGCTTCGCCCTGCGCCACCGCATCCGCGACCGGCAGATCGCCGAGTTGCACCGCATCGCCCGGTCCAACCAGTCCAACCGATCCAACAGTCCGACCCTGGACGACATCGCGGGTTATGGCGAGGCCGAGGCGGCGGCGCACCGCCTGACAGCCGATCTCGCCGCCTGGCAGGCCGGGCGCATCGCCTGGGGCGAGATGACCCGCTCGCTGCTGTTCGTGGGCCCGCCCGGCAGCGGCAAGACCTGGCTCGCGCGCGCCATCGCCGCCACGGCCGGCGTGCCGCTGATCGAGGGCAGCCTCGCCGCCTGGCAGGCCGCCGGCCATCTGGGCGACATGCTGCGCGCCATGCGCGCCAGCTTCGCCCAGGCCCAAGCGGCCGCCCCGGCGGTGCTGTTCCTGGACGAGATCGACGGCGCCGGCGACCGGGGCAGCGACGACAGCCACGCCCGCACCTACCGCCGCCAGGTGATCAACGCGCTTCTCGAACTGCTGGACAGCGCCGGCCGCACGCCCGGCCTGGTCATCCTCGCCGCCTGCAACGACCTAGACGCCCTCGATCCGGCCATTCGCCGCCCCGGCCGCATCGACCGGATCGTCGCGGTGCCACCGCCCGGTCCTGCCGCCATCGTCCGGATCCTGACCCGGCGTCTTGACGGCGCGCTGTCGGCCAAGGCCATCGACAGCCTGGCCCGGCGCGCCATCGGCCAGAGCGCCGCCGCCCTCGACGGCGCGGTGCGCGAAGCCCGCAGCCAGGCGCGGGATGCCGGCCGGGCGCTGACCGGCGGCGATGTCGCCCGGGCCCTGGGACTGGCCCGGGAGGAGCCGGCGATCATCCGCCGCTTCGCCCTCCACGAGGCCGGTCACGCCATCGCCGCCACGCGGCTCGCGCGGGGGCGCGTCCAGGAGATCCGCGTCGGCATGGCGGGCGGCCATGTCGCGTTGGGACACCGGGTGCCCCTGCTGACCCGGCGCGACCTGACCGATCAGCTGACCTGCCTGCTGGCGGGCCGGGCGGCCGAGGAGCTGGTGCTGGGCAGCGGCTGCACGGGCGCCGGGCGCGGCGCCGACAGCGACTTGGCCAAGGCAACGGACATCGCTCTGCGGCTGGAACTGGTCTACGGGCTGAGCGGCCACAGCCTCGTCCATGTCGCCGATCCCGCGCGGATGCTCGTGTCCGATCCGGCGGTGCGCACCCGGGCCGACCGGCGCCTGCGCACGGCGCTCCGCCGCGCCCGCCAGCTCCTGGCCGCGGAATATCACTGGCTGCTGCACCTCGCGGACCGGCTCTGCGCCGAGCGCGTCATCGCCTGCGGCGACGCGGGCCTGGATCGGCCCGGCCCGGACCCGGAGGCGCGCCATGAGCCGTGAGCCGGGTCTCCCGGCGCTCCTGGCCGAGGCGCGGGATCAGGCGGCGGTCCTGGCCGAGATCCTCGATCTGCTCTTCCTGGCGGCCGAGGGCCTTGGCGATACGCCTGGCGCCGCCCTGGCCCGCGGTGCCATGCTGGCCCGCGACCGGCTGGATCACCTGCGCGCGTTGCTGCGCGATACCCGGCCGCCGCCGTGACGGGTCTCGCGCAGGAGGCGCGGGGTCGGGGACGCGGCCGATGCGCGCTCCGCGGGATCGTCCGGCCTGGACGGATCCAATGCCTTTCCCAAGCTCGCAAAGGCCTCCCTTCAGCGTCCCACCGGGGACTTTAATAAAAAGACTAAAGAAACCCCGGACATTTGCCCCCTTCCAGAAGACCTTTGTCCAGGGAGCGCTGCCAAAACAGAAAGCCACCGAAAGCCGACCAAGTCCGAACGTCTTTCCGGGGAGATGAGCATGAAACGCTTCGGGGATGCGCGACGCCGCGTCCCGGGTCGGGTTCGGCGGGCGTCGTGCGGGCCTCGGGGCGGGAGCGGGATCCAATCGTCGCCAAGGCTGCTTCGAGAGAGATCTGGCCAACAGCGCCCGAGCCTGTCTGGACCAGCGACGACCCTCTCTGGCGATGCTCCTCCCTGCCCCCGCTTCCGCCGACGGCGTCGCCAAGTCTGGCTCGCGCGGACTGGGCTGCATCACCCGGCTTCTCGAGGCACGTCATGAACCGCTATCTGGATTTTAGTTCCTCTGCCTATCCCTGCTCGCCTTCCAGGATCAGCGCGAGGAGGCGGGCCGGTTCCAGTCCGAGGGCCCGGGCGTATTCAACGAACTCGACCACATCCAGGCGTCGCTCGCCCGTCTCGACCTTGGCGACATATGACTGCGGCCGGCGCAGACGCCCCGCCAGTTCGGCTTGCGTCAGGGCGCTCCGCCCCCGCTCCCGCCGAAGAACGGCCATCATCGACACATGGAGCGGGGACCGAAGGGAACGGGACATGCGCAAGCCTTTGCTTTCGCTTGCGCCGATAATCCCATTTCAGTATTATCCCATTTTAGGATACAGACCATTCATGCCTTGGAGATTGCCCGATCCTTAGACATCTCCAGTTCATGGTCCCGACTGACAGGCACCGCTTTCACCGACCTCACCGGAGGCTTGGCAGGCCCCGGATTTGCGGCCCAGTCGGCTGAACCTGCCTCACGCTCTGTCCACCTACGACTTGCCGTCACCACCTCTCGCCCTTGCGCCCGCACAAGAAGGATTTCCCATGACCCGATCTTTTCCCGCCCTGCTCGGCTCCGTGGCCACGCTGTGCCTTGTCTCGCCCGCGCTTGCCGCCGAGGCCCGCTACTACACCTCGCAGTCCGTGACCTGCGACGGCCGCAGCCATGTCCTGGAGCTGCGCGTCGCCCCGGACGAGGAACCGAACATCCGGCTGTTCTGGCGCGGGCAGAACAACCGCATCTCGGGGCGCGACTGGCACCTGCCGGCGGAGTTCCTGGCGGGACAGCCGGTCGTCCTCGACCAAGCCGCCACCTATCCCAAGGCCAGGCTGGAGGGCCTGGAGGGCGACGCGCCCACGCTGCGGCCCATGGGCTTCGACGGCGCCCCCCTGCCCGATTGCGAGGCCTTCGTCTTCGCGCCGGCGGACGCCCCCGCCGTCCGCTACGACGCCGTGCTGGCGATGCTGGAGCCGGACGCGCCCTCTCCCGCCGATCTGGCCGCCGCCCGCGCCGCCGCCGAGGCCCTGCCGCCGCCGGCGCTGCTGCCGCCGCTTGACCAGCAGACCAAGCGCCAGGCCGTTCAGGAGGGGCTGAAGACAATGGGCGCGCGCATGGTCGACCACGCCCGCATCCTGGCGGGAGAGATCGAGGGCGACGAGGCTGCGGCACTGTTGCCCGCCATGCGCGACGCCTGGCGGGCCAGCCGCGACCGGACCGAGGCGGAACTCCTGACCGAGCTGCAGGACAGCCGCGCCCTGGCGCTGCTGATGGCGGGCCGCGATGTGACCGCCATGGCCGAGACCGCTCCCGCGCGGCTCTGCGCGACCGTCGACGGCACCGGCACCCATGTCATGTCGCAGGGCTTCGGCAGGGCCGGAGAGGAGACGCTGCTGGAGATCGCCTCGGGCCTGGTGGCCCAGGCCTGGCCCCGGATCGAGGCGCGCATCGCCGGCATGGACAAGCTGCGCGCCACCATCGCCCACCTGGCGGCGACGCCCGTCACCCTGGCGGCCTATCGCGCCGCCAACTGGCTCACCATCGATGCGGCGGCGCTGCGCGACACCGGCCTCTCGCGCGAGGAGATCGACCGTGTCCTGCGGCCCGCCACCACGCGTCTCCTCGAGACCGCCGTCCCGGTGCTGGCGCAGGAACTGGCCCAGGGCGTCGCGGACGAGACCGACATCGCCGCGATCACCGGCCATTGCGCCCGGCGCATCGGCGCGGTCCTGGCCGGCATGGACGCCGCCCTTGCCGCGCGGATCACCCAGGGCTGCGAGGAGATCGCCGCCGCGCATCTGGAACGTGTCGGCACGGCGCGGATCGCCGAGATGGCGGCCCGCGCCGAGGCAGCCGGCGAGAGCTTTGACGACGCCCTCGCCACCGACGGCTATGCGGTCCTGCCGGATTTTGGCCCCCGCCCGGCAAGCGACGCCTTCGACGCGGCCGTGGCCGCGCTGCGTGCGGCCGCACAGGAGGCCGAGGCCCGTGTGGCCCCCAAGCGCGCCCGGGTGCTGGCAACGGAGGCCGAGCGCCTGGCGGCGGCCTATGCAGACCTCGAACCGGGTAGTGTGGACTCGGCGGTGCTGCTCAACTGCACCCGCTACCCGGAGGCGCCGCTGCTTGCCGGCCTGCACCGTCAATGCCAGGAGCTGTCCGCAGCATTCCAGCAACAGCATAGCGAGGCCCACTGTGCCCGCCTCTATGCGAAGGCCGAGGCGGAGGACGGCCTGCGCGACGCCGCTCTCGACGTGGGCCAGCGCGGCATGGTGCCGCTGCGCCGGCTCGTCTGCCACCTGCCGCTTGCCGCCACCCTGACCCGGCATGGCGGGCTCTTCCGCGAGACCCGCTACGAGGTCAGCCTGCAGGCCCAGGGGAAAACCGGCGCGCGGACGCTGTCCGGCACCCTGGCGCCGGCCGGGGCGCCGGGCGTCTGGCGCCTCACCGGGATCACGCTGGAGCCGGGTCCCCTGCGCGCGGATCTCGATCCCGACGCGCCTGCCACCCTGGATCTTTGCCTCGCCCATGCCGACCGCTGCGTCGACTGATCCCCCCGCCCGTCCTTTCCGAAGACTTTCCCGAAGACCTTTTTCGATTGTGGAGACACCCATGAAGCCCTTCCTCCTTGCCGCCGCCTTCGCCCTACCCGCCGCCCTCGCCCAGGCCGAGCCGTATCTGGCCCGCTGCCACATGGGCGAATGCATCCATTACGACCAGACCGATCGCCAGGTCGTCGGCCAGGGCAGCACCGCCGTGCCCGGCGATCTGGTGCTGGTCACCCTGCGCGAGGCGGTCTCGGCCGCTCCCGACACCCCGGCCGACAGCCTGGATTGGGGCGAGCCGTCGCCCGTGCAGGTGTTCTGCAGCGGCACGCGCCCGGCCTTCATGGCGGGCGACGCCAGCTATACCGCGCTCGACCTGGTCACCCCGGCGGGCGCCACC
>NZ_UZWE01000006.1 GCF_900631945.1 Paracoccus haematequi
AAGCGTTTCGGTAAAAACGTGAATCGCAGAGGGATTCCTGCAAGACCCAGTTTGTGCTCCTCTTGTTCGGGGAGGATAAGTCATGTCAGCACCTTTGCCGAATGCGCTTCGGACGCGGTTTCAGCGGTATATTGAAGAGGGACTGAGCGGCCGTGCCGCAGCCATGCGCTTGAAGGTGTCAGCTGCAACAGGCGCACGGTGGGCACAGTTGATCCGGACACGCGGTCACGCTCATCCCGCGCCTCAGGGCCGCCCTCTTGGGCGAGGCAAGCTCGCGCCCTATCAGGCGTTGTTCGAGGAACTGGTCACCCAGGATCCTGACATCACGCTCTTCGAGCTGCGCGACGCCCTAGCGATGGCGGAAGGTGTCGAAGTTCACCATTCCTCCATTGCCGCGCTGCTGTCGCGGCTCGGCTTCACCTATAAAAAAAATCGCTGGTGGCCAGCGAACGGGGCCGCGCAAGGGTAAGGCAGGCCCGGCACGATTGGTTGACGCGCCGCTTGCCTGCAATGCGGCGCCAGCCGGAACGGCTTGTGTTCATTGATGAGACGTCCATCAAAACGAACCTTACCCGCCTCCGTGGTCGCGCTCCCTGCGGTGAGCGGCTCGCCATGGACGCGCCCTTCGGACACTGGAACAGCCAGACCTTCATTGCAGGACTGACCCAGAACGGCCTGATTGCCCCTTGGGTCATCAAGGGCGCGATGGACGGACCTGCCTTCGCCGCCTACGTCGAAAAGGTTCTGGTGCCGGAACTGATGCCCGGCACTGTTGTCATCCTGGACAACCTCGCGACACACCGGAACGTCGAGGCAGCCAAAGCCATCAAGCAGGCTGGCTGTTGGTTTCTCTACCTGCCGCCATACTCCCCAGACCTGAACCCCATCGAGCAGGCGTTCTCGAAGCTCAAAGCGCATCTGCGCAAGGTCGGCGCACGCACCTTTACCGAACTGTTCGACGCGCTCCGAGACATCTGCGGAATGTTCACGCCCGCTGAGTGCTGGAACTACTTTCAGGCAGCTGGCTATGTCGCAGGTTAATCCCGAAACGCTT
>NZ_UZWE01000013.1 GCF_900631945.1 Paracoccus haematequi
GTCGGTCAACGTCGTGCGGATCAAGGTTGCCTCCCATTTGGCAGCCTTGAATCAGCCAGCGATCAGTTTGGAAATCCTCAAACGTCAACACGCCCTAGTATCGCCGAATTGACTGCACCTGCAAGCAAAACAAAGCCCCACAAAAGGCTGCCTAAAATTCCCCCAAGGAAAATCAGCGCCACCCCAACAGAAGTAGAAAACTTGTAGAATCCGGCAAGCGATGCTGGTTCAACCGTGGCTTCCAGTGCTGGCCTTACCAAAATCGGAAACAGAAGCAGCCCGAGGAGACCCGCGCCCAATAGAAACACGCTGCGCACAAGCCGAGCTGCTGCATCATCCCAACATTTGAAATACGCGTCTGCCGCCTTTTCGCGCGAAAGAGGGAGCGGCTGATCATCCTTCATGGCCGTCTACCTCAATTTCAGCGTCGCAAGCCCGATCAGCGCCAGGATCAGCGCGATGATCCAGAAGCGGATCACGATCTGCGCTTCGCCCCAGCCTTTCTTCTCGAAATGGTGGTGGATCGGCGCCATCAGGAAGACGCGGCGGCCGGTGCGCTTGAAATAGGCGACCTGGATGATGACCGACAGCGCCTCGACCACGAACAGCCCGCCGACGATGGCCAGCACGATCTCGTGCTTGGTCACCACCGCGATGGCGCCCAATGCGCCGCCCAGGGCCAGCGAGCCGGTGTCGCCCATGAAGACCGCCGCCGGGGGGGCGTTGTACCACAGAAAGCCCAGGCCGCCGCCGATCAGGGCCGAAACGAAGATCAGGATCTCGCCCGTGCCGGGGACGTGGTGGACGCCCAGATAGGTGGTGAAGTCCACCCGGCCCACCGTATAGGCGATCACGCCCAGGGTTCCGGCGGCGATCATCACCGGCATGATCGCCAGCCCGTCCAGCCCGTCCGTCAGGTTCACCGCATTGGCCGATCCGACGATCACCAGCATCCCGAAGGGGATGAAGAACAGCCACAGGTTCACCAGCGCGTCCTTGAAGACCGGTAGGGCCAGTTGCCCCGACAGATCCGCCGGATGCAGCCACATCGCCCAGGCCGAGGCCACAAAGGCCAGGGCCAGCCCCAGCAGCATCCGAATCCTGCCGGACACGCCCTTGGTGTTCTGCTTGCTGACCTTGGCATAATCGTCGGCAAAGCCGATGGCGGCGTAGCCCGTCGTCACCAGCAGCACGATCCAGACATAGCCGTTGTCCAGCCGCGCCCACAGAAGCGTCGAAAAGAACAGCGCCGACAGGATCAGGATGCCGCCCATCGTGGGGGTGCCGGCCTTGACGAAATGGCCCTCGGGGCCGTCGTCGCGGATCGGCTGGCCCTTTTTCTGGACGCGGCGCAGATAGTTGATCAGCGGACGCCCGAAGATGAAACCGAAGATCAGCGCCGTGAAGAAGGCCGCGCCCGCCCGGAAGGTGATATAGCGAAACAGGTTGAAGAGGTCGCCCCCTTCGGAAAGGCTGCTTAGCCAATAGAGCATCGGTTATTCTTTCGTTTCAGAGACGGGCGTCTGCGCCGTTTTCCGCAAGGCGTCAACGACGGTCGAAATCTTCGAGGACTTGGAGCCCTTCACCAGCACGATATCGCCGGGCCTGACCAGATCGGCGGCGCGCGCCGCCAGTTCCGCCGCGTTTTCGGCCCAGGCGCCGCGCCTGGCGGGGGGCAGGGCGTCATGCAGGTGGCGCATCCGGGGACCGGCGCTGTGGACCAGATCGACCTGGGCCATGGCGGGGTCGTCGGCCATCGCGCGATGCATCGCGATCTCGTCCGCGCCCAGTTCCAGCATGTCGCCCAGGATCGCCACGCGCCGTCCGCCCTGCAATCCCGCCAGCGTGGCAAGTCCCGCCGACAGAGAGGTCGGGTTGGCGTTATAGGCGTCGTCGATCAGGCGCAGGCCCGCCAGATCCTCGACCGCGCCGCGCCCTTTCGGGGGCAACCAGTCCCCCAGGCGCTGGCCCGCTTCCTTCACATCCGCCCCGGCGGCGGCCAGCGCGGCCAGCACGCCCACCGCGTTCATCGCGAAATGCGCGCCGGTCGTGTGCAGCGTGAAATCAACCGTTTCGCCGCCGATCCGCGCGCGGCACTTCAAGGCGCCATTGTCGGGTTTGGCCTGCACCAGCTTCGCCTGCCCGTCGCGGCCAAAGCCCATGACCAGGGCGCCCGCTTCGTCGGCGCAATCGCGCAGGATCTGCGTGACCGGCAGATCCTCGGGGATGATGGCGTGGCCGATGGGTTCCAGCCCCTGGAAGATCGCGCCCTTTTCGCGGGCGATGCCCTCGATGGCTCCGAACGCTTCCAGATGGGCGGCGGCGACGGTGGTGATCATCGCCACATGGGGACGGGCCAGACGCGACAGGGGCGCGATTTCGCCCGGATGGTTCATGCCGATCTCGATGATGGCGAAATCGGTGTGGCGGGGCATCCGCGCCAGGGTCAGCGGCACGCCCCAGTGGTTGTTATAGCTGGCCTCGGCGGCATGGATGCGCCCCTGCCCCGTCAGCGCCGCCCGCGCCATGTCCTTGGTCGAGGTCTTGCCCACAGATCCGGTAATGGCGATGACCTTGCCAGCCATGCGCCTGCGCCCCGCCCGGCCCAGCGACTCCAGCGCCGCCAGAACATCCGGCACGATCAGCAGCGGCGCGGTCGGCGAAACGCCCTGGGGGACGCGGCTGACCAGGGCTGCGGCGGCGCCCTTGTCCAGAGCCTGCGCCACGAAATCATGGCCGTCGCGCGCGTCCTTCAGCGCCACGAACAGGTCGCCCGCCCGGATCGTGCGGGTGTCGATAGAGACGCCCGTCGCGGTCCAGTCGCCCTGCGCGCGCCCGCCCGTCGCGGCGGCGGCTTCCTCGGCTGTCCACAGGGTCATATCTTGCCGTCCAGTGCCGCGACCGCGACCGAGGCCTGTTCGGCGTCGTCAAAGGGATAAACGTCGGTGCCGATGATCTGGCCGGTCTCGTGACCCTTGCCGCAGATCAGCAGCGCGTCGCCCGGCAGCAGCGCATCGACGCCGCGCAGGATCGCCTCGGCCCGGTCGGGGATTTCGGTAGCCTCGGGGCCTGCGCCTTCCATGACTGCGGCGCGGATGGCTGCCGGATCCTCGGTCCGGGGGTTGTCGTCGGTGACGATCACCACATCGGCAAAGTCGCGCGCCGCCTGCCCCATCAGCGAACGCTTGCCCCGGTCGCGGTCGCCGCCCGCGCCGATCACGCAGACGATCCGGCCCATCACATGCGGGCGCAGCGATCCAAGCGCGGCGATCACCGCGCCCGGCTTGTGGGCGTAATCGACAAAGACCGTGGCGCCGTTTTCGCGCTGCGCGACAAGCTGCATCCGCCCGCGCACGGTGTGCAGCTCGGGCAGCGCGCGCAGGACGGCATCGGCCGGATCGCCCGCCGCCAGAACCAGCCCCATCGCCGCCAGCACGTTTTCCGCCTGGAATCCGCCGATCAGCGGCAGGCGGACCATATGCGGCTGACCCATGACCGAGAATCGCAGATCCTGCCCGGTCGCATCATACCGCTGGCCCAGGATCCGCAGCATCGCCGTCTCGCGCGTGCCGACGGTGGTGACGGCCAGGCCCCGGTCGGTGGCGATGTCGACCATCTGCCGCCCCCGGTCGCTGTCCACGTTGATGACAGCGGAACCGCCCTCTTCCAGGATATGATTGAACAGCAGCGCCTTGGCCGCGAAATAATCGTCAAAGCCCGCGTGATAATCCAGATGGTCCTGGCTGAAATTGGTGAACGCCCCGGCCTCGACGCGAACGCCGTCCAGGCGGCGCTGATCCAGGCCGTGGCTGGACGCCTCCATCGCGGCATGGGTGACACCCGCCGCCGCGGCCTCGGCCAGAATGCGGTGCAGGGTCAGGGGGTCGGGCGTCGTATGGGCCAGCTTGGCCTGATAGTCGCCTTCGACCCCCATCGTGCCCAGGCTGATCGCCTTGCGACCCAGATGCTGCCAGATCTGGCGGGTAAAGCTGGCGACGCTGGTCTTGCCCGATGTGCCGGTGACGGCCACAACATGATCGGGCTGCGCCTCGAACCACAGCGCGGCGGCGCCGGCCAGGGCGGCGCGCGGATCCTCGGCGACCACCACGGCGCCGTTCCAGCCGGACAGGGCATCGGCCGCCATCTCGGCCCCCGCGCGGTCGGTCAGGACGGCGGCGGCGTCCATTCGCAGGGCATAGGGGATGAATTCCCCGCCATGCAGCGCCGATCCGGGAAGGGCCGCGAACAGATGGCCGGGCTTCACGGTGCGGCTGTCCAGCGACAGCCCGGTGATCTGCGGGTCGCGTCCGTCCCTTGCCCGCAGCCCCAACTGCGACAGCGTCTTTCTGCCCTGCACCGTCTCACCCATCATTGATTTGCGCTGAGCTTTAGCTCATCGGCCGGTTGCGATTCAACACGGGGCGCGAAGCGCGGGGCGATGACCGGCAGGTTTTCGTCGGTCACGGGTTCAAGCCCGACCAAGGGCGCCAGGCGGCGGATGATGGCGGCGGCGACCGGCGCGGCCGTGGCCCCCGCCGTGCGGCTTTCCCCGCCCGGCCCGGTGACGGACGGTTCGTCCAGCGTCACGATCATCACGTATTTCGGCGCGCTTGCCGGAAAGACCGACGCGAAGGTCGACACCACCTTGTTGTCGTAATACCCGCCCGAGGGGCGAGGCTTGTCGGCGGTGCCTGTCTTGCCCGCGACCTCGTAGCCCTCGACCTCGGCCTGCCTTGCGGTGCCGCGCGTCACGACCTGGCGCAGCATGTCCACAGCGCGGTGGGCGGCGCGTTCGGACAGAATCCGTTCGCCCTGGGGCCGGGTGCGGCCGTGGATCAGCGTCGGCGTCACCTTCACGCCGCCGTTGGCGACGGTCGCATAGGCGGCGGCCAGGTGCAGCGGACTGGCGGCAAGGCCGTGGCCGAAGGACACGGTGGCGGCGGTCACCGCGGGCCAGCGCGTCGGCACCAACGGCTTGCCGGTCGGCGCCTCGACCATCTCGATCGGCAGCGGATCGAAGAAGCCCAGCTTTTGCAGGAAATCCTTTTGCCGGTCCACGCCGATCATCTGGGCGATCCTGACCGTTCCCACGTTCGAGGATTTCACGATCACATCCGTCGCCGACAGCTGCGGACCATAGTTCGAAAAATCGCTGATCCGGTATTTGCCGATCCGCATCGGCGTCGTGGTGTTGATGCCGCTGTTCGGATTGATGATCTGCAAATCCAGCGCCTGCGCGACCGGGAAGATCTTGAAGGTCGAACCCAGTTCGTATTGCCCCTGCACCGCGCGGTTGAACAGCGGGCTGTCGGACGGATCGCCCTTCAGCAAGGGGCGCGGGCGGTCGTTCGGATCGAAGTCGGGCAGGCTGGCCATGGCCAGGATCTCGCCCGACTGGATTTCCATCAGGATGCCGGTCGCGCCCTTGGCGCTCATCACCTCCATCCCCGAGGCCAGGACCTGCTCCATCGCGGATTGCACGGACAGGTCTATGGACAACTGCAACGGCGCGCCGTCATTGGCTGGATCGCGCAGCCAGCCGTCGAAGGCCTTTTCGACGCCCGCGACGCCCAGAACCTCGGCGCTGTTCACGCCCTCGTTGCCGAAGCCCGATCCGCCCAGGATATGGCTGGCGATGTGGCCGTTGGGATAGACGCGCATCTCTCGGGGACCGAACAGCAGGCCGGGTTCGCCGATGTCATGGACCGCCTGCATCTGTTCGGGCGACATCTTGCGCTTGATCCACATGAACTTGCGGCTGCCGGTGAAATCCTTCGTCAGCTCGGCCGCGTCCAGGTCGGGAAAGATTCGCGCCAGCGCGTTCGCGGCGCCCACCGGATCGATCATCTGGTGGGGATGGGCATACAGCGAATGGGTCAGCAGATTCGTCGCCAGAACCCGCCCCTGCCGGTCGGTGATGTCGGCGCGCTGCGACACGATCTGGGCCGACATCACCTCGCTCTGCGGCTCGATCGGTTCGCTGGAGGCCAGCGTCCCCATGCGCACCCCGACGACGCCGAAGGCCAGCACGAAGCAGCTTGCCATCAGCGCCAGCCGCCCTTCGGCCCGGCGGCGGGCCTTGTCCTGGACGGCCTCGTGCCGCTGGCGGCGGGCTTCGGCTTCTATATCGTCGGGATTTTCGCCCCGCTCGCGGGCGCGGAGGATCTTGGCCAGGGGGCGCAGGGGGGTGCGGATCATGACGGTCACTCCTGTGGGGCGGCGTCGGCGCCGGGCGTGGCTTCGGTCTCGGGGGCCGTTTCCGGGGGCGGGGGCGGTTTGGGATAGTCGATATGGCCCAGGCCCATCACCTGCCCGGATTCGCGCGGGACCAGTTGCAGGCGGTCGAAGTTCAGATCGACCAGTTCGCGCAGCCGCTCGGGCCGGTTCAGATAGGCCCATTCGGCGCGCAGCACGCCCAGATCCTCGCGCAGTCCCGCGATCTCGCGCTGGATCTGGCGCATGTCGGCCAGCGCGGCCTGAGTGCGGTAGTTTTCCCGATAGGCCCAGAAGGCCAGGCCCATCACCAACAGCGCGCAGGCCAGGAAGGTCAGCGGGCGCATCAGTGCCCCCCTTTCGGCAGGCGCGGCATCGCCAGCGCATCGGCATCCACCGCCCCTGCGGGCGCGTCGGTGCGAATCGCCACGCGCAGCAGGGCGGACCGGGCGCGGGGGTTCGCGGATTCCTCGTCGGGATCGGGACCGATGGCGCGGCGGAAGGGCATCGTGAAGGCGGGGGGCGTCATGTCCTGCACGGGCGCATAGCGGCTGCCCCCGCCCGCGCTGTTCGATCGCGCCTGCATGAATCGCTTGACGATCCGGTCTTCCAGCGAATGGAAGCTGACCACGGCCAGCTTGCCGCCGGGCTTCAGGGCGCGTTCGGCGGCCGACAGCCCCTCGACCAGTTGGCGGAACTCGTCGTTCACCCAGATGCGGACCGCCTGGAAGCTGCGGGTGGCGGGATGGCTTTGGCCCGGCTTGGGGCGCGGCAGGCAGGATGCCACGACCTCGGCCAATTCGGCCGTCCGGGTCAGCGGCCGCGCGGCGACGATGGCGCGGGCAATGCGGCGGGCGGCGCGTTCCTCGCCATAGTGATACAGCACGTCGGCGATCACCGATTCGTCGGCGCCGTTCAGCAGATCGGCGGCCGATGGTCCCGCCTGTTCCATCCGCATGTCCAGCGGGCCGTCGCGCAGGAAGGAAAAGCCACGGTCAGCCAGGTCAAGCTGCATCGAGCTGACGCCCAGATCCAGCACCACCCCGTCCAGCGGCTCGCCGGCCAGCGAATCCAGATCGGAAAACGTGCCCGCGACCAGCCGCAGCCGGTCGCCGTATTCGCCCGCCCATCCGGCGGCCATGTCGAAGACCAGCGGATCCCGGTCCACGCCGATCACCCGGCCGGCCCCGGCCGCCAGCAGCCCGCGCGCATATCCGCCCGCCCCGAAGGTGCCGTCCAGCCAGACACCGGCGACAGGCGCGACCGCCCGCAGCAGGGGGTTCAGAAGGACGGGCACATGCGATTCGGCCATTGCTCAGCCCTCGTCCACCTGGTCGAGGAAGGACCGCGGGTCGAAATCCGGGCCGTGACGGGCGGTGAAATCCTCCAGCGCGGCGACATCCTTGGGACGCGTATCGGGGTGATAGACCTGGATATAGTCGCCGCGCGATTCGAAGATCGTCTCGGCGCCCTCGGTGAAGCCCAGCTTCTCGCGCAGCTTCTGCGGCAGGACCAGACGGCCCTCGCGGTCGATTTCCAGATCGGTGGACTGACCGTTCATCAGCATTTCCAGCCAGCGCCGTTCGGGCGACCCGCGCGTCAGCTTGTCGATCTGCTCGTCGATCTCCTCGATGGCCTCGATGGTGTAAAGCTCGATCCAGTTCCACCAGTCGGGCCCATAGACGGCGACCAGTTGCGTGCGGCCGGTGTTGGCGGTGGCGAAACCGGGATCGCCGGCATCGAAGACGCGGCGCAGCCGGGCCGGGATCGACATCCGACCCTTGCCATCGACCTTGACGGATTCAGTGCCTCTGAACTTCCGCGCCACCTTGGCCCTGCCTCACTGCCCAGCCTTTCCGTCCGCGTGAAAAGAAAGGGCGGACCGGGCTGCTGCCACTGCCCGATCCGCCGCCCTCGTTCCCACGGTCTTTCCCCGTTTTTCGGGGTCCGTCCTTGTCAGGCGCCACCTGGGGGAGGTGCTGCTCGCGCCTGCGGACGGCTTGTTGGAAAACGGACGCCTGTATGAAAGCCTGCTTCGCCTTTTGGGGTCTTGGTCGCCCCTTTACTGCCCGTCTTCGTGATCAGGTTGTGGCATGGGAATTTATGGGAAGCAACGGAATTCTGCGCCCGGTGAGGAAGCCAAACCGCGAACAGCGAAATGCCGCGACCTGTGGCAAACCGTCACCGAATCATCTTGAAACCCAATTCCTTGGGTTCAAGGCCTCGATTCCCCCCAAGATATCGATGATTAATATTTGATATAGACGCTGATCCACAGCCGACCCTGGCCGCCGCCCGCCCGGACCTGTTGCGACTTATCCACAAAAAAGCAGAAATGCGGCCAATGCGCTTCACGGGCCGTCACGGCGTCGTGATCCCTTTGGGCAACGCGGGGGCGAAGGCTTCCCTGCCTATTCCCGCGTTTTCCCAGGACCGAGGGAATCAGGCCAGGCCGTCCCCGACCAGCCGATCCGCCAGCCGCGCATAGGCCTGGGCCGTCGCCCCGTCCCCCAGGGCCACCGGCCGCCCCGAATCGCCCGCCAGGCGCACGTCCAGTTCCAGCGGCAGCTCTCCCAGGAAGGGCAGGCCAAGGGCGCGGGCCTCGGCCGCGACGCCGCCATGGCCGAACAGATGCGCTTCGTGGCCGCAGTTCGGGCAGACATAGGTGGACATGTTCTCGACCAGGCCCAGGACCGGGGCTTTCAGCTTGTTGAACATGTCGATGGCGCGCCGGGCATCCAGCAGCGCCACGTCCTGCGGGGTCGAGACGATGATCGCCCCTGTCACCGCCGCCTTCTGGCACAGGCTCAACTGCACGTCGCCGGTGCCCGGCGGCAGGTCGATCAGCAGCACGTCCAATTCGCCCCAGTTCACCTGTTGCAGCATCTGCTGCATCGCGCCCATCAGCATCGGGCCGCGCCAGACCACGGCCTCGCCCTCCTTCAGCATCAGGCCGATGGACATGACGGTGACGCCATGGGCCTGCAACGGCTCGATATGCTGGCCGTCGGGGCTGGCGGGACGGCCCGACACGCCCATCATGCGCGGCTGCGAGGGACCATAGATGTCGGCGTCCAGCAGCCCGACCCGGCGCCCGGCGCGCGCCAGCGCCACCGCCAGGTTCGAGGTCACGGTCGACTTGCCGACGCCGCCCTTGCCCGACCCGATGGCGATGATGCTTTTGACGCCGGGAATAGGCTGCGGCCCGCCCTGCCCGGTCGGATGGCGACCGATCTGCAACGAGGGCGCGGCGCCCGAACTGCGCACCGGCTGGGTGGGGGCCGCCTTGCTCGCGGGGGCGGTCATGACGATCTGGACCTTTGCCACGCCCGGCAGGGCCTCCAGGCGGCGCTTGGCTTCGGCCTCGACGGGGGCGAGGCTGCGGGCCACACCGGCATCCGCGACCTCCAGCACGAATCTCACCGTGTCGCCATCGACCGAAAACGCCCGCACCAGATCGGCTTTTTCCAGCGTCCGGCCGTCCGGCAGAACGATATCAGAGATTTCCCTAAGGGCAGCTTCGCGGTTCACGGACATGTCAGGACCTGTTTGAAAGATTAACGCAACCATGGTCCACACCGGCTGCGGCATCAACCACCCGCCGCAATATGCGGCAAGATGACCGTCGCACCTCCGAATTCGCATGTTTTTGCGGCGCGGCGTGAACGCTAACGCACCTGGATTGTTACATTTCCGTCATAAATATGAACGGCCTTGCGGGTGGTTGACGCGCCAGTCATGCGATTGCTGCATGGCAGCATTCCCCAATGATCCATTGTGCAGTCGCAGCATTAGCGCCATCTTGGGTGCATCGAAACGGCGCCGGGCCATCCGGGCAGGGCGCAGACGCAAGAGACGCTGAAAGGATACACCATGGCTGCCATCGCACACACCCACAACGCCGCCGCCGCCACTGGCTTCGCCGGTCGTTTGATGGCTGCGATCCAGCACATGCAGGAAAACCGCGCCCGCCGTGCGATCTATCGCCAGACGGTCCGCGAACTGAACGTGCTGACCAACCGCGACCTGGCCGATCTGGGCATCAACCGCGCGATGATCGGTCGCCTGGCCCACGAAGCGGCCTGGGGCACGAAATAACGACGGAATTTTCCGGCCCCCTCTCCTCCCTGGGGCACGGAAACGGCGGCATCCTCTCTCCTCCCACCCCGAGGATGCCGCCCAAAGACAGCGCCGGAACCCGTTCTCCTCCCCCAGGGTTCCAGCGACAGGCGGCGGCCCCTTCCTCCTCCCTGGGGTCGCCGCAACCTGACATAGCCGCCCTGATCGCGGCACCAGACACGGCCCGCCCTCTCCTCCTCCCTCGGGCGCGCCGTCTGCGGCGAAGCCTCTCCTCCCCGGCTGACCCGCACCCCATAGCCGCCCCATTCGCGGCACCCGGATGCGACGGACCCCTCCTCCCATTGGTCCGATCGTTGGCGGCGACGGCCCTCCTCCTCCCTGGCCGTGCCGCACCCCAAACGCGGCCCCTCCCTTCTCCCTGGGCCAGCGTTCCGCGGCGGCGCCCCTCCTCCTCCCTGGGCGCCGCCGCTTTTCGTTTCAGAAAGCCGCATCGGCCCGTGCAAGGCGATATAAGGCTTTCCCCGCAAGACCGCGCGGGCTAAGGGCGCGACATGCTGAGCTATCAACACGCCTATCATGCGGGAAACCTGGCCGACCTGCACAAGCACGCGCTGCTGGCCGCCGCGCTGGATTACCTGACGCGCAAGGACAAGCCGCTGTCCTATCTGGAAACCCATGCCGGTCGTGGCCTTTATCGGCTGGACGGGGCCGAGGCCACCAAGACCGGCGAGGCACGCGCCGGCATCCAGCGGGCCGAGGCGCAAGAATGGCTGCCCCCGGACCACCCGCTGCTGCGCGCCCTGACGCAGGTCCGCCGCAGCCATGGCCCGCTGGCCTATCCCGGATCGCCGCTGATCGCCGCGCATTTCCTGCGCCGGGGTGATTCCGCCCACCTGGCCGAGCTTCACCCCGCCGAATACGACGCCCTGACCCAAGTGGCGGGCTTTGCCGCCCTGCATCGCCAAGACGGATTCCAGATGGCGCAGGCCGTCTGCCCGCCCACGCCCCGACGCGGGATGATCCTGATCGACCCCAGTTACGAAGTGAAGGCGGATTACGCCGCCATCCCCCGCCAGATCGGACTGATCGCGCGCAAATGGAACGTCGGGGTCATCGCGCTGTGGTATCCCATTCTGACCGACAACCGCCATGCGCCGATGCTGGAGGCCTTGACCGCCGCCCATCCCGACGCCCTTCGGTCCCAGGTGTCCTTCCCCCCGGCCCGCCCCGGCCATTCGATGATCGGATCGGGCATGTGGGTGCTGAACGCCCCCTACGGGCTGGCGGACGAGGCCGCGCGGCTGGACGCCACCTTCCGCGCCCATGCCTGAACCGGGGGATTCCCCGGCCCCCCCCCCAGTGGGAGGGTCCCCCCCCCCCCCCCAACCGCCCCCGGCCGCGCGCCCGCGCCCCCCCCCCCCCCCCCCCCCCCCCCCCCCCCCCCCCCCGCGGCCCCGGGGCCCCGGGCGCCGGGCGGGCGGGGCCGAAAGCAACCTGGCCTATGTC
>NZ_UZWE01000040.1 GCF_900631945.1 Paracoccus haematequi
CATCGCCATGCGTGCTTGCAAGACCGACCGGAGCTTTGAAGCAATGATCTACCTCGCTGCCGCCGTTATCAACTCACGATGAATCCCCACAGACCCTAGCGTGTCGCCTGATTGCCCTTGGATCGGCCGGCCGTTCGCATCGTATCCCGTGCCGTCCATTTCGTTGACGGTCGCAAAGATGCCGTATCCCGCCGCGTTCCAATGGTTCGCTTCTTGGAAAATATCGGCAAGCGTTCCCCGACGCTTGATCGCTGGTGTTGCCTTGTCTTTGTCGTGGATGAAACGCCAATTGAAGACGCCACCGCCAAGGGTATCATACCACGCCTGTGCTTGTTGGAAGTCGCAATTCGGCTGTTCGCCCAAAGTGGGCGCTTTAGTACCATTGTCCATTTGGAAGATTCCAATTGTGCGGTTTGATGAAAAGAGGCGCTAACCTCTCGCGATGCTGTTCTAGGGCATCCACCCGCACAGTTCGGGTTGCGTCAAACGGCATCCACCTATTCAACCCGCGACCGCTATGTTTTTGGGAAGCGCCGGGCGGCAGACCCTTTAATAAAGGGTAAGTAGCGCCCGCCTCGGCTTTCTCAAACGCACAAACGGTATGCCCATATTAGGATCGATCCCCACGCCCCGTCAATATACCCCTTGCTATTTTATTCGCACCGCCCCATCTTATAGATACCTTGGGCCAAGGGGTTGGCCGGGGGATCGAATTCCAAAAAACGAAGCCGCCCCGATCCAATTAGATCGGGGCGGCTTATTAATTACCCATCACCATTCACAACGTTTCCGTTCACGTATGCAATCAAATCGGTTGCACGATAGCGCACATGCCGTCCCATTTTTACGTATGGAATTCGCTTTTCGCAGTAGCGATCTCGTTCTAGCTTCTGCGGGCTAACACCTAGATATTCAGCCGCCTGTTCAGGCTTCATCAAAGCGGGAAGTGGAATGGTTTGCTGCATGGGATATGTCCTTGTGTCTAGGCTTGGCTCTTGAATGACACATAGGGCTTATGCAGGATAATTGGCTAGATGGTTCGCAATGAAGAAAAGGGGTCAGAATTTCTGGTTTGGGCTACAATCTGGCTACAGCAACGCAGGCTACTTCGCCATATACCTTTTTCGGCTTTGATTAAACGAAGATTTCCGCAGTTAGATCAGCGGATCACAAATCCGACGCCCGCTCTTGTTCGGCGGTCATGGCGAGATATGTTTCAACCGTTCGTTCAGTTAATGAGAATTGGTTAGCAGTATCTGCCAATGCTACTTTTCGGGCTGTTCCGATTGAAACTCTATTTCGAAACGCCTCAACGACCGCCGCAACATGCCTGTTCCCTGCCCCTTTGCTTGGCCGGTTCTCGCCCCGCCGCCACTCGCCTGTCACCAGATCGGCCAGCAAGGCGCGTTCCCCCGGTCCAAGGCGCGCAGGATCCCCGCGTAGGGCCGCTGCGAGTGCCGCGCCGGTGATAGCGGGGTCATCCCGCTTGCCGTGCCGCCATGCGGTCCCTGCGCGGCGTACCGCATGGGCCATGATAGTTTCCCCGACCGGCTGGCGCACCTTGCGCAGATTGCCTGTCACCAGCCGCGCCAACAGTTCCAGCCCGTCCAGGTCAAGCGCACGGCCGCTGCGAAGGATAGCCGCCAAGGGTGCGGCGGCTATCTCGGGGTCAATACCCGCTGCGGTGCGCAAGCCGGTTGCAGCCCTCCGCACGGCATCACCGAACGCACTGTCATAGGACGCATTCACGCTGCTTGTTCCGCCACAACGGGACGCAGCATGAAGTCTTCAATTCGCTGCATGGGTTCTCGCAGATCGTCCGTTGAAATATCGCCAACGTAGCCAACCGTCACATCGTTCTTGTCGCCGCTAATATGGTTCAACAGCCGTTTCAGCTTAAAAATCGATATGTCCTGGCTTTCGGCTACGCTGGCGAACGTTCTGCGCAAGTCATGCGCCGTTGCCCGGATGCCGGTTACCTTTTCGATACGGGCGAATGCGCTGCGTAGATCGTCCGTCACAATCTCACCGTTCGACCGGCTGAATACGAATTCCTTGCCCGCAACTTCTTTCCGTGCGTTCAGGATCTCGGTCAACCGTTCACCCATCGGCAGTTCATGATCGGTACGGTTCTTGGTATCTCGAAACGTAATGGTCCGAGCGTTGAAATCCACATCGCGCCAACGCAAGGGTGGATAGCCATCCTTCTCATTGCCAAATACTTCAGCCAAGCGCGCGCCGGTCAATAACAAGAACAGAAGTGCGTCCCGATGTTCATGTTCGTACTTCAAACCAACCAAGCCCGTTTCGACTGCCTGAACCCATTCGGGCAAACTGTCGCGCTTGATCCGTCCCGTCTTGCGCTTCGTGTCAGCCCAAAGGCCATCCTCTCGCAACTTCTCAACAGGATTCACACTGAAGATCGGCGCATTTCGCGGGTTCACATGGTTCAGCGTCGCGCGCAGGTAGCGCATCGCAAGGTTCGCTTGCGTTGGTGCAGTTTCGGCAATCTCACGTTGGCGCTTTGCCACCATTTCGCCAGTGATCCCGGCTGCGGGCTTTTTCATCCAGTCGGAAAAGTGCCGGTTCATCACGGTTTCAATGTCGCGCTTCGTTCGGGCTTTCTTCGTCTTGATGCCGGATCCGTAGCCCGCACCCTTTTTCTTCGGCGCGTCGATGTAGCGCGTCATCGCCTCTTGCAGTGTAATCGCTTCAGCCTTCTGGCGGACCTTCTCGGCACTCGGATCGATGCCGTCATTCATCTTGCCAGATACCTTGGTTGCATCTGCGCGGGCTTTCTTCAGGTCCGAGTACCGGTCAACCGCACCTAGGCTGACCCGCCGCTTGGCGTTCGTGCCACGTACCCGGCCCTCATAGATGAAGGTTTTCGCTGTGGGTGTGACGCGCAGCCCAAAGCCCTTGGGGCTGTCAAACCAGTAGAAAGCCTGTCCGGTACCAGGGTACGGCAAGGCATCAATCGCTTTCTTCGTCAGGTCCATTTTCCGCTTCCCCGCTGTCGTGTAGCCAGAATGTAGACAAGGGAGTTCGGCTTCTCTCTGGCTTACAGCGGATTAAAAGGGCTCAGAACACCAGCAATTGCAATGGGTTTATTGGCTACGCAGACTCTTGCGGGGTTGTTAAAACTGGCATTCACCGGATTCAAAATCCGCCGCCGCAAGGCATGTCGGTTCGAGTCCGACCTCGGGTACCAGCCTTTCCCTTCCACATGACAAGGGCCGCTTTCGCGGCCCCATCTTTTGCGGCTTCCATCCCGACGCGTCTCAACGCGCCGCGTTTTCCCTGCGCAGCCGCGCGTTTCGTGCCCACATGTTCAGCCCCTCGACCAGGGCCGAGAACGCCATCGCGGCATAGATATAGCCTTTGGGCACGTCGACCCCGAAGCCCTCGGCGATCAGCGTCGTGCCGATCAGCAGCAGGAAGGACAGCGCCAGGATCACGATGGTGGGGTTCTGGCCGATGAAGGTCGCCAGCGGATTGGCGGCCAGCAGCATCACGGCGACGGCGGTCACGACGGCCACCACCATGATCTCGACATGCGGCGTCATGCCGACGGCGGTGATGATGCTGTCGATCGAAAACACCAGATCCAGCATCAGAATCTGCGCGATGACGCCGCCGAAGGTGACGCTTGCGGCGCCGACCATCGTGTCCTCGTGGTCCGAGGGATCGACGTGGTGGTGAATTTCCTTGGTCGCCTTCCAGACCAGGAACAGGCCCCCGGCGATCAGGATGATGTCCTTCCACGAAAACTCGTTGCCCAGAATGGTGGCGACCGGCTGAGTCAGCTGCACGATCCAGGCGACCGTCGCCAGCAGAGCCAGACGCAGGATCAGGGCCAGCCCGATGCCGATCTTGCGGGCGCGTTCGCGCTGCCCCTCGGGCAGCTTGTTCGACAGGATCGAGATGAACAGCAGGTTGTCGATGCCCAGCACGATCTCCATCACCATAAGGGTCGCAAGCGCGATCCAGGCTTCGGGCTGCTGGATAAGGGCGGCAATGTCCTGCATGGCAGATTCCTGATGAGATGGCGTCGCTTAGCAAGGCTGAAAGGACGGATTCGGTTCCAATGATGCTGCCATGCGGCGTTGCCTTTGCCGCGCTGCGGCGATAGTTTGCCGGACAGGGGGAGGAAGCAGGGCGCCGGACCGACCCCGCGCCCAAGATGACAGGAGCTGAACATGAAAGCCGGAGACAAGCTGCCCCTCGTGACCTTCCGCACCCGCGTGCGCGACGAATCCGTCGGTGGTCCGAACCCGTTCCGCTGGCAGGACATGACGACCGACGACTATTTCGCGGGCAAGCGCGTGGTGCTGTTCTCGCTGCCGGGCGCCTTCACGCCGACCTGCTCGACCTATCAGCTGCCGGGCTTCGAAAAGGCCTTCGGGCAGATGCAGGCCCTGGGCATCGACGCGATCTATTGCCTGTCGGTCAACGACAGCTTCGTCATGAACCAGTGGGCCAAGGCGCAGAATCTGAAGAACGTGACCGTCATCCCGGACGGATCGGGAGAATTCACCGACAAGGTCGGGATGCTGGTGCGCAAGGACAACCTGGGCTTCGGCGCGCGGTCCTGGCGCTATGCCGCCGTCGTCAACGACGGGGTGATCGAAGCCTGGTTCGAGGAACCCGGCCGCTGCGACGACTGCCCCGAAGATCCCTATGGCGCCACCTCGCCGGAATCGGTGCTGGAGTGGTTGCAGACCGCGAAAGTCGCCCAAGAGGCGTGACTCCTTGAAGGCCGTCCGAAAGGGCGGCCTTTTTTACGGCGGCGCTTAGCACCCTTCTGCCATCACCCTCTCGCCCGTCTCGGTCAGCACGCCCGCCAGTTCGTCGAACCACCCCCCCGCCGGGGTCGAGGCGCGGCGCAGCAGCAGGATTTCGCGGCACGGCTGCGGATCGGGAAAGGGCACGACCGCCAGGCCGGGCGCGGCCGCGCATTCCTGACGGACGGCAAGTTGCGGCAGGAATGTCAGGCCCATGCCCTGCGCCGCCAGCCTGCACAGGGTGGACAGCGACGCCGCGCCCAGATCCAGCCGGGCGCTGCGGCGGTGCAGACCGCAGACCTCAAGCGCTTGGTCGCCCAGGCAATGCCCTTCGTCCAGCAGCAGCAACTGGCCGGGATCCAGGTCGCGCGGCTCGGGTCGCGACCGGCCCAGGCGGGCGATGCGGTCCTGGCTGCCGGCCAGCAGGAAATGGTCGGTGAACAGCGGCACGGCCAGCAGGTCGTCGGATTCGGGCGGGGTCGCCACCACCGCCACGTCCAGCCGGCCTTGGGCCAGTTCCTCGACCAGCCGGTCGGTCTGCGCCTCTCTCAGATGCAGGTCGCGGCTGAGGTCGCGGGCGCGCAGGATCGGCAAAGCCTGCGGCAGCAGATAGGGCGCGACGGTCGGGATCATGCCCAGCATCAGCCGCCCGCCCTGCCCCGGCTGGCGCATCGCCTGTTCCAGCCCGGCCATTGCCGCCATGACCTGACGGGCATGGCTTTCCAGGGCGCGCCCCTGCGGAGTCAGCACCACGCCCGACGGCGTGCGTTCGACAAGGGGGCTGCCGACCTCCTCCTCCAGCGCGCGGATCTGCATCGACAGGGCGGGTTGGGTGACATGCATCGCCTCGGCGGCGCGGGTGAAATGGGCTTCTCGCGCCAGGGCCAGGAAATAGCGCAGCTGGCGCAGGGTGATGTTCATCAGAATACCTTATCGCCTCAATCGAATTATCCGATTTCTAATTATCTTCTGGCCATGTCAGACACAAGCAAGCCACATCAAGGAGTTGGGACATGAGCCAGGACACCCCCCGCCCCCCCCGGATGACCACGACGGCGGGCGCGCCAATCGCCTCGAACCAGCACAGCGAGACCGCGGGCGATCGCGGCCCGGTGCTGATGCAGGACTATCAGCTTCTGGAAAAGCTGGCGCATCAGAACCGCGAACGGATCCCCGAACGTGTAGTGCACGCCAAGGGCTGGGGCGCCTTCGGCACCTTCACCGTGACGCAGGACATCACGCAGTATAGCTGCGCCTCGATCTTCGGCGCGGTCGGCAAGACCACCCCGATGCTGGCGCGGTTTTCCACCGTGGCCGGAGAAATGGGCGCCGCGGATCATGAACGCGACGTGCGTGGGTTCGCGCTGAAATTCTATACCGATGAAGGCAACTGGGATCTGGTCGGCAACAACACGCCCGTGTTCTTCGTGCGCGACCCGCTGAAGTTCCCCGACTTCATCCACACCCAGAAACGCCATCCCCGCACCAACCTGCGCAGCCCGACGGCGATGTGGGATTTCTGGGGCCAGGTGCCCGAATCGCTGCACCAGGTGACGATCCTGATGTCGGATCGGGGCCTGCCGCAGGATCCGACCTTCATGGACGGTTTCGGCAGCCACACTTACTCCTTCTGGAACAAGGACGGCGAACGCTTCTGGGTCAAGTTCCACTTCAAGACCCGGCAGGGCCACCGCTTCTATACCAACGGCCAGGCGGCCGAGATCATCGGCCACACCCGCGAAGGCTATCAAGAGGCGCTGTTCGGCAAGATCGAGCGGGGCGAATTCCCCCGCTGGACGATGTATGTCCAGATCATGCCCGAGCTTGATGCGGAAAAGACCCCCTATGATCCCTTCGACCTCACCAAGGTCTGGCCGCACGCGGACTATCCGCTGATCGAGGTGGGCGAGTTCGAGCTGAACCGGAACGCCGACAACTATTTCGCGCAGATCGAACAGGCGGCCTTCAGCCCGTCGAACAAGGTGCGCGGCATCGGCTATAGCCCCGACAAGATGTTGCAGGCCCGCGTCTTCAGCTATGCCGACGCGCATCGCTATCGGCTGGGGACGCATTACGAACACCTGCCGGTGAACGCGCCGAAATGCCCAGTCCATCACTATCACAAGGACGGGCAGATGAATTTCTTCGGGCAGGTGACGGGCAGCACGGACGCCTATTACGAGCCGAACAGCCGGGGCGGCGCGGTCGAGGATCCGTCCTTTGCCGAACCGCCGCTGCGCCTGTCCGGCGTGGCCGCGCGCCAGCCGCATCGCCAGTTGATCGACGATTACGAACAGCCCCGCGCGCTGCATGACCGGGTGCTGAACGATGAGGAACGCGGGCGGCTGTACAAGAACATCGCCGCTGCCATGGAAGGCGCGGACGAGGATGTGATCGAACGCGCGCTGGTCCATTTCGACTGCATCAGCCCGGCCTATGGCGCGGGTATCCGCGCCGCACGGGCAGAAAAGGCCGCCAAGGCAGTCGCCGCGGAATGACGGCCTTGCATAACGAGTGACTGTTTCGTGAAGATTGACGAGTTTCGGTTTGGAAAAAGGGGTGCCTGGCGCCCCTTTTTTCACGATTACCCTAGCCGATCAGGCGGGAGCCGCTGCCGTAGGTCTCCTGATAATGGCGCTCCAGGCGCATAAGGGCCAGACGCAGCACGATCTTGCCCGACCGGGCCGACCAGCCCAGGCGGCGTTCGGTAAGTTCGATCCCCTCCAGGAAGCAGCAGACGCGCAGCACGATATCGCCCATGCCGGGGCCAAGGTCGCGCAGCGCCATGGCCACCCGGTCCCGCGCGGATTCGGACCCGCCCCGATAGCCGCCCCCGCTGCGGCTGACATCGATGCCCGAGGTCATGAACCCCGTCCAGTTCTGGGTGACGCGCGGACCCATCTGGGCCAGTTCAAAATCCTCGCGCAGCCGTTCGCCTGCCGCGACCAGACCGGGCGACAGGAAGGGCTTGCCCGCGCCGTCGCGGCGCCGGGCCAGCAGCAGCAGCGGGCTTTCGGCGATGTTGACGCGGGTGCGGCGGCGGCGGCCGTCCTCGGGGTCTTCGATGACGCGCTTTTCCCAGACCCGGTGGCGGTCGGCATGATCGAAGCCGGCGGAGGCCTCGGCCATGCCGGGGCCGTTGTCATGGGCGACCGGGCTGGCGTCGGTGAAATCGCCGGGACCGGGCACCGCCTTGCGCTGCCGGGGGGACCGCAGCATCCCGCGCAGGGCATCGCGCCCGGCCGGGGCGATGGCGTAACGCTGGACCCTGCCCGGCGTGGCCGACGGCACGACCCAGCCGCGAAGCGCCATCACCTCGGCTACCCAACGGTCCAGGACGGCGGTCCTGATGTCGTCGCGGCTGACGATGGCCTTGTCCATGCCCTCGGCCGTCACCAGAACGGCGCCCGGTTCGGCCAACCGGCGCAGGACGCGCAGAACCTGGCGTTCGTCCAGTTGCCGGGGGCGATCCGCGACCTCGGTCAGGGCGCCGTCGACCAGCGGGTCGTCGCGCCGCGCCTCGAACCGGCGGATGCGGCGCAGGATGGTCGAGGCGTGACACCCTTCGGACCGCGCCAGGGCGCGGATCGACTGGCCTTCTTCGACATGGCGAAGATACAGGCGGGCGTCGTCTGGCAGATCGTCGGCAGGCTTGCCCAGGGCCTGGGTCAGGGAACGGTGCTCCGCGGGAAGGCGGTCGATGGCGAAATCACCGGTCAAAAGCGTCATGTCTGGTCCCTTGTCATCCTCGGCAGCAGAGGCGAACTAACTACCTTGGGTTGCGTTAAACGTGGTTAATGAACGGCTGATATCAGCAGCTAGCCGCAACATTCGCTAACAAACCCTAAAGATACGTTGCCTCAGCGCACGGTGCGACAAACGGGGAAGCAACACCCGTTAAGGTTGTGTGAAGGTGGTCCCACCAACCTGAATGGGACAGTTCAAAATGAGCTACATGCCGAACGTGATCGCCTTCCGTCCCCACATCGCGGCCGAGCCGCTGCGCCGGCCGCGCATCCTGATCCGGGCCGCGCGCGAGGGGCAGTCGGGCTGGCGCCGGGACCGCGACCTGAAGCGCCTGCTGCGCCTGGATCACACCCCGGCCCTCGGCGCCGCCCTGCCCCGCCTGCGCGCCGAGGAGGCGCTGCTGAACGATGCCCGGCTGCAACGCGCGGCGGATTACGACATGCACCGTCACATCCTGCTGATGATCGCCATCCTGGCCGAAATGCGCGCGGCGGTGGCGAGCGCGCCGATCCCGGTCAGGACCGGCGCGCGAATCGGCGCGGCGATGCTGGCGCAGATTGGCGCCGCGATCAGCGCCCCCGGAACAGCGATCCCAGCACACCCCTGACGATGGCCTGGCCCGACTTGGTGCCAAGCTGCCGCGCCAGGCTTTTGCCGAAGGTTTCCACGATCGAATCGCTGCGGGATGCCCGGCCCCGCGCCGGACGCCCGCCCTCGCCCTGTTCGCCCGCCTCCGCGCGCGGCTGATACCGCCTGGCGTTGCGGTATTCGCTGCGGGTCATGTCGAACAGGGCGTCGGTCTCGCTGGCCTTCGCAGCCTCGGCCGCGCGTCGCGCCAGGATCTCGTGCGCGGATTCGCGGTCCAGGGCCTGCCCGTATTTCAGCGCCATGGGCGAGGCGTCCATCACCTGCGCCCGTTCGGCGTCGTTGACAGGGCCGATCCGGCTGAAGGGCGGACGGATCAGCGTGCGCTGCGCGATGCCCGGCACGCCCTTGGCTTCCAGAAGCGATGTGACCGCCTCGCCCGTGCCGACCTGCTGGATCGCCTGGGCGGTGTCGAAATCGGGATTGGCGCGATAGTTTTCGGCCGCCATCCGCAGCGCCTTCTGGTCCTTGGCGGTAAAGGCCCGCAACGCGTGCTGGATGCGGTTGCCCAGTTGGCCCAGCACCGCGTCGGGAATGTCGGCCGGGTTCTGGCTGATGAACCAGACGCTGACGCCCTTGGACCGGATCAGGCGCGCGACCTGTTCCACCTTGTCGATCAGCGCCTTGGGCGCGTCGTCGAACAGCAGATGCGCCTCGTCGAAGAAAAACGCGATGCGGGGGCGGTCGGGGTCGCCGACCTCGGGCAGCTGCTCGAACAGTTCGGACAGCAGCCACAGCAGAAAGGTCGCATACAGACGCGGCGACTGCATCAGCCGGTCGGCGGCCAGGATGTTGATCATCCCCTTGCCCGACGCATCCTGCCGGATGATGTCGGACAGCTCCAGCGCCGGTTCACCGAACAGCCGGTCGCCGCCCTGGTTTTCCAGCACCAGCAGCGCCCGCTGGATCGCCCCGACGCTGGCCGGGCTGACATTGCCGTATTTCAGGGACAGGTCTGCGGCGTTCTGGCCCACCCAGACCAGCATCGCCTGCAAGTCCTTCAGATCCAGCAGCGCCAGCCCCTGTTCATCGGCCACGCGAAAGGCGATGTTCATCACCCCTTCCTGCGCATCGGTCAGGCCCATCAGGCGCGACAGCAGCAGCGGGCCCATATCTGCGGGCGTGGTGCGGACCGGATGGCCAGCCTGGCCCCAGACATCCCAGAAGGTGACGGGAAAGGCCTGATAGTCCAGGTCCAGACCGATCTGCGCGGCGCGTTCCGAAAACGGCCCGTGCAACGGCCCATCTGCGGCACCCGGTCGCGACAGGCCCGCCAGATCGCCCTTTACGTCGGACAGAAACACCGGAACCCCTGCCAGAGACAGGCTTTCGGCCAGCGTTTGCAGGGTCACGGTCTTGCCGGTGCCGGTCGCGCCCGCGATCAGGCCGTGGCGGTTGGCGTATTTCAGCAGCAGGGACTGCGCACTGGCATGGCCGGGACCGCCGCCGCCCACGAATACCGTATTCGCCTGGTCGTCCACCACACCCGCCATACCTGTCCCCCGCCTGTTGCGCGCCGCGCCGAAGCGCCGTTCGCCGCGACAATACAATCTTAAGTCCTTCATGCCAGTATGGGAATCGTTCGGCATCACGGTCGTCGATGCGCGAACCTTCCTCCCTGTTGAACTGCCGCGCCTTCGGGCGCGGCTTTTTTTGTGATCGGCGCCTGACAACTGGACAGTTGACGGATCACGGCGCCGCGACTAGCGTGCAGATCAATGATGACCGGCCAGTCCGGCAGGGAGAGGTTCGCCGTCAGGCGTCAGGGTCGTGGTTCGCGCCACGACCCTTTGAATTTCGCCCCCACCCTCATGACAGCGCCCTGTGTCACCCGGATGACAGGAATGCCGCCACCGGGCGCGATCCGGGTCAAGCCATGGTGAATGTGGGTTTTTCCGATGCGGCCTGACAAACGCAAGCGGACATGCTAGTCCCGCCGAACGCATTGAGCAAAGGGACGAAACAACCATGCCAATCAAACCCTCGCAGGCAGTTCTGGCCGCGCTTGCCCTGATCGCGGCCCCGGCCTTCGCGCAGGACAGCACCGCCCCCGCCGCCACCCCGGCCCCTGCCGCAGAGACCCCTGCCGCCGAGACCCCGGCAGCAGACGCACCGGCAGCATCCGAGGCCCCTGCGGCCGAGGCTCCGGAGCCCGCCGCCGACGCGGCGACGACCGATGCCCCGGCGTCCGACTCCCCGGCCGCAGCCCCGGCCGCCGATGCCGATGCCGGGCCGCAGGTCGGGCAATATTACGCGAAGGAAACCCACCAGGATTGGACGACCCGCTGCATCAAGGCAGAACAGGGCAAGGATCCGTGCGAGCTGTATCAGCTGCTCAAGGATGGCGAAGGCAACTCGGTCGCCGAGATGACCCTGATCCCCCTGCGCAACGGCGAGGTCGCGGCAGGCGCGACCCTGATCGCCCCGCTGGAAACCGACCTGATCCAAGGGCTGGGTTTCGCGGTGGGCACGGCCGAGCCGCGCGGCTATCCCTTCAATTTCTGCGCCCCCGTGGGCTGCGTGTCCCGCATGGGCTTCACCGCGGCTGAGCTTGACGCCCTGAAGCGTGGCGCGAACGCGACGGTGACGCTGCTGCCGTTCGGCGGCGACCGCGAAAACCCGGTCCGGCTGACGCTGTCGCTGGCAGGCTTCACCGCGGCCTTCGACGCCTTGGCCGCCTATGCCGATCAGCCGGCCCCGGCCACCGCCCCGGCAGCGGACACGCCGCCTGCCGCCGAAGCCCCGGCCAACTGATCCGAAGATCGCGAACCGCGCCCCATCCGGGCGCGGTTTTTCCTTGCTAGACCCGGCGCAGCGCGATCACGGCGTTCAGCCCGCCAAAGGCGAAGGCGTTGGACAGGACCGCATCGACGCGGGCATCCCGCGCCTCGTTCGGAACCACGTCCAGGGCGCATTCAGGATCGGCTTCCTGATAACCGATGGTCGGCGCGATCACACCGTCGCGCAGCGCCATGATGCAGGCCAGCAGTTCGACCGCGCCCGTGCCGCCGATGATATGGCCGTGCATCGCCTTGGTGGACGACATCATCAGCCGGTCTGCGTGATGGCCGAAGGCATGGGCCACCGCCGCGCATTCGGTCTTGTCATTGGCCGCCGTCCCGGTGCCGTGAGCGTTGATATAGCCCACATCCTCGGGGTTCAGACCGGCGTCCTGCAAGGCGCCGGTGATCGCGCGTTCCGCCCCCTGGGCCGAAGGCATCACGATGTCCTGCGCGTCCGAGGACATGGCGAAGCCCACCACCTCGGCCAGGATGTCGGCGCCGCGCGCGCGGGCGTTGTCGTAATCCTCGAAGACGAAGACGCCCGCGCCCTCGCCCTGGACCATGCCGTTGCGGTTGGCGGAAAACGGGCGGCAGGCGTCCTTGGACATGACGCGCAGCCCTTCCCAGGCCTTGACGCCGCCAAAGCACAGCATCGCCTCGGACCCGCCGGTCAGCATCACCTGCGCCGCGCCCGACCGGATCATCTGGAAGGCCAGGCCCATCGCGTGGTTGGAACTGGCGCAGGCGGTCGCCACGGTAAAGGCGGGGCCGCGCAAGCCGTATTCCATGCTGACATGGCTGGCGGCGGCGTTGTTCATCAGCTTCGGCACCACGAAGGGGTGGACGCGGTTCTTCCCCTCCTCATAGACGGTGCGGTAATTCTCGTCCCAGGTGTTCAGCCCGCCGCCCGCCGTGCCCAGCACCACGCCCGACCGCAGCCCAAGCGCGCCCTGGAAATCCAGCCCCGCCTGGGCCACCGCCTGCTTGGCGGCCAGCAGCGCGAACTGGGTGAACTTGTCGTAGAGCAGGATTTGCTGGCGGTTGAAGTAATCCTCGGCGCGCCAGGGATGGACCTGGGCGCCGATCTGGATCGACAGCCGGTCCACGTCGCGGAAATCAAGCGGGCCGATGCCGCAGCGCCCGTCCCGGAATGCGGCCAGCGTCGTCGTCACGTCATGGCCAAGCGCGTTGATCGTGCCCGCCCCGGTGATGACGACCCGCCGCAGCCCGTCCGGCCGCTCCGGCGCCTTCTTGCCCCTCTTCTTCGGACTCATGCGGCCTTCTGCGCCACCAGCCGTTCGACGGCGGCGATGATCGTGCCCATGGTCGAGATGTCGAAATCCGACTTGTCCGGCTCATTGGCGTTGAAGGGGATCGAGATGTCGAATTCCTCCTCGATCGCGAAGATCGATTCCACCAGCCCCAGGCTGTCGATGCCCAGATCCTGGGGGGTGGATTCGTCGGTGATCTGGTCGGGTTCCAGCATGGCCTGTTCGGCGATGATGGCCTTGATGCGGTCTTGGATCCGGTCGGTCATGAAGCCTCCTGCTCAGCCCTTTTCCAACAATCGTGTAACAGTTTCCTGAAGCCGCGCCAGTTGTTCGGCGAATCGCGGCAGGCGCCGGACGGCCTTCTGGATTTCCATCTGGGTCTCCATCTTGACCGCCGGGTTGCCCAGCACCACGCGGCCCGCCGGAACGCGGGTGAAGATCCTGCTGGCGCCGCCCGCGATCACGTCGTCGCCCACCTCGATGTTGTCGTTGACGCCGACCTTTCCCGCCAGCACCACGCGGTTGCCGATCCGCGCCGATCCGGCGATGCCCACCTGCGAACACAGCAGGCAGTCGTCACCCACCGAGACGTTGTGGCCCAGCATCACCAGGTTGTCGATCTTGGTGCCGTTGCCGACGCGGGTGGCGCGGATCGTCCCCCGGTCGATGGTCGCGTTGGCGCCGATTTCCACATCGTCGCCGATCTCGACCCCGCCCAGCGAGTGGATCCGCGTCCAATGCTGTTCCTTGATCCCCTTGCGCGTGCCCAGGGTGCGGCGGATTTCCTCGATGCCCGATTCCTCGGGGGTGACGAAGGAAAAGCCGTCGCCGCCAATCGCGGCGTTCGACTGCACGATCAGCCGGTGGCCCGCGGTGACGCCATGGGCGATGCGCACGCCCGCGTGGATCAGCGCATCGTCCCCCAGACGCGATCCGCGACCGATCGACACATGCGGCCCGATCCGCGCGCCCGACCCGATCCGCACATCGGGACCGATGACCGCGAAGGGACCGATGGCGGCGCCGACCCCGATCTGCGCGCTTTGGTCGATCACTGCGGTGGGATGGATGCCGGGGGCGATGTCGGGACCGGGATCGAAGGCCCGCGTCAGCCCCGCCATCAGCAGGCGCGGGCGCGGCGCGAAGATCGCCGCCTTGAGGCCCAGGGCCTCGGGATCCATGCCCTCGGCCAGGATGGCGATGCTGCCGGGTTGCAGGGACGCCGCGTATTTCGGCGACATCGCCATGGCGATCACGCCGCCCTCGGGTCCGACCGGACCCGTGGCCTGCGGTTCGGCCGCGCCCGTCACCGGCAGATCCAGGTCGCCCCAGCCCGTTGCGTCCAGTGCCTGCGCCAGTTGCCCGATGGTGATCGCCATGTTCGCCCCCTTGTCGGAAAGGGGCTTAGACTTTTCGGGCCTATGAATCCAGCCCGGCCTTCTGGATCGCGTCCCACAAGGGGGCGTCGCGGCCATAGACATCCTCGAACCGGCGGATGGTGCCGTCCTGGTCGGGGAAGGCGGTGAAATAGACCAGATGCACCGGAACGGGCGGGGTCAGCTTCAACCAGGCCTCGTTTCCGCGATCCAGGGACCGATGGAACATCGCCTGCGGATCGTCGGTCTGCCTGGACAGCAGCGCATAGGCCAGGTCGAACGGATCGCCGATGCGGATGCAGCCGTGGGAATGGGCACGCATCGCGTTTCCGAACAGGTGCTTGGTCGGCGTGTCGTGCAGATAGATGTTCCAGGGGTTCGGAAAGATGAACTTGACCAGCCCCAGGGCATTGTCGTCGCTGGGTTTCTGCCGCATCCGATAGGGAAAATTCGCCGCCGTATAACGACGGAAGTCGATCCGGTCGCGGGCGATCACGTTGCCGTTGCCGTCCACCACGTCCAGATGCGAGACGGCGTTCCGGTTGGCCTGCAATTTCGGCAGGTATTCCTTGACCGTGATCGACCGGGGCACGTTCCAGCGGGGATTGACCACCACATATTCTATCTGATCCGAGAATTCGGGCGTCTGCCGGTCATGGTCGGCGCTGCCCACAACGACGCGGGTGCGGAACACCTCGGCCCCGCCGTCGATGATGCGGGCGGTATATTCGGGGATGTTCACCCAGACATGGCGGGTGTCCAGATCCTCGGACCCCATCCAGCGCATCCGTTCCAGGGCGACGACGATGGCGCGGTTGCGGGCGTCCTGCGGCACGTCGCCGTTCAGATGGCCGATGGTCTTCGGCCCCGCCACGCCGTCCGGCGGCAGGCCCGCCGCCGCCTGGAACCGCGCGACCGCATCGGCCAGCGGAGCGTCATAAAGCTGCGGATCGGTCGCGGGCGCGTCGAAGCCGATGGATTGCAACCGGGCGCGGAGGGGAAGGATCCCCGGATCGCGCATTCCCGGACGCCACAGGCCCACAGGCGCGCGGGGCAGATGGGCGGGCACGGCCAGCCCCTGGTCGCCACCCAAGCCACGTTGCAGCGCCAGATAGGCCGGGTGGCGCGGCTGCAAGTCCAGCAGGAAGCGCGCCGGATCCGGGGACTGGATGAAATCGCGGATCAGCCGGTCGATGGGCGGGCGCCTGACCTCTCGCTTGATCAGGGGGTCGACCGAGCCAGGACGGATCATGCCGCCGGTCATGTCGCGCATATAGCGGACCAGCACCCGCGCCTGCGCGATCTCGGCCCTCACGTCTGCGGCATCGGCGGCCAGCGAATCGCTGCGGTATCGGCCTGCCGGGATGCCGTGCTGCGGCGCCGTGGCAGTCGCCTGCACCAGGGCGGCGCGCAATTCGCCCGCCCTTTCGCCCAGAAAGATCGGCCGCAGCCCGTGCGATCCGTAAAACGACGCCAGTTCCGGCACCGCCGCCGCAGCCTGGGCCAGTTCCATGTCCCGCGCGCTGAAATCCAGGCGTGGTGCAACGGCAACACCCACCGCAGGCGCCAGCCCCGCCTGCGGTTGTGCAACCGCAGATTGTCCGGTGCAGATCAACAGAGTAGCCGCAATCACCGCCCAGCCGCGCATCGACATCCCTTTGCCCTATTCCCAAGGATTCTTGCATTTCGCCCCGGCTTTCGCCAGCAAATGAAGGCCGTCCTCGGGTGGCGCCGGCCGATGGTTGCAGCCATGCCACAGCGTCGCGACCGTGCCGCCACAGTCGCCGCGCGTCGGCAGGAATTCGCCCAATATCCTGAAAATGTGCGACAGAAGACAGGAATCTGTTTCTGAGCGCACGGGCTTTTGACATATTGTTAGTCAACCGAGGATAACCTTGGCGCCGTCGCAGGACATGTGGCGGAAAAAAGACGAAGCGGGACAGGCGATCTGACATGACATTCGACCTTCTTTCACGTCGCGGCATTCTGGGTGTGTTCGCGGCTACAACCGTGGCGGCAGCACCCGTGATGGGCAACGCCTTCGGGTTGCTGCGCGGCGCGGGCGACATGCGCCGCGTCCGCATGTATTCGGGCCGCACGGGCGAAAGCCTCGACACCGTCTATTGGGTCGACGGAAAATACATCCGAGAGGCGCTGAACGAGATCAACATCTTCATGCGCGACTGGCGCACGGGCGAAGTGATCGGCATCGACCCGCGCACCGTCGATGTGGCCGCGGCCTCGCACCGGCTGCTGCAAACCAACGAACCGTACATGATGCTGTCGGGCTATCGTTCGCCCCGCACCAACGCGATGCTGCGCCGCAGTTCCGGCGGGGTTGCGCGCAATTCGCTGCACATGGTGGGCAAGGCTGCCGACCTGCGGCTGAAATCGCGCTCGGTCGGGCAGATGTACAATGCCGCGCTGTCCTGCCGCGCCGGCGGCGTCGGCAAGTATTCCCGGTCGAACTTCGTCCACATGGACTGCGGCCCCGTCCGCAACTGGGGCGCCTGACGCGCCTTTGCCCGATCCGCTCTTGCAGCGCCGCTCGCCCTTTGCGCGCGGCGTTTTTTCGTGCCTGGCCGCCCCATGGCACGCGCCTTGACGGCGGTGACGCGCTTCTGACACCATTTCATTACAATAAACGCAATTGGAAGTCGCATGATGCCGCATATGACGCGTCGCTACAGAACGGCCAAGAAGATCCAGGCGACAGCGATCCAGTTGGCCATGCGGGACGGGCTTGCGAACGTCACGACCGAGGCGATCGCCAGGGAAGCCGGGATCAGCACCCGGACCTTCTTCAACTATTACCCCTATAAAGAGGCGGCCATGATGGGCCCGCCCCCCGACTATCCGGCCGAGGCCTCCGAGCAGTTCGTGGCCGGGCGCGGCACCCTGATCGAGGATCTGGACCGGCTGATCACCGCCCATCTGGAGCGTTTCCTGGACGAACGGGAATTGCTGGCGCACATCCTGGTCTTGGCGACGACCGATCCCAAGCTGGCTGCGCTGCGCAATTCGACCATTCTGTCGCGGCGCGCGCAGATGCGCGACCTTCTGCACCGCCGCTGCCCCCAGTCGAATCCCGCGCAGATCGAGATTCTGGCCGCCGCCATCGTCGCCGCCACCAATGCCGCCACCAAGGACTGGGCCATCGGGGCGGTCGACGACTTCATCGGCACCGCGCGCAAAAACCTGGCGCTGATCCAGCCCGCCGCCGCGATGCTGACACAGGCTTCCGGCTAGACGTGCAGCATGGTGCGGTAGAGGTTGTCCAGGAATGGTCCGGCCTCGACAAATGGATCGTGGCCGGGGCCAAGCACGGCGCGCACCTGCACATCGAAATCCGCGTAATGCTGGGTCAGCGCCCAGATCGAGAAGATCAGGTGATGCGGATCGACAGGCGAAAGCCGCCCCTGATCCATCCAGCCTTGCAGGATCGTCGCCGCGCGGTCCACGATGTCGCGCAGGCCGCCGCCCAGGATCTCGGTCAGGTGGGGGGCGCCTTGCAGGATTTCATAGGCGAACAGCCGGCTTTCGCGGGGAAAACGGCGCGACATCTCCAGCTTGGCGCGGACATAGGCCATCACCTCCTCCAACGGCTCGCCCTCGGGGTTGATGCGGATCATCGGCGCCAGCCACATGTCCAGAAGCGTGGTCAGCAGGGATTTGTGAATGTCGTCCTTGGATGCGAAGTAATAAAGGACATTCGGCTTGGACAGGCCTGCCGCCTCGGCGATCTGGTCGATGGTGGCGCCGCGAAAGCCGCTGGTCGAGAACACCGACAAGGCGCCCTTCAGGATCCGGTCGCGGTTCTTCTGCTGGATGCGGGTCAGGGGCGGCTGCAACTGGTCTGCCATTCCGGGGCCTTTCACCGCTGATGCATTTTTGGGCAGCAGCCGGGGTTGCGCCTTTCGGGACGCTTGACTGAACCCTGCCCCGTGCTAGCGTGATCCTGACCATTTGGTCAACAAAGGAAGGGCCGAAGGGGCGCGTCGGCGCCCACGCCCCATCAAGCCGGTCCCGCGACAGAACGGGGCGGCCAGACAGGAAGGACGACAGATGACCGACGCCAGCGGGCTGGTTCCGGCTGCCAACATGAAGGTCGACGGCCAACGCTTGTGGGACAGCCTGATGCAGATGGCCCGGGTCGGGCCGGGCGTGGCGGGCGGCAACAACCGCCAGACCCTGACCGACGCCGATGCCGAGGGCCGCGCCCTGTTCCGCCGCTGGTGCGAGGATGCGGGCATGACCATGGGCCTGGACCGGATGGGCAACATGTTCATGCGCCACGAGGGGGCCGAGCCCGATCTGGATCCCGTCTATATCGGCAGCCACCTGGATACCCAGCCGACGGGCGGCAAATTCGACGGCGTTCTGGGCGTGCTGGCCGGTCTGGAGGCGATCCGTTCGATCCGCGACATGGGCATCGTGACCCGCCGGCCCATCGTCGTGGTGAACTGGACGAATGAGGAGGGCACGCGCTTTGCCCCCGCCATGCTGGCCTCGGGCGTCTTTGCGGGCGTCCATGACGAGGATTACGCCAACAGCCGCGAGGATGCCGAGGGCAGGCGCTTTGGCGACGAGTTGGACCGGATCGGCTGGCGCGGCAAGGAGGTTCCCGGCGACCGCAGGATCCATGCGATGTTCGAATACCATATCGAGCAAGGCCCGATCCTGGAGGCCGAGGGCAAGCAGATCGGCGTCGTCACCCATGGTCAGGGGCTATGGTGGTTGCAGGTCACGCTGACCGGCAAGGACGCGCATACCGGATCGACCCCGATGTCCATGCGGGTGAATGCGGGCCTTGGCATGGCGCGGATCATCGAGGCGGTGCATCGCATCGCCATGGATCATCAGCCCGACGCCGTGGGGGCGGTGGGCCAGGCGAATGTCTGGCCTAACAGCCGCAACGTGATCCCCGGCCGCGCGGTCTTCACCATCGACATCCGATCGCCCGACCTGGGCAAGCTGACCTCGATGCGGTCGAGGATCGAGGCCGAGGCTGCTGATATTGCCCATGAACTGGGCCTGGGGATCGAGATCGAGCCGGTCGGGCATTTCGATCCGGTGGAATTCGATCCGGGTCTGGTCAGGCTGGTGCGGGCGGCGGCGGAGCGGCTGGGTTACAGCCACCGCGACATCGTTTCGGGGGCGGGGCACGACGCCTGCTGGATCAACCGGGTCGCACCGACGGTGATGATCATGTGCCCCTGTGTGGACGGGCTGTCGCACAACGAGGCCGAGGAGATCAGCCCGGAATGGGCCAAGGCAGGCGCGGATGTGCTGCTGCACGCGGTCCTGGACGCGGCAGAGGTGGCGCGCTGAGATCGAAGCCGGGGGCTTCGCGCCCCCGGACCCCCGCGGGATATTTGGACGAAGATGAAAGGGACGGCGATGGGGACGGTTATTCGGGGCGGAACGGTCGTCACCGCCGACCTGAGCTACAAGGCGGACGTGCTGGTGAAGGACGGCAAGATCGCCGCGATCGGACAGGGGCTGACAGGTGATCGGGTGCTGGATGCGTCGGGCTGCCTGGTCATGCCGGGCGGGATCGACCCGCATACGCATCTGGAGATGCCCTTCATGGGCACCTATTCCGCCGATGATTTCGACAGCGGCACCCGCGCGGCGCTGGCGGGCGGCACGACGATGGTGGTGGATTTCGCCTTGCCCTCGCCCGGTCAGGGGCTGCTGGACGCGCTGCAGATGTGGGACAACAAGTCGGGCCGGGCGCATTGCGACTACAGCTTCCACATGGCGGTGACCTGGTGGGGCGAGCAGGTCTTTGACGAGATGCAGGCGGTCGTCGATCGCGGTATCACCAGCTTCAAGCATTTCATGGCCTACAAGGGCGCGCTGATGGTGAACGACGACGAGTTGTTCGCCAGCTTCCGCCGGGTGGGCGATCTGGGCGGAATCGCGATGGTCCATGCCGAGAACGGCGACGTGGTGGCCGAACTGTCCGCGCGGCTGCTGGCCGAGGGCAATACCGGACCCGAGGCGCACGCCTTCTCTCGTCCTCCGCAGGTCGAGGGCGAGGCCACCAACCGCGCCATCATGGTGGCCGACATTGCGGGGGTGCCGCTGTATGTGGTGCATGTGTCCTGCGAGGACAGCCACGAGGCGATCCGCCGCGCCCGCGCGGCAGGCAAGCGCGTCTGGGGAGAGCCGCTGATCCAGCACCTGACGCTGGACGAGAGCGAGTATTTCAATGCCGACTGGGATCATGCGGCGCGGCGCGTCATGTCGCCCCCCTTCCGCAACAAGATACATCAGGACAGTCTGTGGGCGGGGTTGCAATCAGGGTCGCTGTCGGTGGTGGCGACGGATCATTGCGCCTTCACCACGGCGCAGAAGCGCACCGGCATCGGCGATTTCACCAGGATCCCCAACGGCACCGGGGGGCTTGAGGATCGGATGCCGATGCTGTGGACCCATGGCGTGGCGACCGGGCGGCTGACGCCCAATGAATTCGTGGCCGTCACCTCGACCAACATCGCCAAGATCCTGGGGATGTATCCGCGGAAGGGCGCGGTTCTGGTGGGCAGCGATGCCGATCTGGTGATCTGGGATCCTGAAGCCGAGAAGACCATCACCGCGAGCAGCCAGCAATCGGCCATCGACTACAACGTTTTCGAAGGCCAGCGCGTGAAGGGCCTGCCGCGCCACGTCCTGACGCGCGGGCATGTCGCGGTGGACGGCGGCACGCTGGATTCGCGAGAGGGCCACGGGGAATTCGTCGCTCGGGAATCGCGCGGCACCGTGAACCGGGCGCTGTCGGCCTGGAAGGAACTGACCGCCCCGCGTCCGGTGGAACGGTCGGGCATTCCGGCAAGCGGGGTGTGACTTGACCGCCATCCAGGCCCGCGACGTTTCCCTGACCTTTCAGACCGCCGACGGCCCGGTCCATGCGCTGAAGGACGTGAGCCTGACCATCGACCAGGGCGATTTCGTCAGTTTCATCGGACCATCGGGCTGCGGCAAGACCACCTTCCTGCGGGCCATCGCCGCGCTGGAAACCCCCACGGCGGGAACGCTGGAGGTCGCGGGAATGACGCCGGACCAGGCGCGGCGCAGGCGGGCCTATGGCTATGTCTTCCAGGCGCCGGGGCTTTATCCCTGGCGGACGATTGCCGGGAACATCAGCCTGCCGCTGGAGATCATGGGCTTCGGCCGCGCCGACCGCGCGCAGCGGACCCGGCGGGTGCTGGATCTGGTGGATCTGGCCGGCTTCGGCGGCAAGTATCCCTGGCAGCTGTCGGGGGGGATGCAGCAGCGCGCCTCCATCGCGCGCGCGCTCGCCTTCGACGCCGACATCCTGCTGATGGACGAACCCTTCGGCGCGCTTGACGAAATCGTCCGCGACCGCCTGAACGAGGCATTGCTGGACCTGTGGAAGAAGACCGGCAAGACCATCGGCTTCGTCACCCACTCGATCCCCGAGGCGGTGTATCTGTCCACCCGGATCGTCGTGATGTCGCCACGTCCGGGGCGGATCACGCGGGTGATCGACAGCCCCCTGCCCCGCGACCGCCCGCTGGAGATCCGCGACACACCCGAGTTCATCGCCCTGGCCCATCAGGTCCGCGAGGGGCTGCGCGAGGGGCATGGCTATGACTGAGGCAAGGCACCTGCGACGCAGATCTGGATGGGTCGCAGCGCTTTCCGCAATACTTTCGCTTTTTCCTCTCGGGATTGGATTGGCCGCGCTTGGGGACATGCAGCATGTCTGCCCGGAAGGCAATCAATGCAGCGATGCCCGCACCGTGGCGACGACGTTTCTTCCCATCGCATTCGGCGGTTTCGGCTTGTCGGGATGGGTGTGGAGGTTGGCCCGGCGATGAACCGCTTGCTGCCCATCCTGACCGTGCTTTTGGCCATCGTCGCGATCTGGTATGGGGCCGCCGTCTGGATGAACGCCCCCTGGGTCCGCGACCAGGCGGCCCGCGCCGAAACCGTCCTGACCACCGGCGATCTGGTCCGCCAGACGCTGACCCTGGACCGCCCGGTCCTGCCCGCGCCGCATCAGGTCGCGGCGGGGCTGTGGGACGGGATCGCGGGCCAGAAGATCACCTCGAAGCGCAGCCTGGTCTGGCATGGCTGGATCACGCTGTCGGCGACGCTGGCGGGCTTCGCCATCGGCACCGCGGCGGGGATCCTTCTCGCCGTGGGGATCGTCCACAACCGCGCCATGGACCAGTCGGTGATGCCCTGGGCGGTGGCCAGCCAGACGGTGCCGATCCTGGCCATCGCGCCCATGGTGATCGTGGTCTTCGCCAGCGCAGGCGTGACCGGGCTGCTGCCCAAGGCGATCATCGCGGCCTGGCTGTCCTTCTTTCCGGTGCTGGTCGGCATGGTCAAAGGCCTGCGCACCCCCGACGGGATGCAGCTTGACCTGATGCGCAGCTGGAGCGCCTCTCGCGCGCAGGTGTTCTGGCGGCTGCGGCTGCCCAGTTCGCTGCCCTACCTGTTCGCCAGCCTCAAGGTCGCCATTGCTGCCGCATTGGTCGGCACCATCGTGGGCGAACTGCCGGCGGGCGCCACCGCCGGTCTTGGCGCGCGGCTGCTGTCGGGCAGCTATTACGGGCAGACGGTGCAGATCTGGTCGGCGCTGTTCGCCGCCGCCATCCTGGCCGCCGCGCTTGTCGCGCTGATCGGCGCGGCAGAACGGCTGACGCTGCGCCGCATGGGGTTGGCGCGATGACCGCGCTGCCGATCATCGCCGTCTGGCTGGGCGCCATGGCGCTGAACACCTGGCTGGCCCGCTTCGGCTCCCGCGCGACCCGGCTGGCCGTGGCCCTGATCTTCGGCGCCACGGTGCTGATCCTGTGGGAGATGGCAGTGCGGATCTATGCGATCCCGCCGGTGATCCTGCCCGCGCCCAGCCAGATCGGCGCCAGCTTCATGCAGAATACAGCAATCCTTTGGACTGATTTCGTTCAGACCATCCTCAAGGGCGCGCTGACCGGCTGGCTGATCGGGGCGCTTGCCGCCATCGCCACGGCCATCGCCATCGACCGCAGTCCCTTTCTGCAACGCGGACTGCTGCCCATCGGCAATTTCGTGGCGGCCCTGCCCATCGTCGGCATCGCGCCGATCCTGGTGATGTGGTTCGGCTTCGACTGGCAATCCAAGGCCGCCGTGGTCGTGGTCATGGTGTTCTTCCCGATCCTGGTGAACATGGTCGCGGGCCTGGCCGCCACCGAACCCATGCAGCGCGACCTGATGGCGACCTGGGCGGCGCCCTATGCCGCCAGCCTGTGGAGGCTGCGCCTGCCCGCCGCCATGCCCTTCCTGTTCAACGGGTTGAAGATCACCACCACCCTGGCCCTGATCGGCGCCATCGTCGCGGAATTCTTCGGCAGCCCGACGCGCGGCATGGGCTTTCGCATCTCGACCGCCGTGGGGCGGCTGGATCTGCCGCTGGTCTGGGCGGAAATCCTTGTGGCGGCGATCGCGGGATCGCTGTTCTATGGCATCGTCGCGCTGATCGAAAAGAAGGTGACGTTCTGGCACCCGTCGCAGCGCCATCAGCGGGGCTGACGCCCCAGACAGGAGAGGGAAGATGAAGACATGGATGCTGGGCGCCGCGCTGATCGCGGCAGGCGGCGCGGCCCAGGCGCAGGACCTGACCCTGCAATTGAAATGGGTCACGCAGGGCCAGTTCGCGGGCTATTACGTCGCCAAGGACAAGGGGTTCTATGAGGAGGAGGGCCTAGACGTGACGATCCTGCCGGGCGGCCCTGACATCGCGCCGACGCAGGTGCTGGCCGGGGGCGGGGCGGACGTGATCGTCGAATGGATGCCCGCAGCCCTGGCCGCCCGCGAAAAGGGCCTGCCGCTGGTCAATATCGCCCAGCCCTTCAAGTCCTCGGGGATGATGCTGACCTGCCTGAAGGAAAGCGGCATCACCGATCCCAAGACCGATTTCAAGGGCAAGACCCTGGGCGTCTGGTTTTCGGGCAACGAATATCCGTTCCTGTCCTGGATGAGCCAGCTCGGCCTGTCCACCGAAGGCGGGCCGGACGGGGTGACGGTCCTGAAACAGGGCTTCAACGTCGATCCGTTGCTGCAAAAGCAGGCGGCCTGCATCAGCACCATGACCTATAACGAATACGGGCAGGTGCTGGACGCGGGCATCGCGCCCGAGGATCTGGTGACCTTCAAATACGAGGACCAGGGCGTCGCCACGTTGGAGGACGGCCTTTATGTCCTGGAAAGCACGCTGGAAGACAAGGCCAAGGTCACCGACCTGGTGAAATTCGTGCGCGCCAGCATGAAGGGCTGGAAATACGCCGAGGAACACCCGGAAGAAGCCGCCCAGATCGTCCTGGACAACGACGAGACCGGCGCCCAGACGCTGGATCATCAGGTCCGCATGGTGCAAGAGATCGGCAAGCTGACCGCAGGCAGCACCGGCGTTCTGGACGAGGCCGATTATCAGCGCACCGTGGACACGCTGATGGCCGAAGGCTCGGACCCCGTGATCTCGAAAGCCCCCGAGGGCGCGTTCAACCACATCATCACCGACCGCGCCTTCGACTAGGCTTCTTCTTTGTCCAAATACCCGAAAGGGGGGCGGCGCCCCCCTTCTTTCTTGCCAGCGGCAGGGCGGCACGGCATAGCACCTGGCATGAGCCTGCCGCCCCCCGGACACAGCCTGATCGACGACGCCCAGGGCATCGCCTTCGGCAGCTTCATGGCCGCCGTCAGCGTGGTGCTGCTGACGCATCTGGGCTTTGTCACCGGGCAGACGGCGGGTCTGGCGATCCTGATCAGCTACGCGACCGGCTGGGCCTTCGGGCCGGTGTTCTTCATCATTAACCTGCCCTTCTATTGGCTGGGCTGGCGCCGCTTCGGCCCGGTCTTCGTCGCGAAAAGCTTTGCCGCCGTGGCGATCCTGTCGGTGCTGGCGGTGATCCTGCCGCGCTATCTGCATTTCGGCGACACTCACCCCGCCGTGGGCGCGCTGCTGGTCGGCTGCCTGACCGGCGTGGGCCTGATCGCGCTGTTCCGCCACGGGTCGTCGCTGGGCGGCATCGGCATCGTCGGACTGTATATCCAGGACGCCACAGGCTTTCGGGCGGGCTGGGTGCAGATGATCTTCGACGCGGCGCTGTTCCTGGTGGCCCTGACCCTGCGCGATCCCGTCACCGTGGGGTGGAGCTTTCTGGGCGCCGTCGTCCTGAACCTGACCATCGCGGTGAACCACCGCAAGGACCGCTATATCGCATGAAGCAGGGGGCGGCTTCCCGCCCCCCCGTCCGTGTCGCGGCGCGATCAGCGCGCGGTTTCCCGCACCACCTCGCCCTGCCGGTCCAGTTCCAGCGTCACTGCCTCGCCCTGCGGATTGGTCGCCTCCAGCAGCAGGCGCGGACCTTCGGCGCGCAGGAAACCGAAGCCGCTGTATCCTGCCTGGGTCAGCCGCTGGTTGACCGCGACCGAATCGAAATCGGCCGGGACCGGGGCAGGCCCTCGCGGTCCGTCGCCATGCGGGCCGTCGCCCATGCGATCGGGGCCGGGGCGCGGGCCGCGGTCGTCGTGGCCGGGACCACGGTCATGGCCTGGGCCGTGATCGGCATGGCGCCGCTCGGCGCCGCGATCGCCGCGCCGGCCATCCTCGCGGCCAAAGCGCAGCACGCGGCCGTCCGCGTCGAATTCGGCGCGCATGTCCCGGCCGCCCGCATCCTCGCCCTTGACCATCACGCGGCCGTCGCGGTTGACGATCTCCTCGATCCGGTCGAACTGGCCGATCACCTCGTTGTCGCGCACCGCTTGGGGCAGCAGCGTGCCGACCAGATCGGCGGGGATCGCCGCATCATCGACCTCGATCCCGACCAGGGTGTTCTGGCGGTCGAACTTGGCCTCGATCTCGGTCCCGGTGGACTGGCGGCCCTTGATCTCGACATGATCGGGACGCTGCTTGACCTCGGTGACGGATCCGAACAGGCCCATGACCTGATGGCCGCGCAGATCGGCGGGCACCAGGGCGTCGACCAGCGATTGCGGCAGGATGCCGTCGTCGGCCTCGACTTCGACCAGGTTCCCGGCCATGTCGATCCTGGCTTCGATATCGATGCCATCGGCGGTGCGCCCCTCGACCTCGCGCATGCCGTCGCGCTTGGTCTCGATGTCGAGATTGCGCAGGTTCAGTTGCGACAGCGGCGCGGGCAGGTCGCCCGCAGCAGGGGCGGTCTGCGCCAAAGCGCCCGTGCCGATCCCGGCGATCAGCGCCAGCATCGCGGCCGAGGTGGTGAATGTGCGGAGAGCCATATCGTTTCCTTTCCAACTTCTGCGGGGCCAAGCCGCCCCTGACGAATCACCTTCTATCAACCCGTCACCGAACGAATCGCCAATGGCCCGTTTGGTTTCCATTTCGGTTTCTTGGGTTATTCTGGCAGCATGACGCTGATCCGCACCCTTGCCCTGATCCTTCTGGCCTGCGCCCCCGCGCAGGCCCAGGATGTCGCGCCCCAGGTGATCGACCAGTTCCGGCCCCTGCCCCTGCATCAGGTCGCGGCCTCGGTTTCGGAACGCTATGCCGGGCGGCTGCTGGCGGCCGACACGCGGGCGCCCCATCCCGCCGAACGCGACCTGGGCGCGGAACTGGTCTATCAGTTCAGGCTGGTCACGCCGCAGCAGAACCTGCTGGACATCCGCATCGACGCGCGCACCGGACGATTTCTGTCCGTGTCGGGGCGGGGCCAGCTTGCCGCGCGCCAAGCGGCGCAACAGTGAAGGACCGGCGATGCGCGCCCTGATCGTGGAAGATGACCCGGTTCTGTCCGCCCAGCTTGCCGCCGCCATGGCGGATGCGGGCTTCGTCACCGATTGCGCGGCGGACGGCGCGCAGGGCGAATATCTGGGAGCGACGGAATCCTATGACGTGGCGATCCTGGATCTGGGCCTGCCCGGACTGCCGGGGATCGAGGTGCTGACCCGCTGGCGCAACGACGGCATCGCCATGCCGGTGCTGATCCTGACCGCGCGCGGCGACTGGACCGACAAGGTGGCCGGGTTCCGCGCCGGGGCCGACGACTATGCCGTCAAGCCCTTCCGGCTGGACGAGGTCGTGCTGCGCTGCCAGACCCTGATCCGTCGCGCCGCGGGCCATGCCCGCCCGGTGATCAATGCCGGTCCGCTGGCGCTCGACAGTCAACTGGGCGTCATCACCCGCGACGGCATCGCGCTGAAGCTGACGGCATTCGAACAGCGGATCCTGGCCTATCTGATCCACCACCAGAACCGCGTCGTGTCCCGCACCGAACTGTCCGACCACCTCTATGACGCCGAGGCCGACCGCGACTTCAAGTCGATCGAGGTCGTGATCGGCCGCCTGCGCCGCAAGGTCGGCGACGGCGTGATCGAGACCCGCCGGGGCGAGGGGTATCTGCTGCGGGCCGCCGGATGATGCGGTCGATCCGGGGGCGGCTTCTGCTGCTGGCCGCCGTCTGGCTGGGCGCGGCGCTGCTGGCGGCGTTCCTGTTCATCTCCTCGCTGCTCGAAGATTTCGTCACCGACCGCTTCGACGCGGAACTGGCGGCGGCGGCGGACGGGCTGATCGCCTCGGTCGAGATCGGCGACGACGGCCGGATCGAGCTGGACGACCCCCCCGCCGATCCGCGCTTCGACCTGCCCTTCAGCGGCTGGTACTGGCAGGTCGAATCGGGCGATGCGGTCGTGGCGCGGTCCGGTTCGCTGCTGGACGGCCTGCTGCGCGGTCCGTCCGGGAACATCGTGGGCGGGGCGGGGATGGGCGCCGATGGCGCGGCCCTGCGGGTGCTGCGCCGCCAGGTGACGCTGCCCGACAGCGACACGCCGGTGGCCGTGACCGTCACCGCGCCGCGCGCGCAGATCGACGACAGCCTGCACCAGATCAGCCGCCCGCTGGGGATCGCGCTTGCCGTCCTGGGCATCGTCGTGGCGGTGGCCAGCGTCGTGCAGGTGACCGCGGGCCTGGCCAGTCTGGACCGGCTGCGCCGCGACCTTGCCCAGGTGCGCGCGGGCGGCAAGGACCGGCTGGCCCTGCCGGATGTCAGCGAACTGCGCCCTCTGACCGTGGAAATCAACGCCGCGCTTGACCAGAATGCCGACCTGCTGGCCCGGTCGCGGCAGCATCTGGGAAACCTGGCCCATTCGCTCAAGACCCCGCTTGCGGCGCTGGCCAACGAACTGCCGGGCGATCACCGGGGCCAGGCGCTGATCGCCCGCATGGACCGGCTGATCGGCTGGCACCTGCGCCGCGCCCGGTCGGCGGGGCCGCGCGTGCTGGGCCAGCGGACCCCGGTGCGCCCGGTGATCGACGACATCCTGATGGTCTTGCGATGGCCCATGCGCGACAAGGGCATCACCGCCGACATCGACTGCGCCCCCCAGGCCGCCTTCGCCGGAGAACGTCAGGATCTGGAGGAGATGATCGGCAACCTGTGCGACAACGCCGTCAAATGGGGCCGGACGCGCCTGTCGATCACCGTGACCCAGGCCGACCGCCTGACCGTCAGGATCCAGGACGACGGCCCAGGCATGGCGGATACCGACGCGCCGCGCGCGCTGATCCGGGGCGGGCGGCTGGACGAACACGGCGCCTCGGGATCGGGCCTGGGGCTTGCCATCGTCGCGGATCTGGCGGCGCTGCACGGCGGCAGCCTGCGGCTGGAGCGGTCGTCCCTGGGCGGGCTGGCGGCGGTTCTGGACCTGCCTGCCTGAAAAACCCGCAGGCCGCCGCGCCCCAGGTTTTACCATTTGATAAAAAAACGGACCTGTGCCAGCCTGATTCCTGCCAACAGGTGAGCCAGGAGACGCAAATGTCCCAAGCAAGATTGGCGCCGGGCGTCGTTCCCGGCCGCCTGACACCCCATGAACTGGCGGCGAATTTCGTCGATGTCGCCCCTCCGCTGGATGATCACGAGGCCCGCGTCGCCGCCGACCGCTGTTACTTCTGCCACGACGCGCCCTGCGTGACGGCCTGCCCCACCAGCATCGACATTCCGCTGTTCATCCGCCAGATCGCCACCGGCACGCCTGACGCGGCGGCGATGACGATCTTTCACGCCAATATCCTGGGCGGCATGTGCGCCCGCGTCTGCCCGACCGAGAATCTGTGCGAAGGCGCCTGCGTCCGCATGGAGGCCGAAGGCGATCCGGTCGAGATCGGCGCCCTGCAACGATACGCCACGGATGGGCTGATGGCGCAGCCGGGCCATCCCTTCCGCCGCGCCGCCCCCACCGGCAAGCGCGTCGCGGTGGTCGGCGCCGGGCCTGCGGGTCTGGCCTGCGCGCATCGGCTGGCCGCCAAGGGCCATGACGTGACCATCTTCGAGGCGCGGCCCAAGCCCGGCGGGCTGAACGAATACGGCATCGCCAGCTACAAGGCGGTGGACGGCTTCGCCCAGGCCGAGGTGGACTGGATCCTGGGCATCGGTGGGATCACCCTGCGCCAAGGCCAGCTTGGCCGCGACATCACGCTGGAGGCGCTGCGGGCGGATTTCGACGCGGTGTTCCTGGGCATGGGCCTGGGCGGCGTCAACGCCCTGCGGGCCGAGGGCGAGGAACGCCGCAACGTGCTGGACGCGGTGTCCTTCATCCGCGATCTGCGCCAGGCATCCGACCTGACCGCCCTGCCGGTGGGCCGCGACGTGGTGGTGATCGGCGGCGGCATGACGGCGGTGGATGCCGCCGTGCAGGCGAAACTGCTGGGGGCGGAAAACGTCACCATCGTCTATCGCCGCGATCGGTCGCAGATGGGCGCCAGCCGCCACGAACAGGATCATGCGACCCGCACCGGCGTCCGCATCATCTGCAACGCGGCGCCCGTCAAGGTTCACGGCAACGGCGCCGTTGTCGAGGTCGAGTTCGCCTATACCGCCGTCGATCCCGACGGCGGGCTGCACCTGTCTGACGACCGCTTCCGCCTGAAGGCCGACCAGCTGTTCCGCGCTATCGGCCAGCGGCTTGACGGCGTGCCCCAGGAACTGGCGCTGAACGGCGGCAAGATCGGCGTGGCCGGACCCGGCCGCACCAGCATCCCCGGCGTCTGGGCGGGCGGCGACTGCGCGGCGGGAGGCGACGACCTGACCGTCACCGCCGTCGCCCAAGGCCGCGACGCGGCCGAGGATATCGACGCCCACCTGACCGGCCGCCCGGTCGAGATCCCCGGCTGAGGAGCATCATCATGGCCGACCTGCGTTCGAATTTCATCGGGATCAAGTCCCCCAACCCGTTCTGGCTGGCCTCGGCGCCGCCCACCGACAAGGAATACAACGTCCGACGTGCCTTCCAGGCCGGCTGGGGCGGCGTCGTCTGGAAGACCCTGGGCAGCGAAGGCCCGCCCGTCGTCAACGTGAACGGCCCCCGCTATGGCGTGATCCACGGCCCCGACCGCCGCGTCCTGGGCATCAACAATATCGAGCTGATCACCGACCGCCCGCTGGAGGTGAACCTGCGCGAGATCAAGCAGGTCAAGCGCGACTATCCCGACCGCGCCCTGGTGATTTCGCTGATGGTCCCCTGCGACGAGGAAAGCTGGCGCGACATCCTGGCCCGGATCGAGGATACCGGCGCCGACGGCGTGGAGCTGAACTTCGGCTGCCCGCACGGCATGTCCGAACGCGGCATGGGCAGCGCCGTGGGCCAGGTGCCGGAATACATCGAGATGGTGACGCGGTGGGTCAAGCAATACAGCCGGATGCCCTGCATCGTGAAGCTGACGCCCAACATCACCGACGTGCGCAAACCCGCCGAGGCGGCAAGGCGCGGCGGCGCAGATGCGGTCAGCCTGATCAACACGATCAATTCCATCACCAGCGTCGATCTGGACCTGTTCGCACCGCAGCCCACCATCGACGGCAAGGGGGCGCATGGCGGCTATTGCGGCCCCGCCGTCAAGCCCATCGCCCTGAACATGGTGGCGGAAATCGCGCGCAACCCTGCCACCCATGGCCTGCCGATCAGCGGCATCGGCGGCGTGACGACCTGGCGCGACGCGGCGGAATTCATGGCGCTTGGCGCGGGCACGGTGCAGGTCTGCACGGCGGCGATGACCTATGGCTTCAAGGTCGTGCAGGAAATGATCTCGGGACTGCGCGACTATCTGGACAGCCACGACATGGCGATGTCGGATCTGATCGGCCGGGCGGTTCCGAACGTCACCGACTGGAACCAGCTGAACCTGAACTATGTCACCAAGGCCCGCATCGACCAGGATCTCTGCATCAAATGCGGCCGCTGCTTCGCCGCCTGCGAGGACACCAGCCACCAGGCCATTGCCATGAAGCCCGGCCGCGTCTTCGAGGTGATCGAGGAGGAATGCGTCGCCTGCAACCTCTGCCTCGACGTATGCCCGGTCGAAAACTGCATCGACATGCGCGAACTGGCCCTGGGAGAAATCGACCTGCGCACCGGCCGCCCGGTCCAGCCCTATGCCAACTGGACGACCCATGCGAACAACCCGATGGCGAAGGCGGCAGAGTAAAACGGAAGTCTTGAGTAACGGGTAAGCAGTGGTCGGGGCGAGAAGATTCGAACTTCCGGCCTACGGTACCCAAAACCGTCGCGCTACCAGGCTGCGCTACGCCCCGACGACTTACGCTTAGCCTATCGCATCGGCCGGGAAAAGACCTAGCGGCAGGGCAGTTCCGCCAAATCCTGATGCAGCCGGGGATGGGCCATGGCCTGTCCGACCGCCAGGCCCAGGCGCGCGGCCTCGCCCCCGCCGATTTCCAGGATCATCTGCCGAGAGGGGGCGGGATCGCCGGGGGCCGCGCCGGGAATCGGCGTCTCGTCCAGGGGCCGGGCGTTGCGGTGGATGTGGCGGATCACGCCCCGTTCGTCCAGGAACAGCAGATCCAGCGGGATATAGGTGTTGCGCATCCAGAAGCTGACCGGGCGCGGCGTGTCATAGATGAACAGCATCCCCGTGCCCTGCGGCAGCGCCCTGCGGAACATCAGACCCTGGGCGCGCTCTGCCTCGTCATCAGCCAGTTCCACCTGAAAGGCGACAGGGCCGCTGTCGGTCTGGAAGACCGCCCGATCCGGGGCGCAAGCAATTTCCGCGGCCACGGGCGCCGCAAAGGCCGCCGACAGCACAAGGGCCGCAAGCGCGGCCCTATTCGGCGACATGCGCCATGAAATCCTTGATGTCCTGCACCTGGTCGCCCAGGTTTTCATCGGCCAGAGAGCTTGCGCCCTGTTCGGTGCCCCTGTCCCAGCTGGTCACCTGCGCCGCCATCAGCCCGCGCGGGCCTTCCACGACCCGGATCCCGATCGCCTCGCCGATGGCAAGATCGGCGAAACCGGAATGGCGCAAGACTTCGACATGCAGGAACACGTCGTCGGGATGGCCGAAGATATTGGCAAAGCCGAAGCCCTTGGCCTTGTCGAACCACTTCACGCGGGCCGGACGCAGCGGCAGCGCCTCAAGATGCTCGATGACGCCGTTGTCCAGATCCGCGATGGGCGCTGTCCCGTCCGAAATCGGCGGTTCGATCGACACCACCTCTGTCGCTTGAAGCCCGCGCTGCGTGGGCTGCATCCAGACCGTGACTCGCGACTGGTCGGCGACCGAACTGCGTCCGAAATTCCTGAGAACGTTGGCGTGCAGCAGGATATCCGCGCCGCCTTCCTCGTTCAGGATGAAGCCATAGCCCTTGGACGGGTCAAACCACTTGACCAGCCCCGACACAAGCTTCAGTCCCTTCTCATCCGTCATCATTCCACCATGCGCTCAGCGCGTCTTATCCTGCCTCGAATTCAACCAATATACCGTTCAATTCCTGTAACGTCAAAGCGGCGACGTTCACGGCAGATAAGGCGCAAGTATCGCGCCCATCCACCATGGTCAGCCACCAAGACCTTTTCGTCAAGCCCTAGGGTGAAAGCCGCCTGACAAACCAGGCCCCCGAATCCTCTTTGTCCCAGCGGAACCGGTCATGCAACCGGAAAGCGCCATCAGCCCAGAACTCGATCTGCGCGGGGGCGATCCTGAAGCCGCCCCAGAAGGGCGGCCGGGACGGGCGGGTGCCGTGACGCAGGCCCTGCCGGGCGGCTTCGGCCATCAGCGCGGCGCGGCTTTCCAAAGGCTGCGACTGGCGCGACGCCCAGGCCCCGATCCGGCTTTGCAGCGCGCGGCTGTTGTAATAGGCATCGGCCTGTTCGCCCTCGACGTGGGTCACATGGCCGCGCACCCGGATCTGGCGGCGCAGGGATTTCCAGTGCATCACGAAAGCGGCCTTGCCGGTGGCCGCGATCTGCCGGCCCTTGGCGCTGTCGTAATTCGTATAGAAGACGAAGCCGCCATCCGTCCCCTGCCCCTCGATGTCCTTCAGCAGCACCATGCGCACGTCGGGCATCCCCTCGGCGTCCACCGTCGCCAGCGCGATGGCGTTTGGGTCGTTCGGCTCGGTCGCCTGCGCCTCGGCCAGCCAGCGCCTGGCGATGTCGAACGGGTCGTCGCCCGCGAATAGTCCGTCCCTGTCAGCCATGATGGTTCCTTGCGCTTGATGCTTGCAACCCTTTGGCCTAAGCACCTTTCACATAGGGTTGAAAGCGCGAGAGGCAGCACATGTCAAGCGAGCAGAAGCAAGGGCTGATGGCTGGAAAGCGCGGCCTGATCATGGGTTTGGCGAATGACAAGTCCATCGCCTGGGGGATTGCCCGCGCCGTGGCCGATGCGGGGGCCGAGCTTGCCTTTTCCTATCAGGGCGATGCGCTGAAGAAACGCGTCGATCCGCTGGCGGCGCAACTGGGTTCGACCCTGGTCCTGCCCTGCGATGTCAGCGACGAGGCGTCCATCGACGCGCTGTTCACGACGCTGCGTCAGGACTGGGGCAGCCTGGATTTCGTGGTCCATGCCATCGGCTTTTCCGACAAGGACCAGCTTCGCGGCCGCTATGCCGACACGACCCGCGACAATTTCCTGATGACGATGGACATTTCCGTCTATTCCTTCACGGCGGTCGCGCGCCATGCGTCGGCCATGATGCCCGACGGCGGCAGCCTGCTGACGCTGACCTATTACGGCGCGGAACGGGTGATGCCGCATTACAACGTGATGGGCGTCGCCAAGGCCGCGCTGGAAGCCAGCGTCCGTTACCTGGCCGAGGATCTGGGCAAGGACGGCATCCGCGTCAACGCGATCAGCGCCGGGCCGATCAAGACCTTGGCCGCCAGCGGCATCGGCGATTTCCGCTATATCATGAAGTGGAACGAACTGAACTCTCCGCTGCGCCGCAACGTCACGACCGAGGACGTGGGCAATTCCGCGCTGTACCTGCTGTCCCCTCTAGGCGCGGGCGTGACGGGGGAAACCCACCATGTCGACGCGGGCTATCATGTGGTGGGGATGAAGGCGGTGGACGCGCCCGACATCTCGACCGTCAAGAAGGACTGACCGGACCGGAATGGCGATCACCCCCGACCAGCTTGCCCTGTTCGTGGGAACCCTGGGCGTGGCGATCCTGTCGCCCGGCCCCGGCGTCATCGCGGTCAGCCAGGCGGCCTTCGCCCTGGGGCGCAGGCGCGCGCTGCCTTACGGCTGGGGGCTGGCGCTTGGGGCGTCGGTCTGGTGCATCTTCGCGCTGCTGGGCCTGACGGTGGTGTTTCGCGCCCTGCCCTGGACCTATGTCGCGCTGAAGATCCTGGGCGGGGCCTATCTGCTCTGGATCGCCTTCAAGATGTGGCGCCACGCCCCCGACCCCTTGCCCGACCCTGCGGAAAGCAGCCGGGGCATGGGGTTTCTGGGCGGAATGATGCTGAACCTGTCGAACCCCAAGCCCGCGCTGTTCTATTCGGCGGTGCTGCTGTCGATCTTTCCGGCGCTGCTGTCGGCGGGCGACAAGCTGGCGATCTATGCGACGGCGGTTTCGGTGGAACTGGCATTTTATACCGCGCTTGCGTCGCTGATGGCCTTGCCTTGGCTGCGGCGCAGGTATTATGCGGCGAAATTCTGGATCGACCGCATCGCCGGGCTGGCCCTGGGGCTGCTGGGCCTGTCGCTGATCCTGCGTCATTGAAAGGAGCCGCCATGATCGACCGCCTGCCCCATGAAAAGGGTTTCCACGTCAGCTGGGACCAACTGCACCGCGATGCCCGCGCCCTGGCCTGGAGGCTGGACGGCACCGACTGGCGCGCGGTGGTGGCCGTCACGCGCGGCGGGCTGGTGCCGGCGATGATCGTCGCGCGCGAGCTGGACATCCGGGTGATCGACACGATTTCCATCCGGTCCTACAAGGGCGTCGCGGCCGAGGCGGGCCAGGGCCAGCTTGAGGTTCTGAACACCCCCGACCCCGCCCTGATGGGCGACGGCGACGGCATCCTGGTCATCGACGATCTGGTCGATTCCGGCCGCACCCTGGAACTGATCCGGGCCATGTATCCCAAGGCGCATTTCGGCACCGTCTATGCCAAGCCGAAGGGCAAGCCGATGGTCCAGACCTATGTGACCGAGGTCAGCCAGGACACCTGGATCTTCTTTCCCTGGGACATGGCGCTGCAATACGTCCAGCCCTATCGCGGCGAGGACTGAAGCCCGCCCAGGGCGGTTTTTCGGAACTGCCTTCGGAACCAGCAGGGTGATCGGGCATTGTCTCCTCAATCGCGCCATGCACGTCATGCGCCATATTCAGGAGGAAAAGACATGCGCAAGTTGATGCTCAGCACTGCCCTCGCCCTGCCTTTCATGATGGGCCAGGCCCTTGCACAGGACACCGCGACGACGCCTGCCCCCGCCGATCCCGCGACCGATGCCGCCACGACGGATACGATGACCACGGACACCACGACCATGGGCGCCGACACCGCACCGGCGGCCGAGGTTCCCGCGGCAGACAATGCCGAAGCCGCCGCTGATGCCGCCGACGCGGCCGCGGTCGCCGCCAGCGGCAAGGTCGAACAGCAGCAGGCCGCCAACGAATTGCGCATCGACTGGATCACCGATGCGACCGTGAACGCACCCGACGGCACGGCCATCGGCGACATCAACGACGTGATCGTGGATGGCGACGCGGGCACCGTGAAAGCCGCCGTGATCGGCGTCGGGGGCTTCCTGGGCATTGGCGAAAAGCAGATCGCGGTGCCGTGGGATCAGTTGACGATCAATTATGACGCGCAAGAGATCACCAGCGACCTGACCAAGGAAGAGGCCGAAGCCGCGCCGGAATACGTCTTCCGTGAACAGGAAGCCGCGCCCGACGCCATGGCCGCTCCAGGCGCCACGACGGATCCCGCTGCGGTTCCCCCCGCAGGCACGATGGCGACGGATCCCGCCGCAACCCCTGATTCGGCCAGGACCATGACCACGGATCCCGCCGTCACCGATCCCGCAATGACGTCCGATCCGGCCGCGACCGGCGCCCCGGCCCCGGCGGATACGGTCGAGACGCCCGCGACCCCGCCCGCAGAACCTGCTGCCGACGGCACAGCACCCGCCCCGGCCAACTGATCCGGCGTCTCTTCCGCTGGACCACGATATGCACGGTCCCCGCCATGCCGGGGACCGTTTCAGTTTCCGCGAACGAAGCGCGCAGCGCCCTCGGCCGCGCGTTGCAGGGCGCGGCTCTTGTTCACCGTTTCCAGGAATTCGGATTCCGGGTCGCTGTCATAGACCACCCCGCCGCCCGCCTGGATATACAGCGCACCGTCCTTCAGCACGCCGGTGCGCAGCGCGATGCACATGTCCATCTCGCCATTGGCGGCGAAATAGCCGACCGCGCCGCCATAGACGCCGCGCTTTTCGGGTTCCAGTTCGTCGATGATCTGCATCGCGCGGACCTTCGGCGCGCCCGACACGGTGCCCGCAGGCAGTCCCGCCAGCAGCGCGGACAGCGCATCCTCGCCCTCGCGCAACTCTCCCACCACGTTGCTGACGATGTGCATGACGTGGCTGTAGCGTTCGATCACGAACTGCTCGGTCGGCCTGACCGTGCCGGGCCGGGCCACGCGGCCCACGTCGTTGCGGCCCAGATCCAGCAGCATCAGGTGTTCGGCCAGTTCCTTCTGGTCGCTCAACAGGTCGGCCTCGAGCGCGCGGTCCTGCGCCTCGTCCGCGCCGCGCGGGCGGGTGCCTGCGATGGGGCGGATCGTCACCTCGCCGTCGCGCAGCCGCACCAGGATTTCCGGCGACGCGCCGACGATCTGGAAACCGCCCAGGTTCAGGAAGAACATGAAGGGCGACGGGTTGGTGCGGCGCAGACTGCGATACAGCGCAAAGGGCGGCAGCGGGAACTCCATCCGCCAGCGCTGCGACGGCACGACCTGGAAGATATCCCCGGCCCGGATGTAATCCTTGGCCTTTTCCACCGCCGCCAGATAATCCGCCTTGGAAAAGTTCGACACCGGCTCTCCGATTCGGGCGTCGTGGCCAAGCGCGCGGGGTTCGGTCGGCTGGCGGTCCAGCGACCGCAGCGCGTCCATGACCCGTTCGGCGGCCTGGGCATAGGCGGCGCGGGCGTTGTCGGATCCGTCGTGCCAGGCCGGGGCGCACAGCGTCACCTCGCCTTTCACGCCGTCCAGGACCGCCACGACCGAGGGCCGCATCAGCATCGCGTCGGGCAGGTCCAGCGGATCGGGGTTCACGTCGGGCAGGCGTTCGACCAGCCGGATCATGTCATAGCCCAGGTATCCGAACAGCCCCGCCGCCATCGGAGGGATGCCGTCGGGCATCCGCTCGATCCGGCTTTCGGCGATCAGGGCGCGCAGGCTGTCCAGGGCCGGTCGGTCATCGGCCACGAAGTCGTCCGAGAACCGCGCCTGCCGGTTGATCCGCGCGCGGCCGTCGCGGCAATCCCAGATCAGGTCGGGCTTCATGCCGATGATCTGATAGCGGCCCCGGACTTCGCCTCCGGTGACCGATTCCAGCATGAAGGACATCGGCGCGGCATCCGTCAGCTTCAGCATCAGGCTGACGGGCGTGTCCAGATCAGCCGCCAGCCGGACGGTGACAAGCTGGTTCTGCCCGGCCTTCCACGCCGATTCGAAGGCGGCGAAATCGGGGGTCAGTTCCATCACTGGACCTGCGCGTTGATGGCGTTGATCGCGGACTGGTCCAGCTTGATCCCCGCCTCGCGCTGCACCGCGCGGGCATAGTAATCGAAGATGTCGGCTTGCAGCGACTGGCTCAGGCGGCTGCTGACGGCATCGGTGATGCGCTGCGCGTCCTCGCCCGTCAGGTCGGCCTCGTCGATGGCGTCAAGACGCAGCAGGATCACGCGGTTCTCGGCATCCACGATCTCGATGTCGCCGGGCTCGGCGATGGCGAAGGCGCGCGCCACGGCCTCGGCCGGGATCCCCTCGATCCAGCCGTCGCGGGTGATGTCGGGGGCAGCGGTCCATTCCGGCGCGGGCTGGCCTTCGGGCGCAGCGGGGGACAGGCGCTGCTCCTCGGCCAGGGCCAGAAGCTGGCGATGGGTTTCCGCCTGGCGCCAGTCGGCCTCGACCTCGGCGCGGACCTCCTCGAAGGGGCGCAGGGTGGGCGGAACCACCTGGTCCAGCCGCAGGGCGAAGACGCCGCCATCGTCCAGGCTGGCCAGTTCGGGGAAATCGGCTTCCGAGATCTGGGCCGCACGGTCGCGGAACGCCTGATAGCCCGCGATGCTGCCTTCCTCGGGCGCGGCGCCGGCCGACCAGTCGATCGTGCCCAACTCAAGCTCGGTCTCCTTGGCCACCTGCTCCAGCGAGGCGCCGCCCGCCAGCAGATCCTCGTATTCGGCGGTCCGGTCCTCGATGGTGCGGGCGGCCCGGTCCACCGCAGCCTCGGCGCGCAGATCCTGCTGCGCGTCCTCGAAGGGGATGCTCACCGGCTCGAGAATGGCGTGGACGGCGAACAGCGCCGGGCCAAGGTCGGTCTGGATCGGCCCGACGACGCCCGGCTGATCGGGGGCAAAGACCGCCTCGCCCGCCGCGCCCAGGTCGGCCTGGGACACCTCGCCCAGTTCGGCGTCCTCGGGTTGCAGGCCGCGTTGCAGCACGAAGGCCTCGAAAGGGGCGGTGCCGGCGTCGATCTGGGCCTTGGCGGCCTCGGCATCCTGGGCCGAGGGGAACACCAGGCGGCTGACCAGGCGGCGTTCGGGTTTCTGGTATTCGTCGATATTCGCGTCATAGGCGGCGCGCAGCGCGGCCTCGTCCAGCTGCACGGTCGGGGCCAGCATCTCGGGCGTCAGCCAGACATAGGTGATCTTGCGCATCTCAGGCGCGGTGAAGCGGTCGGCATTGGCGCTGTGCCAGGCTTTCAACGTCGCCTCGTCCGGCTCGGTGATGGGGGCGGGCAGCAGGTCGGCGGTCAGTTCGCGCCACGCCACGTCCCGGCGTTCCAGGATCCATTTCGCGGTGGTGTCCACGGCGGCCGGGGGGGCATCGACGCCGCCCGCCACGGCCCGCTGGATCAGCAGCCGCGCCTCGTCCGTGCGGACCTCGCGTTCGAATTCGGCCTCGGACAGGTTCTCGCGGCGCAGGATTTCGGCATAGCCGGCGCGGTCGAAGCTGCCGGTGGGACCGCGGAAGGCAGGGGCCTCCAGGATGGTCTGGCGGACCTTTTCGTCGCCCACCGACACGCCGATCTTGCGGGCCTGTTCCTCAAGCGCAGCGGCGGTGATCAACTGGGACTGCACCGCCTGGGGCAGGCCCATGGCCTGGGCCTGGGCCATGGACAGCGGCTGGCCGGTCTGCTGCTGATAGGCGTTCATCTGCTGACGCAGCGCGCGGGCATAGTCGTCGGCGGTGATGGTCGTGTCCCCGACCGACCCGATGGCCGTCGATCCGCCGGAAAAGCTGGTCACGCCGAAACCGCCCAGGCCCAGAACCATCAGGCCCATCAGCACCCAGACGATGGTGGACTTCCCGTGTGTCCGCAGGTTTTTCATGGCCCGGCCTTCCTTCGTGATCGTGTCGGGTTTCTTTAGGGCGCGCGGGGGTCCGCGACAAGCCTGTCAGCCGGACAGGCCCCGCAGCCGTTCAGCCAGGGTGGCGATGCCGTCCGCGCCGATATTGGCAAAGGCGATACGCAGATGGCGTGGCCCGGCGGGATCGTCTGGCGGCACGAACATCGTGCCCGGCAGAGCCAGAACGCCGATATCGGCCACCATGCGTCGCGCCAGATCGGCCGAGGATTCGGCCAGCGGATGTTCCACCCAGGCGAAATAGGCCCCGGCGCTTTTGACCCGCCAGCCCGGCAGCGCGCGGATCGCCGCGACGGTCGCATCCCGCCGCGCCAGGATCTCGGCCCGCTCGCCGGCCAGCCAGTCGCGCAGATGCTTCATCCCCCACAGCGCACCGATCTGGCCCAGTTGCGAGGTCGAGATCGCCACCGTGTCCAGGAATTTCTCGACCTGCGCCATCCGGCCGGGCGCTGTGATCAGCGCGCCGACCCGATGTCCCGTCAGGCGATAGGCCTTAGAAAAGCTGTAAAGCTGGATCACTGTCCGGTCCCAGCCGGGCCGCGTCAGCAGGTCGTGCGGCAGCCCGCCGCGGCTGTCGAAATCGCGATAGGTCTCGTCCAGGATCAGCGCCAGCCCGTGCCGCCGGGCCAGATCGAAGAACCGCGCCACCAGTTCGGCGGGATATTCCGCGCCCGAGGGGTTGTTCGGCGTCACCAGCACGATGGCCCGACAGCGCGGCCCGATCATCTCCGCCGCCCGTTCGGGATCGGGCAGCAGGTCGCCGCCGCAGGCCAAGGGCAGCGCGGCGATGCCCTGCATGTCCAGCCACATCTTGTGGTTGAAATACCAGGGCGTCGGCAGGATCACCTGATCCCCCGCCTGCGCCAGCGTGGCGATGGCCGCACAAAAGGCCTGGTTGCAGCCTTGCGTGATCGCCACCTGCGCGGGGTCCACCGCGCCGCCATAGCTGCGGGAAAAATCCGCCGCGACCGCCGCGCGCAGGTCGGGATTGCCCAGGACCGGACCATAGAGATGCGCCTCGGGCCGATTCAGCGCGGCATCGGCCATGGCCTGACGCAGCGCCAAGGGCGGCGGATCGACGGGGGCGGCCTGGCTGACATTGATCAGCGGGCGGTCGGGCGGAAAGGTCGCGCCCGCCAGCCAGCGCCGCGCCTCCATCACCGGGGGCGCGAAGGTCGCGGCCAAAGCCGGGTTCAGCGGGGCGGCATCAGTCACGCGACAGGCCTTGCAGGTCGGACAGGTCGGGCGGCAGCGACAGGTCGAGCGCCGGGGCCCGCAGGCCCGGCGCGGGATGTGCGGCCGGAAGATCGACGGGCATCGCGGGCGCGGCGTCCGGCGCATCCGCCACCGCCCGATCCGGGGCGGCTGGCGCGGCGGGCTGGGCCATCACGGCGGGGCGGTCCACCTGCGGCGCATCCTCGCCCTCAGCGGGCGCGGTCTGCACCGGCCCGTCCCGTTCGCCGGCAGGCTGCGGGCGCGGATCGGCGACCGTCACCGCCACCGGCGCGGGTTCCGAGGTCGGCGCCACGACGGCAGGCGCCTCGGCCTGGCTGGGGCGGTCCTGGGCCAGCGGCGCGGGCAGGCTGGGCGCCAGATCGCCGCCCCGCCCGAATTCCGACCCGACCGGCAGGCCAACCGACTCCGCAACCGGCGCATCGGCGGGCTGCGGTTCCACGGCGGCGGGGGCCGGTTCGGGACCGGCCGCTGGCGCGGGTTCCGCCGCCGTGGCGGGTTCATCCTGCGGCACGGCGTCAGGCGTAGGAACCGGCAGAGGCGCGGCCAGCGACAGCGCGGCCACGGCGGCGACGCTGACCGCGCCGCCATGCAACAAACCTGTCCAGAAACCGCGTGCCATATGCCCCTTCTTGTCCCGCCGGTCTTGACCCCCCGGCGCGCTTTGGACCATCTATAGCGGACCCGTTCAGGCGGGGAAACCGCCACCATATCAGGGCGCCCATCATGATCCTTCTGATCGACAATTACGACAGCTTCACCTGGAACCTCGTGCATTACCTGGCCGAGGCCGGGGCCGAGGTCGTGGTGCGCCGCAACGACGCCCTGACGGTGGACGATGCCCTGGTGATGGAACCTGACGGAATCGTGATCTCTCCCGGTCCCTGCGATCCGGCGCAGGCGGGCATCTGCCTGGACCTGATCCGGGCGGCCGCCGACCGCGCGATCCCGCTGCTGGGCGTCTGCCTGGGCCACCAGGCCATCGGAGAGGCGTTCGGCGGCAAGGTCGTGCGCGCGAACCGCATCATGCACGGCAAGACCGACGCGATCAGCCATGACGGCACGGGGGTGTTCGCGGGCCTGCCGTCCCCGGTGACGGCCACCCGGTATCATTCGCTGACGGTCGAGCCAGACAGCCTGCCCAACTGCCTGCGCGTCACCGCCACCTCGGACGACGGGACCATCATGGGCCTGATCCACGAGGCCCTGCCCATCGAGGGCGTGCAGTTCCATCCCGAATCCATCGCGTCCGAACACGGGCACGACATGATCCGCACCTTCCTGGCCCGCTGCGCGCCGCGAAAGGCGGCGGCATGACCCCCACCGACATCCGCCCGCTGATCGGCATCGCCGCCACCCGCCCCCTGACCGCCGACGAGGCCGAGGCCGCCTTTTCCGCCCTGTTCGACGGCGCGGCGACGCCTGCCCAGATCGGCGGGCTGCTGATGGCCCTGCGCGTGCGGGGCGAGACGGTCGACGAAATCGCCGCCGCCGCCCGTGCCATGCGCAAGCGCATGAACCGCGTCCACGCCCCCGAAGGCGCCATTGACATCGTGGGCACCGGCGGCGACGGCAAGGGCACGCTGAACATCTCGACCGCGACGGCCTTCGTGGTGGCGGGCGCGGGCGTGCCGGTCGCCAAGCACGGCAACCGCAACCTGTCGTCGAAATCGGGCGCGGCGGACGCCCTGACGCAGATGGGCATCAACGTGATGGGCGGGCCTGCGGTCGCGCAATCGGCGATCCGCGACGCGGGCATCTGCTTCATGATGGCGCCGATGCACCATCCGGCGATGCGCCATGTCGGCCCGCCGCGCGCGGAACTGGGCACAAGAACCGTGTTCAACCTGCTGGGACCGTTGACAAATCCGGCCTCGGTCCGGCGACAGTTGACGGGGACGTTCAGCGCGCGTTGGATCCGCCCCATGGCCGAGGTTCTGCGCGATCTGGGCAGCGACGCCGCTTGGCTGGTCCATGGCGCGGACGGCACGGACGAGATCAGCATCGCCGGCGACACCCATGTCGCGGCGCTGAAGGACGGCGAGATCAGCGAATTCACCGTCACGCCCGAGGATGCGGGCCTGCCCCGCCACCCGTTCGAGGCGATCATCGGCGGCGAACCCCACGAAAACGCCGCCGCCTTCCGCGCCCTGCTGGGCGGCGAACGCGGCGCCTATCGCGATGCGGTGCTGCTGAACGCGGCCGCTGCGCTGCTGATCGCGGAAAAAGTCCGCGACCTGCGCGAGGGGGCCGCGATGGCGGCGGAAGCCATCGACAGCGGCGCGGCCAAGGCGCGGCTGGACCGGCTGGCCCAGGTCACCGGGGCGCCCGAGGCATGAGGCCCCCCAAGGCCTGGGACCACCTGCCCTTTTTCCAACAGGACTGGCCCAGGATCCGCGACCGGCTGGAAGGGCTGGACGACTGGCTGCCCGGCCCCGCCCTGGTCTTTGCCGCGCTTGATGCGACTCCACCCGAACGGGTGCGCGTGGTGATCCTGGGCCAGGATCCCTATCCCACGCCCGGTCATGCGAACGGGCTGGCCTTCTCGGTCGCGCCCGACATTGCCCTGCCCCGGTCGCTGAAAAATATCTTCGCCGAACTGCGCGACGACATCGGCGCGGCCCCCGCCACGGGCGACCTGTCGGGTTGGGCGCGGCAGGGAGTGCTGCTGCTGAACACCTCGCTGTCGGTGCCGCCGGGCGATGCCGGACGCCACGCCAAATGGGGATGGGACCGGCTGGCCCGCGGCGCCGTGGCCGAGGCGCAAAGGCACGGCCCGCTGGCCTTCCTGCTGTGGGGCGCCCATGCGCAGAAGGCCGTGGCGGGCCTGCCCCGACCGCAGGATCTGGTGATCGCAACGGCGCATCCCTCGCCCCTGTCCGCGCGGCGGGGGTTCTTTGGCAGCAAGCCGTTTTCACGGATCAATACGTGGCTTGAACAGCAGGGGCGGCAGCCGGTGGACTGGGCGGCGCGATGACGCGCTACAGCGCCTCGAAGCCCGCCTTCTGGCGTTCGGTCCACAACAGATGCAGCGTCAAGCCGTCCTCAGCCGATTCCTCGCGCTGAACCACGCCAGCCTCGTGAAGCCAAGCGCGGCGGCGGCCGTCAGAAAAGGGCAGCGTCACCGTGTCGGTCGTCTTCGGTTCGTCCAGAACCTCGGACAGATGCGCGTCGATGGCCGAGGTCAGGTCGTCCAACCCCTCGCCGGTCAGCGCGCTGACTGCCTGGATGCCTTGGGTGCGCTCATCCGTACGGCGCAGGGCCGCGCGCGTATCGGCGGACAGGGCGTCGATCTTGTTCCAGACCTCGATCAGCGCGACATCCTCATCGACACCCAGGGACTCCAGAATCTCGGCCACGTCGGCGGCCTGTTCCTCGGTTTCGGGGTGGCTGATGTCGCGGACATGCAGGATCAGATCGGCCTCCAGCACCTCCTCCAAGGTGGCGCGGAAGGCGGCGACCAGTTCGGTCGGCAGGTCGCTGATGAAGCCCACGGTATCGGACAGGATGATCTTGCGCCCCTGCCCGCCCCCTGCGCCGGGCAGGCGGATGGCGCGCATGGTCGGATCCAGCGTGGCGAACAGCATGTCCTTGGCCAGAACCTCGGCGCCGGTCAGGCGGTTGAACAGCGTGGATTTTCCGGCGTTGGTGTAGCCCACAAGCGCCACGATGGGATAGGGCACCTTGGCCCGCGCGGCGCGGTGCAGGGTGCGGGTCTTCACGACCCGCTCAAGCTGCCGGCGCAGCCGGGTCATCTGTTCGTCGATGGCGCGGCGGTCGGCCTCGATCTGCGTCTCGCCGGGACCGCCGACAAAGCCAAGCCCGCCCCGCTGGCGTTCCAGGTGGGTCCAGGCGCGCACCAGGCGCGTGCGCTGATAGGAGAGCGCGGCCAGTTCCACCTGCAACACGCCTTCGCGGGTCCGCGCGCGGTCTGCGAAGATTTCCAGGATCAGCCCGGTCCGGTCCAGCAGCTTGACGCCCCAGTCCTTTTCCAGGTTGCGCTGCTGCACGGGGCTGACCGGGCCGTCGATCAACACCAGATCGACCTCGGCCGCGTCCAGGCGCTCGCCGATCTCGGCCAGCTTGCCCTTGCCGAACAACCGGCCCGGATCGGGCTTGCGCAGGCGCGCGACCTCGTCTCCGACGATCTCGATGCCCGGCAGGGCATGGGCCAGCGCCACCGCCTCGGCCAGGGCATGTTCGGGTTCGCGCCGCTGGGTGCGGGCGGCCAGGTCGGGATGGATGACATAGGCGCGGGTCGGCCGAGCCTCGGTCGGGGTGGGTTCGGCCAATCAGTCCTCGCCTTCGTACAGCGAAATGGGCTGGCCCGGCATGATCGTGCTGATGGCGTGCTTGTAAACCAGCTGGGACTGGCCGTCGCGGCGCAGCAGAACGCAGAAATTATCGAACCATGTAATGACGCCCTGCAACTTGACGCCGTTGATCAGGAAGATCGTGACGGGCACCTTCGCCTTGCGGACATGGTTGAGAAATGCGTCCTGCAAGTTCTGCTTGTCGCCAGCCATTCTTGTTTCCGTTTTTTACTGTCCCGGTCGAATTTCACATCTATGCGGTTGATGCGGCCCTTGCAAGCGTGTCGGGCTGCCGGACCGTTACGGCCTAACGGCGCCAGAATTGCGGCGAAAACAGCGCCAGGACCGCCAGGGTTTCCATGCGCCCGACGATCATCGCCCCTGCCAGCACCGCCTTGGTGAAGGGCGGCAGGCCCGACCAGCCCTCCCAGGGGGCGGATGCGATGCCCGCCGTGGCCTCGAAAGCGGGGGTCAGGGGGATCGCGGCGGCCAGGGGGCCGGTATTGGTCAGCGCGGCGATGGACAGGATCGTCGCCGTCTCGATCTCGATCCGCTGGATCGACACCAGGGCCACGCAGACCGCGATCGAGGTCGCGAACAGCATGAAGAAGATGAAGGCCAGATAGGCCCCCTCGCGCCGCAGCCGCCGGGCGATCTGGCCACCGCCGGCAATCGAGTTCGGATGCACGATCCGTTCCATTTCCCGCTGCCCGTGCCGCGCCAGGGCATAGACCCGCAGCAGCTTGACCCCGCCCGCCGTGGTGGCGACGCCACCGCCCATCATCGCCAGCCCCGCCAGGATCAGGCCGGGCGAGGTCAGTCCTGACCAGGCCCGCGCGCCCTGCCAGTCGATCGAGGTCCAGCCGGTCGTCGTCAGATAGCTGAGGCTGTTGAACAGCCCGCCCCAGAAGGCGGCAAGCCCGCTGCGCAGGTCGTGCAGGATTTCCGGCGATCCGTCGGGCGCGCGGGCGCTGTCGATGGCCCCCAGGAAATGCCGGGCGAACAGCGACAGCGCGACCAGGGCCACGAAACCCGCCGCCATCTTCAGTTCGGGATCGTCGACCAGCCGGTCGGTGGCGCGCAGGGCGCCGCCGCCGGGCCAGAAGCGGCGCGACAAGGCGGGGATCAGGAACAGGAACACCGCCATCTCGCCCGGCAGTCCCGAACTGACTCCGGGCGGGCCGAGGACCGGGGAAATGCCGCTGGTCGACAGCGTTCCCATCGCCCGGCACAATGCGATCAGGCCCGGATCGCCCAGCACCAGCAGGATCAGCCACAGGGCCAGCGTCAGCCCCGCATAGACCGGAAAGACCGCTATTGCGGACCGCATCAGCCGGTAATGGGGATGGGTCAGCACCGTCTGGAAGCCGGGCGCAGACAGATGCGGGTTGCGGTCCAGCGGATCGGCGGATCGGGGCAGGCGTTCCAGATATTCGCGGCGGCCATAGGGCTGGGCCATGATCTCGAACCCGCCGATATGCAGGGGCGCCAGGATCGCGGTGGCGGCGGCCAGGATGAAGAACCCGCCCATCCAGCCCGCCATCGCCCGCCACAGATGCAGCGGCATCGGCAGCAGGTCGGCCGAATAGAGCGATGCCCCGGTGGTCGTCAGCGCCGAGGTCATTTCCCACCAGGCGTTGAACAGGCCGGTATCGGGCATCGCCTCGGAAAAAGGCAGCGCCATGATCAGCGGCATCCCGGCATAGACGGCCAGCATGGTCAGCAGCGTGTCGCGCGGGCGCGTCCGGCGCGGATTGGCGGCGGTCGCCAGCCCGATCAGCCCCGCCACGACCAGCACCAGCAGCCCCGAATAGAAGAAGTCGCGCGCCAGTGCGTCGTTGTTGTGGACCGAGGCATAGGCTGCGGGCAGCATCATCGCCAGCCCGGTCATCGCGGCCAGCAGGACGAACAGCGGCAGGCGCAGCAGCACGGCCATGGCGCGTCAGAAAAAGTCGATCGAGACCTGCAACAGGCGCTCGACCTCTGGCACGTCCTTGGTCAGGGCGAACATCAGGATCACGTCGCCCTCCTCGATCCGGGTGTCGGGGGCGGGCTTGACGATGCGGTCGCCCTTTTGCACCGCGCCGATCAGCACGCCCTCGGGAAATTCGATGTCGCGGATCGCGCGGCCCGATATGGGCGAGGTCGACAGGGCCTGCGCCTCGATCACCTCGGCCTCGGCGTCGCCGATGGAATAGATGTCGCGGACCCGGCCATGGCGGATATGGCGCAGGATGGTGGACACGGTGGTGGCGCGCGGGTTGATATAGGCGTCGATGTCCAGCACCTCCATCAGCGGCACCATGGTCGGGTCGTTGATCAGCGCGATGGCCAGCTTTGCCCCCGCCTGCTTGGCCCGGACCGAGGCCAGGATGTTGGTCTTGTCGTCGTCCGTCACCGCCAGCACCGCGTCTGCGGTGGGGACGGCCGCTTCCTCCAGCAGTTCGGCGGACAGCCCGTCGCCGTTCAGCACGATGGTCCGTTCCAGCCGGTCGGCGGCGAATTCCGCGCGGCTGCGGTCGCGTTCGATCAGCTTGGCGCGGATCCGGTCGGGCCGCGCCTCAAGCGCCTGGGCCACGGCAAGGCCCACATTGCCCGCGCCGATGATCGCCACGCGTTCCTGCTTCAACGGCGGCTTGCCGAAGATCTCCAACGTGCGGCCCACATCCTCGCGGTGGCTGAAAACATAGATCTGGTCATGGGCGAACAGCTGGTCGCCCGGTTCCGGCGCGAACAGCCGCCCCTGGCGGCGGACCCCGGCGACGATGGCGCGCAGGCTGGAAAACAGGTCGCTCAGCTGGCGCAGGGGGGTGTTCAGCGCGGGGCAGTCCTCCTCCAGCAGGATGCCCAGAAGCTGCACCTTGCCGCCCATGAAGGTTTCCACGTCGAAGGTGGACGGCGCGGACAGCCGTTGCAGAGCGGCGTTCGCGACCTCGCGTTCGGGGCTGATCACCACGTCGATGGGCAGGTGAGAGGTGCTGTAGAGATCCGAATAGATCGCATCGAGATAGGCGCTGCTGCGCAACCGGGCGATCTTGCGCGGCACCTGGAAGATCGAATGGGCGACCTGGCAGGTGACCATGTTCACCTCGTCCGAATGGGTGGCGGCGATGATCAGGTCGGCGTCGCGGGCGCCCGCGCTGTCAAGCACGTCGGGATGGCTGGCAAAGCCGGTGACGCCCTGCACGTCCAGGGCGTCGGTGGCGCGGCGGATCAGTTCGGCATTGTTGTCGATCACGGTCACGTCGTTGCGTTCGCCCGACAGATGGCGGGCGATCTGCCAGCCGACCTGCCCCGCGCCGCAGATGATGATCTTCATGGCCGTCCCCCTGCCGCCCGAGCCGCCCCCTGCCTACGGCGCCGCCGCGCATGGCGCAACCGTGCTACTTGCCCATCAGCAATTCGTCCTCGGCCCGCATTCCGCCGACCACTCCCAGCGATTTCAGCTTGCGATGCAACGCGCTGCGCTCCATTCCCACGAATTGCGCGGTGCGGCTGATATTGCCGCCGAAGCGGTTGATCTGGGCCACCAGGTATTCGCGTTCGAACATCTCTCGCGCCTCGCGCAGGGCCATGGCGGTGATCTGCGGACCCAGGGCCAGGGCGTCGCTGTTGTCGGGCGTGGCGCCCTGGGGTTCCAGTTCGGCGGGCTGGATCGGGCCGCTTTCCTCGGCCAGGATCAGCACGCGTTCGATGACGTTGCGCAACTGGCGGATATTGCCCGGCCAGCGCATGGATTGCAGGGCAGCCACGGTTTCCTCGGGGAGGTCGCGCGGGGTCAGACCCTGGCTGCGGTGGAAATGGTCGATGAAATGGCGCGCCAGCAGGCCGATGTCGTCGCGCCGTTCCACCAGCGAGGGCACGGCCACCGGCACCACGTTCAGCCGGTCGTACAGTTCCTGCCGGAACCGGCCCGCCGCGATTTCCGCCGGCAGATCGCGATTGGTGGACGAGATCACCCGCAGATCGACCCGCACCCGGTCCGCCCCCCCTGCCCGCACGAACTGCTGTTCGGTCAACACGCGCAGGATTTTCGGCTGCGTTCCCATGGGCATATCGCCCACTTCGTCGAAATAGATGACACCGCCATGGGCCTGTTCCAGCAGGCCGGGTTCAATGCCGCGCTCGGCTGTCTCGCGGCCGAACAGAACCTCCTCCATCCGTTCCGGTTCGATGGTGGCGCAGGGAACGGTGACGAAGGGGGCCGAGGCGCGCGGGCTGTGGGCGTGGATATAGCGGGCGGCCATTTCCTTGCCCGTGCCCGGCTCGCCCGCCAGCATCACCCGGCCGTTCGACTTGGCGACCTTGTCCAGGGCGTCGCGCAGCCGCTTGAAGGCGACGGACTGACCCAGCATTTCCGCCGCCCGGTCGCCGCCGCGCCGCAGGCTGCTGTTCTCGCGCCGCAGGCGGCTGGTCTCCATCGCCCGGTTCACCACCACCATCAGCTGGTCGATGTTGAAGGGCTTTTCGATGAAGTCATAGGCGCCCTGCTTGATCGCCGCGACCGCGATTTCAATGTTGCCATGCCCCGAGATGATGATGACCGGCACGTCGGGGTTGTTGCGCTTGACCTGCTTCAGGATGTCGATGCCGTCCATGCGGCTGTCCTTCAGCCAGATGTCCAGCACCATCAGCGCGGGCTGGCGATCGTTCAGGGCGGCGATCGCCTCGTCCGAGTTCGCGGCGACGCGGGTCTCGAACCCCTCGTCCTTCAGGATGTCCGCCACCAGTTCGCGGATGTCGCGTTCGTCGTCAACGATCAGGATATCGCTCATATCGGTGCTGCCTCGTCTTCTTTTGCTTTTATCTTGCGTTGCGCGCCGCGCACGGGATGGCGTTCCCGCGGCAGGCGGATTTCGGCGACCGCCCCCTGGCCATCGGGCCGGTCGGAGAGCGACAGGCTGCCGCCATGTTCCTCGACGATCTTCTTGACGATGGGCAGGCCCAGTCCGGTCCCCCCCGCCTTCAGGGTGACATAGGGTTCGAACAGCCGCGAACGATCTGCGGGCAGGCCGGGGCCGTTGTCGGCGATGCGGATCGTCACCGCGTCGTGGTCGGCCCGCATGTCGACCGTTATCCGGGGCGCCCAACCTTCGGGTGGGTTCTCCGATTTTTCCTCGACAGCTTCTCCGGCATTCTTCACCAGGTTCGTGAAGGCTTGGCGCAGCATTCCCGCGTCGCAATCGACGATCACCGGCTGGTCGGGAATGTCGGTTGCAAGCGCGCCTTTCAGCGCGTCCTGTTGCAGCAGCGCGACCTCTCGCAGCAGCCCGGCCAGGTCGATCTCGGCCCGGTCGGGTTCGGGCATCCGGGCGAAGCGGCTGAATTCGTCCACGATCCGGCGCAGGTCGCCGGTCTGGCGGATGATCACGTCGGTATACTGATCCAGCGACGCCTTGTCCTCGGGCGACGCCAGCCTGCCGAACTTGCGGCGCAGGCGTTCGGCGGACAGCTGGATCGGCGTCAGCGGGTTCTTGATCTCGTGCGCGACGCGGCGGGCCACGTCCCCCCAGGCGGCCATGCGCTGCGCGGTCACAAGCTCGGTCACGTCGTCGAAGGCCACCACATAGCCCTCCAGATCGCCGTCCGTGCCGCGACGGACCGCCATGCGCACCAGCAGGCTTTCGACGCGGCCTTCGCGCATCAGGCGCACCTCGTCCTGCACGGTTTCCGCGACCGAGGCCGACAGGCGGTCGAACAGCGGCGCGAATTCCGGCACGGCCTCGGACAGCAGCGCGTCGATGTCGCGTTTCGGGTCCAGCCCCAGCAACCGGCTGGCGGATCGGTTCACGAAATCGATTTCCCCGGCCGCGTCCAGCCCGATCACCCCCGATGTGACCGAGGACAGCACGTTGTCGAACAGCCGCCGCTGTTCGTCGCTGACGCGATAGCTGTCCACCAGTTCGGCCCGCTGCGCCTTCAGCTGCCGGGTCATGCGGTTGAAGGACTGGCCCAGGGTCTGGATCTCGTCCCCCGTATCGGGTTCGGGCACCTGCACGTCCAGGTCGCCATGCCCCACCCGTTCGCTGGCCTGGGCCAGCAGGCCGATGGGCCGCGACAGGCGAGACGCGAACCACAGGCCCAGCAGCACCGCGGCCGCGACCAGCAGCAGCGCGAAGGCCAGGTAGACCAGCGAAAATTCGAACAGCACCTGGCTGCGGGTCTGTTCAAGCTGGCGATAGCTGCCGACCGTCGCGCGGGTGTCATCCACCAGCCCCAGCAGCGCGCCGTCCACGTCGCGTGTCACATACAGGTAACGGTCGGCCAGCGGCGGCAGGGCCACCAGGGCGCGGAATTCGTTGTTCTCCCAATCCTCGATCAGGACCACGCCGTCGGATTGGGCACGGTCCAGGTCGCCGCTGTCGGGGGCCTCGTACCAGAACAGATAGGACCGTTCGCCCCGCGCGCGGATTTCGCCTGCGCCGTTGATGATATAGGCCTCGCGCAGGCCCCGCTGGATCAGCGCCTGACCCTGGACCAGAAGCTGCCGCATCTCGGCGTCCTCGATCATCGGATTGGCGCGGCCCGCCTGGGTCAGCACGCCGGCCAGGGCGGTGGCGTCCTGGATCAGATCGCGGCGGTGTTCCTCTTGATAGGCTTCGGCGGCGGCCTGGGATGTGGTGACCACCTGCTGCACCCGGCCCGAGAACCAGCCTTCAAGCCCGATATTGACCAGAAACCCCGCGAACAGCGCGACCAGCACCGTGGGAACCAGGGCCAGCCCCGCAAAGATCAGCACCAGCCGCGCGTGCAGCCGCGATCCGGCGGCGGTCTTGCGCCGCGCGGTGATCAGCCGCGCCATGCGCAGCACGATGATCCCGATAAGAACGATCAGATAGGCCAGATCCAGCAGCAGGATCAGCCGCAGCATCCGGCTTTCGGCGCCCTGGGCCAGCGGCCCCAGCACCGTCATCGTGGCGCCCGCCAGCAGCAGCCCGAGGGCCAGCATGCCGAACGCCATGGCGCCGCGCCAATGACGCGGCAACGTAACCCGTGCGAGCCTGTCCCAGCTCAGCCCTGATGCGGCACCTGCCATTGCTCCCGCCTGCCGTCTGACGCGGCTTTCTGTTGCAGCGCCGATACGGATGGCGCTGCCCCTGTGGCGGTTTTACATCAGTTTGCGGCGCCGTGTCACCTCGATATTCAGCTCGGTCAGCTTCTTGCGCAGGGTATTGCGGTTTATGCCCAGCAGATCGGCGCATCTCAGCTGGTTGCCGCCGGTGGCGTCCAGGGCGACCTGCAACAGCGGGCGCTCGATCTCTCGCAGGATGCGGTCATAGAGGCCGGGCGGCGGCAGGCTGTCGCCATGCAGGTCGAAATAGCGTTGCAGATGCGCCTCGACCGAATCCGACAGCGGGCCGTTGCCGCCGCCCAGTTGATAAGGCGCGGGACCGGCGCCCTCGGCCGCCGCCGACGACGGAGCGGGTACCGGCACGACCGTCAGGGGCGCCGCGCGGCTGGCGCCCTGCTGGGTCAGGGCCTCGCGCATCTCGGCGGCGGTGATGGTGGGGCCGCTGGCGGTCAGGGCCAGGCGGCGCATCATGTTTTCCAGCTCGCGCACGTTGCCGGGAAAGGCATGGACGCGCAGCAGGGCGGCCGCGTCGTCGCCCAGGGCGCGGTCGGGCAGGCCCTGGGTCACCGCACGGGCCAGCAGATGAGCGGCCAGCGGCAGGATGTCATCGACCCGCGCCCGCAGCGGCGGCACCGTGACCGTCACCCCGGCCAACCGGTAATACAGATCCGACCGCAGTCGCCCCGCCGCCACGTCCGCCTGGGGATCCGGCCCGGTGGTCGCGACGATGCGCGGCGCCAGGGCGCGGTCCGGGCCGCTTTCCAGCGATTCGATCAGCCCGATCAGGCGGGCCTGCGCGGCGGCGTCGAAGCCCGCCGGGTTTTCGATCAGGATCGTGCCGCCCCGCGCCTTGTCGGCGGCCCGCGAGATCGCCTCGTCGCCCGCATCGGCGGATGTCAGGATCGCCAGCCCCTGGTCGCGGCGGTCGGACAGGTCGTGGAAGGACCGCGCGATCGTGGTCTTGCCGACGCCGGGTTCGCCCGCGATCAGCACCGGCAGATCGGCATTGAGGATCCGCGCCACCATGCGGAACAGCGACTGCATCGCCGGGGCATGGCCGATCAGCGGCATTGCCGGATCGGCGGCGGGGCGCGGGGCGGCGGCATCGGGCAGCGGGTCCGACTTGCGCGGGCGGCGCGACAGCGCCTGGTTCGCCTTGGCCATCAGGTCGGGCAGGTCGAAGGGCTTGGGCAGGTATTCGAAGGCCTCGGCCTCGGTCGCGCGGATGGCGGTGACGATGGTGTTCTGGGCCGAGATCACGATCACCGGCAGGTCGGGTCGCGCGTCCCGGATCGCCGGGATGCGGTCGATGCCGTTGCCGTCGGGCATCATCACGTCGGTGATGACCAGATCGCCGCGCCCTTCCTCGACCCATTTCGACAGCTGCGCCAGGCTGCCCGTGGCATGGACCCGGCAGCCCGCGCGGGTCAGCGCCTGGGTCAGCACGATGCGGATGGTGCGGTCGTCGTCGGCGATCAGAACGGTTCCGTCCATGGCGTCGGTCCTTATGCCTTGGGCAATGAGATGCGGAAAACGGTGCGGCCGGGGCGCGAATCCACCCGGATCAGCGCCCCGTGGTCGGTGATGATCTTGCTGACAAGCGCCAGCCCCAGCCCGGTGCCGTTTTCCCGGCCCGACACGAAGGGCTCGAACACCTGATCGGCGATGGCGGGGGGCAGGCCGGGGCCGTTATCCTCGATCTCGATCTGAAGGGGCAGCGGGCGTCCGGTCGGGTCGGTCTCGTCCGGGGGCAGGCGCAGGCTGTGGTCATAGAAGCTGCGCAGGCGGATCACGGGCTGGTCGGTGTCCTTCAGCGCCTCGGCCGCGTTCTTGACCAAGTTCAGGCAGACCTGGGTCAACTGGTCGGCATCGGCCAGGGCATCGGGCAAGGATGGGTCGTATTCCGCCACGATGCCGATCTTGCGGGCGAATCCCACGGCGGCGGACCGGCGCACCTTTTCCAGCACGTCATGGACATTGATCGCCCGCAGGTTCGGGGCCGAGGTGTCGCCGAAGCGTTCCACCTGTTCCAGCAAGGACACGATGCGCTTCGATTCGCTGACGATCATCTCGGCCATCTCGCGGTCCTCGGGCGGGGCGTTCATGCCGATCAGCTGCGCCGCGCCCCGAATGCCCGCGAGGGGGTTCTTGATCTCGTGCGCCAGCATTTCGGCCATGCCGATGGCGCTGCGGGCTGCGGTGCGCACGGCGCGGCTTTGCGATTGCAGCCCGGCCTCGTCCAGCGGCACCAGCAGCAGGGACACCGCCCCGCCGATATCGGCGGCGGAACCGGCATGGACGGCGGCGCGGCGTTCCTGGTGGCCGCCCGCGCGGTCGCCGATCTCGAAGCAGACATTGGGCTGATACAGCGCCTCGTCGCTGCGCATCACGCGGGCGACCAGCGGCGACAGGGACGGCTGAATGCGCAGCCGGGTCCGCATGTCGTCGCTGTCCAGAACCCGCCCGATGGTGGAATTGCGCGACATGTTCAGCCAGAACTCGGCCGCGTCGTTCATGGCGGCGACCCGGCCCTGGTCGTCCAGAACCAGGGCGGGCAACGGCAGGGCGTCCCAGCCCGGACCGGGGCGCGCCTGCGCAAATCCGGTCGGGCTGCCCCGCGTCATGCGGCCACCGGCGCGTCGGAAAAGGCCTGGCGGATCAGGGCCAGCGCCGCCGCCGGGCTGTCCGCGCGCAGCATCTGGTCGCGCAGCGGCGCCCCGGTCGCATCGGCATACCAGCCCAGATGCTTGCGCGCGACTCGCAGGCCCAGGTCGGTGCCATAGAAATCCAGCATGTCCTGGTAATGCTCGGCCACCGCGTCGGCCAGGGCATCGCCCTGCGGCACCTGCGGCGCAGGGCTGCCGGTCAGGTCGTGGGCGATCCGCGCCAGCCGCCAGGGCGCGCCCTGCGCGCCGCGCCCGATCATCACCGCCTCGGCGCCCGAGGCCGCAAGCGCCGCGCGCGCCGAGGCCGCGTCCACCACATCGCCATTGGCGACCAGCGGCGGGCGGCCCGGAAGGTTCGCCACCGCCCGGATCCGGGTCCAGTCGGCCTGGCCCTTGTAGAACTGCGCCCGAGTCCGGCCATGCACGGTCAGCATCCTGACACCCGCATCGGTCGCGCGACGGGCCAGATCGGCGGCGTTCAGGCAATCCTCGTCCCAGCCCAGCCGCATCTTCAGCGTCACGGGCACGGATACGGCGCCCACCACCGCGTCGATCAAGCCAAGCGCGTGGTCCAGATCGCGCATCAGCGCCGCGCCGGACAGCCCGCCGGTGACCTTCTTGGCCGGGCAGCCCATGTTGATGTCGACGATCCGCGCGCCCATGCCCTCGACGATCCGCGCCGTTTCGGCCATCGCCCCGGCCTCGCGACCGGCGATCTGAACGCTGACGGGCAGCGCCCCTTCGGTCAGGGCCTTGGCGCGGACGGCCGCGCGGGTGGACGGGCGCGGGGTCACCATTTCGGTCGAGGCGACCATTTCGCTGACCATCAGCCCGGCGCCGTATCGCGCAACAGCGCGGCGAAACGGCAGATCGGTAATTCCCGCCATCGGTGCAAGAAACACCGGCGGGCCAAGCCGCGTGTCGCCAAGAATGATCGGTTCGCCGAACTGCATGTCCTGTTCCTTCGCCTTGACCCAAGCGGGCCGCAAGCCAGCGGTTGCGGGCAGGGATGCCGCTTCTTTAACCATCCGCAGCGCTGCCTATATTTTAATCAATAAGCCCGATTTACAGGCAGGGCCAGCGCGATCCGTCCTGTCGCGAAGATCCCGCAGCCTTGCCGCAAACACCGTGGCAGCCCGGCCCAGCCCATGTTTAGATAGAGGCTTCATTGCAAGGGGGACGCATGTTCCTGTCGGTTTTCGATCTGTTCAAGGTGGGCGTCGGCCCGTCGTCGTCGCATACGATGGGGCCGATGGTGGCCGGTGCGCGGTTCCTGGACGAGCTGCGCCAGCAGCCCTTCAGGGCGCATGGGCTGAAGGCCAGCCTGCATGGCAGCCTTGCCTTTACCGGCAAGGGCCATGCGACCGACCGGGCGACGATCCTGGGCTTGGCGGGCTTCGTACCGGCCACCCTGGACGCCGATGCCGCCGAATCCGCCCTTGCCGCAAACCGCGCCACCCGCATCCTGTCGCCCGAGGGGCTGGGCGATCTGGTCTTCGACCCCGACCGCGACCTGCGCTTCGATTTCGACCATGCGCTGCCGGGACATGCGAACGGCATGACGCTGTCGGCCACAGACGCCCAAGGCGACGTGATCTTCCACCGCATCTATTATTCCATCGGCGGCGGCTTCGTGCTGACCGACGAGGAACTGGCCCGCAAGGGCGACGAGAAGCGCAGCGACGATGCGCCCAAGGTGCCCTACCCGTTCTCCAGCGCCGCCGAGATGCTGGAGATGGCCGCGTCCTCGGGCAAGTCCATCGCGCGGATGAAGCATGACAACGAACGGGTGTTCCGCTCGGACGCCCAGATCCGCGACGGGCTGATGCGGATCTGGCAGGTGATGCGGGACTGCATGGACCGGGGGCTGACCACCGACGGCATCCTGCCAGGCGGGCTGTCGGTCAGGCGCCGCGCCAAGGCGATCCACGAAAAGCTGCTGGCCGAACGCGGCATGAACCTGACCGCGCCCCATGTCATCAACGACTGGATGTCGACCTATGCCATGGCCGTGAACGAGGAGAACGCGGCAGGGGGCCAGGTCGTCACGGCGCCCACGAACGGCGCGGCGGGCACCGTGCCTGCGGTGATCCGCTACTGGCTGGACCATGTGCCCGGCGCGTCCGAACGCGACATTCCCGAATTCCTGCTGACGGCGGCGGCCATCGGCGGGCTGGTCAAGCACAACGCCAGCATCTCGGGCGCCGAGGCCGGGTGCCAGGCCGAGGTCGGCAGCGCGTCGGCGATGGCCGCGGCGGGTCTGGCGGCGGTCCTGGGCGGGACGCCGGAACAGGTGGAAAACGCGGCCGAGATCGCGCTGGAACATCACCTGGGCATGACCTGCGACCCCGTGAAGGGCCTGGTACAGGTGCCCTGCATCGAACGAAACGGTCTGGGCGCAATCAAGGCGGTCAGCGCGGCCAGCCTGTCCCTGCGCGGCGACGGCAGCCATTTCGTGCCGCTGGACGCCGCTATCGAGACCATGCGCCAGACCGGCCGCGACATGTCGGACAAGTACAAGGAAACCTCGTTGGGCGGGCTGGCGGTCAACGTCCCGAATTGTTGATCGCCCCGGCGGCGGGCTGTCGCCGCCAGGGCCGCCATCCGCTTGTGCCGCCGCGCGGCGGTTGCTAACGCTGGCGTGACAGTGATCCCCAAAGAAGGCTGACCGATGACACCGCGTCTTGCACTCATCGCGCTGATGACCCTGCCTCTGGCCGCCTGCGAGGGCGTGACCCTTCCGGGCCTTCCCACGGCGGCCGCGCCCCAGGTCGAAGGCCACAAAGGCCCCCCCGGCGTGTCCCCCCTGGAACAGCCCATCGAAACCGGGGCCGAGGCCAGGCCCGTATCCACCGCCGAAGCCGCGACCTATAACACCGCCGCTTTCAGCGCGCGCGGGAACGAGCCGTTCTGGGCCGTGGACGTGGCCGGCAGCACCGCGATCTACAAGACGCCCGGCAACCAGAAGGGCCGCGCGATCCGCGTGAACCGCCTGAATTTCGCGCAGGGCGTGGAATATGTAGGCGTCCATGCAGGCCGTCCCTTCGTGCTGAACATCCGGGCCAGCGAATGCCAGGACAGCATGTCGGGGCAGGACTTCCCCTTCACCGCGCGGCTGACCGTATCGGGCAAGACGAACGCAGGCTGCGCAGGGCCCGCCGCGCCCGAGGTGGCGACCGCCGTCGCCGCCATCAAGGCGCCCGCCCCGGCGGCCCCGCGCAGCCTGCGTTCGTCTTGCCCGATAC
>NZ_UZWE01000024.1 GCF_900631945.1 Paracoccus haematequi
CGAAAGCCCCGCATAAGATACGTCGTTAACGACGTCGCTATGCACGTGTCTTAGCCGATCACCCCACGCTCAGGCAGGCGGTGGCAACCGGGCGGTTACGTTGTGGCAAAGGTTGGGGGATGCGCTGCCAGAGGGGCTGGCACCGATTTCCCATGTGCTGGCCCTGCCGCATGGGGCGTTCCTGGGCTCGTTGCCGGTGGTTGAAGGTTCGCTGGATCCTCTAGCTCCTGCGGCGCTGCAGGCGCTTTTTGCCCGGTTGCGGGACGAGTTCGGCACTGTTCCCGCAAGCGCCTATACGCCCCGGGCCGCAATCGGCAGCCGTCTGCACGCGCTGCAGGGCGGTGTTTCAGCGCAGGATATCGAGGCCGGGGTTCTGGATGACAGCCTCGCGTTCTATGGTCTGCGCGATCCCGCCGCCTGCGCCGATTTCGCCGCCGCCCAAGCCCGGGCGCTGATTGAGTCCGGCGTTTCGGCCCGTGAAATCGCCGTGCTGTCGGGCGATGATCTGCGCCAGATCGCGCGCGCTTTCTCAGCCCAGGGAGTGCCGCTCTCGGGCCTTCCGGGCCAATTACCTGAGCGAGATGTCATTGGCGAGGCCGCGCTACATCTGGCGCTGGCCAAGCGACCGCCAACTCCGGCTATGGTCTTGGCGAGCCTCGCGCTTTCTCCTTTGATGCCCTGGGCGGCACAGACCGGACGCGATCTTGCCGAAAGCCTCATGGGTGGCGATTTCCGAGGCGCCATCCTCACGGACACGCCCGCACATAAGGAACTGTGGGACGATATCCGCGCCTCGGCCGGCAGCTTGCCGCAGCTGCGATTCCTGCTGGACCGGATCTGCGAGCGGATCGGAAAAGGCGATCAGGTCCGCGCGCGGCTGACTGTCCCCCCCGGCGAAGGCACGCCGGATTGGGAGATAATCCTGCGTGGCATTCAGATCGCGCCGCCCATGGTTGCGGACCCCGACCGCAATCTTGAAGGCGTCAGCCTCTGGTCCGCGCATGAAAGCCCGTGGCGCCCATGCCGCCATCTGATCGTCAGCGATTTCACCGACGGGCTTTACCCAACTCGCCCGCGTGCCAATCCGCTGTTTCTTGACAGCGAGATCGCTGCGATACACGCGGGAACCGGCGTTCACCTTCGCGGTCGGGCCGAGGGGCTGGCGCAAAGCCTCGCGTTACTTGATCAACAGCTTCAGGCGGTTTCCGGCAGCGTCACCTTCCTCATCCCATGGCGCGATCTGGCGGGCGGGCGCTTGCAACCTTCGGCCGGGTTGTCGCTGGTGGCGCGGGCGGTGGCGGGCGTTGAGGATGCCAGCGATCTGATCACCGATCTGTCGCGTCAGAGCCCTGCGGAATGGCCGATTGCGTATCACCATCTGATGCCGGTGTCGGAACCCGCGGAATTGCCTGAGGAGCTTACTTTCCCGGGGCATCACCTTCTGTCCCTTCGTCGGCGCGATGACGGCACCGCCAAACCGCAATCGCCCTCACGGCTCGAGACGCTGCTTGTCAGCCCGCTCGCCTGGCTTCTGGCCGAGGTTGGGGCCGAGGATATGTCTTGGTCGACCGAAGAACTCGACGTGATGGCAAGGGGCAATATCGCCCATGATGTCTTTGAGCATGTCTTCCTGAAGGATCAGCCGTTCCCGGAAACCGAGGCGCTGGCAGAACTGATCCCCGAGGCCTATGACCGCGCGCTCACCCGTCACGCGGGCTATCTGCGCAGCCCGTCATGGGAGATGGAGCGCCGCGGTTTGGAGCGTGAGATCATGGCGGCGGCCCTGCGCTGGCGCGACCACTTGCTGGCGCTCAATGCCAAGATCATCGGCAATGAAATCTGGCTGGCCGGTGAGGCGCATGGCATCAATCTGCATGGCAAGGCCGACGCGATCCTTGAACTGCCTGATGGTGCGCTCTTGATCATCGATCACAAGAAAAGCGGCACCAAGGGCCGGCGGCAGCGGATGGAGGCGGGCTGGGATCTGCAGGCAGGGCTTTACGCCGATATGATAGCGCGGCCCATGCGGCGCGAGGGTGACGGCATGGACCCGCTGATCGGCCGCAAGGTGGCGGTCGCCTATCACCTGATGAATGATGGCGGGCTGCTGACTTCGGGTCTGGTCTTGCCCGAGGGCTCGCCCGCTCGCGACATGGGCGATGCGGTGAATGCCGGGGCGGTAGCCAAGCTGGCGGAACGCTTGGCCGAACTTGGTGCAGGCCGGGTCGTGCTGAACACCTCTGAGGATGCGGCCTTCTTCAAGAAAGAAGCCGGCTTCACCCCCTATGCGCTGACCGATGGCTCGGCCCTGGTCACCGCCTTCATCCGCACGCTCGAGGAGGAATGACCATGGCCCCCGTCAATGCAGATCAAGGTCTGGTCATCGTTCCCGCGGGTGCCGGCGCGGGCAAGACCCACCGCATCAAGACCCAGCTGTCCGATTGGGTGAAACGCGGCATTGTCCGGCCCGAACGTATCCTTGCCGTCACCTTTACCGAGGCCGCGGCTGGCGAGTTGCGCGAAAGGATCCGTGCCGGCCTTCTGGCCGATGGACTGGTCGCCGAGGCGATGGCGGTCGAGCGCGCCTATGTCTCGACCATACATGGACTGGGCCTGCGGCTTTTGACCGAACATGCTCTGGCGGCTGGTGCCTCGCCGCAGCCGCGTCATCTGGGCGATGCCGAGCGGGATCTGCTGATCCGTCAGGCACTGGCACATGCCAAGGCGCTGGACCCGATCAAGGCCGCGCCCGAGCGGTTCGGTTACGCCCCGAACTTCGTGAAGGGCGAGACGGTCGAAGACAGTTTGCGCGCCCGGGTGCTATCGATGATCGACCTCTTGCGCGGCCTTGGGGACAAGGGGCGCGACGCTGGCCTGATCGCTCCGGCACTGACGCGGCTGGATGCGGTTTACGGGCCGGTTCTGGATGACCCTATCGCCGCGACCACCGCGTTGCAGACGGCCGTGCAGGTCATGATCGCAGCCTTTCCCGAGGGAGGCATGGCCGGGATCACCGCCAAAACCAATGTCGAGAAGCTGGAGAAAAACCTCGCGCTTTTCAAACGTGTTGATCGCGCGCCCGATCTTCTGGATTGGGATTGGCAGGTCTGGAACGATCTGCGCAGCCTGTTCATCTCTAACCGCTCCAGCAAGACGCCTGCGGGATATGACGACCTTGCCACGGCGATCATGGCGGCGGCGGATGTGCTGCCCTGCCATCCCGGCCCGCTGGCCGATGCTAAGCTGCACCTGTCCTGCCTGATCGCCTGCGCGCAAGAGGTGATGGCGGCCTATGAGACCCGCAAGAAGGCGCTCGGCCTGATCGACTTTGCTGACATGATCACCGGGGCTGAGCACCTGCTCCGCACCGACCTCGCCGTGCGGCAAGCGGTGCTGGACGAGATCGACTGCGTCATCATCGACGAATTCCAGGACACCAACCCCGTGCAATTCGCGCTTTTATGGCAGTTGGGCCAGCACGCGCCGCGCACACTGCTGGTGGGCGATGTCAAACAGTCGATCATGGGGTTTCAGGGTGCCGATCCGCGCCTATCGACAGCGCTGGCGGCGGCAAATCCCGATGCGACCCAGCCTTTGGACCGCAACTGGCGCTCGACCCCAGCCATCATGCAATTCGTCAATGCGATGGGGGCTGGCCTCTTTGGGCAGGGCTATAACCCGCTGGCGCCGACCCGCGATGCGGTCGCAGCTCCCGCGATCGAGGTTCTGAACGCTACGCAGGGACGGCGCTCACAAAAGTATTCGCAGCCCCCAGAACACATCGCCGAGCGCATCGCCCGTATCCTGACTGATACTGAGACCATCACCGACCGCCACACGAAGGCCGTCCGGCCGGCGCGGCCTTCGGATATCGCGCTCTTGGTCTGCCGCCACACCACCGCCGCCCGCTATGCCGAGGAATTGCGCGCGCGCGGCGTTCCGGTGCGGATCGCCGAGGATGGCTGGGCGAAAAGCCCGGTGATTGTTGCCGCCCGCGCCGCGCTGGCCTTTGCCGCCAATCCGGCGGATATCCATGCCGGGCTGCTCTTGCGCACGCTTGGCCCGGACCCGCTGCCCTTGCAGGAGGCGCTATCCGCCCAGATCGAAGGGCGGTTGGTGGATGACCCGGTGCTGATGCTGCTGGCCGCGCTCTCGGACATTCTGGCCCGCTCGCCAGTGGGGGCGGGGCTTGATCTGGTGCTGGATGCCGCCGACCTGCGTCTCTGGGCCGAACGTCAGCCCGATGCCGCCCAGTCCCGCGCCGATCTTCTGCGGCTAGAGGCTGAGGCGGGTGAGTTCGAAGCCGCGCATCGCGATCTCAAATCCGCCTCGGGGTTCCACGGCGAGACTGCCAAGGTCTTTCTCGGCTGGCTCGACGCCCGTGGGGGCGAGCGCGATTTCGACCGTCATCCCGATCCTTCCGCCAACAGCGCCGAGGCCGTGGAGATCGTCACCTGGCATGCCTCCAAAGGGCGGGAATGGCCGATCACTGTCGTCGCAGAGTTCGACTATGGTATCGAGGAACGTGCGGGGGCCACTGCGACCCGTTTCGATGCCTTGGACCGCATCGACGATATGGCGGTGGTGCTGGGGTCCGCGAGCCTGATCCACACGCCCGGCTTTGCCGCGCCCGAGGCGACCCGCCGTTTCATCGAAGACCGTCGCGCCGATTTTGAAGCCAATGCGAAAAACCTTCTCTATGTCGCCCTGACCCGTGCCCGTGACCGGATGGTGCTGGAATGGCCGGGTTTTCTGAAGGACCGCGAAGAAGACGCGCCCGAGGCTACGAACCTGTTTCATATCCTGTCCGATACTTGCGCGCCGCAGATCGGGGCGGGCAGCCTGCGCATCAATGGCGTGGATTGCCCGGCGCTGATCACGCAACTGCCTGAAGAGGCGGGATTTACCGAGTACGCAGGCGGTGCGGCAGCCTCAGCGCTGCGATTCGGTGCCGCTGCGCCGTTGCCCGTGACACCGCTGACGCCCTGGCGGCTGCAGCCCTCGCAAACCCGTAGTGCGGGGGTGCCGCCCGTGTCCCGCCGTATCAACATCGGAGCACCCTGGCCAAAGGCACTGAACGATGCCTACCGCGGCACAGCACTGCATCTGGCGCTGCGCACATACCTGACCCGGCCCGATCTGGCCCCGACTTTGGCTCTCGCGACCGGGCTTGACGACGCCACTCTTGCGCTAGTGGCCGAGCGCGCCACGGCGCTGAAAGCCTGGCTTGCCGATCAGGGCTATACGGACCTGCGCGCCGAGATTCCGGTGCTTGGCCACACGCCCGAGGGTGCAGAGATCCCCGGTGCCCTCGACCTTCTCGCCATCGGCCCGGCAGGCGCGATGCTGATCGACCATAAATCCGGCGGCGGCGGTGACGGGTTTGGCCCCTATTGGCCACAGCTTTCCAGCTATGCTGGACTGTTGGCCGGACTATACCCGCAGCATCCGCTGCAGGGCGTGGCGGTGTTCTGGGTCGATCACGGTTGGCTGGAACTGGCAGATGAGGGCGCGTCGGCGGGAGCTTTCGCACAGGCCAGAGTTAACTGATGCCCTGGGGAATACTTGCTCCCGATACCGTGGTTTCGCAACGGCGCCAGCAGAACCTCGGGCTTGCGGCGGCGGTTCGTCATTTCAATGATCGGGCGGTCCCCGGAATCGGCGGCATGTGGTTTCCCATGCCCATCCTTTGGTCGGTTCTGGCGATCTCTATCGCCGAGGAACTTGGTGTGCCGGCACTGCCTGTCGGCAACGCGGTCGAAGCGCGTGTCATGCTTGAAGTCATCGCGGGTCCGCAGGATCGCCGCGTGCGAGGGGCGCGGAAGATGCAGGGCTTGAAGGATAGCAGTTTCCACAATCTCAGGCGTCGCGGAACTTATGTGGTTCAGCCGATCCGCATGGCGATGGTGCAGCCTCTGGTCGCACTCGGGTTCGTGCAGGGCAGCCGCTACGGCGCGTTTCGCATACATAGCGCTGGCAGAGAGCTGTTGGAGCTGAATGCGATGAAAGAACCGCGCCGTTTGCTTGGTGCCTGGCGCATGGCAGGCAGCCACATGGCCTGAAGGAGGCCCTGACAGTGCTTTCCCCGGTTGGGGCTGTCCCGGAAGCGGTGCGTAAACTGATCCTTGCCCGATTGCTCGACGGAAATGATCCCGGCTCGACCCGGCGCCGGGCCCTGGCGCGCCTCGGCACTGGCCCCAGCTCCGCGTATTTGGACCAAGAAACCGCATTGGCGGGGGTTGCGCCGGATCACTGGTCGGATCTGCGCGCCGGAGCGGCATTTATGGATATTCGCGATGCCGCGTTGACGGTGTTGGACCAGTTGGAACAGCACCTGCTGAAGCTTCGCGACGATAATCAGCCTGTGCGCCTGTCAGAAGCGGAGGCAGCCGAAGTCGCCACCGAGCCGCTGAAACAATTGCGAGATCTGGCCTCGGCAAAAGGCGCGCTTGTCGATCAGGGCAATGAGGAGACTAGCCGCAGATTTATCGCGGAAATCCGACATCTGTCCGATCAGCAGCTGATCCAGAGGCTGGCCGAGCGCGATTCTACCGTGATTTGTCAGCGCGAAGGCCACATTTTTCTCGGGCCGGCTGCGAGCGAGTTGCGGGGCAGCTCGGAGACCCAGGACGAGAACCGGCCCCCTCAGGACGAGGCCTTCGCGCCGCAGCTTTTCCGGCTGCACAATCTTCATTGTCTGGTGACGGAGCTGTCCGGAAAGGTGAACCCGGGCAGCCGTGACGCGGGATCGGAGGCCGTCTGATGCAGAACACGACGCTCTACTCCCTCTTCATGCCGCCCGAGGATTGTTATGGCGACTTTGGCCTTATGTGCGGCTTCACCGCGACGCGGCAGGTCCTGGGGCAGATCCGCCGAACATTCACTGGCGAGATGGCGCGCCCGGTGCTGGCCGCCTTCATCCATCCAACCATGAATGCGATCTCGGACGTTCCGGGACTTGCCTGGATGTGGATGCGCCTCGAGGGACGCGGCTACAACCTTCTCCATGCCAAGGTAGCGCTTCTGGGTTTTCGCAAGCGCGGCGGAGATGGCTATGTCATTCGCCTCGCTGTCAGCACGGGGAACTGGACACAGGATCCGCTTACTCGCAGCATCGACCTGTTCTGGTCGATCGATCTGGACTCTGCTGTGCCTGGCGCACAGGACATTGCCGATATCCGCGCTGCGCATGAGATGTTTGGATGGCTGCGCGAGCGGGCAGATTGCGCCCTGATCGAACGCAGTTTTGACGGGCACCGGCCAGACGCCCTGCTGGAGGCCGCGATCACAGCCTTGCCCACGTCATCCGCGCGTCCCCGCTTCATCGACAGCCGCAATCAGGCGCTGTTTCCTCAGGTGGTCGAGCGCCTGGGTACCAAAAAGAAGGCCGACCGTCTCATCCTCGGGTCTGGCTATTTCGAGAGCGACGGCGATGGTGCTGCTGGCCTGCCAGAGCTACTGCGCCGCGCATTGGTGCAGGAGAAATCCCTGACGAAAACAGCGGCTCTCGACCTGTTTCTCAACCCGTCCTCCTGTCAGGGGCTTGCTGCCCGGGCCGGTGCCTTGATTGACGCAGGCTGGAACTTGCGCCCTCCGCGCTCTGTCTTGCATGGAACTGATGGGTGCCTGCATGCAAAATTTGTGGTGCTGGCGTCGGGCGAGACCGAGGCCTCGGGACGGGCTTATCTTGGATCCGGCAATCTGAGCATGAACGGGTTTGAGCGTGCCGCAAGCGCCGGGGGAAACCTTGAGGCAGGTGTGATCGTCGATCTGCCGGGAGGACTGAAATGGCCGCGACGCAGAGACACGCGGAACGGTATCGCCGCTGTTTTGCCGATCCAGTTCACTGATGTGGTGACGCCCGAAGCCCTGCAGCAAGGGGAAGGCTTTGTGCGCCCCGATGAGCCAGAAACCCAGCCGCCAGTTGCGTGGCTTATATGGCAAGACGGGGTGGTCTCGGCCCCCGAAGACAAATCGGTGATGGTGATTGGTGTCGATGCGGCTCAGGCCCAGACACCTTGTCCATGGCCTGCACCGGCTCCAGCGATTGTGACACTCGCGGAGGGCGGCTGGCGGCTGCCTGTCATTTCTTCCGAAGCACTTGTTGTCGCTCGCCCCTCCGATATGTCGGTCGAAGATATCCTTGCCAGCCTTGGCTCATTTCCCGAGCCAGGTGATGCTGACAGCGAAGATGAGGGTGAGGAAGGCGAAGAGCCGCTCACCGACGCCTCAGATACCACCGAAGCTCCGCCAGCTGCCTATCCCATTCGCAGGATGATGGAACTTCTGGTGAGTCTTTGTGAGACACAGGCAAGGTTGGACCCGCGGGACTGGCAAAGGTGGTGTCGGGAGTTGCAACAGAACCTTTGCGCTATCGCGTCTCGCGAAAAAACGATGCTCGAGTTCTTCCGGAACGCCAGGGCAAATCCTCTGCCTGCTCTGGCAGATCCGCGTATGCGCCCGGAAGAGGTTTCGCCAGACCTATTGAGAGATGCGCTTTTGGCAGTGTCCGTCGCGTGGGAGCTCAGCGCTTACCCATCGCTCTGGGAACGGGAGGCCGCGTGATGGTGGACTGGAACGAGGTCGCGAGCATTCTGGATCGTATCGCAGGGACGTCTGATGATACCCTGCTAGATCATGGCCAGAAGGCGAGTGTCACAGAACTAGCGTGCCGTATCCGGGCGGGCCAACGCTCGGCCCTGCTGGCTGATGAGGTGGGTATGGGCAAGACCCGCATTGCGGCGGCGCTGATCGCAGCGGTGCGGGAGGCGGGCGGGCGCAGCGCCATTGTTCTGCCCGCGGGCCTTGGGGCACAATGGCAACAGGAACTGAAACGGTTCAACGCCGACGACAAGACATTGCTGCCGCTGCGCAGCTATGATGGTTTTATCTCCGGTTTCTTGCACGATACCGATGCGGAGGGGAGCGCAAGACGGTTACACAGCCATAAGGAGTGGCTTTCGGATCGCCGCAAGCAGCGTGAGTTGCCGGAGAACGGCTGGGCCGCCGAAGAGATCATAATGATCTCTCATTCCTTCGCGAACATGCAGTTTCCCAATCGTGGAGAAGGCCCCGCTGGAGGCTGGCGCCGGGAACTCTTACCCAACGTCGCCCGCCTGATTGGAGGCCGACGGCGCAACTTCATGCGCGAAAATTTCCATTCGGGTGAGGTGGGCTATGTATATGCCAGTCGCCGTGCGGCGCGGCACATTGCCCAAATGATTCTGGACCACGAACTGCCGCGCGATGCCATTAACGGCGATCAGAAATGGCTTTCGGCGGACGATTACAAGAACAGGATCCTGCCGCTGATCGGCTATGGCCTGGGTCAGTTTGATCTCATAGTCGTTGACGAAGCCCACAAGGCGCGCGGCGCAGATTCAAGCCTTTCGCGCATTCTCGGCCCGGTAAGCTGGGAAGCGGATGATCCTTTTCGTCTGGGCATGACCGCAACCCCGGTCGAGCTGGACTCCAGCCAGTGGATCGACACGCTGGAGCGACTCAATGGTCGCGATGACGATCAGGATATTACTGCGCTCGCAGAGCTGACGGAATGGATCACCGGCTATGTGGATGTTGTTCGTCGGATTCAAACCGAAGAACTGGACGAGACGCTGACCGGGGAATTCGAGACCTCCGCCCGGCAGTTCTACGCAGCATTGCGACCACACGTCCTGCGCCGGGACAAACGAAGTGACCCCGAATTCTGCGTCTTCAAAGACAGTCATGGTGATTATCGTGAGGTCACCGATATCCCGGTTTCGCCGGAGGCAGACGGTTTTACCCGTGACTGGTTGCGCCGCTTTTGTGCGGCTGAGGCGCTGTCGTTACTCCCTCAGGATGATCCGCGTGTGAAACGGGTCAGGCTCGCCGTTGCCCAGGGGTATGGGTGCGGCTTTGGAGAGGATGAGGAAGACAGCCCTTCAGGCATGACAGATGCAAACCTCGTTGGTCCGGCGGGGTTTTGGACGGAAGCTTTCACCGCTGAGAGCAACGACATCTATAGCCACCCTGCGATCCTGGCGGCTGTGAGACAAATCGAGGCCTATACACGGGCCGGCGAGAAAGTGCTCGTCTTCGGCAGGTTCCTGACGCCGATGAATGTGCTGACCAGACTGCTGGACGCACGTGAGATGCTGCGTCGTTTGCGAGACGGACAGCACTGGCCTGCCAGTGGGATCGGGGAAAGCAATATAGCAGCCGTCATTGCGGCGATGAGGGATCCTGATCTTGCGGTGTCGGGTGGGGTCGACGAAATCGATGTGATGTTGAAAACCCGCTATCAGGAGTGGGCGAGCGAGCGCCGGGCTGAACTCGCACGGCTTCATCGGGAGTTGGAAGACCTTGCGCTGGAGGGAGGAGCTGCTGCATTTCTGTCAGAGATTCTGCGCCATGAGGACGGCAAACAAGACCTTCAGTTCGGGGCATTGCTCGAGGCACTTGGTGGCAGGCGGGAAGTTGCGGGCGCTTCCTGGACGGGGCGGGAAATGCTCGGGCTGTTCGAAAAACTGCTCATGGAGCTTGCCGGGGATGATGAAGCAGAGAACAACGATACGCAGAAAGCCCGGCTGGATGCCTGGCTGAACGATTATTCCGGGCGCGAGGGCAACTTCGCCAGGATGATGTCAGGCGCAACCGCACCGCAAACGCGGCGTATGCTGCAATCTGCATTCAACCGGTCGTCCAGTTGGCCGATGGTGCTCCTCGCGCAATCCCGCGTCGGGCGTGAGGGCCTGAATCTGCATGAGGCCTGTCGCACAGTGATTCTACTGCACGCGGAGTGGAATCCCGGCATTGTCGAGCAGCAGATTGGGCGTGTGGATCGCAAGAACAGTCTTTGGCTTCGCGAATGGCGGAAATGGAGGGATCATGGTGATGGTCTCCCGCCCCGCATTCGGGTTCACCCTGTTGTCGTCAGTGGCACATACGACGATCACAACTGGCAGGTTCTCAAGGCGCGTTGGCTGGAACTGAGGGCGCAGTTGCATGGCGATGTCCTACGTCCCGTTCCAGGTCGGTCAGAGGTGACAGATGACAAACGAACCTGCGCTGACCGCGTTCGGCGCGCAGTGCCGGATTTTTCGCCGGGAAAACGTGGCGGTTGAGTTGTAGTGTAACCGATACTCACGCTGCTGTTCGGAATAGGATGGAATGAAAGCTGCTATTTTTAGCAACCATTCTCCTCGCTGCAAACCCACGAGATGCTGTTCGATGCCCACTGGCACGGCTTCCGGGTCTTTGGCGGCGTCCCTGGTCGGGGTATCTACGATAACATGAAGACGGCGGTAGATCGTGTCGGTCGCGGCAAGGAGCGACAGATCAACATGCGCTTCCTCGCGATGACGAACCACTATGTCTATGAGCCCGAGTTCTGCAATCCAGCGGCAGGGTGGGAGAAGGGTCAGGTCGAGAAAAACGTTCGGGATTCCCGTCATCAGATGTTGCAGGGGATGCCAGACTTCCCCGACCTCCCCGCACTGAATGCCTGGCTGGAAGAACGCTGCCTCGAGCTGTGGCGGGAGACCCCACATGGCAAACAGCCTGGCACCATCGCCGATGTCTGGGCCGAGGAGCAGGCCGAGTTGATGCCATTGCCGGTCGCATTCGATGGCTTCATCGAGATGAGCAAGCGTGTCTCGCCCACCTGCCTGATCAGCTTCGAGCGCAGCCGCTACAGTGTTCCGGCGTCATTTGCGAACCGGCCTGTAAGCCTGCGGATCTACCGGACCGTCTGGTCGTTGCGGCCGAGGGCAACATCCTGTGCGAACATACCCGCGTGATCGAACGCAGTCATAAGCTGCCACCAAGGACAATTTATGACTGGCGGCATTATCTGACTGTCGTGCAGAGAAAACCAGGCGCGCTTCGCAACGGCGCACCCTTCATGGAATTACCATCTGCGTTCAGGCAGTTGCAGGATTACATGCTGCGCAAGCCCGGCGGTGATCGCGAGATGGTCGATATCCTCGCACTTGTGCTTCACCACGACGAACAAACCGTGCTCACTGCTGTGGAGCTGTCCTTGGCCGAGGGTGTGCCAACTAAAACCCATGTGCTGAACCTGCTGCATCGGCTGGTAGATGGAAAGGTGATCGGCGGGCCACCACTGGATACGCCACAGGCATTGGCCCTGCATCGTGAACCCAAGGCTAACGTTGAGCGCTATGACGGCCTTCGCAGCCAGATCTCCGGAGGCCGTCATGCGTCATGATCCAGCCGCTGGTGCCATCGTCATCATGCTGCGCAGCCTCAAGATGTATGGCATGGCCCAGGCCGTCACCGACCTGATCGAGCAGGGCGCGCCAGCATTTGAAGCTGCAATTCCGATGCTCTCCCAACTGCTGAAGGCCGAACTGGCCGAACGCGAAGTGCGCTCGATCGCCTATCACATGAAGTCGGCTCGCTTCCCGGCTTACAAGGACCTCTCGGCCTTCGACTTCGCCGCCAGTGAGATCAACGAAGCCACCGTCAGAACCCTGCATCGCTGCGAGTTCATGGATGGCGCTCAGAACGTGGTGCTGATCGGCGGCCCGGGCACCGGCAAGACCCATGTTGCCATCGCCCTCGGCATCCAGGCTATCGAACATCACCGCCGAAAGGTCAGGTTCTTCTCCACCATCGAACTGGTCAACGCCCTCGAACAGGAAAAAGCCAAGGGCAAGGCAGGGCAGATTGCCGAGGGCCTGACCAAGCTCGACCTCGTGATCCTGGATGAACTTGGCTATCTGCCCTTCAGCGCTTCGGGCGGGGCACTTCTGTTCCATCTGCTGAGCAAGCTCTATGAGCGCACCAGCGTGGCGATCACCACCAACCTCAGCTTCAGCGAATGGGCCACCGTCTTTGGTGATGCCAAGATGACCACTGCCTTGCTCGACCGCCTTACCCACCGCTGTCACATCCTGGAGACCGGAAACGACAGCTTCCGCTTCAAGGCAAGCTCAGCAGCTGCAGATAGGAAAAAGAAGGAGACACACCCGCCCTTGACCCCAGCTTGAAACGAAATCCATAATCAGAGGTGGCTCACTTCTCGGTGACAAAACCGGCTCAGTTCCGCGTGAGATTCAACAGTCTTCCCTCTCGCCGCAGATTCTTGCTTTTGTCGTGAGCCTTCTGGCAGCGATTCTGGTTGTCACTACAAGTCGGCTGCATGGCCATCTGACGCTCGACAGCAGCAGGGGGGTGCAGAAGCTCCATCGATAGTGCCCCGGGGCATGGTGTATGAGCGCCGACCCCCGGAAAGGTCAGGGTTCGATCAGGATGCCACGGCGGGCAACCTGACGTTGGGATTGTCGGTGACGCGAGCGAGCGTTTCAAGGCTCATATAGCGCCGGGCGACGGTCCATTCGTCGTTTGTCTCGAGCATCAGCGCGCCGACGAGACGAATGACTGCATCGTCGTTCGGAAAGATGCCGATCACGTCAGCGCGTCGCTTCACCTCGCGGTTCACCCGTTCCAGTGGATTTGTGCTGGCGATCTGAGCCCAGTGTTCGCGGGGGAAGGGCATGTAGGCCAGCACATCGTCACGGGAGGCGTCCATCAGGGCGCCCAGCTTCGGCTGCTTCTCACGCAATGCATCCGCGACGATATCCCACTGCTTTTCCGCCTCGGCCTTGGTTTCCTGGGCGAAGATCGTCTTCAGCATCGCCGCCATGGCGGTGCGGCTCTTGGCTGGAGCATGGGCCAAGGCGTTGCGCATCCAATGAACCCGGCATCTCTGGTGGGTTGCGTTGAAGACCCGGCGCGCGGCGGCCCGCAGACCTTTGTGGTCGTCGGCGATTACCAGCTTCACGCCGCGCAAACCGCGGTCGGCAAGGGATCGCAGGAACTCTATCCAGAATGCCTCGGCCTCAGAGAGGCCAGTCGCGACCCCCAGCACCTCGCGCTTGCCGTCCTCGTTGACCCCGACGGCGATTATCACGGCGGCTGACAATCCGCCCGCCTTCGCGCACCTTCAGATAGGTCGCGTCGAGCCACAGATAGGGCCACGCGCCCTCCAACGGACGGCTCAGGAACGCGTTCACCCGCTCGTCGATCTCGGCGCAGAGGCGGCTGACCTGGCTCTTGGACATGCCGCCCGCGCCCATGGCCTTGACCAGGTCGTCGACCGAGCGGGTTGAGACACCGTGAACATAAGCCTCTTGGATCACCGCCACCAAGGCCTTCTCGGCTGTGCGGCGTGGTTCCAGGAAGCTGGGAAAATAGCTGCCCTTCCGGAGCTTCGGGATCTCCAGAGTGATCCGCCCGGCACGGGTGTCCCAATCGCGGTCACGGTATCCGTTGCGCTGAACCTCCCGCAGGGCCGTTCGCGCCCCCTTGGCAGCCCCGGTCCGCGCCTCAACTTCGGCTTCCATGATCCGCTCGGCCGCAAAGGCCAGCATCTCGCGCACGAGATCGCCATCAGCCTGCTTCTCAACCAGCTCGATTAGCGCCATTCTGTCATTGGTCATCGTCGTCTCCATTCCAGGTTTCAGGTCTTGCAACCCAAACCTACTCCGAAGATCGGCGATGACCGCCAGCGTTACCTATGGCCGCGCGGCTCGCGCTACGCCAAAGGCTCCGCGCGCGGCCTCCTACACCACCACATGGGACACAGCCGCTCCATCAGCGCCCGACGCCGCGGATCGGCGGGGTGACGATGTATTTCGGCGCGGTGGTCGGCGGCCTGATCCTGCCCGCAGAGGCCGCGGCCCTGTGGTGGACGATCTGCCTTTCGGCGTTGCCCGGTTTTCTGACCGGCTTCGCCGAGGACGTCACCAAAAGCGTCAGCGTCAGGACCCGTCTGCTGGCGACCATAGTCTCCGGGCTGATCTTCTGTCTTGTCAGCGGCTATACGCTTGGCCCCCCGGGCTTGCCGGGTGTTGATCAGCTGATGGGATTCTGGCTGGTCTCTTTGCTGATCACATCCTTTGCGATGGGTGGAATCGCAAACGCGATCAATATCATAGACGGTGTGAACGGCCTCGCATCGGGAACGGCGATCATTATCCTGAGTGGTTTTGCCCTCATCGCATGGCAGGTTCAGGACGATGCGGTTCTGGCGATCTGCCTGCTGATGATCGGGGCGATCGCCGGGTTCTTCCTGATGAATTTCCCGCTGGGCAGGATCTTCTTCGGCGACGCAGGGGCCTATGCGACCGGTTTCGTGCTGGCGGTGATCGCGGTCATTCTGCCGCTGCGCAATACCGGGCTTTCGCCGATCCTGGGGTTGCTGGCCCTGGCCTATCCGGTGATCGAGACGATGGTCTCTATTCATCGCAGGATGATCCGGCAGGGCACCCATCCGGGGCAGCCGGACCGGTTGCATCTGCACAGCCTGGTCTATCGTGACTTTGCGCGGCGCCTGGCGCGGGCAATCGGTGCGCCGCAATTGCGTAACCCGATGACGGCGCTGGTGATCTGGGTGCTGCCGCTGACCTCGACCGCCCTGCTGGTGCATTTCGCCGACAGCACGCCGGCAATCTGGCTTTGCCTTGCCTTGCTGACGCTGGTCTACCTCGCCATTTACCGGCGTGTGGCGATGCTGGTGCCGATGCTGCGCTGGTTGCGGCGCGACCGGAGCGCGCGGCTGCGCGTGTCCGGTGCTCCGCCTGAGCGGCCTGGCCACACCGAGCAGGCCTGAGCCCCTCCCGGCCTGCCGCATGGCCCGTTAGAGCGCCTGCTTCTTATCGTCAAAGCAAATGCCACTTGGACGCGGCCGGTCCGGCCCCCGTAACATCGGGGTTGCCGGGAGATAAGATTGCTTTGCTGGCCTTCGGGCGGGCTCTCCGGCCAGGACCACAAGCAGGAGAGGACCGCGATGACCCAGGGACAGGCCCCGATTTCTGCAGCCCGGACCGAACCGGGCACGGCATATCAGGATCAGGCGGCCCGGGGGCATGTGATCGACGGCCGGATGACGCCGCCTTCGCTGCGGCTCCTGCAGGAATTTGACCCCTCACGCGGCACGCCTGGCTACCGGATCTCGGCAGGCGGAAGCGACGAGGTCGGACTGGCGGTGGCGGTGGCCAGCTCGGCCTGGCCGGCCTGGGCCGCGCTGCGCCCGATCGCGCGCGGCCGGATCCTGTCGCGCATCGCCGCCGGGCTGCGCGAAAAGGCCGAAGTCTTTGCGCTGACCGATCAGCGCGAAACCGGGCGTCCGCTGCCGGCTTGCCGGGCCGAGGTCGAGCTGGCGGCCCAGTATTTCGAATTCTATGCCGGCCTGGTGAACACGATGGGCGGCGAGGTGATCGACCTCGGAGAGGGGTATCACTCTTACATCCGCCATGAACCCTGGGGCGTGGTCGCGGTGATCACGCCGTGGAATTCGCCGCTGACGCAGCTGGCACGCGCGGTCGCCCCCGCCCTGGCGACGGGCAATGCGGTGGTGGTGAAACCGTCGGAATTCACCTCGGTCGGAACGCTTTTGCTGGCCCTGACCGCAGCCGAGGACTGGGGCCTGCCCCCGGGCCTTTTCAACGTGGTGACCGGTACCGGGGAAGAGGCCGGTGCGGCCCTTGTCGCGCATCGCGGCACAAGGATGATCTCTTTCACCGGCTCCGTCCGGGCCGGTCGCAGGATCGGAGAGGTGGCGGCCGACCGCATCGTGCCCTGCAGTCTGGAACTGGGCGGCAAATCCGCAAACATCCTTCTGGCGGATGCCGATCTGGAGGCGGCGATCCCCGGCGTCATCCAGGGGTTCACCGCCAATGCGGGGCAGCTCTGCTCGGCCGGGACGCGCATCCTGGTCCACCGCTCCATCGAGGCAGAGGTGACCGCCCGGCTGCGCACGGCGATCGCCGCGATCCGGACCGGCCGCAGCCCCGATTGCCGCATGGGGCCGATCCTGACGCAGCCGCAATTCCGCCGGGTCTCGGGGCTGATTGAGGGCGCGCGCGGGCAGGGGGTGACGCTTTGCGAGGGACCAGCCCCGGAGGGCGAGGGCTGGTATGTGCCGCCGACGCTGCTGCTGGGGCTCAGCAATGATCATCCGCTGGTGCGCGAAGAGATCTTCGGTCCGGTGGCGGCGCTGATTCCCTTTGACGATGAGGAAGAGGCCGTCACCATTGCCAATGACAGCGATTACGGCCTGGCGAACGGCATCTGGACCCGGGATCTGAGCCGCGCGCATCGCATCGCTTCGCGTCTGCAATCGGGGCAGGTCTTCATCAACGAGTATTTTGCCGGCGGCGTCGAGACCCCTTTCGGCGGTTACAAGCAAAGCGGTCTCGGGCGCGAAAAGGGGCGGGTCGCGCTGCATCACTACTGTCAGGTCAAGACCGTCACCGCCCGGCTCTGAAGCCCGGTTTTGCCGGTCCGGGCAGGTTGGAACAGCGTTCCGCATTTAAAAATATCATTATATATCAATGATATATTTAGCCATAGATTATTGGTATGGGACATATACAGAAAAGGTATTTCCGATTTTTACCCTCTGCCCGGACTTTGCTTAAAGTCCGACGGGCAGCGGGGAGGCTGCCGGCAGATTCGTGACGAGGGAGGAATAATGACCATTCTCAACGCAGCATTGCTGCGGATGGCCGGGGTTTGTCTTGCAGCTGTCGCCGTCTCGACGGCGCAGGCAGATGTGAGCGAGCTGCCCGCCGATATCCGCGATGAACTCTATAATCCCGAGATGATGGACCCGATGCAGCCGCTGGGCGACAGCGCCTATCGCGACTGGGTCGCTCCGAAGCCGCCGCCGTGGAAGATCGGCTTTGCCTCTTCCTATGCCGGCAATACCTGGCGTGCTGGCGTGATGGATCGCCTGCAAAGCGAGATCATTCCGAAATGGAAGGAACTGGGACTGATCGAGGAAGTGATCATCACCCAGTCGAACCTGAATGACGCCACCCAGATCCAGCAGATCCGCCAGCTGGTCGATCAGGGCGTCGACGCGATCATCGTCTGCTGCTCGAACCCGACCGCGCTGAATGCCTCGGTGGAATATGCCTATCAGCATGACGTGCCGGTGTTTTCCGGCATCGGCTATCTGACCAGCCCCTATGCAGTCAATTCCTCGGCGAACTTCGTCGTCGGCGGCAATATGATGGGCGAATGGATGGCGAATGAGATCGGCGGCAAGGGGAATATCCTTGTGGTCGAGGGCATTCCCGGCGCCTCTGCCTCGGACAGCCAGAATGTCGGCATTGAAAAAGCGCTGACCGCATTCCCGGATGTGAAGGTTGCGGGCGAAGTCACCGGCATGTGGACCGATCAGGTCGCCCAGGCCGAGATCCAGCGCTGGCTCGCCACCAATCCGGGCGAGCTGAACGGCATCATCATCCAGTCCGCTTCCGAACTGGGGGCCCTGCGCGCCCTGCAGCAATCGGGCCGCGATATGATCCCCTTCACGCTGGGCTCCGAGATGGGGCCGCTCTGCTTCTGGCGCAACAATCCCGATTTCGTCTCGGCCGCGATCCATGCCTGGCCGCCCGGCGATGACTTCGAGATGATCTGGAACATCATGATGCGCACGCTGCAGGGGCAGGGGCCGAAGATCCAGTCGATCCTGACCAAGCCGGTCGTGATGACGAAGGAAGACATGCTGGCGCAGATCCCGGCCGATTGCTCGGAGCAATCAGACGGCTGGTATCATCCCGGGATCGAGGCCTGGGCCGGCAAGGCCTATCTCGACAACTTCTTCCTGCGGCCCGCGGATCCCGAAGCCTATGACGCGGCTTCCCATCCCGTGAAGCAGTAACACCTGCTCTGAGAACCTCAGTGATCGGCCCTGCTGCAAGCGGCAGTGCCGACATGGAATCCCTCACCCTGTTTTTGGCTGGAATCCGAGTTTTCGATGCAATCCGTCGCGATCGACATCTCTGACGTGCGCAAGACCTTTGGTCCGACGGTGGCGCTGGCGCGCTGCACGCTGCGGGCTTGGGCGGGCGAGGTCCATGCGATCATCGGCGGCAACGGATCGGGCAAATCGACCCTGGCCAAGGTGATCTCGGGGGTGCTGGTCCCCGATCAGGGTCAGGTCTCGATCCTCGGAAAATCCGCGACCAGCCCCTATGAGGCTCGCGCCCTCGGCATCGCGAATGTCTTCCAGGAAGTGCTCGTCGCCGATGAATGCTCGGTCTATGACAATCTGTTCCTTGGCGCCGACGGCCTTCTTGGGTCGAACGGCATCCGCGAAGAACGGTTTGCACGCGCCTCGAAGCTCATGTCGGAACTGCTGGGCTTCGATCTTGATCTGAACGTCAAGGTTGGTGAGCTGCCACTGTCGGTCAAGCAATGGATCACCATTGCACGCGGTATGCTGACCAATCCCAAAGTGCTGATCCTGGACGAAAGCTCTGCGGCGCTTGACTATGAATCCACCGAGCGGCTGTTTCGCAAGATGCGCGAGATGAAGGCGCAGGGCTGTGCGATCATGATCGTGACCCATCGTATCGCCGAGCTGACCCGGATCGCCGACCGCGCCACGGTTCTGCGCGACGGGGTCACCGTCGGAACGCTGGAAAAATCCGAGATCACCGAGGCGAACATCCTGTCGCTGATCGCCGGCGCCGCGCGTGAACGCGAGCAGAAGGCGCTCGAACATGCGACACGCTCATCGGATCGCCCGCTCTTGCGCCTGACCGATGGCCAGGTCTGGGCAGATGGCGAGGCTTTCGATTTCACGCTCTTCCCCGGAGAGGTGGTCGGCGTGACCGGCCTTGACGGTCAGGGCCAGGCCGATTTCGTCCGCGCGCTGGCGGGGGTGCAGGGGTTGGTTTCCGGACAGATCGCCGTGGTGCGTGACGGGGTATCGGAACGGGTCTTCGACCTGCAAAGCGCAAGAGAGAACAAGATCTCTTACGTCTCGGGCGACCGCAAGAAAGAGGGGATCTTCCCCAATCTCGGCATCTTCGAGAATATGGTCCTGCCGATCTACCGCGATTTCCGCGCCGGTGGCTGGCTGAATTTCATCAATCGCACCAAGCTTGGCCCGATCTTTGACTGGGAGGCGAAGAAGCTTGCCGTCAAGATGGGCGACCCGGGCAATCTGATCACCTCGCTCTCGGGCGGCAATCAGCAAAAGGTGCTGATCGCCCGCGCTTTCGCGGAAAAGCCCGCGGTTCTGGTGCTGAACGATCCGGCGCGGGGCATTGATATCGGTGCGAAATACGACCTGTACCGCAATCTGCGTGACTTTGCGGCGCGCGGGCACGGGGTCGTCTTCCTCTCCTCCGAGATCGAGGAATTCGTCGGCCTTTGCTCGCGGGTGGTGGTGTTCCGCGGCGGCACGGTTTCCGCAAGCTTCGACCCGCCTTTCGAGCCGCATGTGATCCTGAACGCGACCTTCGGGCGCCGGGCCACCGCCGCCGTTCCGGGCGAGGAGGCCACAGGTGGCACCACCGGGGATGCCGGCAGCGCGGCCGCCTGGCGCGATGCCCGCGACCGGGCCGGCGAGGGGCGCCCCGCTGCGCGGCCGGCGCCGCTGACCGTAACCAGAATCAGGGAGGCTGATCTGAACCAGTCCCGTTTCATCCTGATCGCCCCGGCGATCGCGCAGGGCGCCGTTGTTCCCGGGCGCTTCACCGAAGAGAGCCGCATTTCGCCGGCGCTGGAGTGGGAAGGGGTGCCCGAGGGCACGCAGAGCTTCGCGCTCTCGGTGACCGATCCCGATCTGCCGGCAGAGTTCAACTTCCCGCGCAGCTTTGCGCATTGGATGGTGCATGGCATCCCGGCCCATATCCGCAGCCTGTCCGAGGGCGCCTCTGCTACCGGCGCACCGCAGACCGGAGCGATGCCCGCCGGCGCGATTGAACTGAATTCCGATTATGTGACCTTCGGCATTCCAGGCTTTGGCCGCGGCTATGGCGGCCCCTGGCCGCCGGACCGGAGCCACCGCTATGTCTTCACGCTTTACGCGCTGAAGGCCGCCCGGCTTGACCTGCCCCAGGATGCGGATCTGACCGCATTCGCTGCGGCAGTCCTGCCACTTACCATCGACCAGGCCAGCTTCACGGCAGTTTACGGCCCGGCCCGCAAACCCTTGCCATCCGCATGAACTGCCGAAGCGACAGGAGGACTCCATGAGTAGATATGGCAGCAGAAAGGCCTTCGATCTGGACTGGATCGAGCGTTGGGCCCGTTGCGTCAATGACGACCGAATCCTGCCGGTGATCGGCAGGTTCTTCAACGGCCGTTTCGTCATCGGCATCGACGACACCGATTTCCTCGTTCATGTGAACGGCGGCAAGGTCGGGCGCATCTCGGAAGGGCTGGAGCCCAGCGATTTCGGCTATGATTTCGCTTTGCGCGCCCCCTCGACCGCCTGGGCCAAATTCGCCCAGGAAATCCCGCCGCCGATGTTCAACGACATCTGGGCCATGGCCCATCCGCTTCACAAACAACTGGTGATCGAGGGCAATCAGCTGCCGTTCTGGCAGAATCTGCGCGCCCTGAGCCGGATGCTTTCCCTGATGCGCGCAGTCTGAGGAGGACAGAGCGATGAACCAGCATGATCCCATCGTCGGGCGCTATGTCTATATCACGGTGCAGGGCAAGACCTATCGCACCTATTACGAAGAGGCCGGTGAGGGCATTCCGATCGTCTGCCTGCACACGGCCGGCACCGACGGGCGCGAATACCGCCACCAGATGTGCGATGCGGATATGACCGCGAATTTCCGCATCATCGCCTTCGATCTGCCCTGGCACGGCAAGTCGATCCCGCCGGCCGACTGGTATCTGATGGAAGACGAATACAAGTTGACCACCAACTTCTATTCCGAATTCATCCTTGCCTTCTGCCGCGCGCTCGACCTGCACAAGCCGGTCATCATGGGGCAGTCCATGGGCGGCAATATCTGCCTCGATCTGGCGCTGCGCTATGAGAACGAGTTCTCGGCCCTTATCGCGCTTGAGGCCTGCGACCATTCCACCGGATGGTGGATTGACCCGCTGCATCACCCGCATATCCATGGCGGCGAGGCGGTGGCGACCTCGGTCTTCGGGCTTATGTCGCCGACCAGCCCCGATGAGTACCGCTGGGAGACCTGGTGGTATTACGCGCAGGGAGGCCCCGGAATCTTCAAGGGCGATCTCTATTTCTACTCGGTCGACAGCGATTTCCGTGACAAGGCGCACAAGATCTCGGGCAGGATTCCGATCTACTTCCTGACCGGCGAATACGATTTCGCCTGCACCCCGGAAATGACCATCCGCACTGCGGAAAAGGTCAAGAATTCCGAGGTCACGATCTTTGGCGGCGGCCATTTCCCGACCTCAGAGGATCCGGTGAAGTTCAAGGAAGTGATCATGCCGGTGCTGCGCAAGATCCTGCAAAACGACCCCGAGCGCCGCTCGGGCGGGCGTGATCTGCCGGGCGGCCGTCAGGGCCAGGCACCGGCGCGCAACGGCGGCGCCTCGCGCCCTGAGACCCGTCGCACGATCACGCTCTGATCGTCATTGCGAAACCGCAGCGGGCGCTTCCCGTGCCCGCTGCATCCCGCCCCCCTTCCGCTTCCTGATCCCGGGTCCCGATGTCCGAGCGTGCGTCAAATCCGAGTACCTATCTGCTGGTGCCGATCCTGCTGATCGCGGTTCTGCTCGCGACGGCGACGATCCGTGCGCCCAATCTGGTCTCGATGTCGGGCTTTGGCAGCGCGATCATCGTGGCGGCGCCGCTGATCTTCGCCACCTATGCGCTGATGGTGCTGGCGGTGGCCGGGCGCGGCACAGTCGATCTTTCGGTCGGGCCGCTGCTGGCCTTCATCAATGTTTCTGTCGTGCAGCTGAACACGGCGGGGATCATCACGAGCCCGCTGGCGGTCTTTATCGTCGCGCTCGGGATCGGCGTCCTTTACCAGCTGCTGTTTGCGGCGATCGTGATCTGGGTGCGGGTGCAGCCGATCATCGTCGCCCTTTCCGGCTTTCTGGCGCTGACCGGCATCAATCTGGTGATCCTGCCCCGCCCGGGCGGCCTCGCGCCGGAATTCATGCAAAGCTGGGGGCTCGGCACTACGATTTTCTCGCCGGTCTTGCTGATCATCCTGATCGCCACCGCCGCCTGGCTCCTGTTCACGCTGTCGCCCTTCTATTCCAACCTGCGGATGATGGGCTATGACGAGCGGGCGGCCTGGACCTCGGGGGTCAGGATCAACATCGTCCGCATCGGCGCCCATGTCATTGCGGGGCTTTTCACCGGGCTTGGCGCGCTGTGCTACACGGCGCTGATTTCCTCGGGCGATCCGACCCAGGGCACGAACATGACCCTGACGGCGGTCACCGCGGTGGTGCTTGGCGGCGTAAGTCTTTCGGGCGGGCGCGGCGGTGCTGCCGGTGCGCTTCTGGGCGCCCTTAACCTCTATCTGATCGGCTATGTGCTGGCGACGTTCAACTTCGGTGCCATCCAGGCCTTTGTCACCCAGATGAGCTACGGGATCATCCTGGTCCTGTCCTTGCTGCTGACGCTTCTGGTGCCGGTCATCTCGCGCCATGTCAGTTTCATCTCGCCATGGAGCGCCTTTGTTGTCCTCGGCTCGGTGGTGGTGGCGATCATGCTCCATATTGCGGGCCGGGGCAGCTTTGCCCCCGCCGAGGCGATTGCGGACCGCGCGCCGACCTTAAGCCGCTATCTGCTGACCGAGCCCGCCAGTGCGGGCCTGCCCGCTTTGTCGGTCTCGCCCTTCCAGACCTTCGTTTTCCTCGCGGTGGCGGGGCTGCTGAGCCTCGTCTTTGCGGCGCGGCTGATCAATGCCGAGGCGAGGGCGCGGCGCATGGGTCTTTTCCTTTACATCTTTGTCGCGCTGCTGCTGACCGGTCTTTTCCTTGCGGTGACGCTGCAGCCTGATGCGACCCTGTTCGGAGGTGCGGCGCCATGAGCCAGCCCGAGTCCCGGATGCAGCTTTTTCCGATCCCGCGCTCGGTCGCGCTGATCTGGGTGAATATCGCGCTGTCGCTGATCGTGGCCGCCATCGGCCTCGGTGTCGGCTTCGGCCAGGGCATGCCGGCGCAACAGGTGATCCTTTTCACCGTCATCACCACGGCCGTTCTGCTGTGGTTGCTGAATTACGTCGCGGTCTCGTTCGAGACCCGCGCGGCAGAGCGGGCCGCGATGCTTGCCGCCGGCCAGGAGCCCCAGGGCCGCCCCGCTCGTCAGGTCTGGCGCGAGAACCGCGTCATGGTGATCGCCATGCTGGCGCTGCTGGCGCTTTATCTGCTGGTCACCGCGACCGTGCCGGAATTCCGGTCGATCACCAATCTGATCGCCTTCCTGGTGCTGGAGCTGATCCTTCTTTTCGCCTTCAAGGTTTCGGGGAAATTCGCCAGCGGCCGCAGCGCCTTTGTCGGGTTGATCGTGCTGCTGGCGCTGATCATCATCTCTTCCTTCACCATCGACGGCTTCCTGTCGGGGAACAACGTCAAGGCGATCCTCCTCTTCGCCTCTTTCCTTGGCATCGCCTGTATCGGCCAGACCATGGTGGCGCTGATGGGGGGGCTGGACCTGTCGATCCCCTTCGTGATCGGCTCGGCGAATATCGGGCTTTTGTTCCTGACCACGCTGGGCGTGCCGTCCTTCGTGGCCTTCGGCTTCATCCTGATTCTGGGCGGGCTGATCGGCCTTGTGAACGGGCTCTTGAGCTACAAGCTGCAGGGACAGGCGCTGATCCTGACACTAGGCACCGGCTTTGCCGTCGCCGGGCTGACGCAGATCCTGACCTCGATCGGATCGGCCTATGGCGGCAATGTCTTTGGCACCGTGCCGGGCTGGCTGTCGAACCTGGCGGCGATGAACGGCAAGACCTTTGGCCTGTCCTTCCCGCCCACGATCCTGATCTGGATCGTGCTGGCGATCATCGTGATCGTGGGCCTCAGGAAGACCGCCTATGGCCGCTATATCTATGCGCTTGGCGGCAACCGGCGATCGGCCAGGCTGATCGGCGTTTCCGAGCTGCGCTGGTGGGTTCTGGCCTATGTGATCTCGGGCGTCTTCGCTGCCCTGACCGGTGCGCTGCTTCTCGGCTGGTCGGGCGGCGGCTTTATCGGGGTCGGCGACCCCTATCTCTTCACCACGCTTGCCGCGGTCGTCATCGGGGGCACCTCGCTTCTGGGCGGCAATGGCGGCTATGGCGCCACCGTGATCGGCGTCCTCGTTTTGCAGGTGCTGACCTCTTTCCTTCTGGGGATCGGGCTCAGCTACGAATGGCAACAATTCATCTTCGGTCTCCTGATCCTGCCGATGGTCGCGCTTTATGGCCGGTCACCGCATATCCGGGCCACTGTCTGAGGGAAAACCACCATGTTCGGAGTGCTTTACACATCGCAGGACGTGACGAGCAGCGCACTTGCCGGCCTGTTCCTCATGAGCTTTTCCGCTGCGGTGCTGTGCTTTGTCGGCCTGAGCTGGTCGAATGAGCGCTGGCGGGTGCCGGTTGCCATGATGGGCGTCGCGGCGCTTGCCACCGCCATCGCCTATGGCGGCGCCGCGGCGCTCTGGCTTTCGGGTGGCGGCGCCAGTGCCGGCCCGCGTTTCTCGGCCTGGTATACGGCCCTTCCCCTGCAGGTCGCCGCGACCTGGTTCTTCGTCAGGACGCAGGGCAGGATCCCGGTCGGCATCTTCTGGCGCATGACCGGCGCCGCGCTTCTGATGGTCTTCGCCCGCTGGCTTGGCGATGCCTCTTTCTTCAACCCCACGCTTGGCGTGCTGCTGTCGATCGGCTTCTGGCTCTATATCCTCGGCGAGATGTATTTCGGCGCCATGCCCGGCGCCATCCGCAAATCCTCACGCGCGGTGCGGCTCGGCTTCTTCTGGATCCGCCTGCTGATGACCATCGGATGGGCGATCTGGCCGATCCTGCACTTCGTCGATGTGGTCATCGGCGCGGGCCAGGCCTCCGGCGTGGTCGTGCTCTACTCGCTTGCTGACATCGTGAACCTGATCATCCCCGCGATGATCGTCCTGGCCGTTGCCGGCCAGGATCGCTACTGACCCCTTCCGGCCCCAGAAAGGAAACCACCATGACCGGCGCCGATGCTATCGCCCTTATTATCCTGCTGACGATCCTGATCGCGGTCGGGGTCTATCTGCTGCACTGGCTTTACCGCCATTCCTCGAAAGATCAGAGCTTTGTCCGCACCGGTTCGGGCGGCGAGCGGGTCGTGATGGGGGGCGGTGCACTGGTGATCCCGATCATCCATGACATCACCGTCGTGAACATGAATGCGATCCCGGTCGAGATCCGCCGCACCGGTGAGCAGTCGCTGATCACCCGTAACAAGATGCGCGTCGATATCATCGCCGAGTTCTTCGTTCGCGTCATCCCGAGCGAGGAGGGGATCTCGACCGCTGCCCGCACGCTTGGCGCGCGGACCCAGGATCCGATGGCGCTGAAAGAGATCATTCAGGGCCGTTTCATCGATGCGCTCGCCGCCGTGGTCGCCACCATGACCATGGAAGAGATCCATACCGACCGGCTCGGCTGTATGGCCCGCGTCTCGGAACTGGTTGCAAAGACCCTGGGCCGCAACGGGCTGGAGCTGGAAACCGCGGCGATGACCTCGCTCAATCAGGCGGATATCGGTGTCTTCAACCCGTCGAATGCCTTCGATGCCGAGGGTCTGACCCAGCTGACGCGTGAGATCGAGGATCGCCGCAGGCTGCGCAATGAGATCGAGAACCAGGCCCGGATCGACATCAAGCTGAAAGACAGCGAGACCGAGGCCCGCGCCATCGAGATCGACCGTGATCTGGAATATGCGCGCATCGACCAGGCCCAGGCGATCGAAAGCCGCAAGGCCGCCCAGGCCGCCGGCATCGAGGCCGAGCGCCAGCAGGCACAGGTTGCCATAACCAGCTCGCGCTCGAAAGCCGAGGAGGAAGCCGAACGCATCCGTCTTGCCCGCATCCAGGCCGTCGAGGCCGAGCGCATCCGCTCGGAAAACGAGACCCGCGCGCTGGAGATCGAGCGGAGCCGTGAGACCGAACTGACCGAGATTGCGGCTCGCACAAGGCTTGAGACCGAGCGCATCTCGACCCGCCAGAAGATCGAGGCGGAACGCATCGAGCGCGAACATGCGGTGCGTGAGGCCGAGATCCGATCAAAGCTGGAGCTTTCGAATTATGAGACCCGCAGCCAGGGTGAGATCGAGAACCAGAAGCTTGCCGTGCAGGAAGGCGTCGAATCCGCCCGCCTTGCCACCGAGAAGACCATCGCGCTGCGTGCCATCGAGAAGGATAAGGAGCTGCGCGTCACCGATGAGAGCGCCTCGGCCGAGAAGGAACGCGCCGCGCTGGAACGCCGCAAGCTCATCGAGACCGAGCGTCTGACCACCGAAGAGGCGATCCGCCAGCGCGATATCGCCCGGGCGCAGACGCTGAAAATGGCCGAGACCAAGGCTTTGCGGCAGACCGAGGATGCCTCTATCGTCGCCAACCGCGAGATCGAGGAACTGCGTGTCGCGGCGCGCAAATACATCGAACGCTTCGAGATTGAACAGAATATGGAGATCGAGCTTGCCGAGAAGCAGCGCCTGATCACCGTCATCAACAAGGCGATCGACGAGGCGGTGGCGCGCACCAATGAGGCGGATGCCCGCGTGAAACTGGCCGAGACCGAGGAAAAGGTCGAAACCGCCCGCGCCGAAGAGGCCGCTTCCCGCGCGAAACGGGTCGAGATCATCGAGGCCGAAAGCCGCGCCGAACGCGATGCTCTGCGGGTGACGCGTCAGGCTGAGGCCGAGAAGGCCGCGACCGAGAGCCGTGCCGAGGCCGAGATCGCCGAAGCCAAGGCCGCCGATATCCGCTATCAGACCGATGCCGATGGCCGTCGCAAGCTCAATGAAGCGGAAAATCTCAGGAATGAGGAGAGCCGCCGCTCGGCGATCTATGAGAACCTGGTCAGTCAGCTGCCGCAGATCATCCGCGAAAGCGTCAAGCCGATGGAGAATATCGAATCCATCAAGATCCTGCAGGTCGATGGCCTGCCGGGCCTGAACAGCCCTTCGGAAACCGGCGGTGCCGGCGGTGGCGGCAATGTCTCGGATCAGGTGGTGAATTCGGCGATGAAATACCGGACCCAGGTCGCCTTCGTCGATGGGCTCATGGAAGAGATCGGCCTGCCGCTGAAGAATCTCGGCTCGGCCGGCGGCATGTCCTTCCGGAACTTCCCGGCGGTGCCGGGGGCGAAATCCGGCAAGGATGACGACTGACCGCTGAACGGAGGGCTTCCCCCGGCGTGCCGGGGGTGGCGGTTCCCGTGCCGGAAACAGGCTCCCGTTCCGGCGCGGGGATCGCCTCACGGCCCGTTCCTCCCTGTTGCTTCCGCCTGGACTCCGGCCGCCATGGCCGAAACCCAGCCCGCCGAACCCCTGCCCGAGGTGAAGAATGCAGCCCGCGACCGAGAGATCGGATCTTCCTGATCCCGCCGCCCGGCCCGATCCGGCGCGCAGCCATCTGATGAGACTGGAGCGTCATGCCCTGGTGCTGGCGGTCTGGCTGCCGCTCGGCTTCCTGGCGCTGGCGCTGTTCCACCGCGGATTTGCCGGTTTCGGCGCGGCCTGGCTTGCGGCGGGCTTCGGCGCGGTCCTTGCCGCTTTCGTGCTGCATGTGATCGTCAATGCCGTTCTTGGCACATGGTTCAATGGCCGCGAGGTCGCGGTCGGGGCCGGTGCTTTCGCATTGGCGGTGCTGGCGCTGGCCTTGTTCAGCCTGCTTTCGCCGGGTTTCGCGGGCAGTTTCTTCCTGCCGGTTGCCGGCGGGCTGATTGTGCTGGCCGCAGCGGTGGTCATTGCCATGGTGACGGCTTTCGGCCCGCGCGGCGCCTTTGAACGCTTCGATATCATCCGTGACAACAATCCGCGCGACGGATCACGGCTGCCGCATCGGGGGGGCCGCAGATGACCGCGCTTCTGGTGGCCGCGCTGAGCGGTCTGGCGATCCTTGCCGTCTATATCGCTGCCCTGAGCGCAAGGGTGAGCGCGGATGCCGGATCCTTCAGCGATGCCGGTGGCGATCTGCCTGGCTGGGCGGTGATGTTCGCGACTGCTGGCATCCTGCTGGCGGGCATCGACCTGCCGGCGCATCTGGCGCTGATTGGCACCTATGGCCTTCAGGCATCCCATATCGGCATCGGCCTCGTACTGGCCGCGATGGGCGGGCTTCTGTTTCGCGGGCGGCTCTGGCTTGCGGCCCGGATTGCCGGGCTGGGATCACCGGGCGAGGCGCTTGGCCTCTATTACGGCTCGGTCGCGCTCAGGGTGGTGGTGCTGAGCCTGGTGGTGATCTTTGCCCTGCCTTTCGCGGCGCATCTTCTGTCCGGCGCAGGCGGTCTGCTGGAAACGGCCACCGGCGGCGCCCTGCCGCGCACGGCGGCGATCGCGGTGCTGGCCTTTGCGCTTTTTCTGCCGGCGGTGATCGGCGGCTGGCGCGCAAGCGTGCTGGTCCTGGCGGTCCAGTCGGCTCTGCTGCTGGCACTGATCCTTTTCACGGTTGGATTTCCGGAACTGATCCGGCTGCCGGGCGGTTTTCTTTCGGTGGGCATCGCGGTTCCCGAAGGCATGGCCGCCGACCGGATTCCGGGCGTGTTCCAATATTCCGCCGGCATCGGCAAGGACCACCTGCCAGAGGGGATCTTTACCACGCTCGGCATCGCTTCGGCATCGCTTTCGCTGGTCGGGCTGGCCATCTCACCCGGACTTTTGTGGCTGGCGCAGAGCGCCCGCCCCGGGCGTGAGGGCGGCTTCGGGCTGGTCTGGCTGGGCGCGGGCCTAAGCGCCGGCATCCTGCTGCTTGCGGCGCCTTTCCTTGCCGCCCGGCTTTCCGCCGGACCGGGCCCCTATGCCGAAATCCTCAGGGCCGCCGAGCCACTGGCGGGGCTTGCGCTGATCCTGCTTCTGATCCTGGCCGGTCAGATGGCGGCGGGGTTCTTTGCCACATCGGGCACGCTTCTTGTGATGCGCGAACTGGTTTGCCGTTTCGTGCTGCCGGGGCTGGATGCGAAGGCACAGCGCCTTGCCGCGCGGATCGGGCTTGGCTTTGCCTTTTTCGCGCTGGCGGTGCTTGCGGGCTTTGCGCCGCTGTTCTCGGCCCTGTTTGCAAGCCTTGCGCTGCCCCTTTCGCTACAACTGCTGCCTGCCTTGCTCGGCCTTTGCTTCGTGCCATGGATCAGCCGCGGCGCGGTGCTGGCGGGCCTGGTCTTCGGCGCGCTCCTGGTCTTTTTCACCGAGCCGCCCGGGCTGATCCTGTTCGAGGCGCTGTTCCTTGACCTGCCCTGGGGTCGCTGGCCGCTGACCATCCATTCCGCCGCCTGGGGCCTGGCTTTCAATCTTGCCGTCGTGCTGCTGGCCTCGATCTTCTCGAAAGGCGGCGAGGAGCGCGCGCATCGCGAACGCCTGCACCGGGCCTTCGCCGAAAACCGCCGCGGCCCGGCCATCGGGCGGACAGGCGCCACCGCGCTCTGGTCGCTGACGCTGATCTGGGCCTTTCTGGCCGTCGGCCCGGGGGCGATTCTCGGAAACTGGTTCTTTACGCAACCGGTTTTCGCCGGGGCCGAGATCCTGCCGGGCCTGCCCTCGCTGATGATCTGGCAGCTTCTCTTCTGGCTGATCGGCGTCATGCTGGTCTGGTGGCTTGCCGGGCGCTCCGGGCTGGGTGTGACCAGCGACGCGCATCTGCGCCGCATCTCTCTGACGGATCCCGGCCTTGCGATGCGGGGCGCCCGCGCGCCGGACTGGATCGCCGCGGGTGTGGCGCGGGTCACGGGGCGCTTGTCATGACAGGGCAGGCATCATGATCGCGATGAGCCCGGTCGGCGTTGATATGCGGCGCCTGCGCTATTTCCTCGATGTCTGCGAGCATGGCGGCTTTTCGCGTGCGGCGGTGGCGATCGGGATCGCGCAGCCGGCTCTGACGCGGCAGATCAAGCTGCTGGAAAATGATATCGGCGCGGCTCTGTTCATCCGCAACGGCCGCAATGCGGTGCCGACCGAGATCGGCGCTTATCTGCTGCGCCATGTGCGCCAGCATATGGGAGAGCTGGAGGAGGTGATCCGCAGGGTGCGCGAGGAACTGCTCGGCCCGCCGGTCAGGGTGACGCTCGGCGTCTGCCCGACCATCGCGCCGCTGTTCTTTCCCGCGCTTCATGACGCGGTGCGCAAGCAGAGCCCGGCGATCGAGCTTTCCGTCATCCAGGCCTATTCCGGCGATCTGCGCAGCCTGCTTTCGGCGGGCAGCATCGATCTTTCGCTCAGCTATATGCCCTCCGAGACCACCGGGCTTGCGGTGACGCCGCTGCTGACCGAGCGCCTTGTGATGGCGGCGCCGCCGCCGGTTCCCGAAGCGGAATTGTCGCTGGCGGATCTGACCGGGCTGCGGCTGATCCTGCCCTCGCGCATTCATCAGCTGCGCAGGCTGATCGACCGCGCCGCCGAAAGGAACGGCATCCGCCTCAGCCCGGCGCTGGAGATCGACAGCCTGAATTCGGTCAAGACAATGCTCTCGGACCGGCGCGGCGGCTATGCGACGGTGCTGCCCTGCAATTCGGTGAGCACCGAGGCCGAAGAGGGCAGCCTCGGGATTTGTTTCATCCGCGATGAGGGGATGCAGCGGGTCATCACCCTGATCCGCGACCGCAGCGGTCCGGATTGTCCCGACAGCCTTACCGGGCTGATCGAGGCCCGGGCCCGCGATATCCGCCGCAACGGCCAGGGCTTTCTCTGAGCCCGGCGCGGCCGCCGGTTATAGCCTGAAGGCATAGCCCGGATCGCAGGACGATATTTCACACCGGCCCCGGCTTCTGAGAGGGTCGCGCAGAAGACGGAGACAGCCATGACCACAGCAGGTGATTTTCACCCGACCAAGCAATATGACGAGATCCGCGCCGGAGTGGCGAAGGTCTGCGCCGAATTTCCCGGCTGCTACTGGCGCGATCTTGACCAGCGCCGCGCCTATCCGGCCGAATTCGTCGACGCGCTGATCCGCGAGGGCTGGCTCGCGGCGATGATCCCCGAGGAATATGGCGGTTCCGGGCTCAGCCTGGCGGCCGCTGCGGTGATCCTCGAAGAGATCCACCGCAATGGCTGCAATGCCGCCGCCTGCCATGCACAGATGTATACGATGGGCACCGTGCTGCGCCATGGCAATGCCGAGCAAAAGGCCGCCTATCTGCCGGGGATTGCCAATGGCAGCCTGCGGCTCCAGGCCTTTGGCGTGACCGAGCCCACAAGCGGCACCGACACGCTCTCGCTCAAGACCTTCGCGCGGCGCGAGGGCGATGAATATGTCGTCACCGGGCAGAAGATCTGGATCTCGCGCGCTGAACATTCCGATCTCATGGTGCTGCTGGCGCGGACGACGCCGCGCGAAGAGGCGAAGTCGCGGACCGACGGGCTTTCGGTCTTCCTGATCGATATGCGCAGGCTGATCGGCAACGGGCTGACCATCCGGCCGATCCGGACCATGATGAACCATGCCACGACCGAGCTGTTCTTCGACGAGGCGCGCATCCCGGCCTCGGCCCTGATCGGGGAAGAGGGCAAGGGCTTCCGCTACATCCTGTCGGGGATGAATTCCGAGCGCATCCTGATTGCAGCCGAATGTATCGGCGATGCGAAATGGTTCCTTGAAAAGGGCAGTGCCTATGCAAAGGAGCGCCAGGTCTTTGGCGCCCCGATCGGCAAGAACCAGGGCGTGCAGTTTCCGCTGGCACGCGCCTATGCGCAGATGCTGGCCGCCGAGGGCATCGTCTATCGCGCTGCCGAAATGTATGGCGCGGGGCTCAATCCCGGCGTCGAGGCCAATGTCGCCAAGATGCTTGCGGCCGATGCCAGCTGGGCCGCGGGTGAGGCCTGCCTGCAGACCCATGGCGGTTTCGGCTTTGCCGAGGAATTCGATGTCGAGCGCAAGTTCCGCGAGGCACGGCTCTACCAGGTGGCGCCGATCTCGACCAACCTGATCCTCTGCTTCATCGCGGAACAGGTGCTCGGGCTGCCGAAATCCTACGGGACCGCGGCATGAGGACGACGCTTGATCTGATCTGCGATCTAGCAGCGATGCCGGCGCCCGCCCTGCCGGCCGCGGCGCGCCGGCTGGCCGGCTTCTCGCTCTTCGACCAGATGGTCTGCGGCATCGCGGCCGATGCGGAACCGGTTGCCAGGGCGCTGCGCTCCTATGTTGCGGCCGAGGGCAGCCGGGGCCAGGCCAGCCTGATCGGCGGCGGCCTGGCGGCGCCGCGCGCGGCGGCGCTCGCCAATGGCACCGCCTCGCATGCGCTGGATTATGATGACACCCATTTCGCCCATATCGGCCATCTTGCGGTCGGCATCGGCCCGGCCGCGCTGGCGGTCGGCGAGGAAACCGGCCAGGGCGCCGATGCAGTGATCGACGCCTTCCTGCTGGGCGCCGAGGCCGCCATCCGTGCCGGGCTGCATCTTGGTGCCGCGCATTATGACCGCGGTTTCCACCAGACCGCGACCGCCGGCGCCTTTGGCGCAACGGTTGCGGCGGGGCGGCTCTACGGCCTGTCACGAGAGGCAATGATCCGCGCCATCGGCCTGTGCTCCAGCCGGGCCTCGGGGTTGAAGAACCAGTTCGGCACGATGGGAAAGCCGCTGAATGCCGGGCTTTCGGCGGCGAACGGGGTGGAATGCGCGGGCCTTGCGCTGGCGGGGCTGACCTCTGCCGATAACGGTTTCGACGGGCCGCTTGGCTTCGTCGCAACCCATGCCGATCAGCCGGACCCCGCCCGTGCCCATGCGCCGGCTCCGGGGCAGTTCCTGTTCACCGATATCCGCTACAAGCTCCATGCCTGCTGCCACGGCACCCATGCGATGATCGAAGCATTGCGGCTGCAGATCGCGGAACACTCCCTGACCCGCGATCAGGTGGCGAAAGTGGCGCTGCGCACCAGCCCGCGCTGGCTCAATGTTTGCGACATCAGGGAGCCGCGCACCGGTCTGGAGGTGAAATTCAGCTATGTCTGGCTGGCCGGGATGGTGCTTGGCGGCATTCCGACCGGTTCGGATCAGAGCTTCTCCGACTCCTGTGCAGGGGATCCGGCGCTTGCGGCCTTTGCGCGCCAGGTCGAGGTCACCGGCGATCCCGGAGTCGGAGAGATGCAGGCTGCGGGCGAGATTGTGCTGAAAACGGGCGAGCGGCTGGCGCTGTCCTGGGATCTCGCCGCGCCGGTTCCCGATGACAGCCTTGCCGCGAGCCTGCGCGCCAAGGCCATTGCGCTGATCGGGGCGCAGCGCGCCGATGCGCTCTGGCAGGCGATCGAGGGGGCCTCGCTCCGGAGCGCCCGCGACCTCGGGGCGCTGATCAGGGCGCCGGCATGAGCCTGCAGGACTGGATCGGCCGCAAAACCCTGGCCGAAGCGCCGCTTTCCCCGCGGCTGATCGATGAGCATAAGATCACCTTCGGCGACTGGCTCGCCGATATGGAGGCGCCGCCTGGCCTGCATTGGGCCCTGAGCCCACAGGCGGCGACGCCCGATCAGATGGGCCGTGACGGTCATCCGCGCCTTGGCATCCATCTGCCCGATCCCGGCCTGCCGCGCCGGATGTGGGCCGGCGGGCAGCTGCGCTTCCATCTGCCCTTTGCGAGCGGCGATCAGGTGCGGCGGGAAAGCGAGATCACCGCGGTCTCTGAGAAGAACGGGCGCTCGGGCCGGCTGGCTTTCGTTACGCTGAGCCATCACTGCCTTGTCGGCGACAGGCTGCATGTCAGCGAACGCCAGGACATCGTCTATCGCGATGATACGGCGCCCGGCGCCGCCGCGCCGGTTGCGGGTGAGGCCTGGCCCGGGGCGATATCACGCGATCTGGAGACCGGTCCGGTGCTGCTGTTTCGCTATTCGGCGATGACCTTCAACAGCCACCGTATCCATTACGACCTGCCCTATGCGACCGGGGTCGAGCACTATGAGGGGCTCGTGGTGCACGGGCCGATGCAGGCCCTGTTCATGATGAATGCGGCAACCGGGAGTTTTGGCGCGCTGCCGGCCCGTTTTGACTATCGGGGCCTCTCGCCGCTGATCGCGGGCGTGCCGGCGCTGATGGAACAGCGTCCGGCAAAGATCGACGGGCAGGACGGACTGGAACTGCGCATCCGGCGTGCGGACGGGGTGGTGACGATGCAGGCACAGGCGCTGCCGCCGCTCTGAAGCACAGGCTTTTTCACGGGCACTTTGCCGCGGCTTTGCGTCAGGACCGGGGTCAGGCCCCGGTCTTTTCACTGAAAGCGGGCACCAGCCGCCCCTCCCAGATGCCGCGGCGCACCAGATCGACCGCGACGGCGATGGTGGCCTCTTCGACCGCCTTCGCGGCGCGGCTGAGCGGCCGGGCGGAACTGCTGCACAGATAGACCGGCCGCGACAGGACCGGATCGATGATCCGCGATTGCACCAGCTCTCCGCGGCTGACGAAATCATGCGCGGCGGCAGGGGCAAAGATCGTATGACCCGAGCCGCGCGCCGCCAGCTCCTTGATCTGGGTCATCGCATCCATCTCCATCACGACATTCAGCGCGATCCCGCCGGCCTTTGCCGCCTTTTCCAAAGCGATGCGCAGCCCGTGGCCGGGCGAGGGCATGATCAGCTCCAGGCCCGCCAGCGCCGAGAGCGGCACCGGCTCGCCGGGCGGCGTGTCGAGCGGCCAGTCCTCGGGAGAGGAGAAGAAGAAAAGGTCCTCGTCAAGGATATGGGTATGGCGGAAGGGTTCTGCCTGGTCGCGGCTGTAAAGGAAGCCCAGATCCACCGTGCCATCGGCCAGCCAGCCCCGGATGAAGCCGCTCATGGCCTCGGTGGCGGTCAGGCGGATATCGGGCAGCTCGATGCGCACCGTCTCGGCCAGGGGGACCGACATCACCATAGAGACCGAGGGCGGCAGGCCGAAGATCACCGGCCCGGCGACGATATCGGCCGATTCGCGCATTTCATGCAGGCAAAGATCCATCCGGTCGCAGATTGCCCGCGCATGGCCGACAAGGCGCTGGCCGTCATCGGTGAGGGTGATCCCGCGCGAGCTGCGCACCACAAGCGGCACGCCAAGCTCTTCCTCCAGCCGGATCACATGCTGCGAGAGCGAGGGCTGCGCCACGCCAAGGCGCAGCGAGGCGGCCGAAAGCGAACGCTCCTCGGAAATAGCGATGAAATAGCGCAGATGCCTTATATCCATGGCTTTCCCCCCGATGCCCGCGGGCGCACGTTAGGCGCGCGGGCTCTGGCCCGTCAAGGAAAGGGCTATTTCTCAGTCATTTATCCGGGCGTTACCCTGCCGCTGAGAGAGGGGAGAGCGTCTCATGCAGGATCTTGCCGGAATTTTGGTCATTTCGCTGGAGCAGGCGGTGGCCGCGCCCCATGCGACCGCGCGCCTTGTCGATGCGGGGGCACGTGTGATCAAGGTCGAACGGCCCGAGGGCGATTTCGCGCGCGGCTATGACCGGTTTGTCCATGGTGAAAGCTCGTATTTCGTCTGGACCAATCGCGGCAAGGAATCGATCTGTCTCGACCTCAAGGCCCCCGGTGACCTGGAACAGATGCTGCGGATGATCGCCCGCGCCGATGTTTTCGTGCAAAACCTTGCGCCCGGCGCGGCAGCCCGGCTCGGGCTTGGCGCGGCGGATCTGCTGGCGCTCAATCCGCGGCTGATCCATGTTTCGGTCTCCGGCTATGGCGAGGACGGGCCTTACCGCGACCAGAAGGCCTATGACATGCTCATCCAGGGCGAGAGCGGGCTTCTGTCGGTCAATGGTACCCCCGAGGGATCGGCACGGGTCGGCATTTCGGTCTGTGACATTGCGGCCGGCGAGAATGCGTTTTCGGCGATTCTTCAGGCGCTGATCGGGCGGCAGCAGAGCGGCAAGGGCCGCGCCATCGAGGTCTCGCTGTTCCATACCATGGCCGACTGGCTGAATGTGCCCTATCTGCAGGCGCGCTACAGCGGCAAGGGACCCGAGCGGATGGGCCTGCGCCATCCCTCGATCGCGCCCTATGGCGCTTATGACTGCGCCGATGGCGGGGCGGTGCTGCTTTCGGTGCAAAGCGATCGGGAATGGCGCAATATGTGCCAGAAGCTGCTGGACCGGCCCGAGCTTGCCGAGGCGCCGGAATTCGCGACCAATGTCGCCAGGGTCGCAAATCGCGAGGCGGCCGATGCGGTGATCGCGCCGGTTCTGGCGGCGCTCGACCGGGAGACCGCGATCGCGCGGCTGACGGCGGCGGGGATCGCCTGCGGGCGGCTTTCAAGCCTTGATGACCTGATCGCCCATCCGCAGGCAAGACATCTGAGCACCGAAACCGCCACCGGCTCGGTCGAGATGATGGGGCGCGGCGTGCGCCATCACGGGCAGGAACTGCCGGGCGGCGCGGTGCCCGGGCTTGGCCAGCACAGCCGGGCGGTGGCGGCCGAATTCGGCCCCGATCCGGTCGAGGCCAGCGGCCTTGCGAGGCGCGGATGAGCCGGGTCGCCGCGCTGCAGGCGCTTCTGTTTGTGCCGGTCGGCAATGAGCGGCTGCTGGCCAGCGCGCTGCGCCATCGGCCCGATGCCGTGATCCTCGATCTTGAGGATGCCGTCGCGCCCGGGGAAAAGCCCGCCGCGAGACGGGCGCTCGGCGCTGCGCGGGCAATGGTTGCCGGCGCGGGCCTGGCCTGCATCCTGCGGGTCAATTCCGGGTTGCGCGATCTGGTCGCGGATCTGGATGCCTGCGCCGATGCGCCGCCCGATGCGCTGCTGCTGCCCAAATGCGACAGCCTGCGTCAGGTCGAAAACGCCGCCGAACTGGCGGCTGAGGGGACCGAGCTTCTGGCGCTGATCGAACATCCAAGCGCATTGCCGGCATTGCCGGCGATTGCGGCTCATCCCCGGATCGCCGGGCTGATGCTCGGCTCCGAGGATTATTGCGCCGGCCTGGGTGTCAGCCCCGACCAGGGGGGCCTGGATCTGCCGGTGACCCTGATCGCCGCCGCCTGCGCCGCGCGCGGGCTCCGGGCGATCGGCTTTCCCGGCTCGATCGCGAATTTCCGCGATCTTGAGCGTTATGGCGCACAGATCGGACGCGGCCTCTCGCTCGGGGCAAATGCCGTGGCGGCGATCCATCCGGCACAGCTGCCGGTGATCCGGGAGCAGCTGCGCCCCCCCGAGGCCGAGATCCGATGGGCCGAAGGGGTGATCCTGGCGGCCGGCGGGGCGAAGGGTGCCGTCGCGGGCGGCGACGGAATGATCGACGCGCCGGTCATCCGCCGCGCCGAGGCGATCCTGAGCCGCGCCCGGGCGGCGCGATCCGAAGGCTGAACCGGGGTCAGACCAGTTCGGCAATATCCTTCGCGTCGAAGCCCTTCAATGCGTCAAGCCGGCCCGAACCGATCTTTTGCGGCCAGGCGGCATCGGTGATCAGGCTGCGCCCGACGGCGATCAGATCGAATTCCTCGCGTTCCATCCGCCGGATAAGCGCGTCCAGCGGGCTGGTCTGGCCGCCCTCACCACGGAAAGCGGTGCCGAAATCCGAATTCAGCCCGACCGAGCCGACGCTGATCGTGGTGGCGCCTGTCAGCTTCTTCGCCCATCCGGCGAAATTCAGCCCGCTCTCGCCGTCGATTTCGGGGAATTCCGCAACCTGGAAACGGCGCTGCGAGCAATGGAGGATGTCGACCCCGGCCTCGACCAGCGGCAGGAGCCATGCCCTCATCTCATCAGGGGTGGCCGCGAGGCGGGCGGCATAGTCTTGCTGTTTCCACTGGCTGACCCGGAGCGAGATAGGGAAGTCCGGACCGACCGCTGCCCGCACCGCCCGCACGATCGCGGCTGCGAAGCGCGAGCGTCCGGCGATGCCGGCCCCCCCCCCATTGATCGGTGCGCTGATTGCTGCCCCCCCAGAAGAACTGGTCGATCAGATAGCCATGCGCGCCATGGAGTTCCGCCAGGTCAAAACCGATCCGCTTCGCATCCGCCGCGGCAACGGCAAAGGCCCCGACCGTATCGGCGATGTCCTCTTCAGACATCACGTTGCCGCGGGGATCGCCGGGACCGACGAGGCCCGAGGGGCTTTCGACCGGCGCTTCGGGCTGCCAGTCGCCGGCACGGGTCGAACCGGTATGCCAGAGCTGCGGCCCGATCTTGCCGCCGGCTGCATGGACCTCACGCGCGACGCTTTCCCAGCCGGCCAGAGCGGGCTCACCATGAAAGAACGGGATGCCCGGCAGGTTGCGTGAGGCGGGGCGGTCGATCACCGTGCCCTCGGTCAGGATCAGGCCGACGTTCCCTTCGGCGCGGCGCCGGTAATAGCCCGCCTGGGGGGCGCCGGGTATGCCGGCGGGCGCCATGCCGCGCGTCATCGGGGCCATCACGATCCGGTTCGCGACGGTCAGGCTTTTCACGGTAAGCGGGCGGAAGAGGATTTCGCTGTTCATTCGGGAACTCTGCTGCAGGTCATGGGGAGGAGGAGGAAGGACCGGCGCGACCGCCAGGCTGCGGCCGCACTCCGGTCGGGAGGCTTTCGTTGTTCTTTCGGCCGGGCATCGCTATATTCATGATGCATATCATCTTATGGCGTTAACGTGATGGCCGTCTGGGCCTTCGATGGGAGCGGCACTCTCCATGCATGCGACATCACGACGGATACTGGCTGGAAGATGGTTCTGGATCGCGGATTGGATATTTTCCAGCCAACGCCTCGCAAGATGAACGGTTTCTCGCTGGGAGAACGGATGCAGGAGCACCGGATGGTCCGTGGTTTCTACGTGACTTATGTCGAAAACCTTTAGTCTGAGCCCAAAGTGACGAATGCTGCACGATGGGCGACTGTCGATTGCCGAACTCACGACTCTTGCGTCCGCATCATCTCACCGATCAGATCATTTGTCTCTGGTCTCGACGTTTGATGCCGATATCGGAGGGCCAGAACAGTTCTCGATAATTGAAGGCCCTCGATGGGCTTCGACACCAGGCCTATGTCCGAAGGAATAGCAGTGGCCGGCAAGATCAGCGCACCTGACCCTTGCCGAGCAAGTTCAACTAACCAATCCACGCGGTTGGACCGATACGCCGCGTAGAGTTCGTGACCATGATCCGCGCAGGTCCCATGCAAAACATCCCGCATTTCGCAATTTAGGCGGTCAAGCATGTCAGTTTTAGCAAGAGTCGAAAGAGAGATCGCATTTAGTTCAGACAACGGATGCGACTTTGACACCACGACCTTGTAGTCCTCTTCATAGAGACGGTCTATGCGATATGAACCGCGCCGGATTTGCCGGAGGCTCCAACTCCTGAGTAAGGTGGAGCATCATGAGCAAGACAACGAACAAGTTTTCTCCGGAAGTGCGTGACCGCGCGGTGCGGTTGGTCCTGGACAATGAGGGTCAGCATGGATCGCGGTGGCAGGCGGTCATGTCGATTTCGGCGAAGATCGGCTGTGCGCCGCAGACCTTGAACGATTGGGTCAAGAAGGCCGAGGTTGATAGCGGCAAGCGTCCGGGCGTCTCCAGCGAGATGGCCGAGAAGATGAAGGCCCCGCGCGCATGCGGAACAGAACCACCGCGCCGGGGCCTGCCTCGGAGGGTCGATGCGGATCATCACCTGCGCGGCGTTGTCAGCCAACACCTCGCGTCCCCCGCTCTCGCCCCAATCGCGGCTGTAGGGCGGGACCGGCAGGGTCTCGGACCCGACCAGTTCGCGCCAGATGCCGCGCGCCAGCCCCAGGCAGACGCAGCCGACGCCCTTGACGCTGGCCTGATCGTGATACGGGGTGCCCAGCCAGCCGGGCGCGGTAGATACGACCTTCTTCGGATCGGCGGGTCTCACAGTACCGCCCCTTCATGCCCTCCCTCCGCGCTGGCATAGCGGATCACCGTGTCCTGCCCGGAATATGCGGGAAGCCGCGGAAGTTCAGGATATTGGCGAACTTCGCCGCGCAGGTCGCGGATCGCTTGTCGCAGCCCGCCCGGATGGTGAAGCCGTCGCCGCCGCTAATCGGGCGCACCGGCGCTTCCAGCAGCGTGATGGTGACGACGTCCGATGCCTTCTCGTGCAGCATGACCTCGGCCGGCCGCCCGGTGTTCGCCCCGGCCGTCCATTCGAGATATCCGAAGGCGAACCACCTGGTGGCGTAGGTTCCAAGCCCTATCGCAGTGAACGCCCGGTCGCGGATCGCATCCTCAACCGCGCCGGTGGCGCTGTAGACTGGGTCATCGAGGTCGATCCCGCATCGCCTGTCGCCAAGCGCCGCGTCATAGGTTCCCTGATAGGCCCGGCCCACGGTCTGGCCGAGGACATGGGCGAGCGAACGCATCTCGGCCACCAAGGCCACGCGCCCGCGCTGCATTTCGCCGATCGAGCCGCGCCGCAGCAGCACCCGCTGCCCGGTCGCCCGCCAGTTCACGCGGCAGACCTCGGCCAGCGCATTGTCCCAGCGCCCGTCGATGATATCGGTCTCGGTGATCCGATCCGAGGTCAGCACCCTTTTGGCATCCTGCGAATCCACCGCGAGGTCAGCGCCGCCGCGGATTTCGGATGCCGTAAAGCCGCTTTCCGGCTCGAAATCCGTGCCGCCGAACGACAGCACCCGGTCGTGATCGGTGAAGCCCAGAACCTCGCCATCGGAACGGGTGCCGCTGCCATTATCGGCGACCTTGTCGGCCATGTAGAGCAGCACCGATTTGCGCGTGGCCGAGCCGACGACACGGCGCTGGACCGAGGCCGAGATCAGGTTGCTCATGCCGGCTTCTGTGCCGGTGAGAAGGGCGAACATGATCAGCATGAGGGCAAAGACGATGCCCCAGATCGGAGCCACGCCGGGCCCGTTGCCATTGCCGCTCATTTACCCGCCATCCCGCGGCCGGATGTCTCGCGGCTCTCCTGTTCCAGAAGCCAGGCGCGCACGGCGCTGCGCCGGTAGAGCACTTTGCGCCCGATCCGGATGCAGGGCGGCCCTATCCGTGGGGTCTCCCAGCGTTTCAGCGTATCGGCGCTGACACCGCTGATGCCAGCCAGTTCCCTTCGCGGCATCCAGTCGTCGAGAAGCCCCGCTGGGGTGACCTCTGGGGTGGTCGCGGTCTGATCGGTCATGATCCGGTCCTTCGCTCGTGATTGCAGGGCAAGCGAGAGCACAAGCGGCGGACGGGCGGCGCGGAACGGACCGGCGCGGGAAACGCCACATTCGCGCCGGTTGCATATCTGGGGGTGCAGGTGCATTCGGGGCAGGGCGGTACAGTGGGTGCCTCGCCGCGCTGGCGGTGCGCCGAAGCGCCGGATCAACCGATGCGTGTGAAGCGGCCAGGATTACCGGGCTGAAAGGCAAGCCTTTCAGAAGACCCAACAGTTTAGGAATTTACCGATTCTACTACCTAAACGAGTATTTTTCATGCTGACCGAGGCTGCCGCACGCTGGGGCGGCCATATTACGGATATTGCAGAATGGGCCATGTCCGGTCAGCTAGAAATCATGATCGCCATCCCCCACCTCTTTCGCCGGCGTGATCCCCTCGGACTTGGTGGTGATTGCACCCGGAGACGTTCTGGCGATGTTTCGCCGCTGCGGAACCGGCCCGCGCGAAGGGCTGATCCGGCGCGCCCGCGCGCTGAGTGAGGGTGAATGGATGCACATCGAACCGCCGGAGGCCGGATTGCCGATCATGCGCGACGACCTGCTGATTCTCGCTGACGCACTGGCGCGCTTCGAGGAGGCGCACGGGGTGTTTCGTCGGGTCGGCACCAGTGCTGGCAAGAGCAATGATTGGGGTGGCTTCTACGGCACGATGATCCTGCGTATTTTCCGTAGCGGCCTGCCCGAGAAGCAAGCCGATCTGGTCGGCGAAATGCAGGAATGGTTCATCGCCAGCAGCGCGGATGGCGATGCCCCGGATGAAAGCATGATCCGCAAACGGATCAGGCCGATCTGGCGGATGCTGCACGCCGAAGCGTGACGTCGTCGGCCGAGGGTGCGGAATGCACGAGCCTCGGCCGTATCCGCACCATCTCGGCGACCGCATCCACCCCGGCGCGCAGGGGCGAGTCCATCAGAGGGGCATAGGGCATGGTGGTGCTGGATTGCGAATGGCCCAGCAGCTTGCCGATCATCTCCAGCGACACCCCGCCGCTGACCAGAAGCGAGGCGAAGGTGTGGCGCAGGTCGTGGATGCGGCGCTGCTTGGTATTGGCCGCCGGCTTGACCCATGCGCCGCAGTCCAGATCGAAATGTTGGAACTGGGCCGTGCGCACCTCGCCCAACCGGGCCCCGGTCAGCATGCACATGCGGATGATGCCGGCGGCACGCTGGTCCTCGGCCGCGCCCAGCGCCTCGCTGATCGACAGGCCCAACATCTCGGTGTCGAAAATCTGCCATGCCTTCGGCCGGGTCTCGGCCGCCCGGACCAGCTTCTCGGTCAATCTCTCTCGGTTTCGCAAGGCTCAAATCTCCGTTCTGCGATCCGACACATGCGTAGAAGTGCCGCCTTATCAACGAGATGTTTTCAGGACCGGAGAGCAGGTGCGGACCGGCGCGGAAAGGGCGCAAAGCTCTCCGGTTGGGTGATAGAAGGGTCGGTTGGGGGAAGATAGTGTTGATTGCAATGCAATCGCTGCCTATTCTGTCTCTGGCGGAAACCGGGGTGGCAGATGGCGAGCATTACGATCCGAAATCTTGATGATGACATCAAGCGCCGCCTGCGCGTGCGCGCGGCCGAGCATGGCCGATCCATGGAGGAGGAAGCCCGTGAAATCCTCCGCGATGTGGTCGGCGATACGCGTCCGCCCATGAACCTAGCCCACCGACTCCGCGCACGCGCGGAAAGAATTGGCGGCGTTGATCTTGACCTCCCCGCCCGCGACGCGATACGCACCCCGTCCGCCTTCGATCAATGATCATCCTCGATACCAATGTTGTGTCGGAAATCCTGCGGCTGGCCCCGGAACACCGTGTCGTCGACTGGCTGGCGGCACAGGACGGCGCCGCCGTCTACTTGACGGTCATCACCGAGGCCGAGCTGCGCCACGGTGTCGGCATTCTGCCGGAGGGCAAGCGCCGCGATGGCCTGTCCGTGATGATCGATCAGATCGTGCGCGAGGATTTCGCGGGCCGCGTCCTGCCCTTCGACAGTGCGGCGGCCGAGGCTTTTGCTACCATCGCCGCCACGCGCCGCGCCATCGGCCGCCCGATCCTGCATGCCGACTGCCAGATCGCTGCCATCGCGTGGGTCCATGGCGCCACCGTTGCCACCCGCAACACGCCCGCTTTTGCCGATTGCGGCATCGACCTGATCAACCCGTGGAATACCTGAGTGACCGCCGTCGAAATCGCAGAAGCCATTTCCCAGCTTGCCGAACAGCCTTTCGACGCGGCTGAATTTCCCTATGCCTTCCTGCTGGCCTTCGGAAACAAGGAAACGACGAGCAAGCGTTTGCGGGCGGGCAGTTCCAACAAATCCGACCTCGGCGGCGTGCTTCAGACCAGCAACATCCACATCAAGACCTCCTGTCAGCCGATGGGGCTGACAGGAGGCGCTTGTTCCCCTCGCCAATATGCCCAAACCCCCTTCAGACACGCCCGAGGGGGTTGTGCAAGCCCCGGCCTATTCGGCCGGGACGGCGGCGGGTTCTTCCACATCCATGATCGGATGCGGCAGATGGATCAGCATCTCTTTCGGGCAGACCTGCAGGAAGTTGGCCTTCTCGGCCTCCCAGTCCTGAAGGATTTCGGCGGCGCGGCGCGATCCGGTTTCCTTCAGGTGCCGTTCCACCAGGCTCTTCAACTGGTCTTCCCAATGCTGCTTGGTCACGGCGCACATCACCAGGGTTTCCGGGTTGATGTAATCGCGCGCCACGCCCTGCGGGTCATACAGGTAAGCCATCCCGCCGGTCATGCCCGCGCCGAAATTGGCGCCGATCCGGCCCAGGATCACCGCGACGCCGCCGGTCATGTATTCGCAGCCGTTCGACCCGCAGCCCTCGATCACTACGGTGGCGCCGCTGTTGCGCACCGCGAAGCGTTCCCCGGCGCGGCCCGCCGCGAACAGATAGCCGTCGGTCGCCCCATACAGCACCGTGTTGCCGATGATCGTGTTGTCCGCCGCGACCAGGGGCGAGGACATCGGCGGACGCACCACGATGGTGCCGCCCGACAGGCCCTTGCCGACATAGTCGTTGGCGTCGCCCGACACCTCGATCTTCAACCCCGGCACGGCGAAGGCGCCCAGCGACTGTCCCGCCGAACCCGTCAACCGGATCGTCAGGTGGTCGGGTTGCAGGCTGTTGCGCATCCCGAACTTCTGCACGATCAGCGACGACGTGCGCGTGCCGATGGTCCGGTGCGTGTTGCGCACCGCATAGGACAGCTGCATCTTCTCGCCGTCCTCGAAGAAGCGGGCGGCGTCCTTGACGATTTCCGCGTCCAGCGTTTCCAGCACGGCGTTGCGGGGCTTGGAGCGGTCATAGACGATCTTGTCCGCGCCATCGACCGTGATCAGCAGCGGGTTCAGGTCCAGGTCGTCCAGATGCGCGGCACCCCGGCTGACCTGGGTCAGCAGGTCGGCGCGGCCGATCACCTCGTCCAGCGACCGCGCGCCGATGCTGGCCAGGATCTCGCGGACCTCTTGCGCATAGAAGGTGATCAGGTTCACCACCTTGTCGGCGCTGCCGGTGAACATGGCGCGCAAACGCTCGTCCTGGGTGCAGACGCCCACCGGGCAGGTGTTCGACTGGCACTGGCGAACCATGATGCAGCCCATCGCGATCAGCGCGGCGGTGCCGATGCCGTATTCCTCGGCCCCCATCATCGCCGCCATGACGATGTCGCGGCCGGTGCGCAGGCCCCCGTCGGTGCGCAGCGTCACGCGTTCGCGCAGGCGGTTCATCGCCAGAACCTGATGCGCCTCGGTCAGGCCCATTTCCCAGGGCAGGCCCGCGAACTTGATCGACGTGGCAGGCGAGGCCCCGGTGCCGCCGTTATGGCCCGAGATCAGGATGATGTCGGCCTTGGCCTTGGCCACCCCCGCCGCAATCGTCCCCACCCCCGACGAGGCCACCAGCTTCACCGTGATCTTGGCGCGCGGGTTGATCTGCTTCAGGTCATAGATGAGCTGCGCCAGATCCTCGATCGAATAGATGTCGTGGTGCGGTGGCGGGCTGATCAGCGTCACGCCCTTGGTCGAATGCCGCAGCCGGGCGATCAGGTCGGTGACCTTCATGCCGGGCAACTGCCCGCCCTCGCCGGGCTTGGCGCCCTGGGCGACCTTGATTTCCAGTTCCTCGCAGGCGTTCAGGTATTCCGCCGTCACGCCGAACCGGCCCGAGGCCACCTGCTTGATCTTGGCGCAGGGGTTGTCGCCATTGGGCAGCGGGTGGCTGTGGGCCGGATCCTCGCCGCCCTCGCCGGAATCGGACTTCGCGCCGATGCGATTCATGGCGATGTTGAGCGTCATGTGCGCCTCGGGCGACAGCGCACCCAGGCTCATCCCCGGCGTCACGAAACGCTTGCGGATGCTGGTGATCGATTCGACTTCCTCGATGGGCACGGGCTTGCCTAGCGGCTTGATGTCCAGAAGGTCGCGGATGTGGATCGGCGGATTGGCCCGCATGGCGGCGCTGTACTGCTTCCACACGTCATAGCTGGCCTTGTCGCAGGCTACCTGCAACAGCTTCATGGTGCTGGCTTCCCAGGCGTGCTTTTCGCCCGTCCGGCGCATCTTGTAGAAGCCGCCGACCGGCAGCAGGTCGGCATTGTCTCCGTGGAAGGCGCGGCGGTGCAGATCCTCCAGCTTGGCTTGCAGGCCATGCAGGCCGATGCCGCTGATGCGCGACTGCATGCCGGGGAAATACTCGGCCACCATGGCGCGGGACAGGCCCACGGCCTCGAAATTCAGGCCGCCGCGATAGGACGAGATGACCGAGATCCCCATCTTCGCCATGATCTTCAGCAGGCCCGCATTCACCGCCTCGCGATAGGATTCCATCGCGTCGAACAGATCGCCGGGAATCAAGCCGCGCTCGATCCGGTCGCTGATGGAATCCTGCGCCAGATAGGGGTTCACCGTGGTCGCGCCGCAGCCGATCAGGACCGCGACGTAATGCGGATCCAGACATTCCGCCGACCGGACGTTCAGCGAACAGAAGGTCCGCAGCCCCTTGCGGGTCAGCCAGCTGTGCACCGCGCTTGTCGCCAGGATCATCGGCATCGCCACGCGGTCGTCGCCCTGCGCTTCATCCGACAGAACCAGATGGCCCGCGCCAGACCGCACGGCATCCTCGGCCTCGGCCCGGATGCGGGCCAGGCCTTCGCCCAGGGCGTCGGGACCGGCGCCCGCCGGGAAGGTGCAGTCGATCTTGGTCACGGTCTCGCCGAACATCTGGCACATGTCGTCCAGTTCGGAATTGGTGACGAAGGGGCTTTCCAGCACCAGGATTTCGGTCTGCGCGCTGCTTTCGTCCAGCACGTTCTTGAGGTTGCCGAACCGCGTCTTCAGCGACATCACACGCGTTTCGCGCAGACTGTCGATGGGCGGGTTCGTCACCTGGCTGAAGTTCTGCCGGAAGAAATGCGACATCGGCCGATACTGGTTCGACAGGACCGCGGGCGGCGTGTCGTCGCCCATGGACGCGATGGATTCCTTGCCATCCTCGGCCATGGGGGACAGGACATGCTCCATATCCTCCAGCGTATAGCCTGCGGCAAGCTGGCGGCGGCGCAGAACTTCGCCGGTGTAGGCGGCGTTCTCGGGCAGATCCTTCATCTTGTGGCTGAGGTCCACGACCTTTTCCAGCCATTCGCCAAAGGGCTGGCTGCCCGCCAGGCGGTCCTTGATGGCATGGTCGTGATACAGCTTGCCGTCCCACATATCGACGGCAATCATCTGCCCCGGCCCAAGCGCGCCCTTTTCGCGTACGCTCATCTCGTCGACGGGGACCATGCCGACCTCGGACCCGGCGATCAGCATGTTGTCGGCGGTCACGACATAGCGCATGGGCCGCAGCCCGTTGCGGTCCAGCCCGCCGCAGACCCAGCGGCCGTCCGTCATCGCCAGCGCGGCGGGGCCGTCCCAAGGCTCCATCACGGCGTTGCAATAGGCATACATGTCCGCCCAGGCGCGCGGCATGTCGGTGGTGGCCTTGGACCAGCTTTCCGGGACCAGCATGGTCTTGGTCATCGGCGCGGACCGGCCCGACCGGACCATCACCTCGAACACCGCGTCCAGCGCCGCCGAATCCGACGACCCGGCGGGGACGATCGGCTTGATATCCTCGGCCGCCTCGCCGAAGGCGCTGCTGGCCATGCGGATTTCATGGCTGCGCAGCCAGTTGAGATTGCCCTTCAGGGTGTTGATCTCGCCGTTATGGGCCAGCATGCGGAAGGGCTGGGCCAGCCACCATTGCGGGAAGGTGTTGGTGGAATACCGCTGGTGATAGATGGCGAAGGCCGATTCGAAGCGGTCGTCCTTGAGGTCGGGATAGAATTCCGCGACCTGTTCGGCCAGCATCATGCCCTTGTAGATGATCGACCGGCAGGACAGCGAACAGAAATACAGGCCCGCGACCTGGGCCGCGACGGCGGCTTTCTCGATCCGGCGGCGGATGATGTACAGTTCGCGCTCGAACCGCACCTGGTCGATGTCCTTTTCGCAGCGGATCAGGATCTGCTCGATCTCGGGGCGGGTGGCGTTGGCTTTCTCGCCCAGCACGGCGGTGTTCACCGGGACGTGGCGCCAGCCATAGATGTAATGGCCCATGCGCAGAACCTCGGATTCCACGATGGTCCGGCAGGCCTCTTGCGCGGCGAAGTTGGTGCGCGGCAGGAACACCTGGCCCAGGGCGATCAGCTTCGACTGGTCCGGTTCGTGCCCGGTGCGGCGCACCTGGTCATAGAAGAACGGCACCGGGATCTGGACATGGATGCCTGCCCCGTCGCCGGTCTTGCCGTCCGCATCGACCGCGCCGCGATGCCAGATCGCCTTCAGCGCGTCGATGCCCGACTGAACCACCTTGCGCGAGGGCTTGCCGTCGATATTGACCACCAGCCCCACGCCGCAGGACGAATGCTCGTCCTCCTCGCGGTACAGGCTGTGTCGGGCCATCCAGTCGCGGCGGGCCTGTTCTTCCTGTTGCCAATCCTTGCTCATCGTCAGGCCCTTTCGTGCAGAAGCTGCGTCAGCAACTGATCGCAGTCGAATTGCGGTTCGGTGTCCCCGAAGCCTTCCTCGCCGGGAAAGGCGAAGGTGACGGGGCTGTCATTGGTTTCCTGGCGCTGCCCGGTCCAGTCGGACTGCACCTCGACGCCGCCATAGAAGCGGCCCATCTTGCGGCTGATGAACTGCTGGCCGCTGCGTTCGATCAGCAATTCGCCGTTCGCGTCATAGGTCTTCAGCTGGAACCGGGTCACCTCCAGCGGCTGGCCGTCGATCTCGACCGTCTCGCCGGTCAGGATGTCCTGGCCCACGTTGCGCAGGCGTTCGCCGGTGTTGGATTCGGTCCAGAAATCGAAATCGTCCTGGCCGGTTTCCAGCAGCGTCTTGAAGCTGGCGTGATCCTTGGACCGTTCGACCAGGAAATCGGCCAGGCCGGTATTGGGATCGCTGCTTTCGATCCAGCGGGTTTCCCCGTCGATGCGCGACAGGTGGCGCAGCCCGTCCTTGCCAAAGGTCGCCGTGCGCTGATGGCCCGCCGGATCGGCCTGGCATTGATAATACTGGTTGACCGAACAGCCCCGGTTCTGGACCGTCGCCTGCAACTGGCAGCCCTTGGGCGGGGTGAAATTGGCGGCATGGCCCGCCGATGCGGCCAGCGCCAGCCCCAGGATCAGGGGGATCCGCAGCATCGCCGCCCCCTATTCCGCCGCGATGCGGGCTTCGCCGGTCAGGTATCCGGCGATGGACTCGGCAGCCTCGCGCCCGTCGCGGATCGCCCAGACCACCAGGGATGCGCCGCGCACGATGTCGCCCACCGCGAAGACGCCGGGCAGGCTGGTCTGATGGGTCTGGAAATTGGCCTTGATGGTGCCCCAGCGGGTGACCTCCAGCCCGTCGACGCCCCACAGCTTGGGCAGATCCTCGGGCTCGAAGCCCAGGGCCTTGATGACCAGATCGGCGGGTTCGTCGTAATCCGCGCCCTCGATCAGTTCGGGGGACTGGCGGCCCGACACGTCCGGCGCGCCCAGCCGCATCTTCTGGACGCGGACCTGCGCGATCTGCGCCAGCTTGCCGGTCGGGCCGTCCACGTCGGCTTCCTGCGCCTGCATGGCGATGCCGGGAACATGGCCGATGAAGGAACCGGGCGCCGACATCCAGACGAACTCGACGCCCTCTTCCTCGGCGTTCTGGACCTCGCGCTGCGACCCCGGCATGTTGGCGCGGTCGCGGCGATAGAGGCACTTCACCGACAGCGCGCCCTGGCGGATCGCGGTGCGCACGCAGTCCATCGCGGTGTCGCCGCCGCCGATGACGATCACGCGCTTGCCGCGCGCGTTCAGTTCGCCATCCTCGAAATCGGGCACCTCGTCGCCGAACTCGACCTTGTTCGAGGCCGTCAGATAGTCGATGGCGCGGACCACGCCGCCCGCATCGGCGTTGTCGATATCCAGGTCGCGGGTCTTGTAGACGCCCGTGGCGATCAGCACCGCGTCGTGCTTGCCCCGGATCGCGTCGAAGCTGATGTCCTGGCCGACGTTGCAGTTCAGCACGAAGTCCACGCCGCCATCCTGCAACAGCGCGTTGCGGCGCATCACCACGTCCTTTTCCAGCTTGAAGCCGGGGATGCCATAGGTCAGCAGCCCGCCCGCGCGGTCGTAACGATCATAGACCGTGACCTGGAAGCCCTGGCGGCGCAGCATGTCCGCCGCAGCCAGCCCCCCCGGCCCGGCGCCGATGATGCCGACGCTTTCGGACCGTTCCATCACCGGGGCGGCGGGCTGGACCCAGCCGCGTTCCCAGGCGGTGTCGGTGATGTATTTCTCGATGGACCCGATGGTGACGGTGCCGTGGCCCGACTGCTCGATCACGCAGTTGCCTTCGCACAGCCGGTCCTGCGGGCAGATGCGGCCGCAGATTTCCGGGAAGGTGTTGGTCGCCTGGCTGACCCGATAGGCTTCCTCAAGCCGGCCTTCGGCGGTCAGGCGCAGCCAGTCGGGGATGTTGTTGTGCAGCGGGCAATGGCTTTGGCAATAGGGCACGCCGCACTGGCTGCACCGGCTGGCTTGCTCGGCCGCCTTGGCGTCGGCGAATTCCCGGTAGATCTCGTGAAAGTCCTCGCTGCGTTCGGTTGCCGGGCGCTTGACCGGCATCTCGCGCGGAGTCGAGACGAATTTGAGCATCTTTTGCGTGGCCATGGCTGCGCGACCTTCCGAAACAGGAACACTTGCAGCCGCAATAAACCAAGGCGGAATTCATTAAAAGTCAGCTATGCTGACCTAAACCCTATATTTCTGATGCACGGGACAAATAAATGCCGAAGGATGGTAGAAATTAGGTCAGCATCTTTTACCAACCAGCCCAAAGCGCCAGCAAAACCACGCTTCCAACCACGATCCGCCACCAGCCGAACAGGGCATAGCCATGCTGCGACACATAGTTCAGCAGCCAGCGGACCACGACCAGCGCGCTGAGAAGGGCCGCAACGAAGCCGACCGCGATATTGCCCAGGGCGCTTGCGTCCAGGATGTCGCGGTTCTTGAACAGATCCAGGGCAAAGGCCCCCAGCATCGTCGGCATCGCCAGGAAGAACGAAAATTCGGCAGCCGAGCGCTTGTCTGCCCCCAGAAGCAGCCCGCCGACGATGGTCGCGCCCGACCGCGACACGCCAGGAATCATCGCAAGACATTGGAACAGGCCAATCTTGAAGGCCATCGACAGGGGAAAATCCTCGGCCCGCGCATAGACGGGATGGTCGGCCCTGCGGTCCACCCACAACAGCACGATCCCGCCCAGGATCAGCATCACCGCGATCAGCACCGGGGTCTCGAACAGCACCGACTTGATGAAGCCATGCGCCAGAAGACCGATGACCACGGCAGGCGTGAAGGCCAGCAGCACCGCGCCGACAAACCGCCGGGCAGCCGGGTCATGCGGCGCGGCCGACAGGATCTGGATGATCCGCGCCGAATAAACGCCCAGGATCGCCAGCAGCGCGCCAAGCTGGATCAGCACCTCGAACGACCGGCCCGGCGAATCGAAGCCCAGGAAATGCCCGGCCAGCAGGATATGCCCGGTCGAGGACACCGGAATGAATTCGGTCAGCCCTTCGAGAACCCCGAGGATCGCGGCGGCAATGGTATTGTCGGACATCAGTCGGCGCGCAGGTTCTTGGCCGACTGCTTGATCGCGTCGTACTGCCCGGACGGGCGGAACCGCCACAGATAGTCTTCGATCACCGCTTCCGCCGCCACGGGCTGGATCCCCAGATCGGCAAAGCCGCGCGCGCCGGGCGAGACCACGTTGTCGGCGCGCAGCAGGGCGATCTGGTCGCGCGTCAGGATGGAGTTGGTGAACAGCCCGCCGGTCAGAAGCTGGGCAAGGCCCAGCACGCGCGCGCCCAGAGTCGCGGCCCAGAAGGGCAGGTTCACCACCGCGCGCTTGCGCATCGTGGCGCGCAACACCTGTTCGGCCACCTCTTTCACGGTCAGCACGTCGGGACCGCCCAGTTCATAGATGCCGGGCGCAGCCTCGCCCGTGGCGCCCTTGACGGCGGCCCGCGCCACGTCGTCGACGAAGACCGGCTGCATCCGTGTCCTTGCGCCGATCACCGGCAGCACCGGGCCAAGGCGCGTCATCGCGGCAAAGCGGTTATAGAAGCTGTCGCCCGGCCCGAAGATGACCGAGGGCCGCAGGATCACCGCGTCGGGGCGATGCTTCAGCACCGCCGATTCGCCGCGCCCCTTGGCCGCGATATAGGCACTGGCCGATTCGGGATCGACGCCCAGGCCCGAGATATGGACCACCCGCGCCACGCCCGTTTCCGCCGACAGCCGGGCGATGCGCTCGGCGCCCTCGTGGAACACGGCCTGGAACGTGCTCTCGCCCTTGGGCGCAAGGATGTTGACGCAGTTCACCACCGCGTCGGCCCCGGCCATAGCGGCGCGCACCGACAGATCGTCGCGCACATTGCACAGCACCGGCTGCACCTGACCCACCGCGCCATAGGTGCGGGTGAACAGCGCCTCGTCCGGGCGGCGCACGGCGATGCGCACGCGCCAGCCGTCCTTGGCCATCAGCCGCGCGACCTGCCGGCCGACAAAGCCCGATCCGCCGTAAATCGTGACCAGTTTCGCCATGGGCGTCCCGCCTCCTGAATGCCGATATCCGTCCGTTCCTTACCCAAGCACGGGACGCGCGGCAAGGCGGGCGGCAGGCGGGCTGGGACGGCGTGACAGTTTTTCGCACGATTTCTGCGACACCCCATTGACGCCCCCCGCGACTGCCTTTAGAGACCCGCCTCACACCAGTTGGCCCAGATGGCGGAATTGGTAGACGCGCACGGTTCAGGTCCGTGTGCCGCAAGGCGTGGAGGTTCGAGTCCTCTTCTGGGCACCAAATGGAAAGCCCCAAGGATTTAGAATCCTTGGGGCTTTCCATTTTTCAGGCCCGAAATTGCCCCACAGGTCAGCCATGTCAAGCCGGGTGCGGATCATGGTGGCGGCCAAGCCCATCGACTCCCATGGGGACATGACGGCTTGCCGCAGCATCAGGCCGAAGCGGATGTTCGTTCATCTTGCAGCATCTTTTAGACCTTGACGCTGGGTGCGCGCCAAGTCGGAATGCGATGCGGTTTTACGAAGATGCCGGTCCGCGTGGGGTCAGATGGATTTTCAGGAGGCTTTCAAGTCTCGCAAACCAAAAGCCTGGGGCAAGGTCGACGGGCAGGGCGGATTTCACGCCCTGGAGGCGGCCAGACCGCCCACCGATTTCGCCAGCGTGGCCGGGGCGCGCTTCGCACCGTGCGGCTCAGCGGCTGATCGGCGGCGCTGACCCTGGCAGCGACCTGGTGCTTCTGGAGGCCGACACCGGCTCCGGCAAGACCGAGGCGGCCTTGTGGCGCTATGCCACAGCACAAGCTCCCTGGGAATATCGAGCGAACAGATGGCAGCGTGCAGTCGCCGGTGCTCCGGACGGATGCACTCTCAAGGGGCACATCTCCACCAAGGGCGAGCGCATTTATCACGCGCCCTGGTCATCGGCCTGTGGCGGAACCCAAATCGATGAGCAAGGGCGAGGGTTGGTTCTGTAACGAAGCCGAGATTGTGGCAGCCGGTTGGAGGGGCGCACGATCAAGGTAAACGCGCGCTACTCACCAAACTCAAGATGTCCGCTGAGGGGCAATCAACATCAGAATTGCCTATCCTGCAATTCCTCATAGCAGCCTGTTCTCACAAGGAGAAAAATGGTGAGCCCGACAGGATTCGAACCTGTGACCCACTGATTAAAAGTCAACCGCATAACATTGAATATCAATTAGTTGACAAGATATTCCGTCACTTTGGCATTGAATAACATCAATACCTTAGACAAGGCGTTTTCGGCCGATGCGCTTACTTCGCGATCCAGCCGGTCGTTCCGGTGCCACTTTCCTTGACATAGAAACACGAGCCCGCCGCACCGTCGCGTCGGCGGTATGTAGACGACTTCCCGCCCGGCACCACCCCTTCAGGCGCTCCATTTCCCACCATGTCGCGAACCCCGCCGCCGTAATCGACCAGCGTGGTGTAGACCGCCCGCCACCGTCCCTGTGATGATCCGAGGTCCAGCGCTTCCGAATAGGTGGTGGCCGGCTGAAATGCGTCGGCCAGGAATGCGAAGGTCGTCCCCTTTCCCCAGCCCCGGACTGCCCAGAAATCGCCGGCGGGTGTCGCGCCCAGCTGATGCCAGATCGACCCCCGTTCCTCCGTGTCGGGTGTGGCGTGGGTTATCCCGGCGATGTTGCCCAGGGATCCATCTGTGCCAAGGGCATGGATGGTCCGCGTGTCGGCTTCATACCGCCAATAGTGGGCAGGGTTCCACTGGATCCCCAGGTCGCCGCTCGCGGACAGAACGTCATGGAAGGTCCCGCTGATCGATCCGATCCGTTCGCCCGTTGCAGGACAATAGACGACATTCGCGTTTCCGCTGCGGCGGCTGGCCCCCGAGGTGTCCGTGACCCGGTCGCGCACGCTATTGGACCCGCCTGGATGCCGAACCTCTATCACGTTCCGAATGGCCGTTGCGCCGGTGATATCGGCCACCTTGGCCGCGCCATTGCCCATCATATACAGCGACACGAAGTTCCCGAAGCTGCTGTCGATCAGCGCGCCGCGCGAATTGCTGCCGCCCAGAGACATGATGCTTTCGGCGATGTTGCGCTCGGACGAATTGCGCAACTCTACTGCGGCCGGTGCGATCCGGCCTGGGCCGTCCGTCGGATCGTGGATCAGGCCGATGATAAGGTTGCGGGCGCCTTCGCTGGCGGAAAATCCACGGTCGCACGCATGTGCCAGCAGGCCCAGCGCGACGTTGTATTTCGCGCCATTGATGCCTACGGTCGTCTGCCCAAAGCCCAGACCATAGATCGAATTGAACGCCGTCAGGGCATGCAGGTTGTTCCACCGGGCATCGTTCTTCAGCTCATGCGCCATGGCAGTGACATCGCCAAGGGCATTTTCCGAATAGATGTGGTGCGCAAACCCGTGCCAAACGTCCGAAAAGATCCAGCCGAAGGTTTCGAGGGCATTGGGGTTGATCGCGCCGGACAGGATCAGATCGCTGATGCGCACCCCGCGCACCGGAATTTCAGCCGTACCGGCCGCCAGAACGCCCGTGCCGCCGGCGCCGCCGGTCGGATGGAAATATCCTCTGACAATCAGATCGCGCACGATGCTGTAATCGCCCAGATTGCGGATCGCGTGTCCGCCTTCGGCGCCAGTCCCCATGTCCAGGGTCAGCCCTTCGATCCGCATTCCGGCCTGGCCGTCAACGTTGATCAAGCTGCCGCGACTGAAATTCCGGCGAATGATGGACTTGTCAGCGCCCACCCCGACGAGCTTTTGCCCAGGGCCGAAGCCGGTGACCTGGGCTGATCGCACCACCTCGGCCTTGTCCAGCTCGGCCACGGCGGCGACCCCGGATTTCGCGATGAAGTCCTCGAAGCTGTCGAAATGCGCGGGCGTCCAGACGCCGGCCGGGGTCCACATGCGCCCCCCAGCCGTGGTCAGCGCGGCGTGGTCGGCGTCCGTGGTGGCGGCAAAGGGCAATCCGCCCACCACGATGTAACCGATCCGATCCGGCACGACCGTGGCCATCGCCTGTGCCCGTGTCTCAAACGGGGCATAGGGCGGCGAGGTGACACCGGTCAGAATGCCCTCGGCCTCGGCAATCGCCGCCGCCGAGGGTCCGGGGACCAGCTGGTCGTTTTCCCAGATCAGCGCGCGGCCATTGGCGGGGATCACGGGGTTGATGGCCGCGATGCTGCGCAGGCTGGTCGCCAGGCGGCGGCGCAGCTCCTGGTTCGCCATCGTCAGCTGGTCCAGCTGGCGCTCCAACCCGCGTTCGCGTTCGCCCAGAAGTCCCGCCCAGCCCTGTTCGTCCTGCGTTTCGCGCTCGATCAGCAGGCTCTGTCCAGCATGCAGCGCAGCGGCGGGCGCCGACAGAAACACGTCGCCGAAAACAAAGGACGCTTCCGGCGTGATCGTGAAGTCGTCCTGGTCAAGCTGGATCACCTCCCGCTCGGTCACGACAGACACCCGGATCGCGCCGGCGGCATAGGGGTGCGGAACGGCATAAGGGCCGGTCCCTGCGATCACATAGATCGGCGCGGGGTCGAAGACTTCTACGGTCATCGTTGATCTCCCAGGATGTTGGTCAGGTCGGGGGCGCGAGATGGGGTGGCGCTTCCTCTGTCGAAGAAGCTGCGGGTGCCGAACTCCCGCTCGCGCTGGCGGTCTTGGCGTCGCCAGGTGCTTTCGGCATCATTGTCCAAAAACCGTTGCACATTGTCCCAGATGCCGCGCGAGACGACGGCGCGGGTTAGCGGGTTCGTTCCGATAACCGGGGTGTTGAACCGGCCGAAATCAGACACGGTGCGGCCGAAGTTGGGTTCTTGGCCGGCGATGAACCGGCCAAGGGGTTGCGCCACGAGACCCATCCCGTCGCCGACGAAGCTGACGGTGGCGCCGGCCAGCGTCTCGCCAAAGCCACCGCCCGTCCGGCTTGCTTCGGAAAAGAAGAAATCTCCGAAGATGCCGAGGCCACCGCCCTGCATCAGCGCCGCGAACCAGAACTTGCGGTCGTTCATGGGGCGGGGGTCATTGCCCTTGGCGATCTCCTTCAGTTGGATCGTCAAGGCGCCGGTAAGGACCAGCCCGGCGCCAAGGGCGCCGACATAGCCCAGCTTGCTCCAGCCGCTCTTCTTGTAGAGCCAGCGGCGATACTGGTTCATCGTCAGCGACAGGGCAAAGCTTCGGTAAACCATCGCGCTGCGCAGGAGTTCACCCGATGCCGACCCACCTTTGGTATCGCCGATCATTCGCGCGCGGCCCTCCAGACTTGCGGTCGGCACCGCCATTTCCAGATGCTCCTGGGTGATCATCTGCAACCGCATCGCCAAGCCTTCCGCTTCCATGCGCGGCAGGGCCGTCTGGTTCTCCAGCCAATAGCTGGGCGCAATGAAATCCGCGCCATCCTGCGACACGAACCGCGCGGCTGGATCGCGCAGCAAGTCCCAGTCCTGTGCGGTGATGCCGCGATCCGACAGCACCTGGCGCAAGGGTGCATCAATGTCGGCGAAGGCGCGGTCGGCGTTCTGGGCCATATAGCCCGAGAACTCCATTTGGAAAGAAATCCGGCGCATGTCGGTCATGAAGGTCAGGGCGGACATGCGCAGGGTAGCTGAAGCCATCCGGTTGGTGATGCCGGTGCCCATCAACTTGCCGAAATACCGCGCCTGTCCGGCGCCGGCATCCGCCAGCGTTGCCGCGACATACCCCATGCGCGCGGCTTCCTGCCGGGTTGTATGGCTGGCGACCAGCCGGGCTGTTCGCGCCGCGACATTGGTGGGGTTCATGCCGATATGGTTCGCCGCCAGACCGATGGTGACCATGTCCGATGCTGACGACAGCACGGCGCTGCCAAGCTGCGTCGAGACATTGAAGGCCCGAACACCGGAAAAGAACGTGGACCACCCTACACTCTCGGGAATGTTGTTGGCGCCGCTCTGATGGTTGAACATAGTGCGGGCCAGCGCGGCCTGCGCATGAACTGATTTTTCCAGCTTGGGATCGCGTAGTTCGGCCGCGCGCCGCTGCGCGACCTGGATCGCGAATTCCAGTCCGGCGCGCGGGTTCGGCCCCAGCACCCGCATCATCGCCACATCGTTGGCCAGGCCGAACAGCCCGTTCATCATGGCGCTGAACGGATCAGCATTGCCGAAGTCGTTGTTGTAGGCCAGCCAGTCCTTGCCGGATCTGAAGTGCAGGACGCGATGATCGGCACGCTGGTTATATAGGGCCTGCCCGCCGGTGGTCAGGCTGGGGTCGCGAGTATTCCAGCCTCTTGTGGTGATGTTCTCATACACCTCGCGCAGGAAACGGTCGGTCAGCGCGCGGTCGGGGATCGTTCCTGGCTGCGCCGCATAGGGCTTGCCGGTGCCCAGGTCGATGATCTTGTCCCAGGCCAAGCGGGTTTCGATGGTGTTGGCCCAGGCGTCGAAACCGCGCGTGCGCAGCATTTCGACTGAATGGGCATGGGGCACGCCGTAATCCGCCAACTCGCCGATGTCGCCGCCATGGGCGTTGAACAGCTGCCGCATCCGGTTCTGCTGATACCGGACCAGTTCGGCAAGCTTGGCAGCATCGGCATTGCCGGTGGCGATGCCGTGCAGCTCATCCATCAGGTTTTCCAGCAGGATCCTGTCGCGGCTGTTGCCCAACACGTTCAGCCCGACCTTGGTCAGCATCTCGTAAAGTCCGGCGGCGATCGAGCTGTGATAGGCATCGGTCAGAGACCTGACGCTTTCCCCGGAAAAGCCCGGTCCGTCCGAGTACTCAATCAGGTATTTCACGGCCCGCGCCGGATCGGGGGCGGTTTCGATCAGGGCCTTGATGCGCCGCAATGCCTGAAGTTGGTTGATCACCGCGTGGTACCGGGACCGCGCCGCACGGCGCGTGGCCTCCTTCAGGTCGGCCGCGGCGGCAAGCTGCGCCTGGTCCTCGGACATGACGGATCGATACCGCGCGACCAGCTGGTCATACTGCCCTTGCGCCGCGCGGCCGCGCACGGGGTTCAATTCCTTGGCGTCCACCGCACGCTGGATGCAGTCGTGGATATTGGTCATGCCGCCGCCCCTGCGTTGCACAGGCGCAGAACCTCGGCCAGCTCGATATCGTCGCCGATATCGTCCAGCAGATCGCGCGCCGTGATTTCCGGGCCGTTCGGATCGGCCCGCCATGTCATGTCGGAATATTCGCCCCGCGCGGCCTCCAGATCGGCAGCCATCTCCTCGGCCGCGACCTGATCGGCATCAATGGCCTCGGGGCTATCAGCACCTTTGGCATAGGCATCTTCCGGCATGGCGGCATCCTGGACCGTCGGCGCAGGATGTCCGCGCACCCTGCCGAATTCCTGCGGCAGATCGCCGAACGTCTTGTCGTCGATCGTGCGCAGTGCATCAGTGGGGCTGATGCCCAGCAGGTCGCCAGTCCGGCCCGCCTTCCGCGCTTCGGCGGCATAACGAGACAGGAACGATCCGACCTCGGAAGCGGGCGCCGCCCGGCCATCGCGCCAGAATTTCTGGACCAGGCGAACGGTCAGCGGGCTAAGCGCCCCATCCAGCAGATCGATCTCGTCCAGGATATCGGCAAGGATGCGGGCCATCTGGCCGCGCCCGGCAGCGGCCTCGGATCGGGCGCGGCCGATCAGCCGCATCGCTTCAAGGACGTGGCCGGTGATGTCGAATTCCGCCCGCACATTGCCGGCCTCGATCTCGGCCCGCAGCGTGGCCCATTCGGGCGCAGCATCCTCAAGCGCATCCATCAGCGATTTCAGATCGCCTGCGTCCTCGGCCTCGGCATAGCGCGAAACCAGATCGGGGTCGTCCCATGCGCGCGCGAAGAATGCCTGGCGCAACCGCCGTTCGCCCTCGGCGTTCAGCGCACCGGCCTTGTCCAGCAGGGCGTTGCGTTCAGAACGCGGCAGTGCCGACAGGATCTGGCGCACGAAGCCCTGATTGTCAGGATCAGCGATCCGCGCGGTCGGAACAAATCCGGCCAAACGCTGCGCGGTCATGGCGCGCGAGCTGGTCTGCGCGATTTCGGTGGGCGTCATGCGTGCGACGCCGCTGTCCTGGGCATCGACCGTCAGCGCCTGGCGCTGCGCGTCATCCAGTTCGGTTCTGCGTCTGGCGATCAGCACCGGACGTTCTACCCCTTCGGGTATGGTATAGCCTGCCGCCTCGATCTGCTGGCGATATGCTGCTGCCCGATCAGGGTGCCGGTCATAGGCCCGTTCGATGGCGGAAAACCGGCCATTGCCGCTTTCGATCATTCCGTCCGGCCCCACCAGCGGCGTGCCACGGTCGGCGGTCGGCGCGGGCATCAACTGCGCCGGATCGAGCCTCGCGGCCGTGTCGGCAACCCAGGCATCCGAACTGATGCGGCCGCGATCACGGGGCTGATAAGGGCCGGAAGCCCTGGTGAGCAGCCGGGCGTCCACAACCTCGTAATCCGCATCCAGGCGGAAGTTGTCGCCCGCCGTGACCTGGCCGCTGCCGGTATAGCCGCGCGACGTGGTGTAACCGTCCCATTGGGGCATGTCGGTGCTGGCGTTCGGATCATAGGCTGACCGCATCTTGTGGCGCGCCCAATCGGCCAGATCGCCTGCCGTGAACTGGGCGAAGGATTTGCCGCGATGGCGTATGCCGGCATTGGCGGCGATTTCCCGGCGCGTCATCAGGCTGGAGATTGGCGTGTTCAGGGGGGCGCGCAGCGCCCGCACGGCGCCGCCGCGCCCCATGAAATGGGCCAGATAGATTTCGCCCGGCCCGGTGGAAATCCCGTTACGTTGAAGGTGTTCCGCATTGTCGCGCATGTGCAGGCGCGTCATTTCAGCGTTCAGCGCCGGATCATCCCGCAACGGGGCGACCTGGTACTTATCTTTGCCCTGCGTCAAATCTGGGCGATGACGTGACAGGGTTTCAAACCACGTATCCGTCGTGAACTGGCCCAATCCGCGCGCGCTGCTGTTCGGGTTCTGGGCGCGTGCAGGGTCGCGGGTTCCCCCGCTTTCAGCGCCGATAATGGCCCGCAGCGTCGCGGCCTCGTTATAGCCATGTGGGCCTGGGGGCGCGGGGATGTCATAGCCGTTTTCCATCGCGTGGCGTGTGGCAGCCAGGGCGGCCTCTTGTCGTCCTGGCGACAGCCCCGCGATCCTGGCTTCGGCCAGTTCCTCTGTCGAAACCCCCAAGCTTTCGGCGGATGCGGCATCGCCTGCGGCCTTGCGGCGACCGGCTGCGCGGGCGTCGATACCACGGCCGATCAGTTGACCCGCGCCGCCGATGACACCACCCAGAACTGCGCCAGTAGCGGCAGCCCCGGCAACATCGCTTACGACCGACGGCTGGGGCAACCCCAGCCGATCCGCCTGTTCGCGCCGCTGATCGGCGATCATCGCCTCGCCCGCAGCCGCAGCCGCGCCCTCGGCAAGGATCGTGGCTCCGATCCGCGCACCACCGGCCGCGCCCAGCGGCAAGGTGGCAACAGACGACGCATCGGTTAGTCCGCCCCATGTCCGCCCAAGAACCTCGGCGCCCCAACTGCCCGCCGGTGCGTTCTGCAAGACCTGCTGGTTGGCGGCATGATCCGCCTTCTGAAGATCCAGCGCCCGCTGATTGAATTCGTCGGTGTTGGTCGGAAGATCGGGCCAAGCGTCAGCCGACATATCGCGGGCCCTGGCTATTTCCCCGAACAGGAAGTCCCGCTTGGCCCCCACATTGCGGTGCTGCTTCGGGTCGAAGGACAGGCCCATCTGCCGCGCCATGTCATCAACCAGTCGTTCGCTGAACCGTGCGCTGTCTCCCCAGCTGTCATCCTCGATCCGCTGCATCCGCGTTGCGGCACGGCGACGTTCGGAAAAGGTGGGGACCGGATCTTTGGCCGGGCGGAAACTGTCGGGATCAGCGGGTTTGACGAACCAGTTCACTGATCGTACCTCCGGATCAGACGCGTCAGGCTGAACACGAAGGGTTCTTTGCTGTCGCTGTCCAAAGCGGTGATCACGCCGTCCTGGGTGGGGATCACAAGCTGATACTCGTCCGGTCCTGTGGCCACGAACTCTGCATCATCCCAATCGTCCGCGCCGATGACCTCGCCGCCGATCGTGGGCACCCCGCCAGAGAGGGACACCTGGCGCATACTGTCCTGGCCTTGCCTCATCTTCGCCGAGGGGTCTGCGGTCGGCCCACCCCCGGCGCCGACGCCGATCAAGTCACGGTAAAGCAGCTTTCGCGCACGTTCGGCGGATGTTGCGCTGACACCCATAGGTATCACGGTCAGACGACCGGCAACCCGCGCGACCCCTCCCGTCGCCTCATCGCTGTCGAATGTTCCCGTCCCGCCCATCACCTCGTGCAGGGCCTGCTTGTAGACGGTTTCGTTGATCGGCGCCGCCGGATCGACTCGACGCTGCCGGGCGGCATACAGCGCATCCGTTGCGGCGACGATGCTGGCTTGCGTTGCTTCGCCCCCCTGTGCATCCGCGAACAGGGCGCCGATCTGGTCGAAGGCCGGGTCCAGCCGATCCTTCAGGGCCGGCAGAACAATGTTGTCCTGGGCCAGAACCTGTTGGCCGCGCAGAATGGAACGGCCCAGTGCCTCGCTGCCGCCGCTGACCAACAGGCCTCCGACATGCTGCGCGACGGGGTCTTCGATCAGATGGGCGGCGTTGTTGCGGGCCAGGGCCGATGCCAGCTCGGCCCTACGCGCGGGATCGGCATCGACCGATAGGGCGGATTTCAGGGCCTCGCGTTCATCCAACGTCAAGGCTTGCACACCCTTGGTGAAACCACCCTCTAGCAAGCCTTCTGCGAAAGCAGCGCGTTTCTGGATCGCAGCCTCGATCTCGGCCACGGGGGCCGCTTCGATATCGGGCATCTCCGGCACGCGAAAACCCGACTTTTCGGCAAAGGCGATGGCATCGCGAGCCCAGCCTTCCAGCGCGGCGTCCCGACGTTCCTCAAGAACCTTCAGCCGCGCGGCCCGAAAGGGGGCGTCGATCGGTTTGCTTTCCTCTTGTGCGATCAGGGCATCCATCTGCGCCGGGGTCATGAACGGCAGGTCGGCCCTTTCGGTGCGCAGATCGATCGCAGCCTTGGCCTTGGGAAAGTCTGGATGCGCCTGGACCTCGGGCAAGGCCAGGAAGCTTTCATCGACAGCAATGCGATCCGCGTCGGCGATCTGGGCGATTTCAACCAGACGGCGCCCGATCAGCGCGCTTTGCTCCTTGGCGTCCAGGTCGGCTTGCCTAATGGCTCTCGCCTCGGCGGCCGCGATGTTGCTGGTGGCCTGGGCACGATACCGGGCTACCTGCTCTGGCGGCAGGTAGCCATATTCCCCCGCATCTGCGCGGTCGAGGAAACCTTGCGGATCATCCGAAATCTGGCCGATGACATGGGTGTTCTGGGTCTGCTCTCGAAACAGGCGCTTTTCCTCGGCGGCCTTTTCCGGCGTCATGATGCCGTTGCTGACCAGGCTGTCCGTCTGCGCATCGAATTGTTGATACAGGGCTTCGCGGGTGTCAGCGTCTACCGCAACCGCCTGCTGCCCAGCCACGGCGCGATAATCGCTCCAGGTCGCCATCCGCTGGCTTTGCCGCAGATCAATGGACCTTCGCCCGATGGCAAAAGCCTGGCGGTTGGCCAGATCATCATAGGCCAAATCGAACCGATCGGCATTTTCGGGATCCAAGGACTGACGGTGCTTTTCGCGGATTTCGTCGACGCGTTGCGGCCAAAGCCTGTCGATCTCGTCCGGGTCGCCCATCTGGTCGAATTCGTTGCGCGCCTCGCCCAGGTCGCGGGTCATGTCGACCTGCACCCTGTTCATCTGTCGGTCCAGCCTGTCTGCTTTGATCTGGCTGCCGATTTCCAGCATCCGTTGCCCGAACTGGGCGACCATGTCGCCGGTCTGGTCCGCTTCGAACCGGGGCGATGCGGTGGCGCCACCGATGACGCCGGCCTTTGGAACGGTCAGGGTCATGACAGCAGCCCCGGCCACAGCTTGGGTGCGGCGGTCAGGAACGATCCTGCCGCGTCGAACCCGCCTTTCAGCAGGCTGCTTTGCGCCTGACCGCGCGCGATCCGGGCCGCGCCGGTCAGTTCGGTGGATCTGGCCTGCCCCCCAGATCGGATCGCTTGGCTTTCAAAGGACATTTCCTGGGCCGCTGTCCTGCCCAGCAGGATCGACGTGGGGCTGTCCAGCGATACGCCGCGCGCCGCCAGCTGGGCCATTTGCTGGCGCATGGCGGTTCGGAACTGCTGGCGGGTGCGGCTTTCCTGAACGGCGGCAAGGCTGCGTTCATCGCGGGCCTGCTGTTCCAGGGCACGCGCCTGCGCCTTGCCCATGCGGTTCGCATTGATGCCCTGGACCAGGGATCCGCCCACGGCCATCGCGGTGCCGACCGCCTGAAGGCCCGACGCGGCGGCCGTGGTGGCCCCGGCCGTCGCCCCGGCCGCTGTCGCGCCCAGGCTCCCGACCATGTTCCCGATGGCCGCCAATCCGGCGATGACGCACATTACAGACCCCCCTCATGCAAGATCGGCGTGATCGCCAGCAGCGTGGCGGGCGCCCCGCCGACCGGCCAGAAGCGCAGCGTGACATCCTGCGCCCAGCCCGATGTCAGCTGCGACCGAACCGTCCCCGAAAATGCCTGGGACAGATCGGCCGCGACCGGCCTGGGCAAAAGGTTCATGGCCGGCCATGTCCTGTCCGCCTGACCCAGGTCGCATTCGACAGCTGCGGCGCGCATGGCTGCGGTCCGGTGCAGGGTGACCCCTGATTGCGGTCCCAGCCGCTTCCGCCGCCCGCGCGCGGCACCGTCGTTCGCGATCGGCTGCAACGGCAGGGTTTCCACCACGGCCCCAGCCTCGAACAGGCCGATCACCGCGCGCGTCACCTCCGCCGGGATGGTGACGGTGCCGTCCAACGGAACGATAAGGGGGCCGAACTCGCCGGCGTCGGTCCAGATACTGACCGTCTCGCCTGCAAGGTGGGGCACAGAGAAGGCGCTGGATCCGGCGCCGGTGAAGATCTTAGACGCGAACAGATGGACGGCATCCGCGATATCCGCGCTGCCGCTGACCACGCCCCAATTCTGGGCCTGGTCCTCGACCATGCGGACAACCTGGCCGTTGACCGTGCGGCGCGTCACCATGGTCAGCGTGTCGGTGCTGCCCGTCGCATCCGTGCTGACCGCAAGGGCTTCGACGAAGCCGCCCGCGACGGGGCATTGCGCCCAGCCTAGCACGTCCTCGCTGGGGTCATAGACCATCGCGACCAGCTGGCCATCGCCGGTCCGAAGCCAAGCAAATCGCAAGGGGGCTGACTGCCAGACGATTTCGTTAAAGCCAGCCGCACCCAGGTGTTCGGCGGGCATGGACAGCTCGACCACCTTGTTGGCGTCCGATTGCAAGTCATAGGCGATTTCGATGACGCGCGCGCCATCCTTGCTGATAAAGATCGGCCGACCGTCAGGGCTGATCGGCCGGATGCCTTCCTTGGACCCGATCGAACTGTCGAACCCGAAATAGGCATTGGTCGCATTCATCGCCTCGGACCGTTCGGCCCGTGCCGAATATTCCTCGCCCAAGGCGCCGATATGCAGGCCAGATCGACCAGTCTTCAGCCAGATCACCCGGTTCTGGCTGCTGCCGCCCGCGATGGAATAGGCGAAGCTGCTGTCGGCATCGGTGCCGGGTTCGAAGTCCAGGTAATCGCCGATCACGGAAAACCACAGGGTGCGCGGCTCGGACGGCGTGGCGGCCGCGACAAGGCGCTGATCATGGATTTCCAGGCTGGTCGGCCAGCCATAGACGTTCGACCAGGCCCCCTCGGACCACCGATAGCTGGGGGTATCGACGATCGCGTCCGGCAAGGCGCGCAACACCTGGGCCGTGGCCGAAGTGCCGCTGGCAACTGCCGTGATGCGCACAACGCCGACGCCGTCGGACAGATATCGCCACCTGACGACCGGATCCAGACTGGCCTGTTCTGTCCCCTCGTCGTGCGTGGGGGCATTCGGTCCCGTGTTGCTGCCCGTCACCAGCTCATAGATGCGGCCGTCATAACGCATTTTCTGTCCGACGCTGGCATCGGTGTTGCCGGTCCACAGCGGGATGTTCGCGTAATCGCGGACCTCGATGCGCATCAGGCTGCCGACATGCTGTGCCGTGAACAGCGACTGGCTGGCGGTCAGGGTGACGCTGCCCGTGATCCCGCTGGCCTGGATGGTGCGGGCCTTGTCCAGGTTCTGCACCCTGAAGGGGCCATTGCGGATATTGGCCGCACCGATCGACCAATTGTTCAATGCCATCCGCGCCAGCCGCTGGATCGGCTTGCCGCCGCCCGCCAGATAGATCACATCCGCCGACTGGACCCATTGCAAGGTGTCCAGATCGTCCGCGGTATAGGGATGCGTCCGTTCATAGACGCCGCCGCCAGCCGCCGGAACCAGCTGGCCATAGCGCCAAACGCGCATCCAGCCCGGCGTCAGTTCCAGGATCAAACTGTCGTTCTTCGCGAACTCGAAGGCGATCAGGCGGGCCTTGGCGTTGTTCCGGGTATAGCCTCGGAAGATCGTGCCCGGCGCGCGGGTCACGCCGCCCTGCCGCAGGGGCAGGAAGCCGACGCAGGATTTCAGGCCGGTCTGATACCGCTGGTAATCGGGCCGGCCATACAGCAGCGGCGAAACCTCGCCCGACGAAAAGGACAGCTGGTCGCGGGAAACCCTGCTCATCGCGTTGCCCATCCGACCCAGTCGGTGACGCCGTAATCTTCGCCGTCATAGCGTTCCAGGCTGGCGGACCGGGCGTCGATGCGCATCGCGGTCTTCAGCGCCATTTCGGCGCGGGCATCCAGGGATTGCGTCTTGCTGTCGGAACCAACCCAGCGGGGCGACAGCATGGCTGCCAGCCGCAGCGCCAGGGCGGTCTGAAAGCTGGCCGGCATCAGGTTCTCGTTGTCCACGTCGCGGGTGTATCGGACTGCCAGCGGGCCAGGCCGATCCGTGCGCAGGGTGCGACCGTCCAGGCGCCAGCCGGTGTCCAGATCCAGCGGGTGACGGAAGATCACGCAATCGCCCGGCAGGGCGAAGGCATGGACCAGGGATGGATCGACCAGCTGGCCGCTGACTGCCACCTGCGGCAGGTTGACCACGGTCGAAGCGAAGGACCAGTCGCAGGCCTCCAGGCACATGCGTCGCGCGACAGGATACTGGGAGGCGGCATCCTGTGCCTGCGGTGTATCGTCTGCGAAAGACGAAAACGGGGCCAGCTCCATCGCCTGGAAGGCGGCGGCGCCGATGGTGGCGATGGCCATTGATGTGGACATGGCGGCTGACCCCTCGCGCCCGCGTCAGCGGAAGCGGTAATGGATTTCGAACAGCATCGACCCCGCTGCCGTGGCATTGGCGGGGCCATGCGCATACAGGCTGATGACCCCGGATTTCGGGGCGGCAGCCAGGCCGAGGATTTCCCACAGCCGTTTCTGGTGCGTTGCGCCCAGCCGGGTGATCGGCGTGACCGTGGCGCCCGCACTTTTGGCGACGGTGACCAGGGCGTCGATGTCGGTTTCCGTGCCGATCGACACGGTGGCAAAGCCCCAGGTATCGACCTTGAAGCAGGTCAGCGCGTCCAGCAGCGCGTCGGCCGGCAGGTCCACCAGGTGATAGCTCGACCCGGCGCTGTCGCTGGCGGCATTGGTCACACGCCCCGCCGACACGATGGGGCGGCCGCGGGCGATTTCGGGATCGGCGCCGGAATACAGGGTCGCCGGGTCGCTGATCAGATCGGATTGGCCTTTCACGATAGCCATAATGTTCTCCAGATTTCAGGGGGAAAGGACACGGCCGGGCGGACCCGGCCGTCATCTGACCGTCAGGTCGGTTCCTTGCATTCGATCACGATGACCGCCTTGTCCTGCGCCCGGACCGCATCGTAATACGCATCGACCAGGACATAGGGCAGGTTCTTGGCGTGGGGGTCGTTCCAGATCTTGCCCTCGATGCCCTGCCACCGGGCGGCGATGATGTTGTTCTTCGACCAGATCGGGCACAGGCGGATGTCATCATCCGTCTTCGACTTCATCGGGGCGCGGTTGGTGACGATCCAGTTGATGCCCAGCAGCGACGTGGCCTTGCCGGATTTCAGCTGCTCAATGGTGAAGGCGTTCAGGGACGGACCGCTCTGCTGGGCGATGGCCAGCAGATCGTCTTCCTGCTGCGGCGTGATCAGGCCATACAGGGCATCGTTGTCTTCCAGCCCGAATTCATCCGTCTTCAGTTGCAGGCGCGCGGCCCGGAGCTTTTCGATGGTCAGGCCCTGGCTGTTGTGAGTGATGAACTGGGTCGAGGGCAGCGGGGTGGCGACACCGGGGGTCTTGCCCTCGCGCGCGCGCCCCAGGATCCCGCCCTCGGTGACATAGAAGTTGCCATCGTCGCCCTTGCTGACGCCCAGGATCAGGTCCATCTTGCCGCGCCGCACCGCATTGGTATGCGCAGTGACGTAATTGGACGTGGGGTCCATCGCGGTTTTGAATTTTTCTTCCTTCTCGATGTACTGGCCCGACTCGATGGGATCCTGAAACACCACCCAGCGGCGGGTCTTGCCGATCGGGTTTTCCGGGTTGCGGCGGCTGTGCTGTTCGCCGCGCTGATACTCGGCCTCGCCGATCAGGTCCGAAACCGCCATCGCCTCGCCCGAGGCGGGGATTTCGTTGACGGCGCCGTCCAGCGGGTTCTTGGTCTGCTGCGCGACCATCTGCACGCTGGCCGCGTATTGGATCTTGTGATGCTGCTCAACGAGCATTTCTTGAGGCATAGCCCCCTCCTGAAAAACTGAATGATGGTTTTTCGGAGGGGTTGCCCGGCAACCGGACCCGCCCTGGCTTTTGTCGGGGGCCTACCCGGCAGTCTTTCCCGCTGTCGTCTGGACCCCTCAAACAAGGGGTTGCCCGTCAAGGATCAGAAATAGCCACAGGTCAGGGCGTTGCGCCAGAAAAAAATGAGACTGAAAAGCCTAGCGTTACTGGGGTGCTGCACTTAAATTTAGGGAAGTTGGCAGTTCGCACTGCTTACCCCGCTTGACTATGCACACTGCACGACCTAGATTCTGTTCATCCACCTTGCAGGTATATCCTGTAAGATAGAGAGCCGCATCCTAGGACTGGATGCGGCTCTTTTCTGTTGTGGAACAACTAGATGCCTAAGCGTACAATTGTCTATGTTGACGGTTTTAACCTCTATCATGCTCTTGACGAACTGCGGGACGACAGCCTGAAATGGCTCTGCCTGCGACGCCTGTCAGAGTCGTTTCTTAGGCACGATGAGGAACTGAAGCAGGTAAAGTATTTCTCTGCCTACGCGACTTGGATGCCCGATGCGCACGCTCGGCATCGCGACTATGTGCAAGCTCTGATGGCCGAAGGCGTGAAGTTCGTCGAAGGCAATTTCAAGAAGAAGTCGCTCAAGTGTCGCACCTGTTCCTCCCAGTACTGGACACACGAGGAAAAGGAGACAGACGTAAACATCGCGATTCATCTTGTCCGGGACACTCTGCAAGACAGTTATGACAGGGCGATCATCATCTCCGCAGATACCGACATGTGCAGCGCGATCGACATGGCGCGACAACTCAGCGGTACAAAGCAAGTCGATGTTATTGCCCCACCTGGTCGCTTTGCTCGATCGCGCTCACTCAAACCTCTTCTTGAAATCCAGAAAGGGCGGCTCAAAAAGTGCCGCCTGAACGAAACTTACGACTTGGGTAAAGGAAAGACTGTTTCAGCCCCGGTTAAGTATCGGTTACCTTTCCAACCCTGAATTCGATCGAACGACCCACCCCTCAAGATCCTCGCGAACCTCATACGACATGTCGATGATCTGATCCTCATGCGGGGCATAGGGCCAGGCCTCGCGCTTCAGCCGGTCCAGGGTGGCGCGGCCGATGATGACCGTGACGGCCTCATGCCCGCGCATCATCAGCTGCGCGCGGGCATGGGCGATCTGGCCCAGAAGATCGTGGCCCTGGCTCACTTGGCCCCCGCCGCCATTTTCGCCAGCCGGTCGAACTGGGGCCGCAGGCGGGCGATGGCCTCGCTGTCGCGGGCGGCGCTGGCCTTGGCCCATTCGCCGTCCGGGGCCATGAACTTGTTGAACTCGGCCGTCGCCTCCTCTTTCGACATGCCGAAGCCGCTGGCCCCGGCGCGCAGGCCGATGCCCTTGTCCTCGGCCATGCCCTCGCCCAGGGCGGCGAACATCTTGATCGCCAGGGTCTGACCCGGCGCGCCGCTGGACAGTAGGCCGACCACCGCCTTGATGCCCTCGGCGTCCAGGCCTGCCTGTTCGGCCAGCGCGGCGGCGGCCTGGCGGGCGCGGGTCGTCTTGACCTCGGCATCCTTGCCCCATTCGCGGTCAAGCTCGGCCGACAGCTTGGCTTCCGCCTCGCGCATGTCGCGCTCGATACTGCCGTTCAGCTCGGCGATATGGCCGGCATACATGTTCGCGACCTCCTGGGCGTCTTGCGGCGACAGGCCCAGCTCGAAGGCCTTTTCGCGGAATTTCCCGGCCAGGTCGTCGTTCCAGGCGATGTCGTCGGTCAGGCCCTCGGGGCGCGTGATCTCGTATCCCGAGGCGTCGGCGGGCAGGTCGAAGGCGTCGGCATGGGCGCGGCGCCATTCGGCCAGGGACTGATCCTTGCCGGGCTTGTCGATCACCTGGTCGATGGGGCGGCCGAACCGGCGGTCGGCGGCCTGGCCCATGCCGACCATCTTCAGGATCGCCTCGGACGGATCGGCGGCGGCCGTCACGCCCTTGGCCGTCATCCAGGTCCGGGCATCCTCGGGGATCCGGGCGTCTTCGAACCACTTGGCACCGCCATCGCCCGCGCCAGCTTCGGCACCGGCTGCCGCCGCGGCGGCTGCGGCATCGGCCGCAGCGCCACCATCGCCACCGGCGCCGCCGTCCGCGCCCTCGGCCGAGAAATATCGGGTCACATGTCCCAGGTTCCGCATGAACATCATCTGTCCTCCATCATGGCATTAAGCTCTGTTTGGCTGACGCCCATCAGCGCCAGCAGTTGCAGACCCAGATCGCGGCGTCCGGCCTCATAGGCCAGCCGCGCCGGGTCCAGTTCAGGTGTCGAAAACCCGTCCACGAAGCGGGCGGGCTGCATGGTCAGCAGGCCGGAAAACCTGATGACATCGGCGGCAAGCTCGGGCGCGACGGCCCGGGCATTGCGCCATCGGCGGGCGGTGTCGCCCGTCGAGGGCTTGTGCGGGATCAGTGCCCGGATGACGGTGAAGCGGTCCCAGATCATACGATCCCCTTTTCGACCGCTACTGGTTCAGGAAGTGTGACGACATTGCCACCGGCGTCCCATTCGTGCTGGCTCTTCGGCAACCAGACGTTGGCGTCGAGCCCGAAATCGAAACAGCGGGCCTTTTCTGTCTCCCGGATAAGCCGGGCCTCCAGGTCGATCAGGTTAGATCTCACTGCACCATCCCCCCGCCCTGCATCTCGGCCCCGGCGCCGGCCAGATCCTTCACCGCCCCGGCCAGCGGTCCGGCATTCTCCAGCAGCGCGGCCTGCTGCTGGGCCTGCGCCTGCGCCTGGGCGATGGCGTCGGCCTCCTCCCGCGACCGCAGCATCCGCGCGGGCAGGGACGGGCTTGCCTCGTGCAGGGCCTCGATGACGGCATCGGGGTCCAGGCGCTGCAAATACCGGGGATCGGTCTGGGCCAGCGGCGCCAGGTTGCCCAGGAACTGCACGATCGCCATGCCCTCGCGCGCCTTCATCGCCATGCTGGCGGCGGACTGATACCGCATCCCCAGCGGCAGGCCGGTGGCTTCCTTGGGCGGCGGCGGGATTTGCCCGGCCCGCCACAGCATACGAAACCGCCGCTCGACCTTCTTTGCGGCGTATTCCTCCATGATGCGGTCAGAATGGGGCGCCCAGTTCCGCATCTTCGCTTCTTCGATGATCAGCGTTTCCTGCGGCGTCAGGCCGGTGCGGCCCTGCACGGTCATCAGGGCATAGTGGAAGGCTTCCTTCACCTCCTCGACCTTCTTCTGCTTTTCGGCATCGGTCAGGCCGATCCCGCCGCCCATCTGCAACGGCGCGATCATCTGACGGCCGCGGATGTCCATGCCGCCATAGACGATGGCGCCGGGCCGGATATGGCCGTGCAGAGGCCAGTCCTCTCGCGACGGGGCCATCAGGGTGGGGTCGGACGCCCATTGCGCGGCCTTGATGGTGGCATGTTCCATCTGCTGCACCACGCGGGCCGAGGCGAGCGCGATGAAACCCGGCCCGGTGCCGATGGTGTGGCCGCTGTCCACGTCCCAGCGGGGGACGTAATAGGGCATTTCCTCGTATCCGCGTTCGCTGACCAGCCAGGCGTTTTCGTCGCAGACATACATGGATTTCCAGGGCTTCTGGTTCGACAGCCGCCCCGGCCGCCAATCCGCGTTGTTGAAGACGTGGTGATAGAAGGGCAGCTTCGTCTGGTCGTTCTTCTCGGCCAGGTCGTGGATCCGGGGGGGCAGTTCGCCCCGATCGCGGAAGAAGGCCAGGGCGCGGCGGGGCGTCAGGTGGAACTTGCGCACCACCTCGCTGACCCGGCCCCAGGCGTCGATGTCCCAGACCAGCTCGGACAGGGACAGCGACACGTCCATGAACTTCTGTTCGCGTTCGTCCAGCTCGTCATAGGCGGCGGCGTTGCCGAAGGCCGCGATGTCGGAATAGCACTGGAAGGTGCTGGAATAGAACGACGACATGGCGGGCTTGAAGGACGACAGCACCCGCGCGGTGGCGATGTCGTTCCATTCGGCCATGGGCTGCCAGGCGTTCAGATCCTCGTCCGGCGTTTCCAGCCCGAACCAGCGGTTGGCCGGGTTGGTCAGGCCGGAATAAATCCCGGCGGCGAAGCTGCTGGCGGCCAGGATGGGCTGGCTGGACAAAGCCTTGACGTGATCGCGATTGGTCGGATTGTCCTGGGCGAAGCCGCCGCGCTGCGGACGGATCAGCCGGGCGATGTCTTCCCAATCGCTTTCGTGACCGCCGCGCAGGGCCTTCAGTTCGGACCAGCGGTCGATGGCATCCTTGGCCGCAGGATGGTTCTTGCGGTGGCTGTCCATCACTGCGCCACCCCGCCCAGCGTGGGCGTGTGCGGGATGCCCGACGCACTGGTCAGCACGTTGGCGGCCGCCCCGGCACGGCGGCGGCGCAACCGCGCCTCAAGATCGGCGCTGCGGATGCTTTCGGTGTTGTCGAAAGCCGCGATGGGCGCCGGGGCCGGGGTTTTCGGGGTTTTCATGAGGCACATGTGTCAGATCCTTTCGTTTTCGAGAGAACGTTTTGCCTCTTCCCGAGCATTCGGACCATCGCGCAGGCCTTCGCACTGTCTGCACTTCGGGCAGCACACGTCTTCGGTATTGACGTTGGCCAAAGTTCGGCGTGTTCCAGTCCACCCGCAACGGCATTCGACCGTGTAATCCAAGGGCATCATTCGATCTCCAGATCAGGGACCGCCCCCGCCACATAGGCGAACTGGCGGAAGGTTTCGGTTCCGTCCGGGCCAAAGCCCGGCATGTCGGTTTCATGCTGAAAGCCCACCAGCCGTAGGAAGGTGCTGGCGCGCGGGTGGCCCGCCCAGGCGCGGGCCTCGATCCGGTGGATGCCCAGATCGTCGCACAGCCCCGGCATGTTGGTGCGGATCGCCACGGCCACCGCCACCAGCTCGCGCCGGAAGCGGCGATGATCGCGGGCCAGCATCGCCGCCTGGGCCACGCCCCCCTGGCCGGTATGGCCAAGGGCGACCAGGGCGAACGGCGTGCCCGCCCCGGTGTTGACGACCCAGCTTTTCACCGTCGCCCCCTGCATCGCGCGCCAGTCGGCCCAAATCGCCAGGTGCGAGGATCTGGCCCCGCGCGTGGCCTCGGCCTCCAGCTGGTCGAACGGGTCCAGGTGACGGATCACCTCCATGGCCGCGAAATCGTCGAAGGGGCGAAGGCTGATCATTCGGCCGAAGCCTCCAGCGGCAGTTCAGCATCCAGCGCCAGAACCTTGCGGCGGGCGGCGTTGGCCCAGTTGGTGACGGCACCGTGGGCGCCGCTGGTGCTGGTGGCGGTGATCCCGGCCATGCGACAGGTGCTGCCGCCCGCGCCGTTGCGGATCGGGGTCAGCTTCATGCCCTCTTCCCGCTCCAACCGGGCGCGCAGGTCCAGGAACTGGCCCTTGTGCTTTTCCTCGATCTCGGCCGCGAGGCTGCGCAGTTTGGCGGCGTCCAGTTCGGTTTTCGTGGTCATGGGTCAGGCCTCCCCGGCCATGCGCTCACGCAGGGCGTAGCCCTCCAGCGGCCACATCTGCCGAACGGCATCTTCGAACGCGAACTTCTGACCCAGATCGAGGTCGAAGTTCTCCGGGTCGGCCGGGGCCGACTTCCCGACGAGCGAAAAGCCGTTCTTCAGCCTGATGACGCAGATCGTCATGTGCGGCATCACGTCAGGCCAGAGGTATTCCGTTGCCTCGACCTTCGCGATCATGCTGTCCAGCGTGACGCGGTTATCGGTTTTCGAAACCGCAGCTGCGGCGGCGTCCCCGAGTTTCAGGCTATCCATGGTCATCGTCCTCCATAGGGGTTCAGCACGTCGAACCCGGTGCGCAGCCCGCCATCGCCCCCGGACAGGGGCGGGCCGCCGTTGTGGCCGATCAGGCCGGTGGGTTGTCCGGGGAAGCTTCCGACGCTGGTGCCGTCGGCCTTGTGTTCCGACAGCAGCAGGTATTGCAGGGCGTCCATGACGTTCGCCTCGGTCAGCGATTTGTCAGGCACCTTGCGCTTGTCGCCCTGGGCGTTGACCTCGTCCGTCCAGACATAGCGGGCTTCGAACCCCGCGATCAGGAAGGCGCAGGACGGGTCGATCAGCAGGCCCACGCGCCCGGCATGGATCGGGGCCTCCAGCGCGGCGCGCACGGCCTCCAGGCGGGGCTGGATGCGGTTGGTGCCGATCCGCTGGGGGCGGACGCGGAACCCGCAGGCGCGTCCGACCAGCAGGTTCCAGGTGTCGTTTTCGTCCGCGGCCTGCGAGGATCCGTGTTCGCCCGCCATGTCCGCCCACCCGCCCTCGATGCGCGCGCCCGGCCAGCGGGTTTCCAGCGCCTCGGCCAGGCGGGTGCCGAACACCTGCGCCATCAGCCGTTCCTTTGGGAAATGCAGCTCGCCCAGGATTTGCCACATGATCCGGCGATGCAGGCCCGTGCCTTCGACCACCACCTGGCCGATGACGGCCGCGCCCTTGAAGCCCTGGTCCAGGCCGATGCGCAGCGGCACCCCCGGCCAGGGTTTCAGGGTTTCGTCGGCGACATGCAGGCGGCGGCGGAATTCCCGTTGGAAGACGGGTTCACCGGCGCGGGCATGGACGATCTTGTTGAAGACCAGGCGGTCCACCTTGTCGCCGCGCCCCAGGGCGCGCAGCAGGGCGATCTGCTTGGAATAATACCCCGGCGACAGGTTTTGCAGGTTCTCGGCCCCGTCTTCGCCATAGCCGGGCTGGAAGTGGAACCGGAACAGGATCGGCCGCGCGCCCGCCGGAAGATCGGCGTTCATCGTCTTGACGATCTCGTCCATCTTCTCGGGCTTCAGGATCAGCTCGGCCAGCCAGTTATCCGGCTCGGGCGCGTTGAAGTCCCCGACGATCTGCCCGAAATCCAGCAGTTCCTTGGGATAGCCCGCGAAATGCTCCATCCCCGGATGACGGTTGATCCGGGTGATGCCGTTCAGGATCACCTCGATCGGGTTGGTGTCCATCTCGTGCAGCCAGATGTCGGTCGTTTGCAGACCGCGCATGGATCCTTCGATGTCGTCGCCGAAGGCCATGAACTCGACCGTCATGACGATGTCGTCGGACCAGGTGCCCTGGTGTCCGGGCGGCGGCGGGACGTGGGTGCCGTCGTTGAACCGCATCACGAAGCTGACCGGCCCGCCCTTGCCGCCGGACCAGTCGCCCAGGTGCTTGGGATAGACCTTCAGGAAGTCGGGGATCGTGGTCGACCACAGCTGGCGATAGGTTTCGCGCACCACCAGCAGCTTGTAATGCCGCATCCCGTCGATCACCGAACGCGGAATCGACATGGCGCGCCTGGTGCGCGATTTCAGGATGGTGGTGGTCTTGCCGCTGCCCACCGGCCCCTGGACGCCGACCACGGCGCTGTCGTCCCAATAGGCCGCCTCGGCGATCGGGCCGGGGAAGGCAGGCGTGTGAAGTTCTAACTTGCCACCCGTGACCGGGGGCGATAGCAAGGAAATCGCCTCGGCTGCGGTCATCGCGGCCAGCTGATCGGGATCCAGGTGATCCGCCCCCCCGACCCCGTTTTCGGTCGCCCTGGGTTCAGACATGGGCACGCCCCCCCGACCCCGCCTGCTGGCATCCTGGGTTCGAATTTTTTCCGATTGGCCCCGAAATGGGGGATGGCCTCACAGCCAGGGGCGGAAGGACTGCGCGCGCGACCACCCCCCGGGGGGTCGAGGCGGTCGGCAGTTGATTTTCAATCAATTGCGGGTGGCGATTTTTTCCAATCATTTCAAAGGTCTCCATCGTCCGTCCGACGATCCGTGCGGGGCGCTTCGGATGGCTGATCGCCAAGTGTTTGATATTGCTGGATTTGATGGGGCATCGGCGGCGGGCCGATCCGACGCGCATCAGGCGTCACGTCGCGCGCCTGGTCGATCACCTGGGCGGGCCGCTGGGCCGCCTGCTGGCCGCCTGCAACGACGATCTGGGTCACATTGACCGGCGCGGCGTCAGGCGTGGCCTTGGGCGCGCCATAGGGCATCAGGGCGTCCGCCGCGCGCAGGCGCATCGCCAACAGCTGCATGAACACGTTGACGCGCTGCGTCAGCGTCTGGACGGCTGGCGCGCCCTTGACGCTGCCCGCGCCGCTTTCGGCCCAGGCAACGATCCGCTCGGCATCGGCCATGGTCGCCAGGATCACCTCGTCGCGGTGCTGGAGGCCTGCCATCTCGGCCAGGACTTCCTCGGGCAGCCGCAGCCCGCGCGAGGCCAGCCATTCGCGCATCTGCGACATGGCGCGGCCCGCGCCACGGCCGCGCCGCACCTCGCCGCCCTGGTCGGCCTGTTCGTCGGGCAGCAGGGTCAGCTGCTGCTGCATCGCGCGGCTGGCCTCGATCCGCTCGGCGGCATCGCGGGCCAGGGCCTCGAATTGGTCATTCGGCTTGGTCACAGCAAAAACCCCTTATTTTTCAGTGCCGTTGTGGGCCAAGCCATTGACGACGCTGCATAATTCAGGGGGGCACAACGGTAAAAATCCTTCCGTTGTGGGTGCCGTTGTGGGTTAATCCATTGGTCAGAAAGGATTTTATCTAAGTCACAACGGCACAACGGTATATTTTCATATCCCTCACATGTGTGTGTGCGCGCGCGCGCGCATAAATCGCGCGCGGGGGAAAACACCGTTGTGCCGTTGTGGGCAACGGTCAACCCTTTGATTTCGCTTGAAGAAAACCCACAACGGTGGGCACAACGGCAGGGTGGTCGGACCGTTGTGCCGTTGTGGCCTTCGGACCCCTGACCCATGCGCGGAAGGGTTGTATCGCGCAGGACCGTCTGGCGAATTATGGCATATCTGCGGGGTGCGGGCCACGGGAAAGAACGGCGGGATTTCAAGGGCCTGAAAACGGGTGGGGGGCGCATGTCAGATGTAGTCCTCGAAATCCTTGGGGGTTGAGGGCATGTCGCCCATCGGGGCATGAACAACCGGCGCGCGATCCATCGGGAAGGCCAGAAGCCCGCCGATCGAGCGCAGCGGGATGTAGACGCCGCGCACGCGCTGGCCTGCCAGGGTCAGGGGCTGTTCGACCGGGTGGGCCTCCGGCACACGTCTGGATGACTGCGACCATACGCCGTTCGCCCATCGGCTGTGTTCGAACAGCTTACACAGGCCGGGCAACGGCTTGTTGGCGATGAACAGCTCGGCCGTGTCGCCGGCGCCCTTGACCCGCAAACCGGCCTTGGCGAGCTTTTCGTTGGCCCGTTTGGCGGCGTCGCGCCGCTCCTGGTCGTCGATCTCGGTCAGGCCGCTGTCGCCCGTCCTGATCAGCTCCCTGGGCGCCGAGGGCAGCGCGGCGGCCGCCATGATCCAGTGGGCGACCGTGAACATCTCGCCGCGCCGATACACGTCATAGGGCTGGCCCAGCAGGTGCTGGATCATGTCCTCGGCGTCCGAACCGATCTCGTCCGTGTCGCGCCTGGCGGCCTTGGCGATCTTGGCGGCCCAGCCTTGCAGCGTGTCGGGTGTGGGCAGCGCCTCGGACAGGGCCATGTCGGCCATGGCCAAGGTGGTGGCGTAGTTATCGCCGTTCCGCCCGCCCAGACCGGCTTCTGCCAGCGCCACGCGCCACAGGGACAGCCGTTCTTCCCAGGTCGGCCATCGGTCGATCAGGATCCGCTTCAGCCGGGCGCCTCGCGCGCGCCAGGTGCGCGCGTCCATCGCGGGCTTGGGCGCGTCGGCCGGCAGCGTGTCCAGGTTCAGGATGATCAGCCTGGACCGATCCTGGGGCCCCATGCTGCCGGGGATCAGGATCGAGCTGAACAGGAACGCCGAATACACGTTGCCCGACGCGCCCTTCTGGTCGGCCGAACCGCGCACCCACTGCCCGCCCGACGACGCGACGCGGGCCAGCAGGATGATGTCGCGCTCTTTGCTTGACCCCTCGTCGCCCGGCTCCAGCTCGTCCAGCAGCACGGGCAGCGACGAATGGCCCAGGCGGCTGGTGATGCCGCTCTTGGTGGCGTCGGTGGACTTGACCATGCCCTTGTCGCCGCCCAGCAGCCAGGCGATGAAATCCTGAAACGTCGATTTGCCGGACGCCTTGTCGCCGGTCAGCCAGTATGCCGGGCGCCAGTCCAGGGCGCCGCACAGGATCAGAACGCAGATCATGCCCAGCGACAGCATCGGATCGCTGTCGGGGCGCTGCCAGGACCAGGTGGACAGCATGGCGATGATGTCCGGCGCGGGATCGCCCTTGCTGTCCGGGGGCGCGGGGGCCGGGATCGGCGGATAGGCCGGGTAAATCTTGCCGTCGATGTCGTCGGGCGGACGCTCGCCCTCGGCCGTGAGCAGCACCTTGCCGCAGTGATAGATCAGGCGGCCGTCGTCATCCTTCCAGGCTCCGACGCCGCGCACCGTGCCGTCGGGGTTGAACAGACCCCTTTCGGCACAGGCGGTCATCATCGCCGTGCTGGCCTGCATCTGATTAAATTTGCCCTGGATGATCGTTTGGCCATCCCCCCTGGCATAGGCCGGGTAATGACGGCACAGCAGCTCGATGCGGTCCTGGAACAGCGACATCATCGTCTGCCCCTCGTGTTTTTTGACGATCCGCATCTGGCCCAGGCGGTCCAGGTAGAAATATAGATCGCCATTGACCCCCAGCGCCCGCACCGGACAGTCGGGCCAGATTTCGCCGGGCTGGGGGCCGGGATCGCCCGCATCCGGGGGCGGGGGGCCGTCCTGCGGCGGCTGGGCGGCGGTTTCAGGGGCCGCATGGGCCTCGGCGGCGACGGGGGCGTGGGCCAGCTGCTGGCCCAGGTCGTGGATCGGGTCTGCCATGGTCAGTCCGCCCGCACCGGCCGGGGCCGCGTCAGCGAATGACCGGCTGCGGCCAGCTCCATGACCTGCTCCAGGATCGCGATCGTGCCTTCGCCCATGCCGTCGTGGCGCAGCAGTTCGGCGCGGCCCAGATCGGCCACCTGGCCCAGCGTCATGTCGGCCCAGCACCCGCTGCAATAGGGGCGGTAGGGCAGGCTGTTGGGTTCCGACAACTTGCGCAGGCGATAGACGCAGTGGCCGAAGGACGGCTTCAGCGCGGCCCAGTTTATGTCCCGCATGGGGATGGTCCGCCACTCGGTCATGACATTAACCGCCGTTTGGCATCGAGCAGCGGACGGATGGCCTTCAGCGCAGTCTCTTCGTTCAGTTCACCAAGGCAGCGGTGCGCAAAGGCTTCGTTTTCATCCTCGTCTTCCGATCCAAGGCAAAGCGACATCGAAAACCCGATGCCGTCATGATCGGGAATGCGAAAGCGCAGGGAGGCCTGTCCCTTATCATTGTCCTCGATCGATGCGAGAACCTGTCCAATGCCATCGATGCAATACAGCTTGCAAAAATCGATCATCCCAGCACCCACCCCAGCACGGTCGCGGCGCCGATGCCGGCCAGGACCCAGAACGCGACGATCCACAGTCCCAGGCCGCCCCAGATCAGGCAGGGCAGCCGGTCGGCAAACATCGATACACCGGCCCGCAGCCGGTTTGCCTCACGCAACAGCATGATTGTCCCTTTCTCGCAGTATGCGCGCGCGCAGCGCGTCGTTCAGATCCTTGCCGCCCTCGTGGTTTTGCCAGACCCGCACCGTGCGCCCGGCGCGGCTGTGGGCGGCGACCGCCTGGGCCAGTGCCGCCTGCTGCTCGGGCTTGGGGTCGTTGTCGGCGATCAGCGTCACCTCGGCGATCGCCGGGGGCAGCGCGACGCCCCCGAAGTTGGTCAGGCTGATGGCGGCGATCACCCGCGCCTCGGGCAGCAGGATGGCGGCTGACAGCGCGTCCTCGATGCCCTCGCTGATCCAGACAGCGCTGCCGTCCGGCGCGTCGGACAGCGGCTTGCCCGCCCCGCCGCGCGGGCCGATGCCGCGCCACAGGTGGATCGACCCGCCCGCATAATCGCCCAGCACCTTCTTGGGCTTGGGCACCGGGGCCTTGTCCCAGCCGCCCCGGCCATCCGGCGCCAGCCAGGTCCGGTGGCAGGCGACGGCGCGGCCCTGGCCGTCATTGACGATCGCCAGCATGGCCGGATACTCGCCGTCCCAGACCTCGCCCGTCTTGCGGTCCAGGTGCCGGTATCGGACGGCGGGGTGATAGCGCAGCGCGCCTGGCTGGCGGCCCAGCCGCGCCAGGTCGATGCAGCGGGTGTCGCGCAGGTAGAATTCGACCGGCGTGCCCCGGATCTTTTCTTCGCCCGACAGCCACAGCGCCAGGGCGCCCCTGCGCCGCCGCTCCTTGGCCTCGGCATCCTTGGCCCTGGCCTCGGCCGCCAGGCGCAGCGCGCGTTCTGCGGCGGCCTTGCGGCGGGCGGCATCCTCGGGGCTGTCATGGGCCAGGCCCAGCCAGGACCGCGCCTCGCGCACCGCCTCGGACAGGGTGCAGCCCAGCGACAGTGCGATCAGGTCGATCAGGTCGCCGTGGTCCCCGGTGGCATAGTCGTTCCACCGGCCCGCCTTGGCCCCCTCCAGCGTGACAACGAAACTGCCCACGCTGTTGTCGGCGCGGCCGGGGTTCAGCGTCCAGTATTGCCCGCCATCGGTATAGCTGCCGGGCGCGGCGGGCGCATAATGCCGCGCGACGGCATGACGCTGGGCCAGCAGCAGGCCCTTGATTTCGTCCAGGCTGTAGGTCTGGCGGGTCATCGCCGCCCCCGCAGCAGGGCCAGCAGCGCCAGCGCGGCGATCAGCAGCGTCGCGCCGCCCGCCATGACCGGCACCGGGGCCAGTGGCGGCATCGGCTCGGCAGGCTCGCGGATGATGCAGCACGGGCCATCGCCGCCGATCAGCGGCGGCAGGCCCAGGACACCGGCAATGGCCGGACTGGGGGTCGAGGCCGCGCCCAGGACAGCGGCGGGCAGCACCGCCAGCGGATCGACCGGCAGCGCCGTCAGCATCGATCCGGGCGGCACCTTGCCCGCCAGGGGCGCATCGTCGATGGCGCAGGCCTCGGCGTTGTCGACCACCGCGCGAAAGCCGGTGCCCGCGATCCAGCAGGGCGCAGCGGGGGTGCAGGGCGCCAGGCCGACGCCCGGAACGGTGGCGGCGGGGATCATGCCGCGGCCTCCCCTGCCAGCTGGCGCAGCACCAGCATCAGGTCGGTCTGCACTTGCAGCGGCACCCCGCGGCGCAGATCGGCCGGATCCATACCCAGCAGCGCGGCCCAACGGGCCAGGACCGCCTGCCGGTCGCAGCCCAGCTGGTCGGCGATCAGTTCCAGCCCGGTGCGGGCGATGATCTGCTCGGCCAGATACAGATCGTCCGCCGGCGTGAAATCGTCGGGCAGCTGGATGATCCGGGTCATCAGCTCGCGCTGCGCGCCGGTCAATGCCTGCGAGGGCAGAGGGACCGGCGTGACCGTCGGGATCACGGTGATGGGCGGTTCGACGGGCGGCGCAGGGGGCAGCGCCTTCGGGCGCCAGCCGGTCCTGAATTTCCGCAGCGCGGTATAGACCGCCGGGACCGGCCGGTTCAGACGGCGGGCGATGGCCGATCCCGTTTCGCCTTTGTGGTGCATGTCCAGCGCGATCTGCACCTCATAATCCTCCCAGGGCAGCCCGGCGCGATCCGGGACGGCAGGGGGGGGTGCGGCCGGTGTTTCCACGGCCGCAGGAGCAGGTTCCGGGACGGGCGCGGCTTCCGGCGGCGACGCGGGATGCGGCATGATGGGCTGGGGGATCGGGCCGGGGCTGACCAGGACGCGTCCATCGCCCATGTCGAGCGTGTGGACCTCGGTCGGGGCCGGGACCGACCCAACGCAAGTTTCAGGCTTCTGAGAACTTCCAACTTTCGGCTCGGAAAGTTGGATCGGCACCTCATTGGGCCAGCCGGTTTGCAGCTCGGTGATCCAGCGCATCATCTCCGCGACCTGGTGCGCGGGCATATCGGGGGCGATGGCCGCCACGCGCTCGATGTCGGACAGCGAAACGACCGGCTCACGCATGGGGATACCTCTCGCGGATCATGTCCCAGGCGGCGGCCATCTTGGCGCGGTGGTAATCGCGGATAAGCGGGGCGTGGCGGGACCGCAGGATGTGCAGATGCCGTTCGCTGGCCTCGACCAGCTCGGGCGCGATCCGATGGAAATGCGCCAGCGCCAGGTTGTCCTGGTTGGTGTCGTCCAGGACGCGGCGCAGGATCGTCTGGATCATGGCGTTGTCGCGTTCCCGCTCCTCGGTCACGAAATGATCGACAAGCAGCGTCCCGCAGCCATGGATCAGCACATGGTCTGCGGGGGTAAGGCGGATCGGGGTGTTCATGGGCCGTCTCCGGGTTGATGGAAAAAGACCGGCGACGGTGGGTCGAGGGGGGGGGAACCGCCGCCGGTCAGGTGGCCCCGAGGCAGGGGCAGCAGGCTTGCGCAGATGTCGTGGCCCGCGCAGGCGTATTCACTCGGCAGCCTGCAGGCTGCCGATCGGGTAGGACCGAACTCGAGGAAGGTTCAGCGCGGAGGTGTCAGAGACACTTCGCGAAGCAGCACATAGGCGAAGGCCAGGAGTTCGTCGCCTTCCAGGGAAAGAAGCACGCCGGTCAGGTGCCGCGACCTTTCGACTGGATCTGAACTTGCAGCCAAGGCATTGTTGACAACGTGCTGATACCGATTGGAACGAGCGGCGATATCCATGGATTTCATTACCCTCGATTGCGTTCACAAGACTTGCAGGGCCAAGAACATGACCCATAGCGTGCTGGCTGTTTCTCAGGCTGTGCCGCAGCCTGAAGGCCAGATCTGGAACCTGTATCTGCAGTGTCGAGACTGTCAGGGCGGAACGGTTGCGTACTTCTTGGACTCGGAAAGGTTGGGTCTCCAACCGGCGAATGTGGAACTGCAGACCTTTCGAAATTTTTTCACCCTCGTTGGCACCGCACCCGAAATGCCGGCGCCAACGATTATCGAAGCAATGCCGGAGAATGTTCGCGGACCATGGATCGAAGCGGAACATAGCTTCGACAATGGTCATGCGGGAACCGCGGCCATGGCCTATCGCCGCGTGATGGAGCGGTCGCTCCGCAAGGAACATCCGGACCTCAAGGGCAATCTCGCCGACAGGATCAAGGCTCTCGAGGGCACCCTTCCCGACGCCATCATCGATATGGCCAATCAGGTCCGCTTCCTCGGGAACGACGGCGCCCATGACGAGGATGACCCCGACATGGAAGACGTGGCCAACGGCCGCGACTTCGTTCGGCTCTATCTCGTCTATACATACGAGCTGCCGGCGCGGATCGCGCGGGCCGTGAAGGCGCGCGAGGACCGCAAAATCACCAAAGCGGGATAAGGGCGCCATCATTCGGCCGCCTCGATGCCGGGGGCGGGTCGCGCTCGCATCTGTTCCAGCAGCGCCTCGATCTCGGCCGCAGGGGCGCCCCAGATCAGGTGTTCGGGTTTCAGGCCGCGCCCGTGCCGGTCCGAATAGGCCAGCAGCTTTCGCATCACGTCGGCGCTCGGCAGATCACCGGGCTGGCGTGTGTAATTCTTGTGCCGCCACTGGTAGCCGACCTTTTCACTGCGGCCCGCGATGCGAGACACTGCGGCAAGACCACCCAACAACTTTTCCGCGACCTCCAATGGCGGGAGGTGCTGACAGGCAGTCTCTTCAAGGGCTATTTGCTCGGTCATGCCTCACAATTAACCGATCATTGTGAGGCAGTCCATCATTAAGTGAGCAAAACTAACTCGTATGTGAGGTTAGAAAACCTTACTTGCGGCCCATGATCGACGACAAATGGTTCAAGGCGCAGCAGCGCAAGGTCGGGGTGACTACCGAGGACATTGCGCGCCGGATGGGCCGCGATCGAACTGCCGTCTCCCACATCTACACCGGCCGCCAGAAGATGAGCCTTGCCTGGGCCAAGGCCTTTGCTTCGGTTCTGAAGGTTCCCATCGACGAGGTCCTGCGCCGTGCTGGGGTTGCGGACGATCAGACCATAGACATGCTGGTGCCTGGTTTTGCCGAAGGCGATGTCCACCCTTGGCAGGGTTTCAGCGAGGTGGGCAGCAACCGGTCCAGATCGATGAACATGGCGGATCAGCTCGCCGCGGCCGCAAAGGAAGTCGTCGACAATCGGCCGGGCATAGACATCTGGCGTGTTTCCACGGGGGCCATGATCGCCGAAGGCTATCTTCCCGGTGATTTCATTCTGGTCGATGGGCATGCAGCCGCTTCTGCTGCTGCTGGCGATGTGGTTCTTGCGCAGGTTTACGAGAATTCGCGAGGGTCAGCGACGACCATCATGCGCCGCTACGAGCCGCCTGTCCTGATCACGGCATCAGCCCAACCGGGCGAACGGCGGGTGCACGTGGTGGATGGCGCCAATGTCGTCATCGTGGGCCGGGTGATTGCGAGTTGGAGGGCCACATGACCCGAAAAAGATCGCAAAAAAGGCTGTTCTTCTCTGAACTTAGCACCGCTGAATTTTGGGCAATTATCCTGGCAATCTTTGTTTTGCCTGGGGCTATATTCTGGCCGATCTGGGGATGGCTTACTGACTGGATGGGGCCGGACATTGCCGCCGGCATGGTCGTCATCGTGCAGACTGCGTTAGTGGCAGGCCGTGAGGGAATTGAGCAATGGCTCAAACACCGCTGGCCGTTCAAAGCCCACCAGAAATAATTCTCACATTGTGAGTTGACAGTGAGGCGTTCTAACTCCTAACTAACAGGGACCACCCTGCGAGTTAGGAGCGTTTCATGTTCGTTACCCCGTTTCCCGTCCAGCTGATGACAGCAGCCGAACGGGCTGGTTTCCAAGCCGCCTGTCAGATGATCCGCCAGGAAGGCGCGCGGATGATGCGCTATGCGCAGCATCTGTCCAACGCCGACCCGGCGGATCAGACCCCGGCGCCGGTCCAGATGCCGCGCCACGACATTCTGCGCCTCTGCGCGACCAGCGTCGCCCTCTGCGTTGACCAGGTCGAACACCAGCTGCCTGCGCCGATCCGCCCAGCATTGCCGAACTGACTGCCCGGGGGCCGCCCGCGGGCACTGCTCGCCCGCCCCCGCCACCAAGCCCGTCGCAGGGCGGCGCGACCGGCCAAGCCACAGGGATACCCCATGGCCTTCTTCACCTTCATCGGCGAATTCCTGATGCTGATCGCCCTGGGCGACCTGGTCCGCGCTGCCATCCAGGGGGACTGGGAATGACCCGCATCCGCGAAATCACGATCGAGCATTCTCCGATCGGCGACGATCAGGCTGACCATGTCGGGACGGTCATCGACCTGATGATTACCGTCATGACCGAGGTGCTGGCGACATCCATGCCCGCCGGACAGCATCCGTCGATCTCGACCGTCCTGTCCGCCATGATGCAGGGCACGGCCGACAGGCTGTCCGGTCTGGACAAGGCTGCGGCCGGACGGATGTGCTGCGCGATCGGCCAGCACCTGACCGGCGGCATCGAAGATCCCGAAGCCTTCGTCGCCGCGATGAAGGCCGAACAGCTTGCCCTGGCGCGGGCGGAACTGACCCTGCGCGCACGGCTGCAAGCCGGGGGGTCGGCATGACCGCGACCTTCATCCGATCCGGGGACATCGCCCAGCGCCTTTCGATCAGCACGGAAACCTTCCGCGCCAAGCGCCAGCTGCTGGAAGACCAGCACGGCTTTCCCCAGCCGATGCCGCACACGCGCCACCCGATGCTGTGGCGCGCCGACCAGGTCGATGCCTGGATCGACATGCAGGGCCTGCCCCGCGATGTCGAGGAACGGATCGATCCCGCCCTGATAAGATCCCGGCAGGTGATCCTGCTGGCCGAAGCCCGGAGGGCGTGATGTCCCTACTGGTCCGCGCTTGGCGGCGCCTGCGCGCTGCCATCTGGGAAATGATGACGGTCGATGTCTACGACACGGCCGAAGACCGCAAACGCCAGCCCGAACAGGACAGCGATGAAACGCCCCGCCCGCCTCATTCCTGACGCACCCCAGGGCCTGCGCGAACGGCCCCGCGCCGACGGCACCGTCCGCATCTGGTGGGAACCGTCCGCAGCCGCGCGCAAGCTGGGCTTTACCGGCGTGGAGCTGGACGAACGCCGCCTGACCTGGTCGCGGCGAGAGGCGGAACGGCTGAACCGCGAACTGGCGGCCGCGCAGAAGTCGGGCAAGCCCCGGCCGCTTCCCTCGGCCGGTGGCCGCTCGATCGAGGCGCTAATCGAAGCCTATCGCAAATCCCGCCTCTACACCGAATTGGCGCCGAAGACGCGCAAAAGCTACGAAGGCCATTTCCGCCTGATCATCGGTAAATGGGGTAGCCACCAGACCCGCGAATTCACGAAGCCCGTGATGCGCGCCTGGTATGAAACACTGCTGGACAGCAAGGGACCATCCATGGCCATCGCGCAGCTGCGCGCCATGTCGCTGCTGATGTCCTATGCCGAAATGATCGGCTGGCGGCCCGAGGGCACCAACCCGTGCCACCGCCTGAAAATGAAGACGCCGACGCCGCGCAAGCGGTCGGCCAGCTGGGCCGAGGTCGATCTGCTGGTCGCCACGGCCGATCGCATCGGCCTGCCCTCGATCGGCACCGCGATCCTGCTGTCGCTGCTGCAAGGGCAGCGCCAGACCGACGTGTTCATGGCGCGGGTCGGTGACTTCTCTGACCACCTGGTTCACCGCGGCGGCCAGCTGGTGCAGCGCATCCAGTGGACGGTCACGCGGTCCAAGCGCGGCAACACCGGCGCCATGTGGCTCCATGACGAAGTTCAGGGCCGCGTCGATGCCCTGATCGACGGCTCCACCGATCCACACCGCCGCCTGCTGCGCGACGAGGAAACCGGCGCGGACTACGACGACGACTTGTTCGTCCGCCGCTGGCGCAAGGTGCGCGACGCTGCGGTCCAGGCGGACAGGTTCGGTCGGTTGCAGGGCCTCGCCACACTGCAATTTCGCGACCTGCGGCGCACCTTCGGGATCCTGTCCCGGTCGGGCGGCGCGACCAAGGACGACGCGGCCGACGTGCTGGGCAACAGCGCCGCGACCAACCCGCAGCTGGCCGACACCTACATGCCCAGCCAACTCGACACCGCCAGCCGCGCGGTCGAAGCGATCAAGCGCCCGGTCAGGCCGAAGAAGACCGCCTGATGCGACCCTACCTGATCGGCGCACGGCGCTGCATCACAAGCGCCCCCTGCTGAAGGCGCAGTTCTTCGTCGGGATATCTGTCCTGAATTGCAGACCAGGCCGCGTCCATCGCAGCCAGGCATCCGGCCGCGACGGTGGTTTGACGCCTGCCGGGCCGCTCTGCCCAGATGATGTACAGCGCGAAATCCTCAGGGAAGTCGGGAGTATGTATTCGATAGGCCATGGCGATCCCTCGGTTCCTGAACGGGCCAGAAAGAACACAACAGGAACATCATGGCAAGGCGCCAGTTTGCCGGTCGCGACCGGAACGCACAAACACTCTTCCGGTTGTTCTGTATTTACAGACATATAGACTAAAATGCCTGCGGTTTGGTCTGATGCTCCTGGAAGGAGGAACAGACCAGATGTCCAAATGTGATGATTGCTTGCAGGCCATTTACGACCGTGCCGAGGCGCTACTGGATACCCTCGATGTCGCCCAAGGCCTGATCCGGGCGGCCGACCACGTCATGTCCGATGCCCGACGGCAGGCGACGGCGATTGCCAGGGCCACGATGACCGCGCCGGATGACCCGCTGCCCTGATCAGCTGGCGCAGCCTGCATCCACCTTGGCGATCAGCAGCGCCCCGGTCCTGCGCGACTGCGGCCCGCCGTCCTGGACCAGGGCGCGGGCATGGGCGGTGCGATCCCCTGCCGTGCCCGCGCAGATCGCCGCATCACTGGCTGCGACGGTGCAGCCAGTCGCGAATGCCGTCATTGTCGCGGCCGCGCAAATCATCTTCCACATGATCCATCCTTTCCTGTGCCTCGATCCGCGCGCGCAGCGCGTCGTTCTCGGCCGAAAGATCGGCGCGACTGTCGATCAGCCACCAGATGCACAGACAGGCCGCCAGCACGGCCCCCAGGGGCAGCAGCCAGCGTCCGGTCAGCGCGGTCAGCATCAGACCAAAGCCCGGCCGCTGCGCAGGCGGGTATAGATGATCGCGGCCAAGGCCATCAGCCCCGCCACGGTCGCGCCACCCACCAGGATCGTCATCGCGCCATCGGGCAGCGCGTCGCCCAAGGCCGCCACAGCGCCGGTGCCAGCCGTCACGGCGCCGCTGACGGCACCGATATGGGCGATGCGGTCCGACTGCGCCGCCTGGGCGGGCGGCGCGGCATCACGCTTGGCGCGCAAACGCGCCCAGGTCTCGGCACCCACCACGCCATCGACAGCCAGGCCCTCCCGTTCCTGGAACGCCCTGACGGCCTTGTCCGTCTCGGGGCCGAAAACCCGGTCCTCGCGAATGCCAAGGGCGGCCTGCAACTGTTCGACGGCTTCTGGATCGTTGGCGCGGCCCAGGCGCAGGACAACCGGCGACGCTCGGCCGCTGTGGCGGCGATAGGCGCTTTCGATCTTGGCGGCATAGGCCCTGGCCTGGCCGCTGCCGTTGTATCGTGCCGCAAAGCGCGCCCAATCATGGGCACGCAGCACCGTCACAAGGCCCCAGGAACCCACCAGGTTCAGAAAGGCGCCCAGGTGCGCCCATTCATCGTTGGCAAGGGCAACAACCATATCCCAGGCGCTGGCATAGCCTGCGGCGGCGGCGTTGAAGCCCATGACCTGAAGACCGCCCCAGCTGGTGGCGGCCAGGGCGGCCTCGGGGTCGATCTCGAAGGCCGCCAGGAACATCGCTTCGCGCGCGGCCGCCTTCAGCTTCAGGGATGCGCGCCACGGCTCCTGGCCTTTCGGGACCGTGAACCCCAGTCGGGGCCAGTGCCTTGCGGGAAAATGATGCGGCTCGAAGCGCCGCTCCAGCGATCCGTCGGGCCGGAACGACTGGCCGCTGCTCTCGACCTCGAACACGGCCGTGATGATGGACGGATCAAGATCCAGTTCCTGCGCGGCGACCGCGAAAGCGTCGCTCGAAAGGCGCCGCGCCGCGCCGATCCAGGGCTTCTTCATTTGGGATCCCTTTCCAGCTTGGCTTCGATCTTGCGCACGCTGTCCAGGATCAGCAGCAGCCGTTCATCCTGGCGGGCTGAACTGGTCTCGATCGCGCGGATACGGGTTTCGTGGGTGACCAGGGTCGTCTGCATGACGGCATCGTTGGCCTGCAACGTGTCCAGACGCTGGCTTTGCCGCCCGCCCCAGACGAACAGACCGGCAATGATGACCAACGTGCTGCCGATCGTGCCGATGATCGACCAGATGTTCCCGGTTGTGATACGTTTCTCGATTTCAGGCATCTATCCCGGCAGGTGTGACCCGCTCCTAAAAACTGACATGATGTGTGAGTTTTCGGAGAGGTTGCCCGGCAACCGGACCTGCCCTGGCTTTTAGACGGGGGCCTACCCGGCGGTCTTTCCCGCGGTCGTCTGGACCCCTCATGCAAGGGGTTGCCCGTCCTGGTCAGCTATACACAAAGCCGCTCATGGCACCAGACAAAATATCGCAACGCCGCTATCGCGGCGGTTGATCGAGGCGAAAGCTTTTCCCCGAGACTCAAGCGCGCTGCGATGATCCGATGGTCACGCGACGGTGATGATTCGCGATTTAGGAGGTTGCATTGGGTATCAGGGCATTGTGCGCGGCGGCTGCCGTGATGGTCGGGGTGGGGTCAGCGGCAGAGGCGGCTACGATCGAACAATATGACTACCGCCTGCGGTATGAAGGGACGACCTTCGGATCAGTGGCCTACAGCGAGTATGAAACTCAAACACGAACCGAGTATGGTACTGTCCATAGTTCGGCAGATCCCTTTGGGCTTCCGCATCGGTTTTCCGACCTAGCCGTCGGAGATTATGTCAATCTCCATATACGAGCGGAAATACCGCACAATCCCATCTATGACAGCGAGGGCAATGGCGGTCGGGCGCCGGTTTGTCTTATCGGAAGCTTTAACTGCTCGGCTTTCGTAAAGGGTGCTGAACCTGGCCTCAACCTTTATAATATCTGGAATCTGTTTCTGATCATGAAAGACGGAGACACTATTTTCCAGACCGAAGGTGGATATGCTGGCGATTATTATAAGCTAGAATTTGGCGAGGTATACTACCGTGATCCAACGGCAGAGTTTTCTATCATAGCCCCCATCCCGCTTCCCGCTACCGTCGCCCTTCTGCCGCTCGGGATGGGCGCCCTCGCACTGATGCGGAGGCGCCGCCGTTCAGCTTAAACCGCCAGGACCAACTTGTCGCCTGTGACGGAGAGGCCGGTGTCTTTGATCGCCCCTTCGTCGGTGACAACAATTCCAACGCCAGTCAGGTCGCGCGTGGGACCGGGCGTAAGCGGGCTTCCTGTCAGGCGAAGGAAAGAACCGGGCTTCAAGATGATGTTATGGTTTGCGCCTGATACAGCAGTCCCGGCCCGGCCCCGCCAGCTCGACTCGATCTTGCCAATAGTGGCACCCAGGATTGCGGAGATGGTGCCGTTCGCAGGCTTGAAGAAGCCGCCTTCCGTGGTCTTTTCCCCGACAATCGGTGTGCCGATCAGATCGCGAATCCGAACAAAGCCGTTACGCTCGATGCGCCGCCAGCTATCAAATTTTCCCGATGCGCCACTGGTTTGCCCTAGGAAATCATACAGAGCCTTATCCCAGGCAGTCAGGTTGAAGGCGTCAAAACGCATCAAGGCAGTCGCATGGAATTCCAGCGTGCCTCCAGCCTCCACCGTCAGGACACTGGACGGGCTGATCGCATCCCATCCGACCTTGCCCATGTCTCCCACAATCCGCAAGGTTTCCCCGTCACGGATCCGGCAATCCGGCCCGAGGATCAATTGGCCCTGACCGCTGGCCTCGAAATCGCCAGCAGAAGGCCCGTTAACAGCAAAGCGCCCCCCGCGCACCGTCGCAAACCCGTCGAAGCTGTCAGCGTAGAACTTACCGTATTCCCCCACTTCGATATGAGAGCCAGCATCCACCGCCTCGAAACTGACCTTGCCCGACGATGCTTGGAAGATGCCCTGCTCCCCCATAGACAGCGCCTCCAGGGATCGGCTGTCCTTAACCCACTTCACGATGTTGTCTCCGATCTCCAAGCTGTCGCCATTGATCGGGGTGTCCTTGCTCGACCAATTAAGCGGGTTGTCCGACCGGAAGCCTTCGCCCCGGAAGTCGGGCTTGAACGTCAGAACCTGCGGTGTTGTGCGGTCCTCCATCGGCAGTTCCAAGTTGGGTTCGCGGGCAGAAAGCAGGTAGCGGTTCACCGCCTTGATTTCCAACTGCAACTGGCGAGGCGAAAGACCTCGGCAGTAGGTGGCGTATTCGGCAATTGTAGCCGATGCCTTACCCAGTTTTTGCCCTGCCCACCGCTGGATCGTGATCGTATCTATGAAACTGGTGACAAGACCTGCGAGGTTCAGGTCGCCGTTCCAGCGACGGACAACAAGATTGGACCAGAGTGACCCGCGACCGTGTTTATAAGCGTAATAAGAGTTGTTCGGGCTGAATTGATGATTGTTCTTAGCGGCCACTTCCGCAGCGTCATCCGGGTTCGAGACGTGCAAGACCAAGCAGTCAACGTCCACACTCTGAACGCCCAGAAAGTCCAGTCCCGTTTTCTTGGCCCCGGCGGAGGTAATGTAATTTCCGTCGCGACCTGAAGTTGCAACGGTGCGGATATTGATCGGGAAGAACCCGGTCTGCGTGGCTAGGTTGCCCTCGACATCACTCCACCGCAGACCTGAGTTTTGCAGGCCCAGCATGTTGTCAATGGCTGTGCAGTCAATCTGCCAACCGCCGATGCGCATTTGCCCGCCCAAAGACGCGCCGCGCATGGTCAACATCCCATGCCAGGACATATCGACCTGCCCCTCTGACGTATAGACGTTGTGACTATAGATCGACGGCGGTTGTCCGTATTGGCCATTATTCCATGTGCCATCGACAACCTGATCTTGGACCCATCCGTTTTTGTCCCAAAAAGTGTCGAGAAAGAGGCTACCAAGAACATCCGAAAAATAAATCCCGGATGACCGATCCGGATGAGCCGTCCAGGTCGAGCCATTAACCGGAACTTGCCTCGCACCATCAAAGGTTTTGGTTCGGTAAAGTGTCAGCCCCCTCGACTTATCGCCCGAAAACTCCCGATGCCGTCCTATGAAGTCAGTGTCGGCAGTAAGCCAATTCTCGAAGGTGCGCATTAAGGTGATGTCCAAATCAACACCAATGGACACGAGATTGGCGGGCCAATAAGCCCCGCTGTTTCCGTATTTTATACCCTTGGGGACAGAGCCGGTTCCGAACGCCCGGATTACTCGCGGATGGAGCGGGCTTTCGCCGTGCAAATTGATCTTGATATCAAGTCCCGTGTAGTCGTAGCCCCGCTCCACATAAAGCCACCATGAGGGGTGAATGCGGTCACTCGCAACTGCGGCGTGCATGGCCTCGATGATAAGCTGCGCAACGGCACCGGATACTTTTTGGGCTTCCGTGCTACCGTAGAACGGCCGCTGTAGCAGCCAGGCACCCGTGACGGACGCTTCAGCGATGGGGGGTGTTTGCGCAGCAGCAATACTGGCGCGCGTCCATGCCGAAGGATCGCCACTAACCCAGATTTCCCGATGATAGTCCCCCGGCTCCAAAACGAGATCGCCATTATCATCCGTTTCCAGCATGTAATACTCGGCCCGGCCCCAGCCGTTCTTGCTGGACATCCGAGACACCGATACGGAGCAGACACGGCCGTCTTGCAACGTGCCGGGGATCACGACAGGCTGATGCACCGTTTTAAGGTCAAGGGTTGCGCTGCCGTCGGCTTGCTGCACCAACAGGGGTGCATAATCCGGCGAGACAGAGGCGAGATCAGGGAATTCATTAACCCGTCCGCCGAACGCAGACAGTTCGACCACATCCGGCACATCCCCATACTTCTCAATGGTCAGAGACTTGCCGCGCAGGGTCGCGGTGATCTGATGGTCGGCCAGGTCGCCGGGGTAAAGATATGCGGTCATGCTGTTTGCCTCACGCGAGTGTTGGAAAGGATCTTGGCCGTGCCGCTGACGTCCATGGTGAAGATATAATACATCGCCACCCGACCAGCGGCGGGGGTGAAGGTGTCGGTGCGAGAAAGGGTCGTGTCGCCCGCGGGCTTGGTCACGTCGAAAACATTGACGTGTATCGCGGTATTGTAGCTGGTCATGTCTGACAAGCGGCCGATCACGCGGGTCGCATTGCCCCACTCGATGTGAGTTTCCAACTCATAGGTGTCGCCCGGCACCACGTCGAAATAGACGCGTGGGTTGCCCTGTGTATTGCCGCCCGCGATGCCGTCCGATCCAATGGTCAGGTCGCCATTGCCATCCGGCCCAGTGATCGTGCCGCGCGATGCAACCTCTCCATTGCGCTTCCAGGTCGGCGCATACCACCCGGCCGCAGCCGGGACCGACACGGCATTGGTCGTATAGCTGCGCGCGCCGTTCCCGTCAGTCAGGGTTACTTCCACGTCGTAAGGCACACCTGCGTCTTCGGCCCGGATGACATAGGTCTTGCCTTTCGACCCATCCGGCCAGGACCAATCGAAAGTAGGATCGGACCCGGCGATCAGGCTCAGCGGCGGCGGCAGGTGCAGCGTCATCGTCTGGCCCACAGCCGGGGTGCCGGTGATGTAGGGATCGCGCAGCAGGACCGGGCCTGATGCCAGGGGTGCGAAGTCGATCTCCCACTCGCCCATCATCTCCGCAGGCGCCGTGGGGCTGGACAGGTTGATGGTTTCGGGTTCAGACGCTGCTGTCGCGTTGGCGATGGCGAAGATGCCGGCAGGGCTGACGATCAGGTCGGGCAGCGCCGGGCTGGCTTCGAAGGTCGCGCTGTAGGCCGTATAACCCGCCTTTGTCGCGCCGATGGTGACGATGCCGCTGGCCGGTGCGGTGCCGGTATATCTGCGCGGATCGTTCGCGTCCCGCACCAGGGTCAGGGGCGATACGCTGTCGGGGGCGGCGCTGAACAGGATCTCGAAATCATCGCCCGCCACCAGAGGGTTGGGGGTGATGGTGGCTTCAAGCGAGGGAAGTTCAGCCGCCTCGCCACTGACAGCGGCCTTGGGTTCGCTCCATGGGCCTGGTCCAACGCTGTTCCGCCCACGGACCCTAAAGGAATATTCCGTGTCCTCATCCGGCATGGTCAGGACACGCTGACCTGTCCCCAGGCCGGCAAGGGCGGTGCCCGGCGCATCCTCGCCATCCTGGACCGTATATTCCAGGGCGATCAAAGCCGCGCCGCCGGTGCTGGGTCGGCCGGAAATGTCCATAATGACGGCGCCAGGCGCGGCGCCCGTCGAAACCGTCCACTGATGCGGCGCGAAAGTGCCGGGGGCTGTCGGCTCGACCGGCTCGACGCCGTCATCCTCGCCCAGGCCGGATGCGATGGACAGGCAGCCGATGCCGACCCCGTGGGTTGCGGCGCGGATCGTCATCGCGGCCGCGCAGGTATACCAGGACCGCGGTCGGATCAGCAGGCTGTCATCGGCATCGGGATCATCCTCGGCACAGACGAGGATGGACCGCGTGCCGCTATTTTGAAGAACGTCTCCGGCGGCGACAGCGATCGGGCCGGTCCAGGCAAGGCTGGTCAGGTATGCAGGCATGATCGTCCCCTCAATCCGTCAGGGCCAGGCCGCGCACGACCACCAGGCGGCTGATCGTCGGGCCAGCGGTCGAGGCGCGCACCGACATTGCGGACCGCAGACGGAACGCTTCGCCCGGGGCCAGCGACAAGGCGTCCAGCTCGGATGCCGGATCGCTGCGGGATATCAGGATCTTGTTCACGCCGCGATTTTGCAGGATGTCCCCTGCGGCAAGCTCAAGGGGGGCTGTCCACTCTCGGGACACGGTATGTGCAGGCATAAGCCGCTCCGCTGAAAACTGACATGATGCGTGAGTTTTCGGAGAGGTTGCCCGGCACCGGACCTGCCCTGGCTTTTATCGGGGGCCTACCCGGCGGTCTTTCCTGCTGTCGTCTGGACCCGGAGTGAACCGGGTTGCCCGTCCTGGTCAGATAGACACAGGGCCGCGCAAATCGCCAGCGGTTTTTGCCAGGCGCACATTTCGCCGCGCGACCGTCCGACATTGGACGCTGTCGGACGACCATTTTCATCGGACAGTTGCAACTGCATTAAAGCCGCAACTGTCTGATATTAAACGAAAATATGGTGAGCCCGACAGGATTCGAACCTGTGACCCACTGATTAAAAGTCAGTTGCTCTACCAACTGAGCTACGGGCCCAACACCGGCGCTTACTAGGGGGGGCTGCCGGGGGCGTCAAGCGGAAAAGTCGCGCCCACTGGCGGAAATTTCCCGCAGGGATTATACGGCCTCTCATGAACAGCAACCCCGCCTCCGGCCTGCCCTTCATGAAGATGCATGGGCTCGGCAACGATTTCGTCGTCCTGGATCTGCGTGCCGGTGGCGATCCGCCTGCGGCAGGGCTGGTCGCGCGCATCGCCGACCGCAACCGGGGCGTGGGCTTTGACCAGCTTGCGACGATCCAGGCGGACGACCGGGCGGATTTGCGGCTGCGGTTCTGGAACGCCGACGGCTCGGTCAGCTCGGCCTGCGGGAATGCCACGCGCTGCGTCGCCCGCTATGTGATGGATCAGACCGGCCGCGACCGGCTGAGCCTGCGCACCGATCACGCCATCCTGCTGGCCGAGAATGCGGGGAACGGGCTGACGCGGGTGAACATGGGGCCGCCGGTGCTGGACTGGCGGGCGATTCCCCTGGCGCGCGCGGTGGACATCGACCGCCTGCCGATCGACGGCGATCCCGTGGCAACCGGGATGGGCAATCCCCATGCGACCTTCTTCGTCGAGGACGCGGCCTCGGTCGATCTGGCAACCTTCGGCCCCGCGATGGAGCATCACCCGCTGTATCCGCAGCGCACGAACGTCGAAGTCGTGCAGGTCGTCTCTCGGGACGAGATCATCCTGCGCATCTGGGAACGCGGGACGGGGCCGACGCTGGCCTCGGGGTCGTGTTCCTGCGCGGCGGTGGTGGCGGCGGCGCGGCGCGGGCTGACCGGGCGGCGCGTCACCGTGAACGTGCCGGGCGGTGCGCTGCTGATCGACTGGCGGGACGATGGCGTCTGGATGCAGGGGCCAGCCGCCCATGTCTTTTCCGGCGTGCTGACGCCCGAATGGCTGGCGTCATGACCGCGCCGGTCTTTTCCACGCTGGGCTGCCGCCTGAACGCCTATGAGACCGAGGCGATGCGCGAGATGGCCGAGGCGGCGGGCCTGTCGGGCGCGGTCGTGGTCAATACCTGCGCCGTCACGGCCGAGGCGGTGCGCAAGGCTCGCCAGGAAATCCGCCGCCTGGCGCGCGAGAATCCGGGCGCGCCGGTGATCGTCACCGGCTGCGCGGCCCAGACCGAACCCGACACCTTCGCGGCCATGCCCGAGGTCACCCGCGTCATCGGCAATCACGAGAAGATGCAGCCCGAGACGTGGCAAGGCCTGCGCGCCCCCGACCTGATCGGCGACACCGAGAAGATCCGCGTCGACGACATCATGTCGGTGCGCGAAACGGCGGGCCATCTGATCGACGGCTTCGGGCGGCACCGCGCCTATGTCCAGGTCCAGAACGGCTGCGATCACCGCTGCACCTTCTGCATCATTCCCTATGGGCGCGGCAATTCGCGGTCGGTTCCGGCGGGCGTGGTGGTCGAGCAGATCAAGCGGCTGGTCGGGCGCGGCTTCAACGAGGTCGTGCTGACCGGCGTCGACCTGACCAGTTGGGGCGCCGACCTGCCGGGCACGCCGCGGCTGGGCGATCTGGTCATGCGGATCCTGCGGCTGGTGCCCGACCTGCCGCGCCTGCGCATCAGCAGCATCGACAGCATCGAGGCGGACGAGAACCTGATGCTGGCCATCGCCTCGGAACCCCGGCTGATGCCGCATCTGCACCTGTCCCTGCAGGCCGGCGACGACATGATCCTGAAGCGGATGAAGCGCCGCCACCTGCGTGACGACGCGATCCGTTTCTGCGAGGACGCGCGGCGGCTGCGCCCGGATATCGTCTTCGGGGCCGATATCATCGCCGGTTTCCCGACCGAAACCGATGCGATGTTCGAAAACAGCGTCAGGCTGGTCGGCGATTGCGGGCTGACCTTCCTGCATGTCTTTCCATTCTCGGCCCGCAAGGGGACGCCCGCCGCGCGGATGCCCGCCGTGAAGGGGCCGGTGATCCGCGACCGCGCCGCCCGACTGCGCGAGGCGGGCGAGGCCGCGTTGCGCCGCCATCTGGACGGGCAGGTGGGCCGGACCCATCGCGTGTTGACCGAAGGCCCGCGGCTGGGCCGCACGGAACAGTTCACCGAGGTGGCCTTTGCCAGCGACCAGCCGGAAGGCGCGCTGATGGACCTGCGCATCGCCGGTCATGACGGGGCGCGGCTGGTGGCGTAAGCTGGCGGGGGGAAACCCAGGGCGTTTCCTGATCCCGCCTGCGGCCCCTTGGCGCAGATCCTCACCGCGCCATGAACACCGGCACCTTGGCCTTTTCCAGCATGTTGCGCGTGGCCCCGCCCAGGATCGCCTGGCGGAAGCGCGAATGGCCATAGGCGCCCATCACCACCAGGTCGGCGGCGATTTCGGTCGCGCGGCGGTTCAGTTCCTCGCTGACGGTGCCCGAGGTGCGGGCCAGCACGGCGATGTCGGCATGGACGCCGTGGCGGTTCAGCATCTGCGCCAGGGGCGCGCCGGGTTCGGAACCGTCGGTGCCGGCGCGCGGGTCGATCACCGTGATCTCGACCGAGCCGGCGGCCTTCAGCAGGGGCAGGGCGCGGCGCACGGCGGCCAGGGCCTCGGTCGACTGGTTCCAGGCGATCAGCACCTTGCCCGGCGGATCGGCGGGCAGCTCGGTGCCGGGCAGGACCAGGACCGGGCAGCAGCCCTCGAACAGCGCGGCCTCGACCACGGCCTCGGCCTCTCCGGGGGCGTCCTCGCCATAGGGGCGGGACAGGACGGTCAGGTCGGAAAACCGCGCGCGCATTCCCACCAGGTTGGCGATGCCGCCGATCTGGGCCACTGCGGCCTCGGACGACCAGCGAAGATCGCCGAAGCGGGCCAGGTGCTGCCGGACCGTCTGATCCAGCGTCCCGGCCTGGTCCATCGCCATGTCGATGGCGTCCTGGAACGCATAAGGCATCCCGTTCGGAAAGTAATAGCCCACCTGCGTGTGATCCAGCCCCAGGCTGAGGACCGACAGATGCCCGTCCTCGCGCGCGGCCAGGGCCGCCGCCGCGTCAAGCTGGGGCAGCTGGCGGGCGTCGGACAGGACGGTCAGGATGCTTTTGTAACCCATCTCGGTCTCCTTGATCATGTCGGGGCGCAGGATGGCGGATTTGCCACGCCGCAGCCTTGACCGGAATCAAACCGCCGAACTTGATGCAGATCAAGGTTTCGTGTGTCGCCGCCGCCTTATTGCGGTCGGTGACGAAGGAATCTGTCCGGCGGCGATTCGTGCCGCCGGTCATTCCGACCAAGGGACGCAGGTGGAAGCCATGTGGAATTATGTAAAGCTGATCTTGCTGGGCACGATCGCGCTGTTGGCCGCCATCGGCGCCAACATGGCGCGCGATCCGGCCTATATGGTCAATGCGATCGTCGTCATGCTGGTGGCGGCGGGAATGTTCGTCTGGGCGCTGCGCCGGGTGGACGAGCCGGTGCGGGCGGTCGATACCTCGCAATACATGGACGACGTGGTCCGGTTCGGGGTGATCGCCACGGCGTTCTGGGGCGTGGTGGGCTTCCTGGTGGGGGTGGTCATCGCCTTCCAGCTGGCCTTCCCGGTGCTGAACCTGTCGGACCTGACCCATGGCTATACCAACTTCGGCAAGCTGCGCCCGCTGCACACCAGTGCGGTGATCTTCGCCTTTGGCGGCAACGCGCTGATCGCCACGTCCTTCTATGTCGTGCAGCGCACCAGCGCGGCGCGGCTGTGGGGCGGGAACCTGGCCTGGTTCGTGTTCTGGGGCTACAACCTGTTCATCGTGCTGGCCGCGACCGGCTATATCGCGGGCGCCACGCAGTCCAAGGAATACGCCGAACCCGAATGGTATGTGGACTGGTGGCTGACGGTCGTCTGGGTGGCCTATCTGGCCGTGTTCCTGGGCACCGTGATCAAGCGCAAGGAACCCCATATCTACGTCGCCAACTGGTTCTACCTGGCCTTCATCGTCACCATCGCGATGCTGCATATCGTCAACAACCTGTCGGTGCCGGTCAGCATCTTCGGATCGAAGTCGGTCCAGGTGTTCTCGGGCGTGCAGGACGCGATGGTGCAGTGGTGGTACGGCCACAACGCCGTAGGCTTCTTCCTGACGGCGGGCTTCCTGGGGATGATGTACTACTTCATCCCGAAACAGGCCGAGCGTCCGGTCTATAGCTACAAGTTGTCGATCATCCACTTCTGGGCGCTGATCTTCCTGTACATCTGGGCCGGTCCGCACCACCTGCATTATACCGCGCTGCCCGACTGGGCCTCGACCCTGGGGATGGTGTTCTCGATCATGCTGTGGATGCCGTCCTGGGGCGGGATGATCAACGGGCTGATGACGCTCTCGGGGGCCTGGGACAAGCTGCGCACCGACCCGATCCTGCGGATGATGGTGGTGGCCGTCGGCTTCTACGGCATGGCGACCTTCGAAGGGCCGATGATGTCGATCAAGGCCGTCAATTCGCTCAGCCACTATACCGACTGGACCATCGGCCACGTCCATTCCGGCGCGCTTGGCTGGAACGGCATGATCACCTTCGGCGCGCTGTATTACCTGACGCCGCGCCTGTGGGGCCGGGAACGCCTGTACTCGCTGTCGCTGGTCAGCTGGCACTTCTGGTTGGCGACCATCGGTCTGGTCCTTTACGCGGCGTCCATGTGGGTGTCGGGCATCATGGAGGGCCTGATGTGGCGCGAGGTCGACAGCCAGGGCTTCCTGGTCAACGCCTTCGCCGATGCGGTCCAGGCCAAGTTCGCGATGAACGTGGTGCGCGCCCTGGGCGGGGTTCTGTACCTCACCGGCGGGATCATCATGGCCTACAACCTCTGGGCCACCGTGGCCCGCCAGCCCAAAGCCCATTCGACGGCCATCGCCGTGCCGGCCGAATAGGGGGAAGCCAGCCATGCAAATCCTTGAAAAGCACAAGATCCTTGAAAAGAACGCGACGCTGCTGCTGATCTTTTCCTTCCTGGTCGTCACCATCGGCGGCCTGGTGCAGATCACGCCGCTGTTCTACCTGGAAAACACCATCGAGAAGGTCGAGGGGGTCCGCCCCTACACCCCGCTGGAACTGACCGGGCGCGACGTTTACGTCCGCGAGGGCTGCTATGTCTGCCACAGCCAGATGATCCGTCCGATGCGGGACGAGGTCGAACGCTATGGCCATTACTCGCTGGCGGCGGAATCGATGTACGACCACCCGTTCCAGTGGGGATCGAAGCGCACCGGGCCGGATCTGGCGCGCGTCGGCGGGCGCTATTCGGACGAATGGCACCTGGATCACCTGCGCGACCCGCAATCGGTGGTGCCGGAATCGATCATGCCCAGCTATGGCCACCTGATGAACCGGATCATCGGCCCCGAATACATCCGGGACCGCGTGGAAACCGATGCCCTGGTCGGCGTGCCCTATTCCGAGGACATGATCGCCGCCGCGGCCGAGGATTTCCGGGCGCAGGCCGATCCCAACGCCGATGCCTCGGGCCTTCAGGAACGCTATCCGGGCGCGCAGCAGCGCAACTTCGACCGCCAGCCGCAGCTGACGGAGATGGACGCCCTGGTCGCCTATCTGCAAGTGCTGGGCACGATGGTCGACTTCTCGACCTTCGAACCGGATCCGACGCGGTAAGGGGGCGGGCATGGAAACCTACAGCTTCCTGCGCGGTCTGGCCGACAGCTGGGCGCTGCTGCTCCTGGTGCTGTTCTTCGTGGGCGTGATCCTGTTCGTGTTCCGCCCCGGCGCCAGGAAGGCCCAGAAAGACGCCGCCGAAAGCATTTTCCGGCACGAGAACCGTCCCGCCCGGACGGATGAGAAGGAGGGCCGGTGATGGCCGAAGACAAGGACAAGCCGGTCGATCCGCATATCGACCCCGCCAATCCCGACAACCGGGTGTCGCTGGAACGCCACGCGGCCGACAGCGAACACGCCGCCAAGATCGCGGGCGAAATCCCCGAGCGTCCCAGGCCCGACCAGCCGGTCGCGCCCAAGATGCGCAAGCCGGCACGCCGCGGCCGCCTGGTGAAAGAGGTCGGGTCCACCGGCCATCAATGGGACGGGATCACCGAATACGACAACCCGATGCCCCGCTGGTGGCTGTGGACCTTCTATGCCACGATCATCTGGGCGGTGGGCTATGTCGTGGCCTATCCGGCCATCCCGCTGGTCAACCGCGCGACCCAAGGCCTGCTGGGCACCGACTATCGCCAGGAAGTCGCGGCCGAGATCGACCGCTTCGACCAAGCCAACGCCGCCATCCAGACCCGCTTGGCCGAGGTCGAGCTGGCCGCGATCCCGGCCGACCCGGAACTGCTCAGCTATGCGACCAATGCCGGGGGCGCCGTGTTCCGCACCTGGTGCGCGCAGTGCCACGGTTCGGGCGCGGGCGGGGCGCGGGGCTATCCCAACCTGCTGGACAACGACTGGCTGTGGGGCGGCACGCTGGAGGATATTCACCTGACCGTGCAGCACGGCATCCGCGATCCTCAGGACGGCGACACCCGCTATTCGGAAATGCCGCATTTCGGCAGCGACGGCATCCTGGACCGCACGCAGATCGACCAGGTGGTCAACCACGTCCTGTCGCTGTCCGATCTGCCCCATGACCCGGCCAAGGCGGCCGAGGGCGCGCAGGTCTATGCCGACAACTGCTCGGCCTGCCACATGGAGGACGGCACCGGCGACCGCAGCCAGGGTGCCCCGAACCTGGCCGATGCGGTCTGGCTGTACGGCAATGACCACGCGACCCTCACCCGGATCGTCAGCGAAGGCCCCTATGGCGTGATGCCGTCCTGGTCCGCGCGCCTGTCCGAGGCCGAGATCCGCGCCGTCGCCACCTATGTCCACGGTCTGGGCGGCGGGGAATAACCCCGCCCGGACCACCCGAGCTTTCGCAGCGGCGCCCGCGCCCCGCGAAAGAGACCGGCCCCCGTCCTGTTCGCGCGTTCCTGGGGGCCGGTCTTCAAACCATAGCGCAGGCCGTCGCCCTTGGCGATGCCCTGGCGCCTCGGACTTTCGTGGGGGCAAAGCCCGCGCGAAAGAGGCCGGTTCCCGTATGTTCGCGCGTTCCTGGGGACCGGCCGCATCTGTTCCAACGCTCCGACGAAGCCCGCGCCCCGCGCCTTCCGCATGGTCTGCCGCAAACCCTGTTCCCGCCGCTGGCGCGCCCCTTCGCAAGGCGCTATATCCAGACCCCATGACGCTCTGGACCCTTCATCTTCTGAATGCGCGCCACGCCCTGACGCCGGTCCTGTCTGAAGTCCGGCAGGCCAGCCGCCAGGCGGTGGCGCGGGCCTCGGACCATGCCGATCTGCCGGATTTCGATCTGGTGGTGCGCGCGCAGGCGGACCGTTCTGCCGATGGCGCGATCCAGGGCCGCTGCCGCACGCCCGGCGTGATCGAGATCGCGCTGACCCCCGACCGCTTCGATCCCCTGCACTTCACCCGCGCCCTGGTCCGGCAGATGGCGCATCTGATCCGCTGGGACGGGCCGGGCTATGGCCGTTCGCTGGGCGAGGCTCTGGTCAGCGAAGGGCTGGCCGGGCATTTCGTGCTGCAGGTGATGGGCGGAAAGCCGGATGCGATCGATACCGTCCGCCCCGCGGCAGGGGCCATGCGGCAGGCGATGAACGAATGGGCGCGGCGCGATTACGACCATGGCCGCTGGTTCGGCGGCAAGGGCGACCTGCGCAAGGGCACGGGCAACAGCCTGGGCCACCGGATCATCGCCGATCACCTGGCGCAGCATCCCGGCGACAGCGCCGCCGGGATGGCCACGGCGGCGTCCGAGCCGTTCCGCCAGACCCTGCGCCGGATCGCCGCGGCCGAGGGGCAGGCCGAGGCGGAGGCCCCCTCAGAAGGCTGAGGTGCGAGGGCTGCGGATCATCGCCATCCAGGCGCCCATCACCAGGCCCGCCAGCGTGCCGCCCAGATGCGCCTCCCACGCGATCGAGGGCATCAGCACGGTCAGCGCGACGTTCAGCACCACCATCATCGCGACCCCGCGCCACAATTGCCCCAACGGACGGCGGTGGCGCCAGCCGGTCACGGCGGCGAAGCCGATCAGCGCGCCTGCCAGCCCGAAGATCGCCCCCGAAGCGCCGATCATCGGCCCGCCCTGCGGCGTCATCAGCGCGAACAGCAGCGCGGCCGCGACCTGCGTGACGGCATAGACCAGGGCCATGCGCGCGGCGCCGATCAGGCGGTTCAGTTCCCGCGCGATGGCCACCAGCGACAGCATGTTCATGCCCAGGTGGATCGGCCCGGCGTGCAGAAATCCATAGGTCGCGAACATCGCTGCGGGCTGGCCGGGATAGAGACCGTGGCCCGCATGGATCTGCGCCGACCAGAAGCCGAACAGATAGTCGACTATCTGCCGGATCGGGACGCCGATGCGCTGCTGGGTGAAATAGGACAGGATGCCGGGCTGCTGGGCGATGACGAAGGTCAGGCGCCAGTTCAGCAGGTCGCTGACCAGCAGCAGCGCCTCGATCGCGCAGCACAGCCCGATCACGACCTTGACCCACAGGGGCAGCAGCGGCCGGATCTCGCGTCGGATTTCGGCGATGGGACCGGACTGGGCCACCATCAATCCGCCTTGATCTGGCGGGCCTCGGCCACCAGCATGATCGGGATGCCGGCGCGGATCGGGAAGGCCAGCCCCGCCGCCTTGGAAACCAGTTCCTGGCGCGCCGCGTCATAGGACAGGGCGGTATGGGTGACGGGGCAGACAAGCGCCTCGATCATGGGACGGTCGAAGGCGGGCGGGGGGCTTTGGGTCATTGCAGTCGGTCCTCGGTATCGCCGCCATGCAGGGCGAATTCGATCAGGCCCTGCAACAGTTCGCGCCGGTCCGCCAGGGTGGGGCTTTCCAGCAGCGCTTGCCTGTCGCCGGACGAAAAGGGCAGCACCATCGACAGGGAATTGATCAGCGCCTCGTCCTGGGCCTCGGCGGCGGCGTCCCAGTCGGTCGAAAGCTCATGCGCGTCCATATAGCGCCGCAACAGCGGAAACAGCGTGTCGCGATCCAGGCCGGGGTCGTCCTCGGGGCCCTTCAGGTCGCGGGCGAAGGACGACCAGTCCACCTCGGCCGTCAGATAGGGGGTGAAGCCCTCCTGCACCTCGGTCAGGCGGAAACGCGACACGGCCAGCAGGGAAATCATCTGCCGTCCGTCGTCGGTTTCGGAAAAGGCCACCACCCGGCCGGCGCAGCCGATCGCGGCCAATCCCTCGCCCTCGGGCTGGATCAGGCCGATCAGGCGATGGTCGGTCCTCAGCGCATCGTCCAGCATTTGCAGATAGCGCGGTTCGAATACATGCAGGGGAATCCGCCCGCGCGGCATCAGCACCGCCCCGGTCAGGGGAAACAGCGGAATGCGCGCGGGCAGGTCGAAGCGGAACCGCATGGCCGGGATCAGGCGAAGATCAGGGACGACAGGCGGCGGCGTCCCTTCTGGGCCAGCGGATCGTTGGGCTTGAGGCTGTCGAAGATGGTCAGCAGTTGCGCCTTGGCCGCCCCCTCGTTCCAGTCGCGGTCGCGGCGGAAGCTGTCGAGAAGGATGTCGATGGCCTCCTCCACCCGGCCCGCCGCGTGCAGCGCCTGGGCATATTCCAGCCGCGCCTGCTGGTCGTCGGGGGCGGCGTCGACACGGGCTTGCAGGTCGGCCAGCGGACCGGCCTTGGCCGCCTGGCGGGCCAGGTGCAGCTGCGCGCGCGCGGCCTCGACCGGGGCGCTGGTCGCGGCGGGGGCGGGGATGGCGTCAAGCGCGGTCTGGGCAGCGTCCGCGTCGCCCGCCGCCAGATGGGCGCGCACCACGCCGGCCCAGGCTTCGGTGCTGGACGGGTCTTCCTCGGCAATGGCGGCGAAGGTTTCCGCGGCATCAGAGAAGGCGCCTTCCTCCAGCATCTGTTCTGCGGCGGCAAGCGCCTCGGCCAGCCCGCCGTCATCGCCCGACAGCCCCGCCAGCTTGTCCACGAACTGCTTGATCTGGCTTTGCGGGATGGCGCCCTGGAAGGCATCGACCGGCTGGCCCTGGAAGAAGGCATAGACGGTTGGGATCGACTGGACGCGAAGCTGCGCGGCGATCATCTGGTTTTCGTCCACATTGACCTTGGCCATGCGGACCCGGCCCTTGTGGCGCGCCACCTCGGCTTCCAATTGCGGCCCGAGGGTCTTGCAGGGGCCGCACCAGGGCGCCCAGAAATCCACGATCACCGGCACCTGCATCGAGGCCTGGACCACCTCGGCCATGAAGTCGGCCTCGGTCACGTCCTTGATGAAATCGGCGGTCTTGGGCGCGGCGGGGGCGCCGTCGAAAAGCATGGTCATGATGTCCCCGGAATGGTTCGGAACGGTTGGCGGCAATATGGGGGCTGGGACGCGGAAGGGGAAGGGTTGTTTGGGGCGGCACCGCTGGGGGACTTCACGTCCCCCCTCGGGCCTGCCGGCCCCTTCCTCGCTGAAAAAGGTCCACCGGACCTTTTTCCGGGCGCTCGGAAGCCCCGTGGATATTTGCGCAAAGGTGAAAGGGTCAGAGATCGAAGCTGGCCAGCACCGGCACATGGTCGCTGGGCTGGTCCCAGCCGCGCACCGGGCGCAGGATGCGGCTGTTGTGGGCGGCGTTTGCGATGTCGGGGCTGGCCCAGATGTGATCCAGGCGGCGGCCCTTGTCGGCGGCGTCCCAGTCCCTGGCGCGATAGCTCCACCAGGAATAGAGCAGCCCGGACGGGATGTCCTGGCGCGTCACGTCCACCCATCGGCCCGCGTCCTGGGCGGACAGAAGGTGGTCGACCTCGATCGGGGTGTGGCTGACGATCTTCAGCAGCTGCTTGTGGGACCAGACGTCATCCTCGCGCGGGGCGATGTTCAGGTCGCCCACCAGGATCGAGCGCTGCGGATTGTCAGCATGGAACACGTCGCGCATTTCTGCCACGAAATCCAGTTTCTGGCCGAATTTCTCGTTCACCGTGCGGTCGGGGATGTCGCCGCCCGCGGGCACGTACATGTTGTGGATGGTCACGCCGTTTTCCAGTCGCGCCGCGACATGGCGGGCATGGCCAAGACGGGCATAATCGCGGTCGCCCGCGTCCGTCAGCGGCAGCCGCGACAGGATCGCCACGCCGTTATAGCCCTTTTGGCCCCGCGCGACGATCCAGCGATATCCAAGCGCCCGGAACTGGTCCAGCGGGATCTTGTCCACCGGCGACTTGCATTCCTGGAGGCACAGGATGTCGGGCGCCTCCTCGCGCAGCAGGCGTGCGACCAGCCCCTCGCGCAGGCGGACCGAGTTGATGTTCCAGGTGGCGATGGTGAACATGGCGGGCTCCTTTGCCGCGGACCCTAGCGGCGCGGCCGGGCGCTGTCGAGTTGACGCTGCGGCAGGAAATTGTCTTGAAAGATCAATACGCGCTTGGTGATCGGGAAAACTGCGGCTATGCAGCGCCATCCGGCACGGCCAGGGGGACAGCGATGCGGTTGACGGTGGACGAGGCTTTGGCGCGCGGCGGGGCCGGGCGGTTCCAGTGGCGGCTTCTGGGGATTTTCGGGCTGGTCTGGGCCGCCGATGCGATGCAGGTGATCGCGGTGGGCTTTGCCGCGCCCTCGGTCGCCGCGACCTTCGGGGTCGAGCGTGTGACCGCCTTCCAGATCGGCACGGTGTTCTTCCTGGGCATGTTCCTGGGCGCCTTCGTCTTTGGCCGGGTGGCCGACCGGATCGGGCGGCGCAACATTCTGGTGCTGACTGTGGGAATGGATGCGATCTTCGGCCTGGCCTCGGTCTTTGCGCAGGATTTCACGCTGCTTCTGGTGCTGCGCTTCCTGACCGGCGTGGCGGTGGGCGGCACCTTGCCGGTCGATTACGCGATGATGGCCGAATTCCTGCCGCCCCGGAACCGGGGCCGCTGGCTGGTCTGGCTGGAGGGGTTCTGGGCCATCGGCACCATCATCGTGGCCCTGACCGCCTGGATCGCCACCGCGCAGGGGGCTGCGGCGCCGTGGCGGTGGATTTTCGCGGTGGCGGCGGTTCCCGCCGTGATCGGCATCTTCCTGCGGCTGTGGCTGCCCGAATCGCCGATGTTCCTGATCCGCAAGGGCGATCAGCTGGGCGCGCGGGCGGTCGTGGACCGGGTGCTGGTCGCCAACGGCGTCCAGGCGCTGCCGTCGGACGCGGAACTGGTGCCGGCGCAGGTGCCGACGGGATCCGAGAGCTCGATCTTTTCGGACCTGCTGCGGGCGCGGACCATCGGTGTGCTGGCGGTGTGGTTTCTGGTGTCCCTGTCCTATTACGGCGTCTTCGTCTGGGTGCCGGGCCAGCTTGCGACCGAGGGCTTCGGCTTCGTGCGCGGCTATGGCTTCCTGGTGATCCTGGCCTTGGCGCAGGTGCCGGGATACGCCCTGGCCGCCTGGGGGGTCGAGGCGGTGGGGCGGCGCGCGACGCTGCTGGCCTTCCTGCTGCTCAGCGCCGCGGGCTGCGCGCTGTTCGCCGTGGCAACCGGGACCGCGATGGTCGCGACCGCGCTGATCCTGATGAGCTTTGCGCTGCTGGGCACCTGGGGCGCGCTCTATGCCTTTACGCCCGAGCTCTATCCCACGCATCTGCGCGGCACCGGCATGGGCACGGCCAGCGCCGTGGCGCGGCTTGGCGGGATCCTCGCGCCCAGCCTGCTGGCGGTGGTCTTTGCCAAGGGGTTCGGCGTGGCCATCGGCGCCTTCGCGGGCCTGCTGCTGCTGGGCGCGCTGGCGCTGCTGCTGATCAGGTCCGAGACCCGCGACCAGGCCATCGCCTGAAACCCGGCGACCCGCTGGCCCGTTGCCTTCGGCAGCCAAGACGGAGGACAGGACGATGGGCCAGCTGGTCGAGGGCGTCTGGAAGGACGAATGGTATGACACCGAGGCCAGCGGCGGCGAATTCGTCCGCGACACCTCGCGTCACCGCAACTGGGTGACGGCGGACGGCGGCCCCGGCCCCACGGGACAGGGCGGCTTCAAGGCGGAAAGCGGGCGCTATCACCTGTATGTCTCCTATGCCTGTCCCTGGGCGCATCGGACGCTGATCTTCCGGGCGTTGAAGGGGCTGGCGGATCATGTCGACGTGTCCGCCGTTCATCCCGACATGCTGTGGAACGGCTGGGAATTCCGCACCGATTTCGACGGCGCGACCGGCGACCGGCTGTTCGGCCTGCCCTATCTGCGCGACATCTATCTGCGCGCCGATCCCCGTGCCTCGGGGCGGGTGACGGTGCCGGTGCTGTGGGACCGCGACGGCGACCGGATCGTATCGAACGAAAGCGCCGACATCATCCGCATGTTCAATTCGGCCTTCGACGGGGTGACGGGCAACCGCGACGACTATTGGCCGGAATCCTTGCGCGACCGGATCGAGACCGTGAACAAGCGCGTCTACGACACCGTGAACAACGGCGTCTACAAGGCGGGCTTCGCCACCACCCAAGAGGCCTATGACAAGGCCGTCCACCCGCTGTTCGACAGCCTGGACTGGATCGAGGGCATCCTGGCCGAGAGCCGCTATCTTCTGGGCGACCGCATCACCGAGGCCGACTGGCGCCTGTTCACCACCATCGCGCGCTTCGATGCGGTCTATCACACGCATTTCAAATGCAACCGGCGGCGGATCGTCGATTACCCGAACCTGTGGGCCTGGGCGCGCGAACTGTATCAATGGCCCGGCGTGGCCGAGACGGTGCGCCCCGATCATGTCGTGCGCCATTATTATTTCAGCCACGACACGGTGAACCCCCACCGGATCATCCCCATCGGCCCGGATCTGGACTGGACCGCGCCTCACGGCCGGGGATGAACGAAGCCCCGGCGCGGGAAAACGCCGGGGCATCAGAGAGAGGAGGGAGGAGAGTGTGGCCGCATCCTCCGGCCACTGGGCTTCGGGTTGTGAACGCGGGCGCGGCGGCGCGGTTCCCCCAAGGACAGCGATGTCACCTTTTTCTTTGACCTCGTGGTCCATCGACGATCCGTTCTTGGCAGATCTCCTCTCAATTCGCCGGTTCGAAGATGCAGGGCGTCTCGACCCTGGGGGCGCCTGGGGGCGGGTGTTCGACGAAGTCGAAGACCTTTGCCAGCATGGCGCCGGTGTCCTGGCGCATCATGCCGATGTTCTGGGGCAGGAAGCGGGCGAAGGGGTCCCAGTCGAAGCAGCCAAAGCGCAACGCGGGCAGCCGGGGATGGTCATAGATCCACCGCACCACCCCTTCCAGCGCGATGGTCGAATTGACGAAGATGCCGCTGTGTTCGGCGATCTGGGCCCCGGCCAGGGCCGCTTCGGTCTTGGTGGCGGAATATCCGCGCATGATGCAGCGGTCCGGCGGAACCCCCAGGCCAAGATCGGCATGGGCCGCCATGAAGCCGCGCAGGCGTTCGCGGGTGTTGTGGTCCTGCGCCCGCCCGCCGATGAACCACAGCGGCGCCAGAACGCCGAATTCGTCCCTCACTCGATCCAGGATCTGCCGCGTCAGATCCCGCGCGCCCCCGAAATTGTCCGACACGACTGACGGCATGGCGGTTCCTGGCAGGTCCAGGTTGATGGTCCGCACCCCCGATGGCGCGCAGACCCCGGCGATGCGGTCGGGATCGGTCGCACCCGTCGCGATCAGGCATTCCGCCTGATAGGAAATCATTTCGCGCGCGGCCTCGACCTCCAGCGCGGGGTCGCGCTGCGTGCAGGTGATGATCGGGAACAGGCCGCGTTCGCGGGCCATCGCCTCGAATCCTTCGGCGATGGCGCCGAAATAGCGGTTGTCGTATTTCGGAATGATCATGCCGATGATGCGCGACCTTTCGCGGCGCAGCAGGCTGGCCTGAAGGTTGACGGCATAGCCCTGTTCCTCGGCAATGCGGGTCACGCGTTCGGCAAGCCGGGCGCTGATCCGGCGCTTTTTCCAGGTGCCGTTCAGGACCGCGCTGACTGCGCTGGGGCTGGTCCCGACGATCTGCGCCAGATCATAGATCGTGGGCCGTCTTGCTGGATTGTCGCCGATTTCCGCCATGGTTCCCCGACTGAAGAAGAAGGGCGCAGCATGACCGGCCGTGACAGCGATCTTGACACGAATCCGAAGCTGGCGCAATCTCGCTTCATCGATTGAGCATGGACGCTGCATCGATGGCGCAATCCGGGGGAGGGCGCCGTGACATTTGGGGGGGCGGCTGGCCGGCCTGCTGCGGGTGCCGTGATCCACGGCGCCGTGCGGCCTGCGGGCGTGCCCGACATGAGGAGGAAGACAGCATGACAAGATTCACCCTTGCGGCATCGTCGCTGGCCCTGACGACCCTGCTGGGCGGCGCGGTCCTGGCCCAAGAGGCCGCGACCATCGCCTTTCTGATGCCCGACCAGGCATCGACCCGATACGAACAGCACGATTTTCCCGGCTTCAAGGCCGCGCTGGAGGAACTGTGCCCGGACTGCACGGTGATCTATCAGAACGCCAATGCCGACGTGTCGCTGCAACAGCAGCAGTTCAACTCGGTCATCGCGCAGGGGGCGAAGATCGTGGTGCTGGATCCGGTCGATTCGGCTGCGGCCGCCGGGCTGGTGCAGATGGCGCAGTCCCAGGGCGTGAAGGTCATCGCCTATGACCGGCCGATCCCGGACGTTCCGGCGGATTACTATGTCTCGTTCGACAACAAGGGCATCGGCCAGGCCATCGCACAGTCGCTGGTCGATCACATGAAGGCCGAGGGGATCGAGGCCGGCGCGGGCGTGTTGCAGATCAACGGATCGCCCACCGACGCGGCGGCCGGGCTGATCCGCGACGGCATCGACGCCGCGCTCGACGCGTCCGAATACAAGACGCTGGCCGAATACGACACGCCCGACTGGGCGCCGCCCAAGGCGCAGGAATTCACGGCAGGCCAGATCAACCGCTTCGGCGCCGACATCAAGGGCATCGTCGCGGCCAATGACGGCACGGCGGGCGGGGCCATCGCGGCGTTGAAGGCGGCGGGCGTCGATCCGCTGCCGCCGGTGACGGGCAACGACGCCACCATCGCCGCGTTGCAACTGATCATCGCGGGCGACCAGTACAACACCATCTCGAAGCCGTCCGAGATCGTGGCCCGTGCCGCGGCCGAGGTCGCCGTGGCCTTCCTCAAGGGCGAGACGCCCGAGGCGAAGACCACGCTGTACGACACCCCGTCGGAACTGTTCGTGCCAGACGTGGTCACGCGCGAAAACATCAAGGCCGAGATCTTCGACAAGGGTATCCAGACGCCCGAGGAGATCTGCACCGCAGACTATGCCGAGGCCTGCCGCGAACTGGGCATCCTCGAATGATCCACGCAGCGCGCGCCCTTTGCGGCGCGCGCCACGGAAGGAGGCACGTCATGACCCAAAACCAAAGCCCGTCGCAGCCGATCCTGAGCCTGCGCGGCATTTCCAAGCAGTTCGGCGCCGTGCAGGCCCTGAAGGACATCCAGCTTGACATCCATCCGGGCGAGGTCGTCGCCCTTGTCGGCGACAACGGCGCGGGCAAGTCCACCCTGGTCAAGGTGCTGGCGGGCGTCCACCAGCCGACCGAGGGCACGATCCAGTTCATGGGCCGCCCGGTGACGATGGACAGCCCCGGCGCGGCGCTGGAACTGGGCATCGCCACGGTGTTCCAGGATCTGGCCCTTTGCGAGAATCTGGACGTGGTCGCGAACCTGTTCCTGGGCCACGAGCTGTCGCCCTGGAACCTTGACGAGGTGCAGATGGAGGTCCAGGCCTGGACCCTGCTGCGCGAGCTTTCCGCCCGCATCCCCTCGGTGCGCGAACCCGTCGCCTCGCTGTCGGGCGGGCAGCGCCAGACGGTCGCCATCGCCCGCTCGCTTCTGCTGGATCCGCGCATCGTCATGCTGGACGAGCCGACCGCCGCCCTGGGCGTGGCCCAGACCGCCGAGGTGCTGAACCTGATCGAACGCGTGCGCGACCGGGGTCTGGGCGTCATCCTGATCTCGCACAACATGGAGGATGTGCGCGCGGTCGCCGACCGCATCGTGGTGCTGCGCCTGGGCCGCAACAATGGCGTTTTCACCCCCGAGGATTCGAATGCCGACCTGATCGCCGCCATCACCGGCGCGACGGAAAACGCCGTGTCGCGCAGGCAGGCGCGCAAGCTGGAAGACGTGGAGCGGTGAGATGAGCGATCCGAACAGCCAAGTGGCCCTGGACCGATCCGACAGCCGGGTGCGCCATGACGAAGGGATCGTCGGCGCGATCCGCGGATTTTTCGACCGGGTCCGGTCTGGAGATCTGGGAATGCTGCCCGTCATCGTCGGCCTGGTGCTGATCGCGGCGGTCTTCTGGTCGCTGAACCCGGTCTTCCTGGCGCCCAACAACCTGGCGAACCTTCTGTTCGACGCCGCCGCAGTGGGCTGCATATCCCTGGGCATCGTCTGTGTCCTGATCCTGGGCGAGATCGACCTGTCGGTCGGGTCCATGAGCGGGCTTGCCTCGGCCATCCTGGGGGTGATGTGGGTGCAGATGGGCCTGCCGGTCCCGCTGGCGATCCTGGTCGCGCTGGGGGCGGGGGCGTTCATGGGGCTGGTCTATGCGACGCTGCTGAACCGCTTCGGGATGCCCAGCTTTGTCTCTACGCTGGCGGGGCTGCTGGCGATGCTGGGGTTGCAGCTTTACCTGCTGGGATCGACCGGATCGATCAACCTGCCCTATGCGTCCTTCCTGGTCCGGTTCGGGCAGATCCATGTCATGCCCGCCTGGTTCAGCTATCTGCTGGCGGTGCTGCCCGGCGGGCTGATGCTGTGGCTGGGGCTGGACCGGATGCGCAGGCGCGCCGCCGTCAACCTGTCGAACCCCGGCGGGTTGTCGGTGCTGCTGGCCAAGGCGGGCATCCTGACGGTGCTGCTGCTGGTCGCGGTGCATTACCTGAACGGCGGGCGCGGCATCCCGTGGATGTTCGGGTTGTTCGTGGCCCTGGTCGTGGCGATGAACTATGCCCTGACCCGCACGCAATGGGGCCGAGCGATGTTCGCGGTCGGCGGCAACCGCGAGGCCGCGCGCCGGTCGGGGATCAATGTCCACCGCATCCGCATGTCGGCCTTCATGCTGTGCTCGACCCTTGCCGCGCTTGGCGGAATGCTGGCGGCGTCGCGGCTGGCATCCTCCAGCCAGCAGGCGGGGACGGGCGACGTGAACCTCAACGCCATCGCCGCGGCGGTGATCGGGGGGACATCGCTGTTCGGCGGGCGCGGGTCGGCCTGGTCGGCGTTGCTGGGGGTGATCGTGATCCAGGCGATTTCCAACGGGCTGACGCTGCTGAATCTCAGTTCGTCGCTGCGCTACATGATCACCGGCGCGGTCCTGGCCATCGCGGTGATCGTCGATTCGCTGGCGCGTCAGTCGCGGGCAAGCCACGGGCGCGGATAAGGAAGGAACGGACATGGCTGACGAATTGAAGGGCAAGGTCGCGGCGGTGACGGGCGCGGCATCGGGCATCGGGCTGGAATGCGCCCGCGCGATGCTGGGGGCGGGGGCGGCGGTCGTGCTGATCGACCGCGCCGCCGACCGGCTGGAAAGCCTCTGCGCGGAACTTGGGCCGATGGCGCATCCGCTGGTCGTCGATCTGCTGGACGGTCCGCAGGTGGACGGCATCGCCGCACGGATCGAGGAGATCGCCGGGCCGCTGGACATCCTGCACGCCAATGCCGGGGCCTATATCGGCGGCCCGGCGGCCGAGGGCGATCCCGACGCCTGGGACCGGATGCTGAACCTCAACATCAACGCGGCCTTCCGCAGCGTCCGCGCAGTCCTGCCGGGGATGATCGAACGCAAGACCGGCGACGTGATCTTCACTTCGTCGGTGGCGGGCGTCGTCCCGGTGGTGTGGGAGCCGGTCTATACGGCCTCCAAGTTCGCGGTTCAGGCGTTCCTGCACGCAACCCGGCGGCAAGTCGCGCCGCATGGCATCCGCATGGGCGCGGTCCTGCCCGGCCCGGTGGTGACGGCCCTGCTGGACGACTGGCCCAAGGCGAAGATGGACGAGGCGCTTGCCAACGGGTCGCTGATGCAGCCGGTCGAGGTCGCCGAAGCGGTGATGTTCATGCTGACCCGTCCGCGCGGCGTGGTGATCCGCGACCTGGTGATCCTGCCGAACAGCGTCGATCTGTAAGGGGGCTGGGATGAAGGATCCGATCTTCCTGGGCATCGACGTGGGCACCGGCAGCGCCCGTGCGGGCCTGTTCGATGCCGCCGGCCGGATGCTGTCCAGTGCGAAACGCGATATCCTGCTGTGGCGCGAGGGCGCCGACATCGCCGAACAGTCCAGCGACGACATCTGGTCTGCCGTCTGCGCCGCGACCCGAGAGGCGGTGGCCGGGATCGATCCGGCGCGGGTTGCAGGCATCGGCTTCGACGCCACCTGCTCGCTGGTGGTGCTGGGGCCGGGCGGCCAGCCGATCAGCGTCAGCGCCTCGGGCGACGATGCGCGCAACATCGTCGTCTGGATGGACCACCGCGCCGTCGCCCAGGCCGAACGGATCAATGCCCAGGGCCATTCAGTGCTGCGCTATGTCGGCGACGTGATCTCGCCCGAGATGGAGACGCCGAAGCTTTTGTGGCTGCGCGAGACCATGCCCCGGACCTATGCGGAGGCCTGGCAGTTCTTCGACCTGGCCGACTATCTGGGCTGGCGGGCGACCGGCGACCTGGCCCGGTCAAGCTGCACCGTCACCTGCAAATGGACCTATCTGGCGCATGAGGATCGCTGGGATCCCGACTATTTCCGCAGCATCGGCCTGGGCGATCTGGCCGAGGACGGCTTCGCCCGGATTGGCCAGCGGATCGTCGCGCCCGGCACCCCGCTGGGGTCCGGGCTGAGCGCGGCGGCGGCCGCCGACCTTGGCTTGCCGCCCGGCATTCCGGTCGCGGCCGGGCTGATCGATGCCCATGCGGGCGGCATCGGCACCGTGGGCATGGCGGGCGGGGCCGAAAGCAACCTGGCCTATGTCTTCGGCACCTCGTCCTGCACCATGACGACGACGCGGGATCCGGTCTTCGTGCCGGGGGTCTGGGGACCGTATTATCAGGCCATGGTCCCCGGCATGTGGCTGAACGAGGGCGGCCAGTCCGCCGCCGGTGCCGCGATCGAACAGCTTCTGTCCTTCCACCCCGCCGCAGCCGAGGCCGGGGCAACTGCCAGGGCCGCGGGCCAGCCGCTGCCGGTCTGGCTGGCGGCGCGCGCGCAGGACAAGGCGGGCAGCCTGTCCCCGGTGGTGACGCTGGCCGGGGGCCTGCATGTCGTGCCCGAATTCCTGGGCAATCGCGCGCCCTTCGCCGACCCGCACGCCCGTGCCATCGTTGCGGGGTTGGGGATGGAGCGGGATCTGGACAGTCTGGTCGCGCTGTATGTCGCGGGCCTGTGCGGGATCGCCTATGGCCTGCGCCAGATCATCGAGGCTCAGGACAAGGCCGGCGCGCCGATCGAACGGATCGTCATCTCGGGCGGCGCCGGACAGCTTGACCTGGTGCGGCAACTGCTGGCCGACGGCACCGGCAAGCCGGTCCTGGGCAGCGAGGCCGCCGAGCCGGTCCTGCTGGGATCGGCCATCCTGGGCGCCGTCGCCGCAGGCCGGTTCGCGGACATGCGTGATGCGATGGCGGCCATGTCGCGCCCCGCGGCGGAATACCGGCCCGACGCTGCGGCGACCCGGACCCACGACGCCCGCTTCGCGACCTTCCGCGCCCTGCAATCCGCCCTGCGCGATTCGCGCCGGGGCTGAGCGGCCGAGAAAGCGAGCGTGACTGACCGGGACGGCCCCTGATCGAAATCCGAAGCCCCAGGCGCGGCGGCGAAAGCTTCGGGGGCCGGTTCGTTCCCGGCGGCTGGCTTCCCGGCAGCGCATGTCGCAAAACAGGGATAAAGCGTCGTCTTTGTTTGACCCCATTTTCTCAGGGTGCTATGGGCGCCGGACTGGGGGTTGGGAAGGGGAATACGGACGCATGACGATGTGGGGCACCTTCCTCAAGCCGATGCACCCGGAAGGTTATCGCTTCCTGACCGTCTTCGCCCTTGTCACGCTTGTTCTATTCCTCGTGTGGGAACCGCTTGGCTGGCTGGGGCTGGGGCTGACGGTCTGGTGCTATTACTTCTTCCGCGATCCGCGCCGCGCCGTCCCGCAGGGCGAGGGGCTGATCGTCAGCCCCGCCGATGGTGTCGTGTCGCTGATCGAACCGGCCGTGCCGCCCGCCGAGCTGGGGATGGAGGCCGTGGCGCTGACGCGCGTCAGCGTCTTCATGTCGGTGTTCAATTGTCATGTGAACCGTGCCCCGGCGGCGGGGCGTGTGCTGTCGGTCGCCTATCGGCCCGGCAAGTTCTTCAATGCCTCGCTGGACAAGGCCAGCGAGCATAACGAGCGCAACGGGCTGTGCCTGGAACTGGCCGACGGGCGCCGCCTTGCGGTGGTGCAGATCGCCGGTCTGGTGGCGCGGCGCATCCTGTGCTGGGCCAAGGAAGGCCAAAGCCTGCGGACGGGCGAACGCTTCGGGCTGATCCGGTTCGGGTCGCGCCTGGATGTCTATCTGCCGCCAGGGGTGTCGCCGCTGGTTGCCGTGGGACAGACCATGGTCGCGGGCGAGACGGTGATCGCCGAACTGGCGCGCAGGGAGGCCGCGCGTCCGGCCCTGGTGGACTGAGGATGAACGCCCGCCCGGACCCTCGTCCCCGATTGTCCGTGGTGCAGTTGCTGCCGAACGCCCTGACCCTTGCGGCGCTTTGCGCGGGCCTGACGGCGATCCGCCTGGCCATTGCCGGGGAATTCGACAAGGCGGCGGCCCTGATCCTGCTGGCGGCCATGCTGGACGGCCTTGACGGACGGCTGGCCCGCCGGCTGCGCAGCGAAAGCGCGATGGGCGCGGAACTGGACTCGCTGTGCGATTTCGTCAATTTCGGGGTGGCGCCTGCGCTGGTCCTCTATCTCTGGGCCTTCGACGGAACCGGGGGGGCGGGCTGGATCGCCGCGCTGCTCTATGCCGTGGCCTGCGTGCTGCGGCTGGCGCGGTTCAACATCGGCAGCCGCGACCCGCTGGCGTCGGCCCTTCCCAAGACCTCGTTCGCGGGCGTGCCCTCGCCCGCCGGGGCGATGCTGGCCCTGCTGCCGATCTTCCTGGCCAAGCTCATCCCCGCCGCGGTCCTGCCCGGCCCTGCCTGCGCGCTGTGGATGATGGCGGTCGGGGCGCTGATGATCAGCCGCCTGCCGACTCCTGCGCTGCGCCCGGTCAGCATCCGCCCCGAACAGGCGCGGCTGCTGCTGTTGGCCGTGGTGGCGCTGGGGGCGGCGCTGCTGACCTATCCCTGGCTGACGCTGGTGCTTCTGGACCTTGGCTATTTGCTGCTGCTGGCGCGGGAATGGACCAGACGTCGGCGGCGGTCCGCACGAAAGGTGGAATGAATGGAACTTCAGGCAGTCGAACGATCCTATGCCCGCTGGGCGCCGATCTATGACCGCACCTTCGGGGCGGTTACGCAGGTCGGGCGCCGCAGGGCCACCGCGCTGCTGAGCGACCTGGGCGGTTCCGTCCTTGAGGTGGGGGTGGGCACCGGCCTGGCGCTGCGCCACTATGACGGGCGCGTCGCGGTCACCGGCGTCGACTACAGCGCCGAGATGCTGGACAAGGCGCGCGCCAAGGTCGCCGCCGAAGGGCTGCGCAACGTGGCCGCGCTGCACCGGATGGATGCCCGCGACCTGGACTTCCCGGATGACAGCTTCGATCACGTCGCGGCGATGCATGTCATCTCGGTGGTGCCGGAACCGGAAAAGGTCATGTCCGAGATCGCCCGCGTGGTGCGCCCCGGCGGAAGCGTGGTGATCGTCAACCATTTCGCGCGCAAGGCGGGTGCGCTGGCCTGGGCCGAACGGATCGCCGCGCCGCTGGCCGACCTGCTGGGCTGGCATTCGGACTTTGACCGCAGCCGCGTGCTGGGCGAGGCGCGGTTGACCCTTGCCGAGGAATGCACCCTGCCGCCCCTGGGCATGATGACGCTGTTGAGGCTTGTGAAGGCCCGATGACCGATCCGCAGGCCGGGCAAGACCCCGAAAACGATCATCGTTGCCGCAGCGTCAATGAACCGCTAGGACAGCCGCCAGCCACCATCAATCGGGGCCGCGCCGTCATCGGCGCCGCCGGGAGGAGCCGATCTTGCTGGACGTGACGACCATCCGCGCCGAACTGGCGGCCCATTACGATCTGGCCCCCTCGGTCGATCTGGCCCGCGACATGGCCCATATCCATGCCCGCATGGACCGGGTGATGCCCTTTCCGGACTGGGCCATGGCCGCGCCCTATGTGGCGGCGATCAACCGGCTGAAGGCGGAACGGGGCGCGGTGGTGCTGGCGCACAACTACATGACGCCCGACATCTATCACGGCATCGCCGACGTGGTGGGCGACAGCCTGCAACTGGCCATCGAGGCGACGCGGGTCGATGCCGACATCATCGTGCAATGCGGCGTGCATTTCATGGCGGAAACCTCGAAGATCCTGAACCCCGCCAAGACCGTGCTGATGCCCGACATGGAGGCGGGCTGTTCCCTGGCCGAATCCATCACCGCCGAGGGGATCGCGCAGATGCGCGCGCAATATCCCGGCGCGCCGGTGGTCAGCTATGTCAACACCACGGCGGCAGTGAAGGCCGCGTCCGACATCTGCTGCACCTCGTCCAACGCCGCGCAGATCGTTGCGGCGATGCCCGGCGACACGGTCATCATGACGCCCGACAAATGGCTGGCGCAGAACGTGGCCAAGCAGGTGCCGCAGAAGCGCATCGTCTGGTGGGACGGGGCCTGCATCGTCCACGAACGCTTCACGCCCCAGGATCTGCGCGATTTCCGCGACTGGCATCCGGGGCTGAAGATCATCGCCCATCCCGAATGCCCGCCCGACGTGGTGGCCGAGGCCGACTTCGCAGGCTCGACAGCGCATATCATCGACTGGGTGGGCCGCGAACGGCCCCGGCAGGCGATGCTGGTCACGGAATGCTCGATGGCGGCCAACATCTCGGACGCCCACCCCGAGGTCGAATTCCTGGGGCCGTGCAACATGTGCCCGCACATGAAGAAGATCACGTTGGAAAAGGTGCTGTGGTCGCTGCATTCCATGACCGGCCAGGTCGAGGTGGACCCAGCCGTCGCCGCCCCCGCGCGCCGGGCGGTGCAGCGGATGATCGACCTGTCGCGGCAACTGGCGGCCTGATCCGATGATCCGCACCGACCGCGTGGTGATCGTCGGCGCGGGGCTGGCCGCGCTGTATGCGGCGCTGGTGCTGGCGCCGCGTCCGGTGCTGATGATCTCGCCCGATCCGCTGGGCCAGGGGGCCAGTTCCGCCTGGGCGCAGGGCGGGGTCGCGGCGGCGATGGACCCGGCCGACAGCGCCGCGCTGCACGCCGCCGACACGCTGCGGGCGGGGGCGGGCCTTGTCGATGCCGACGTGGCCCGGCTGGTCACGGCCGAGGCGCGCGACCACATCCTGCGCCTGACGGCGCTGGGCACGCCCTTCGACCGCGGCGCGGCGGGCGGCTATGTCCTGTCGCGCGAAGCCGCGCACAGCCTGGCCCGCGTCGTCCGCGTCCAGGGCGACCAGGCGGGGGCGCAGATCATGCGCGCCCTGGCCGCCGCCATCCGGGCCACGCCCTCGGTCCAGGTGGCCGAGGGCTGGGTGGCGACCGGGCTGCGGACGGACGGCGGCCGCGTGGCGGGGATCGACCTGGCGCGGTCCTCGGGATCGGCAACGGTGACGGTCGCGGCCCCGGCGGTGCTGATCGCCGGCGGTGGCTCGGGCGGGCTTTACGCCGTCACGACCAATCCGCCGCGCATCCGGGGCGAGGCCCTGGGCATGGCCGCCCGCGCGGGCGCGGTGATCTCGGACGCGGAATTCGTGCAGTTCCACCCCACCGCCATCGCCAGCGGCGCCGATCCTGCGCCCCTTGCGACCGAGGCGCTGCGCGGCGAAGGCGCGCATCTGGTCAACGCCCATGGCGTCCGCTTCATGACCGCGCTGCATCCCGATGCCGAACTGGCCCCGCGCGACATCGTGGCCCGCGGCGTTTACGCCGAGGCCCGGGCGGGCCGCCGTCCCGCGCTGGATTGCCGCGCGCTCGGACCCCGCATCGCGGCGGATTTCCCGGCCGTGGCGGCGGCCTGCGCGCGGGCGGGCATCGACCCTGCGCGCCGGCCGATCCCGGTCGCGGCGGCGGCGCATTACCATATGGGCGGTATCGCCACCGATCTGGATGGCCGCAGCAGCCTGCCCGGCCTCTGGGCCTGCGGCGAGGCGGCCTCGACCGGGCTGCACGGCGCGAACCGCCTGGCCTCGAACGGGCTGCTGGAGGCCCTGGTCTTCGCGCGCCGGGCGGCGCTGTCGATCGGCCGCGACGGCCCGCCTGCCGCCCCGGTCGCCTTGCCCGATCCGGCCCCCGCCGCGCCGCCCGATCCCGTCCTGGTGGCGCGCCTGCGCCAGGCCATGACCGCAGGCGCGGGCGTCCTGCGCGACGCCCAGGGCCTGACGGAAGCCCTGCGCGGCATCGCCCGGATCGAGGCCGCACAGCCCGACTGTCCGCGCCTGGCCAACATGACCGCCACCGCCACGCTGATCTGCGCCGCCGCCCTGGCCCGCCAGGAAAGCCGGGGCGCCCATTGCCGCACCGATTTCCCCGACCCGCTGCCCGATGCCCGCCGCAGCCGCATGACCCTGGCCGAGGCCCTGGCGCTACGCCCCATCCCCGAACCGGAGCCGTCATGACCCCGCCCTTGCCCGACCTGATCCTGGAACCCCTGGTCCGCGCGGCCCTGATCGAGGATCTGGGCGCGCATGGCGACATCACCACCCGCACGGTGATCCCGCAGGGCACCCGCACCCGCGGCGCCATCCGCGCGCGCCAGGCGGGCACCGCCTCGGGGATGCAGCTTGCCGCGCTGGCCTTCCGCCTGATCGACCCGGCCCTGCGGCTGGAGGTTCTGGTCCCCGACGGCGCCGCCTTCGCCCCCGGCGACACGCTGGCCCGGATCGAGGGCGACGCCGCCGCGATCCTGTCGGCCGAGCGGGTGGCGCTGAATTTCGCGGGCCGCCTGTCGGGCATCGCCACCATGACGGCGGCCTTCGTGGCCGAGACGCGCGGCACCGCCGCCCGCATCACCTGCACCCGCAAGACCACGCCCGGCCTGCGTCTGGTGGAAAAACAGGCGGTGCTGCATGGCGGCGGCTTCAACCACCGCGTTTCGCTGTCCGACGCGATCCTGATCAAGGACAACCACATCGCGGCAGGCGGCGGCATCCGCGCCGTGCTGGGGGCCGTGAAGGCCCGCGCCTCGCACATGATGCGTGTCGAGATCGAGGTCGACGACCTGGACCAACTGGCCGAAGTCCTGGACGAGGGCGGCGCCGACGTGGTCCTGCTGGACAACATGGACACCGCCGCGCTGCACCGCGCGGTCGCCATGGCGCAGGGCCGCGTGGTGCTGGAGGCCTCGGGCAACATGCGCCTGCCGCGCATCGCCGAGGTTGCGGCGACGGGGGTCGACTATATCTCGGTCGGCGCGCTGACCCATTCGGTGCCCGTGCTGGATCTGGGCCTGGATTTCTGACGCGCACGGATGCGGGCCTCCCGGAGCCTGGGCAAGTTTTTGCCGCCTGCGACGCAGCGTCAGGCGTCCGCCGAGAACGGCGGAACCCCGACGAGGCCGTCAATGGGCAAGCTTGCATGGACGCGCAGATCGGTGTCGCCGCAGCGCGCGGACGGCCAGCGACGACACCGGGGGACGGCGGCATTGATGGACGAATTGCGGCGGTATGACTTGACCGTTAAGCCACGTCACGCCACCAGCCGATAGCCTCCCGATTCCGTCACCAGCAGGCGCGCATTGCTGGGATCGGGTTCGATCTTCTGGCGCAGGCGATAGATGTGGGTTTCCAGCGTATGCGTGGTCACGCCCGCGTTGTATCCCCAGACCTCGTGCAGCAGCACGTCGCGGGCCACCACCCCGTCCTGGGCGCGGTACAGGAATTTCAGGATGTTGGTTTCCTTCTCGGTCAGGCGGATCTTGCGGTCCTTCTGGTCGATCAGCATCTTCATCGCCGGCTTGAAGGTGTACGGGCCCAACTGGAAGATCGCGTCTTCGGACTGTTCATGGGTGCGAAGCTGCGCGCGCAGGCGGGCCAGCAGGACCGGGAACTTGAACGGCTTGGTGATGTAATCGTTGGCGCCGGCGTCCAGGCCCAGGATGGTGTCGGCGTCGGTGTCGTGGCCGGTCAGCATCACGATGGGGCATTTGACGTTCAGCTTGCGCAGCTTCTTGCACAACTCGCGCCCGTCGGTGTCGGGCAGGCCCACGTCCAGGATCACCAGGTCGAAGATCGCGCCCTTGGCGGCCTCGACGGCGGCCGCGCCGCTGCCGGCCTCGGTCACATCGAAGTCGTCGGTGGCGGTCAATTGTTCGGCCAGGGCCTCGCGCAGGTCTTCCTCGTCATCGACCAGCAGGATTTTTTTCAGTCCGGGCATGTTGCCTCCTGTCTCTTGTTGCGCAAAGACGTGGGCGAGGCCGCGCCGCCCGTCCAGCATCATGTCGGAAATCTCACATGGAGTTGTCGGCATGGATGCTTATGTTTCAAATTGTTTCAAAACTCCGGGACCGTCCATGAGCCTGATCCCCACCCTGACCGAGGTCGTGTCCCGCGCGCGGACCGATCTGCGCATGGGCCTGCCGGTGATGATCGGCGGGCACCTGCTCGCGGCGGTGGAAACGCTGTCGCCCGCACGGCTGGACGCGATCCGCGCCCTGGGCCGGCCCGTGCTGGCCCTGACCGAGCGCCGGGCCGAGACGCTGAAGGCGCGGGCCTATGACGACGGGCTGGCCCGCGTGATCGTGCCGCCGGAGGCCGACCATGCCTGGCTGCGGGCGCTGGCCGATCCCTCGGGCGATCTGATGACGCCGATGAAGGGGCCGCTGTTCACGGAACGCGACGGCGACGCGACGCCGCATCTGGCCGGACTGGCGCTGGCGAAATCGGCGCAGCTTCTGCCCGCCGTTCTGGTGGTGGCAAGCGCGCCGCTGCCCGGTCTGACCCAGGTCGCGCCCGGCCCGCTGCTGGCGCAGCTTGCGCATGAGGCGGCCCTGGCCCCGGTCGCCGCCGCCAACCTGCCGCTGGCCGCGGCCGAGAAATCGCGCCTGCACATCTTCCGCCCCGACGATGGCGGGGCCGAACATTACGCCATCGAGATCGGCGATCCCCCCAGGGACGCCCCGGTCCTGGCGCGGCTGCATTCGGCCTGCTTCACCGGCGATGTGCTGGGCAGCCTGAAATGCGATTGCGGCCCGCAGCTTCATGCCGCGCTGGCGGCGATGGGTCAGGCGGGGCAGGGGGTGCTGCTGTATCTGAACCAGGAAGGCCGGGGGATCGGGCTGGCCAACAAGATGCGCGCCTATGCGTTGCAGAACCAGGGGTTCGATACGGTGCAGGCCAACCACCGGCTGGGGTTCGAGGATGACGAACGCGATTTCCGCATCGGCGCGGCGCTGCTGCGGCGGATGGGATTTTCGGCGGCGCGGCTGATGACGAACAACCCGCGCAAGGTGGCCATGCTGGAAAGCCACGGCATCGCCGTGGCGGAACGGGTGCCGCTGGTGGTCGGCCGCAACCGCTTCAACACCGGCTATCTGGACACCAAAGCGGCGAAATCGGGGCATCTGCTGTGACGCCGGGCGATCTGGTCCTGACGCCGCAGGGGGTGCGGTTCCGGGGGCGGCTGTTTCCTTGCAGCATCGGCAAGAGCGGCGTGACCCGCGACAAGCGCGAGGGCGACGGCGCCACCCCCGCCGGGATCTGGCGGATCACCGGGCTGTGGTACCGCCCCGACCGTCTGCCCCCGCCCGCGCCTTGGGCGCGACCCATCGGGCCGGGCGATCTGTGGTGCGATGCGCCGGATCATCCGGGGTATAACCATCATGCCCGCGCCCCGCTGGCCGCCAGCCATGAACGGCTGCGGAGGGCGGATCCGCTGTATGACCTGATCCTGACCACCGACTGGAACTGGCCCGATGCGGTGCCGGGGCGCGGATCGGCGATCTTCCTGCATCAGTGGCGCAGGCCCGGTTTCGGGACAGAGGGCTGCATTGCCTTCGCGCGTCGGGATCTGATGTGGATCGCCCGGCGGGCTGCGCCGGGGACGCGGGTGATTGTGCCGTGACGTTGACCGGACGGGACAAGGAAACGCACTGCGTTTCCCCCGTCCGCCATGCGACCTTGCCATCAGGGACGGTGCCGTCCCGCGACCACGAGAGGCCGGCGCCCGCCGGGGGCGGGGCGGGCGCTGGCCGGGCCTTTGAGGCCCGGCGGTTCCGGTGACGATGTCGCGGCGTGGCGAAGGCGATGGCCTTCGCCAGTCATGGGCTGCTACAGCGCATTCCTCGGCATCGGCAGTTCGCCCCGGTTATACGGTCCCCAATCCGTCACCTCGGGGTAAAACTGCCGCCGCCACGCCCGGACGCGCGGGTTCATGCGACGCCGCCACCAGGGCGGGACCATGGCGACGAAGGTCATCGCCGGATAGCCCAGCGGCAGTTGCGGCGCCTGGTTCGCGCCATAGGTTTGCAGCAGCGGAAACCGCCGGTCGGGCTTGGTGTGATGATCCGAATGGCGTTGCAGGTTGATCAGCAGCCAGTTCGACGCCCTACGGCTGGCGTTCCAGCTGTGGCGCGGCAGGACAGGCTCGTATCGCCCCTTGCCCAGATGCTTGCGGGTCAGGCCGTAATGTTCGACGTAATTCGTCAGTTCAAGCTGCCAGATCGCGACGAAGGCCTGGAACAGGAACAGCGCCAGCCCCTGCGCCCCGCCAAGCGCCAAGGCCAGCGCGATCATCGCCCCTTGCAGCGCGGCGTATCGCCAGAACGGGTTGCGGCGGTCCCAGGGGCTGCGGCCCGCCCGCGCCAGCAGCCGGGTTTCCGCCCGCCAGGCGCTGCGCGGGCCGTCGCGCAGCACCCGCGCGAAGAAGCGATAGAACCCCTCGTTATAGCGCGCCGACACGGCGTCGCGCGGGGTCGAGACCCAGGCGTGATGGACCAGCAGGTGCTCGGTGCGGAAATGCGAATACAGGGTGGATGCCAGCAGCAAGTCGCCCATCCAGCGTTCGACGGCGGTCTTCTGGTGCAGCAGCTCATGGGCGTAAACCATGCCGATGCTGCCCGACAGCACGCCGATGCCAAAGAACAGGCCCAGCTTTTCCAGCCCCGACAGATGCCCGGAATGGGCCGCATACCAGATCGAACCGAAGATCGCCGCGAATTGCAGCGGGAACCAGATCACCGTGACGGCGCGGTGCCAGAACAGGGCGCGGGTTTCGGTCCCCGGATCCGGGTTCGCCGGATTCAGGCCCAGCACCCCGTCAAGCGCGATGGTCAGATACCAGGCGTAACCGGGCAGCAGCATCCACCACAAGCCGCCGTTCCAGGCGGCCAGGGCGACCAGCGGCAGCATCACCACCGACATCCAGAAGGGCGCGGCGGCGGGCAGTCTGCTGGGGGTTGAATCGCTCATCCACAGGACATTACGCAGCGATGTCGGCGCGCGCCATATCCCAGACCTTGCGCATCAGGCCGGGCAGGGAACTGCGGTCGATATGCCGCAGGGGCACCAGGCGGCCGCGCGTGGGCGGGCCGTCCAGATCGCCCAGCATCACCTGCAAGGACAGGGTGAAATGGGTGAAGACATGGCGGACATGGCCGATCTCTCGCCAGGCGGCAATGCCGGGCGGCGGCAGGTCGCGCCCGTCCCAATGGGCCGAGGGGAAGGCCAGCGTGCCGCCCAGCAGGCCCTTGGCCGGGCGTTCCTCGAACAGCACGGCGTCACCGTGGCGGGCGACCCAGGCGATGCCGCTGCGGTCGGGCTTGGCAGCCTTCGGCGTCTTGCGCGGCAGGCTGGCGGCGATGCCTGCGGCACGGGCGTCGCAATCGTCGATCAGCGGGCAGATGCCGCAGGCCGGGTTGCGCGGCGTGCAGATCGTCGCGCCCAGATCCATCATCGCCTGCGCGTAATCGCCGGGCCGATTGCGGGGCGTCAGCGTTTCGGCAAGGACCACCAGTTCGGGCTTGGCGGCGGGCAGGGGCGTTTCCACCGCGAACAGCCGCGCCACCACCCGTTCGACATTGCCGTCCACCACCGTTTCCGGCGCGTCATAGGCGATCGCCGCGATCGCGGCCGAGGTATAGGCCCCGATCCCCGGCAAGTCCCGCAGCCCGTCGCGCGTGTCCGGAAACCCGCCAGCGGCCGTCACCGCCCGCGCGCAGGCCAGCAGGTTGCGGGCGCGGGCATAGTATCCAAGCCCCGCCCATTCGGCCATCACCTGCGCATCCGGCGCGGCGGCCAGATCCTGCACGCTGGGCCACAGCGTCGTGAATCGTTCGAAATAGGCCTTGACCGCCGCGACGGTGGTCTGTTGCAGCATCACCTCGGACAGCCAGACGCGATAGGGGTCGGCCGCGCCCCCATTCGGCCCGCCGCCCGGCGGGACGCGCCAAGGCAGGACGCGCGCGTGGCGGTCGTACCAGTCCAGCAGATGCGGGGCGATCACCTTGGTGTCACGCAATATTCAGTCCCTCGCTTTCCGGACGCGCTTTCATCCCGCGCCGGGGCTGATTAAGGATATGGGGGTGACAATGCACCAGGCAAAGATGGCAAAAGCGTCCGACCGTCCCCGCAACCCCCAGGCAAGCCGCAGGCGCGGCTTCCAGCAAGCGTCGGCGCTGCTGGCCGACCGGGTGCAGAAGGCGGCCGAGGGGCGGGGATTCGCCATGGCCCGTCTGCTGACCAATTGGCCCGAGATCGCCGGTCCCCGGCTTGCCGGGATGACCCGGCCGGTGCGCATCAGCCACGCGCGCGGCGGGTTCGGCGCCACCCTGACGCTGCTGACCGCCGGCCCCGTCGCGCCGCTGGTGGAAATGCAGCTGCCGCAGCTGCGCGACCGGGTGAACGCCTGCTATGGCTATAACGCGGTGCAGCGGATCGTGCTGACCCAGACGGCGGCCAGCGGGTTCGCCGAAGGGCAGGCGGTCTTTGCCCCGGCCCCCGTCCAGGCCGCGCCGCCCGATCCGCAGATCGTCGAAAAGGCCGACCGCATCGGCCGTCAGTTCCAGGATCCGGCCCTGGCGCAGGCGATGGCGCTGCTGGCCCTGAACATCGAAACCAAACGACACCGGAACCACCGAAAGGATTTTCCATGCTGACCCGTTTCGCCGTCGCGGCCCTGGCGCTTGCCCTGGCCGCCCCCGCCGCGATGGCCCAGGACGCCGACGCGACCGCGACCCTGCCCGACATCGCCATGGGATCCGAGGACGCGCCCCTGACCATCGTCGAATATGCCAGCTTCACCTGCGGCCATTGCGCCAATTTCCATGCCGAGAACTGGCCGAAGCTCAAGGCCGAGTATGTCGATACCGGCAAGGTGAAGTTCATCCAGCGCGACGTGTATTTCGACCAGCCTGGCCTGTGGGCGGGCGTCCTGGCGCGCTGCGGCGGCGACGATAAGTTCTATCCCGTATCCCACATGCTGTTCGACGAACAAAAGGACTGGCTGGCCGGCGGCACCGGAGAGGAGATCGCGGCCAACCTGCGCAAGATCGGCCTGAAGGCGGGCATGACCGAAGACCAGATGACCGCCTGCTGGGAAGACACCGCCAAGGCCGAACAGCTGATCGCAACCTTCCAGAAGAACGCCACCGCCGACGGGATCGAGGCGACGCCGACCTTCATCATCGGCGGCGAAAAGGTCCAGAACCAGCCTTGGGACGACATGAAGGCCGTCATCGACGCCAAGCTGGCCGAGGCCGAACCCGCCCCGGCGAACTGACCGCACCCGTCTGACGCATGTGGCCCGCCTGACACAAGGCGGGCCTGACGCCGCACGTTTTTCCCATGCAAATCGTGCGGAATTGCCTTTTGATGTCGCGCGCCCCATGCTTTGTGCATGGCGAACGCGCGCGTTAACAAGGGACAGCGTCATGATCAAAGAATTTCGGGAATTCATCGCCCGCGGCAATGTCATCGACCTTGCCGTCGGCATCATCATCGGGGCGGCTTTCACAGCGATCGTGAATTCCGTGGTGGCCGATCTTATCAACCCGATCCTGGGCCTGCTGACCGGCGGTGTCGATTTCACCAACAAGTATTTCGTCCTGTCGGGCAATGTTCCCGAAGGCGCCAGCCTGGCGGCGGCCCGCGATTCCGGCGCGGCGGTCTTTGCCTATGGTTCCTTCGCGATGGCGGTGCTGAACTTCCTGATCATCGCCTGGGCGGTGTTCCTGCTGGTCAAGGCCGTGAACCGCCTTCAGACCATCGCCGCCAAACCGAAAGAGGAAGAGGTCGTCGTGGCGGCCCCCACGCAGGAAGAACTGCTGGCGCAGATCCGCGACCTGCTGGCCGACCGCACCGGCTGGCAGGACCACCCGGCGCCCCGCGCCTGATCCCCCGCGCCTGACCCATTGCCCGGCGCGGTTCGCCCGCGCCGGGCGCCTTGCCTACTGCGCCAGAAGCCGGTCGGGGGTGATCGCCTCCAGCCCCAGGGCCTCGCCCACCGGGGCCGAGGTCAGGCGGCCGCCATGCGTGGACAGCCCGGCGCGCAGATGCGGATCGTCCTGCACCGCCTGCCGCCAGCCCTTGTCGGCCAGGGCCAGCAGGAAGGGCAGCGTCGCATTGCCAAGCGCCTGGGTCGAGGTGCGCGCCACCGCGCCCGGCATGTTGGCCACGCAGTAATGCACTATGCCGTCAACCTCATAGATGGGATCCTGGTGGGTGGTGGCGCGGGATGTCTCGAAACAGCCGCCCTGGTCAATGGCCACGTCCACCAGCACAGCGCCGGGCTGCATGGTGGACAGCTGGTCGCGCGTCACCAGCTTGGGCGCGGCCGCGCCAGGGATCAGCACCGCGCCGATCACCATGTCCGCCGTGCGGATCAGGTCGGCCGTGGCCGCCGCGCTGGAATATTGCGTGGTCAGCCGCCCCATGAAGATGTCGTCCAGGTATGACAGCCGCGCCACCGATCTGTCGGTGACGGTGACATTCGCGCCCATGCCCACGGCCACCCGCGCCGCCGCCGTGCCGACCACGCCGCCGCCGATGATCACCACATTGGCGGGCCGCACACCCGGCACCCCGCCCAGCAAGACGCCGCGCCCGCCATTGGCCTTTTGCAGCGCCCAGGATCCGACCTGCGGGGCCAGCCGCCCGGCGACCTCGGACATGGGCGCCAGCAAAGGCAGCCCGCCGCGCGCGTCCGTCACCGTCTCATAGGCGATGGCGGTGACGCCCGAGGCCAGCAGGTCGCGGGTTTGTTCGGGATCGGGGGCAAGATGCAGATAGGTGAACAGCACCTGCCCGTCGCGCAGCATCGCCCGTTCGGCGGCCTGCGGCTCCTTGACCTTGACGATCATCTCGGCGGCCGCAAAGACCGAGGCTGCGTCCGGCGCGATCCCGGCCCCGGCTGCGGCGTAATCCTCGTCCGTGAAGCCCGCGCCTAGCCCCGCGCCGGTTTCCACGACGACATCGTGACCCCTGGCGACGGCCTCGGTCACGGCGGCGGGCGTCATGCCGACGCGGAATTCCTGCGGCTTGATTTCCCTGGGGCAACCGATCTTCATGTTCATCCTCCCTTGTTTTGAGCCAGTGTGGCACCGACCGTCCGCATGATGTTGCGGAGATTAGGCGCGGCCCAGGTCGCTGACGACGAAAAAACCCTGGCACCTTCCCGCTGGGTCGAAGATTATCCCGCCATGTCCGATCTCGATGCAATAGACCGCCGCATTCTGGCCCTGCTTCAGAAGGAAGGCCGAATCAGCAACGCCGAACTGGCGCTGCGGGTGCATCTGTCGCCGTCCGCCTGCCATCGCCGCGTCCAGCGGCTGGAGGAGGCGGGCGTGATCCACGGCTATGTGGCGCTGCTGGACGCGCGCAAGCTGCGCCGCCAGACCACCGTCTTCGTGGAAATCACCCTGTCCGGCCAGGCGGACGAGGTGCTGGAGGCTTTCGAAAAGGGCGTGCGGGCGATCCCCGACGTGCTGGAATGCCACCTCATGGCCGGATCCGCCGATTACCTGCTGAAGATCGTGGTCGAGGATACCGACGATTTCGCCCGCATCCACCGCCAGCACCTGGCCCGCCTGCCGGGCGTGGCGCAGATGCATTCGTCCTTCGCGCTGCGCACGGTGTTCCGCACCACGGCGATCCCGGTGTAATCCATGATCCGCCGTCATCTGTTGGTCCTGCTGGCCGCCACGGCGGCAACCCCCGCGAAAGCCCAGCCGCGCCGCCACGATCCGCCCCCGGAAATCGACCATCCCCGCGCCAGCCATTTCGCCTTCGGTCCTGAAGGCAGGCAATGGCGCATCTTCGTGGGCCTGCCCGACGCGCCGCCGCCGCAGCAGGGCTATTCCGTGATCCTGTCGCTGGACGGGGCCACCACCTTCCCGCAGTTCTGGACCCATCGGGAAACCCGCGCGCCGGGCGCGCCGGTGATCCTGTTCGGCATCAGCTATGAAGGCGCCAACCGCCGCTGGGTGGATCTGACTTCGCGCGCGATGGCGCCGGTGCTGCCGATCCTGGGGTATCGCAGCGCGCCGCGCGACCGCCTGACCGGAGGGCGAGAGGCGTTCCTGGCGATGATCGGGGACGAGCTTCTGCCGGAACTGGCCCGCCGCTATCCGCTGGATCAGGGCGACATGACCCTTTACGGCCATTCGCTGGGCGGGTTGTTCGTGCTGCATACGCTGTTCAACCGTCCTCATCTGTTCGCCCGCCATGTCGCCGCCGACCCCTCGGTCTGGTGGAACGCGGGCGAATCGCAGCGCGAGGCGGCGGCTTTCGCCGGGGGCGTCGCGGCGGCGGGCGGACGGGTCGATCCTGGGGTCCAGGTGATGATCGCCCAGGCAGGCCGGGCGCGGCAGAACCACCCCCACGATCCGACATCGCTGGTGCGGATCCTGTCGGGAATCCGGGGACTGGACGTGATGTATCGCCCCTATCCGCAGGAAAACCACGGCTCTCTGATGGGGCCGTCCACGGCGGATGCCCTGGACCTGCACCTGCTTCGGTAGGGAGCCGATACGCAGACCCCCGCAGCTTATGCCGCGGGGGTCTGACTGAAACGAAGATCGCGTCGTCTTACAGGACGCCTTCGCGCTGCGTTCAGAGAGCGCCTTCGCGTTGCGCCTTCTTCCGCGCCAGCTTGCGGGCGCGGCGCACGGCCTCGGCCTGCTCACGGGCTTTCTTCACGGACGGTTTCTCGAAATGCTGCTTGAGCTTCATTTCGCGGAACACACCCTCGCGCTGAAGTTTTTTCTTCAGGGCACGAAGCGCCTGTTCGACGTTGTTGTCGCGAACATTGACCTGCATGTGGTTGTCACCACCTTCCTAGGTTAGAGTTGCAAGATTGCAGGATGCGCCCCCCTATCAAAGCCGGGCGCCCTTGTCCAGACCAGAGAGGTTGCCATGACCCGGACCGACCGCGACGCGCTTCTTGACGCCGCCCTGACCCATGTCCCGTTCGAAGGCATGAACGACCGCGCCCTGATGGCCGGCGCGCGCGACCTGGCCATGTCGCCCGACCTGGCGCGGGTGCATTTCCCGCAAGGCGGCGCGGGGCTGGCCGCCGCCTATCACCGCCGCGCGGACGCGATGCTGCGCGACAGCCTGTCCCAGACCCCGCCGGGCGGCCGGTTCCGCGACCGCGTGGCCGAGGCGATCTGGCGGCGGCTGGTGCTGGTCGATGCCGAACTGGTGCGCGCAGGCGCAGCCACCCTGTCGCTGCCGCAGAACGCGGCGCTGGCCGCGCGGCTGGTCTGGGAAACGGCGGATGTGATCTGGACGGGTCTCGGCGACACCTCGCGCGACGTGAACTGGTACTCCAAGCGCGCCACCTTGTCGGCGGTGATCAGCGCCACGGTGCTGTTCTGGCTGGGCGACGATTCGCCGGACCATGCGGAAACCCGCGCCTTCATCGACCGCCGCATCGACGGGGTGATGCGGTTCGAACAGGTCAAATCGACCTTGCGCAAGCTGCCGGGGGCGGCGACGCTGGCCTCGATGACCCTGGGCTGGATCCGCGCGCCGCAGTCGCGAGACCTGCCCGGCCGTACCCGCCCGTAAGGAGAGAGAATGTTCCCCGACGCCATGACCGCGGTCGAGATCGCCGCTCCCGGCGATGCAGACATGCTGCGCGTGACCAGCCGTCCGGTCCCCGTGCCGCGCCACGACCAGATTCTGATCCGGGTGGCCTATGCCGGCGTCAACCGCCCCGACGTGCTGCAACGCCAGGGCAGCTATGCCCCGCCCTCCGACGCCTCCGACCTGCCGGGGCTCGAAGCCTCGGGCGAGATCGTCGGCATGGGCGCGGGCGTGACCCGCTGGAAAAAGGGCGAACAGGTCTGCGCGCTGCTGCCGGGCGGCGGCTACGCCGAATATGCGGTCTGCCATGCCGACCATGCGTTGCGCATCCCCTATGGGCTGTCCTTGCGCGACGGCGCCTGCCTGCCGGAAACCGCCTTCACCGTCTGGTCGAACGTGGTCACGCGCGGCCGCCTGACCGGGGGCGAGCGCTTCCTGGTCCATGGCGGGACGTCGGGCATCGGCATGATGGCGATCCAGGTCGCCCGTGCCCTGGGCGCCCGCGTTTTCGCCACGGCGGGCAGCGACCAGAAATGCGCGGCCATCGCGGCCCTGGGCGCTACCGCCATCAACTATCGCACGCAGGATTTCACCAAGGTCATCGCGGCCGAGGACGGCGCCGATCTGATCCTGGACATGGTCGGCGGCAGCTATATCCCCAGGAACATCCGTGCCCTGGCCCCGGACGGGCGGCTGGTGATGATCGCCTTCCTGGAAGGCCCGAAGGTCGAATTGAACTTTGCGCAGATCATGGCCAAGCGCCTGACCGTCACCGGATCGACCCTGCGCCCGCAATCGGATGCCGCCAAGGCCGAGATCGCCGAGGCGCTGCGCAAGAGCCTGTGGCCGCTGATCTCGGCCGGGACTGTCAGGGTCACGATCGACAGCGAATTCGCGCTGAAGGACGCGGCCGAGGCCCATCGGCGCATGGAAGGCAGCCAGCACATCGGCAAGATCGTGCTGAAGGTGGCGGGCGATGCCGACTGAGGCACCGGCAGGAGCCTCCGGCGGGGATATTTGAAGCACAGAAGATGCAGGCACGCACACAGACCTTGCGGGCGCTCGTCCCCAAGGTCTGTGGCATCTCCTGTGGCGGTCATCGGCGTCCCCGCCTGTACCGCCCGCCCATGATCACGCCAACAGATTAAGAAATTCTGAACGCCACCATCTTCTGTGCGAAAATATCCCGGGGGAGTCCGAAGGACGGGGGCAGCGCCCCCCTGTTTCAGCGCACCTGTTCCATCAGGACGCGCGGCCGGGAACAGTCCCGCCGCACGTCCGGCGCGCAGTCGCGCGGTTGCAGGTCGCGGGTCAGGCAGATGCGGACTTCGGCCAGGGCTTCGGCCTTGCAGGTGACGGTGATGCCGTCGAGCGCCAGATCCGGGTTCGCCTCGATGAAGGCGTCCTCGACCACGGCGGGGGGCAGGGTGATGTCGCGCGGCAGATCGTCGAAGGGCGCGGGGATGGCGATCCCTTCGGCAGCCGCGCGCAGCGTCGCATAATAGTCGCGCGCCGACAGGCCCGAGCAGCGGCCGTGCTTTTGCCACTGATGCCAGGCCAGGCCCGGATCCATGATGTCGGCCATCGCCTGCGTCTCGCGTCGGGACGGGTCGCGTTCGTCGGTGCTGCAGTAATCCGGCCAGCCCTGTTCGTATTGCGGCCAGAGCCCGTGGACGGTGAAGTCCCGGCCGCTGCCCCGGCGGCACTCGCGCGCGTCCCGCCCGTCGCCGGTGGTGCGGCACCAGCTTGGCTGCCAGCTGAGCGACAGCACGTAATAGTCGAAATCCCCCGCCACCCCGTCGGATCGGGCGGGGCCGGCCAGCAGCATCAGGAACAGCAGCGCGTGTTTCATGCCGCCACCTTGCATGGCGGCGGGGGCGTCGTCCATGGCGAGGATGCGAATCCTCTTTTCCCCGCGCGGCAGAATCGCTATATCACCTGTCAATTCCCCCCGAAAACGAGGAATGGCAGCCGCCAAAAGCCGTTTTTCCGGCGAAGCCGCCTATTGTTCGGGGCAGACATGCGAAGGAGATTGACATGAGCAAGCCGCTGATGGCCAAGGCGACCGCCGTCTGGCTGGTGGACAATACCACGCTGAGCTTCAAGCAGATCGGCGATTTCTGCGGCCTGCACGAATTGGAAGTGCAGGGCATCGCCGATGGCGACGTGGCGGCGGGGGTCAAGGGCTATGACCCGGTGGCCTCGAACCAGCTTGACGCCGAGGAAATCCGCAAGGGCGAGGCCAGCCCGACCTATGTCCTGCGCCTGAAGCACAACCCCGCCGCCGAGGGCGAGGAAAAGCGCCGCGGGCCGCGCTATACGCCGCTGTCCAAGCGGCAGGACCGCCCCAATGCGATCCTGTGGCTGGTGAAGTTCCACCCCGAGCTGGCCGATGCGCAGATCGCCAAGCTGGTGGGCACGACGAAGCCGACCATCGCCTCGATCCGCGAGCGCACGCACTGGAACATCCAGAACATGCAGCCCATCGACCCGGTGGCCCTCGGCCTGTGCCGCCAGACCGAACTGGACGCCGCCGTCCAGAAGGCCGCCAAGAAAAGCGGTTCGGGCGAGGTGATGAGCGATGACGAACGCCGCAAGCTGGTCAGCACCGAAACCTCGCTGGCCATGAGCGACGAGCCGCGCCTGCCCTCGTCCATCGCGGGGCTGGAGAATTTCTCGCTGACGCGGGACGAGGACAAGGCGCCCGAGCCTGATCTGAACGCCGACAGCTTCTTCAACCTGCCCGACCGGGACGAGGATGACGAGGACGAGGACGGCCGGGACCGTTGATCGCGCATCCCGTCCGCGCATGAAAAAGGCCGGTGCGGCGTTCCGCACCGGCCTTTTTCCATCCTGTTGCTTCAGGTGTTGCGGCGAATCAGCCTGCCCAGGGCGATCAGGATGCAGGCGCCGATGACGGCGATGACCAATTGCCCGATGGCGCCGCCTGCCGTGGTGCCGAAGATCGCGCGGGCCAGCCAGTTGCCCAGCAGCGCGCCGACGATGCCCAGGATGATGTTCAGCAGCAGGCCGTGGTCGCTTTTCATGATCTTTTCCGCGATCCAGCCCGCGATGGCGCCCAGGATGATCGACAGAATCCAGCCAAAACCTTCCATGCACTTCCCCTTTTTCCAGATGACCCCGCTGGAACCGGACGGGCGGGGCTTCGCCTGTCAATGCGCCCGGCCCGCCTTGTGTTCCCTCAAGCGGCGGAAATCGTTGCGATCTGTCAGATCGACAGGCAGATGTATTTCAATTCCAGATAGTCCTCGATGCCGTGGCGGCTGCCCTCGCGGCCCAGGCCCGACTGCTTGACGCCGCCGAAGGGCGCCACCTCGGTCGAGATGATGCCGGTGTTCACGCCGACGATGCCGTATTCCAGCCCTTCCTGCACGCGGGTGATGCGGCCGATGTCGCGGGCGTAGAAATACGAGGCCAGGCCGAAGATCGTGTCATTGGCCTTGGCGATCACCTCGTCCTCGGTGTCGAAGCGGAACAGGGGGGCGAGGGGGCCGAAGGTTTCCTCGGTCGCGACCTTCATGCGCTCGGTGACGCCGGTCAAGACAGTGGGTTTGAAGAACAGCCCCCCGATCCGTTCGCCGCCAGTGACGACCTGACCGCCGCCGTCCAGCACGTCGCGGATATGCTCCTCGACCTTTTCCACGGCGTCCTCGTTGATGAGCGGGCCAGTGGTCACGCCGTCCTCCAGCCCGTCGCCCACGCGCAGTGTGTCGACCGCCGCCGCCAGCTTCTGCGCGAAGGCGTCATACACCCCGGCCTGCACATAGATGCGGTTCGCGCAGACGCAGGTCTGGCCGTTGTTGCGGAACTTCGACGCCATCGCGCCTTCGACCGCCGCGTCCAGATCGGCGTCGTCGAAGACGATGAAGGGCGCGTTGCCGCCCAGCTCCATCGAGCATTTCAGCACCTGGTCGGCGGCTTGGCGCAGCAGGATCCGCCCAACCTCGGTGCTGCCGGTGAAGGTCAATTTGCGCACCAGCGGGTTTTCGCAGAACTCCTTGCCGATCTCGCTGGACCGTGACGAGGTGACGACCGACAGGATCCCCTTGGGCAGCCCCGCGCGTTCGCCCAGCACCGCCATCGCCAGCGCCGACAGCGGGGTTTCGGCGGCGGGGCGGGCGACGAAGCCGCAGCCCACGGCCAGGGCGGGACCGACCTTGCGGGCGATCATGGCGTTGGGAAAGTTCCAGGGGGTGATCGATCCCACCACGCCGATCGGCTGGCGGATCACGGTCAGGCGCTTGTCGGGCAAGTGGCCAGGGATCGTCTCGCCATAGACGCGCTTGGCTTCCTCGCCGAACCATTCGATGAAGCTGGCGCCATAGGCGATCTCGCCCTTGGCCTCGGGGAAGGGCTTGCCCATTTCGGCGGTCAGGATGCGCGCCAAGTCGTCCTGGTTCGCCATCATCAGGTCGAACCACCGGCGCATCACCTGCGCGCGATCCTTGGCCGTGCGGGCCGCCCAGCCCTTCATCGCCTCGGCCGCGGCCTGGATGGCGCGGGCGACCTCGGCGCGGCTCAGGTCGGCGACCTGGGCGATCACGTCGCCGCGCGCGGGGTTCCGCACGTCGAAGGTGGCCCCGTCCGCCGCATCGACCCATTCGCCCGCCACAAAGGCGCGGGTTTCCAGCAGCGAGGGGTCGCGCAGCAGGGTCTTCAGGTCGGTTGAATGCTTGGTCATCGGGCTTCTCCTCGGGTTGGCCCATGATCAGCACGCGGTCGCGGCGATGTCAAAAGATCGCCGCAGGGCCGCGCGGATCGGAAAAAAATCGCGCATAGGGCGAAAGCGGTGAACCAATGGCAATCGGCTGCGTTGGACAGGCATCGTCAAGCTTCCCTCTTGGCGACCCTCTCTCTCTGACGGGGCGGCGTGCGGCTTGCACGTCGCCCTTTTCAGGCGCGCAGGTTGCGCCAGCAGGGTTGGCCGTCGCCCGGCCGGGGGCTGGCGGCATGGACCGCCCGCGCAATCGCCCGCGCCAGGCAGGATGCGGCGGCATGGCCCAGCAGGAACGAATCGGCGACCGGATCGGCCAGCGGCCTTGCGCCGGTCGAGACCGCAAAGACCAGATCGCCGTCGAGGGGCGTATGGCTGGGGACAAGCGCGCGCGCCATGCCGTCATGCGCGGCGGTCGCCAGCCGTTGCAGCGCGGGTTTGTCCAAGGCCGCGTCGGTGGCCACGATGGCGATGGTGGTGGCCTCTCCCATCCGCTTGGCGGGCTGCGGCTCGTGATCGGCCGGAAAGACGGCTGGCAGGCCAAGCCCGCCGAATTCCGCATCCAGTTCCCACGGTGCGGCCCAGAAATGCCGGGTCTCGCCGACCGTGGCGCGGCCCAGTGCGTTGACCACGACCAGGGCGCCCACCGTCGCGCCGCTGGCCAGCACCGCCGAGGCCGATCCCAGCCCGCCCTTGAGGTTCCCGGTCGTGGCCCCGGTCCCCGCGCCCGCCGTGCCGATGGCGAAATCCGCGCCGGCGGCCTCGAAGGCAGCCCCGCCAAGCGCGGGATAGGGGTTCTGCGTCCACGCCTTGTCGCCGCCGTTCAGCAGGTCGAAGACGATGGCGCCCGGTACGATCGGCACCCGCGCCGCGCCCACGGCAAAGCCGCGTCCCGCAGCAGCCAGCCCCGCCATCACCCCGTCGCAGGCCGCCAGCCCGAACGCCGACCCGCCCGACAGGACAAGCGCATCGGCCTGACTTACCAGCTTGTCAGGGGCCAGCAGGTGGGTTTCCCGCGTCCCCGGCGCCCCGCCCATGACATGGACGGCCGCCGTGAACGGCTTGTCGCCGGTCAGCACCGTGACGCCGGATTTCAGGCGCGGATCGGCGGCATTGCCGACGCGCAGGCCGGGGATGTCGGTGATGAGATTGCGAGGGCCGGGGTGCATGGTGGCAGCAAGTCTTGCCTTGCCGGTGGTTCGAGTTCAACCGCCAGTTCTGCCATGTCTGCCCCTCTGGATCGGGGGTATTTGGGTTCTGCCCGATGCAGGATGCGGGACTTGGATCAGAGGCTTGCCGGTCGCTGAATGATTCGGGTGTTGGCCCACATTGGGAAGGTCTCTCCGATATGAGCTAATAAGTATGAACATGGTTCTACCCTGAGGTGGTCGAAATATCGGGATTTATCCGCTTCCGATTGCAAGACGCGGGTCTTTAACGATTAACGCTTGGGAGGCAGCGCATATGACCTCACACTGCCAGAATGCAAACTGCTGGGAGGAGGCTAGTTGTGCTTAGTATGAAAACCGTTTTTGCGGCGTCAGCCGTCTCGGCGTTTGCGATGTTTGGCAACATCGCGAATGCGGCCACGCTGGATCTGGTGTCTGTAACGGAGAATACCTACCAGCACGCCCAGAACAGCCCGTGCATCATCAGCGGCGTCAATTGCCCGCAACAGCCCGGAGGGTTCGATTACACCGTATACAACAACGGCGGAAACATAGACACGGTTGGCGCGGCGTCGCCCACCTATACCGTTGGATCCCTGCTGGATCTGTTCCCCGGCGGGTTTGCTGTCGGGGTGGACGTAAACGATACGAACACGCCGCAGACGCTTGCCTTCTTCACGATGTCCGTGAACGGCGGCGTGGTGGACAGCTACATGGGGTCCACCGGCAATGTGGGGAACAACAACAACGGCGTCGGGTTTGCCGATTACCTGCTTACCGGATTTACCAGCTTGGCCGGATATGCGCTGACGGATCTGGTAAGCTTTGCAGTGAACTGGGAGGATCTGAACGATGGACCCGATAGCCTGTTCCTGGTCGCCAATGAACCTGCCCCGGTCCCGCTGCCTGCTTCGGCCCTGTTGCTGCTGGGCGGCGTAGGTGGTCTGGCAGCACTTCGTCGCCGGAAGAAACGCGTCTGACGCCTTCTGGCTGTGAAATGAAGCGGCAGGCTTGCAGCCTGCCGTTTTCTCTTTCCCGGCGGGCTGGTCCGGGAAGAAACCGGCCGGGATCGCGCCTGCGTAGCAAAGCAGGGTCCGGCAACGCATCTGTCTGTCTTTACACATCCCTGTCGTGCCCCTATCTGACCCTTCATGGCCACGGATCCTGACAAGAACTACAAGATCATCGCCGAGAACCGGCGGGCGCGCTTCGATTACTTCATCGAAAGCGACCTCGAGGTCGGGATCGTCCTGACGGGGTCCGAGGTGAAGTCCCTGCGCACCGGCCAGTCGAACATCGCCGAAAGCTATGCCTCGGTCGAGGATGGCGAATTGTGGCTGATCAACGGCTATATCGCCGCCTACAAGCAGGCCGGCGTGTTCGGGCACGAGGAACGCCGCAAGCGCAAGCTGCTGGTCAGCCGCAAGGAACTGGCCCGGCTGTGGCAGGCCGTCGGGCGCGAGGGGATGACGCTGGTGCCGCTGGTGATGTATTTCAACCACCGTGGCATCGTGAAGCTGAAGATCGGCGTCGCCAAGGGCAAGAAGAACCACGACAAGCGCGAAACCGACGCCAAGCGCGACTGGAACCGCCAGAAGCAGCGGCTGCTGAAGCAGGGCTGACAGGCCATTGCGCGGGCGGGCATCGCCCTGTAGATCAGGCCCGCATCATGAGCGGAGAGGGCCATGCAGGACGATCCGAAAACGCTGGTCTCGACCGAATGGCTGGCGGCGCATCTGACCGATCCCGACCTGCGCATCCTGGATGCAAGCTGGCACATGCCCGCCACCGGCCGCGACGGCCGGGTCGAATATGACGCGGCGCATATTCCCGGCGCGCGGTTTTTCGACATCGACGCGATTTCCGACAAGCGGTCCGCCCTGCCGCACATGGCGCCGCCGGTGGAACTGTTCATTTCCCGGATGCGGGCGATGGGCGTGGGCGACGGGCATCAGGTCGTCATCTATGACAATTCCGACGTGCGCAGCGCCGCGCGGGTCTGGTGGACCTTCCGGCTGATGGGCAAGACCGACGTGGCGGTGCTGGACGGCGGCTTCGCCAAGTGGCAGGCCGAGGGCCGCCCGACCGAGGACATGCCGCCGATCCTGCGCGACCGCCACATCACCGTGCAGCGCCAGGCGGGGCTGGTGCGCGACGTGACCCAGGTCGCCGCCGCCAGCAAGCTGGGCGATCACGACATCGTCGACGCCCGCGCCGCCGAACGGTTCCGGGGCGAGGCGCCCGAGCCGCGCCCCGGCCTGCGCTCCGGCCATATCCCCGGCGCGAAGAACGTCCCCTTCGGGCGGCTGCTGAACGCCGACGGCACGATGAAGGCGCCCGAGTCCCTGCGCGCGGAATTCGAGGCCGCCGGGGTCGATCTGAAAAAGCCCGTCATCACCAGTTGCGGCAGCGGCGTTACCGCCGCCGTGCTGTCCCTGGCGTTGGAGCGGATCGGGCACCGCAACCACTCGCTTTACGACGGAAGCTGGACCGAATGGGGCAGCTTCCCCGACCTGCCCATCGCAACCGGAGACGCCTGATGCTGTCGAACCTCAAACCGCAAGCCCCCGATTCGATCCTGAAGCTGATCGAGGAATTCAAGGCCGATACCCGGCAGGGCAAGATCGACCTGGGCGTCGGCGTCTACAAGGATCCGCAGGGGGTGACGCCGGTCATGCGGGCGGTCAAGGCGGCGGAACAGCGGATCTGGGAAACCCAGACGACTAAGGCCTATACGGGGCTGGCCGGAGAAACGGATTACCGCGACGCCATGGCGCGGATGGTTTTGCGGGACGTGCCCTCGGACCGGCTGGCGTCGCTGGCGACGGTGGGCGGCACCGGCGCGATCCGGCAGGCGCTGGAACTGGCGCGGCTGGCCAATCCGGGGGTGACGGTCCATGTCTCGAACCCGACCTGGCCCAACCACCTGTCGATCATGAAGTTCATGGGCCTGCCCTTCGTGGAATACCGCTATTTCGACGCTGAAACGCGCGGCGTCGATTTCGATGGGCTGAAGGCCGACATCGCCAAGGCCGGCAAGGGCGACATCGTGCTGCTGCACGGCTGCTGCCACAACCCGACCGGCGCGAACCTGACGCCGGAGCAATGGGCCGAGATCGCCGCGATCCTTGAAAAGTCCGGCGCCATCCCGCTGATCGACCTGGCCTATCAGGGCTTCGGCGACGGGCTTGACGCCGATGCCGAGGCGACCCGCCTGATCGCCGCCCGCCTGCCCGAGGTGCTGATCGCCGCGTCCTGCAGCAAGAACTTCGGCATCTATCGCGAACGCACCGGGATCCTGTTCGCGTTGGCGGAAAACAGTGCCGCGCGCGATCTGGCGCAAGGCTCGATGGCGTTCCTGAACCGCCAGAACTATTCCTTCCCGCCCGACCACGGCTCCCGGATCGTCAGCACCATCCTGACGGACGAGGCCTTGCGCGCCGACTGGGCCGCCGAGCTGGAGGAGGTTCGGAACACCATGCTGGGGCTGCGCGCGCAACTGGCGTCCGAACTGCGCGATCTATCGGGCAGCGACCGTTTCGACTTCATCGGCCAGCATCGCGGCATGTTCTCGCGTCTGGGCGCGACGCCGGAACAGGTCCAGAAGCTGAAAACCGACGCGGCGATCTATATGGTCGGCGATTCGCGCCTGAACATCGCCGGGCTGAACCAGCATACGGTGCCGGTCCTGGCCCGCGCGATCATCGACGCGGGGATCTGATCAGCCCGGATCGCGGCGCGCGGCGTTGACGCCGCGCAGGACCGGGCCGTCGTCATCGAAGCCGATGGCCATGGCCCCGGTTTCCCGCAAGCGCGACTAGTCCAGCATCAGGCAGGGCCAGTCGCCCCCCTTGACCCTTGCCGCGACCACGACGATGCGCCGTGGCTGACAGGCGGCGGGGGCGCGGGTCTCGGCCCCCTTGCCGGTGAAATGCCAGATTTGCCAGCCCTGCGGCAGCGCGGCCATGCGGTCGCGCTTGTCGCCCTGCCAGGTGGGGCGGGCGGCCGATTGCTCTTGCGTGGCGATGTCGCCGTCCTCTTGCAGCCAGGTAGTGACCACGAAGGCCCCGCCCGAAGGTTTTGAAGCTGCCCGGCCCTGCGCCGTCATCAGACCGACGGCCTCGCCCTCGGGTGCGACCAGCAGCAGCGGGCGGCTGGCGGTTAGCCAGATCGCGCCCGAGGCCGCCAGCATCGCCATCCCGGCCAGCAATCCCGCGCCCGTCAGGCTGCGCCGCAGGGCCAGTCCCTGCCAGCACAGCACCGCCAGCGTGGCGCCGAAGCACATCAGCGGGATCACCGGCGCGGGGGGCAGGGGCAGGGCGGTGACCGCGCCGCCCAGGCCCGCCACATAATCCGCGACCCACAGCATCCAGCGGGTGCCCAGGCCCATCACCCACAGCGCCGGACCCGCCAGCCCGATCGGGGCCAGCAGCGCGCCGATCACGCCCGCAGGCATCACCAGGGCGCCCATCACCGGCACCACCAGAAGGTTGGCCAGCAGGCCGTATTGCGCCATCCGGTTGAAATGCGCCGCCGCCAGCGGCGAGGTGGCGATGGATGCCACCAGCGACGACACGATCAGCATCGCCACCGGCCGCAGCCAGAAGGGCAGGTTCGGGGCCACGCGCGCCCAGGGACCGGCCGACAGGATCAGCGCGACGGTGGCCGCGAAGCTCATCTGGAAGCCGGGCTGGGTCACGGCCTCGGGCGAATAGATCAGGATGATGGTCGCGGCCAGGGCGATGGTGCGCAGCGATATGGCCCGCCGGTCGGCGATGATCGCCAGCAGCATCACCGCGACCATCACGAAGGCCCGCTCGGTGGCGACCCCGCCACCCGACAGCCACAGATAGGCGGCCGACGCGGCCAGCGCGCCAAGCGCCGCAAGCTTGTGGACCGCCTGCGGCAGGGGCGCGCCCAGGCCCTGCGCCAGCACCAGGGCCATTCGCAGGGCGGTATAGACGAAGCCCGCCAGCATCGACATGTGCAGGCCCGAGATCGAGATGATGTGATACAGGTTCGAGGCCCGCATGACCTCGTTCGTGGCTTCCTCGATCCCCGAGCGGTCGCCGGTCATCAGGGCCGAGGCGACGGCTCCTTCCTGGCCGCCGATGCCGTCCTGGATCGCCCGGCTGACCGCCATGCGCGCGCGGTGCATGGCCCACAGCCCGCCCTCGGCCGGTTCGACCGTCATGATGGGGGTGCGGGTATAGCCGACCGCGCCCAGCCCCTCGAACCAGGCGAGCCAGCGGAAATCGAAGCTGCCCGGAGAGGCCGGGGCGGGCGGTGGGCCAAGATGGCCGGTCAGCATCACCCGCTGGCCCAGGGGCGGCAGCGGGTCGGTCTGGTCCATCAGCGACAGCCGCACCTTGTCGGGGGTGCGGTCGGGCGCGGTGTCCCGCAGCACCACCCGGTCCAGCGTCAGCCGGATCCGGTCGCGGGCGGAACGGTCGATGTCCACCAGCCGCCCCTCAATGGGGCCGTAATAGCGCCATTCCATCACCGGCGCGGCAACCATCGCCGACCGCAGCCCGATCAGGCCGAAGCCCAGGATGACCAGCAACAGCGCCATGGACCCGATCCGCAGCGCGTCGGCCAGCGGCCAGCCGATCCGCCCGCCTTCGGCCCAAGGCAGCGCGACCCGTCCCGCCGCAAGCGCCACCAATGCCAGCAGGCCAAGCGCGGTCCAGATACTGACGCCTGGCGCAACGGGCAGGGCGAACCACAGCGCGATCCCCGCCGCCATGCAGACCGGCACCCAGGCGAACAGACCGGCGCGCTGCGTGGCCGCCATCCGGGCGGGCCGCGCTGCCGCAGGACGCGGCGCGGCCCGCGCGCCGGAAAACCCCGGCAGCGCGGTGATGTCGCCCTGGGCGGCGGCCATTCTTGTCCTTTCGCACCGGCTTCTCTATTCCTGCCGCGAAGGATGGCATGGACTGCTTACCAAAGTGTTAATGCCGCATCGACCCAAGGAAGGCCGCCATGTCCGATACCCAGGTTGTCACCCGCTTCGCGCCGTCCCCGACGGGATACCTGCATATCGGCGGGGCGCGCACGGCGCTGTTCAACTGGCTTTACGCGCGCGGCCGGGGCGGCAAGTTCCTGCTGCGGATCGAGGATACCGACCGCGCCCGGTCCACCCCCGAGGCGACCGAGGCGATCCTGAAGGGGCTGACCTGGCTGGGCCTCGACTGGGACGGCGATCCGATCAGCCAGTTCGAGCGCCGCGACCGCCATGCCGCCGTCGCGCGCCAGATGCTGGCCGACGGTACAGCCTACAAGTGCTTTTCCACGCCCGAGGAAATCGCCGCCTGGCGCGAGGCCAACCCCCGCCAGCCGTTCCAAAGCCCCTGGCGTGACGCGACCGACCTGCCGGACCGCCCCTATGCGATCCGCCTGCGCGCGCCGCGCGACGGCGAGACGGTCATCGACGATGCCGTGCAGGGCCAGGTCCGGGTCGCCAACGACCAGCTGGACGACATGATCATCCTGCGTTCGGACGGCACACCCACCTATATGCTGGCGGTGGTGGTGGACGATCACGACATGGGCGTGACCCATGTGATCCGGGGCGACGACCATCTGACCAACACCTTCCGGCAGGTGCAGATCTTCGACGCGATGGGCTGGCCGCGCCCGGTCTTCGCCCATATCCCGCTGATCCACGGCGAGGACGGCAAGAAGCTGTCGAAACGCCACGGCGCCGTCGGCCTGCATGAATTCGCGGCCCTGGGCTATCCCCCTGCGGCGATGCGCAATTACCTGGCGCGGCTGGGCTGGAGCCATGGCGACGACGAATTGTTCGACGACGCCCAGGCGCGCGACTGGTTCGACCTGCCGGGCATCGGTCGGGCGCCCGCGCGGCTGGACTTCAAGAAACTGGAGCATGTGAGCGGCCACCATATCGGCGCCATGGCGGATGCGGATCTGCTGGCTGCCCTGGACGACTTCCTGTCGGAAACCGGGGCGCCTGCGCTGACGCAGCGTCAAAGGGATCGGGTCGCCGCAGCGCTTCCGGCGTTGAAGGAAAAGGCGAAAACCCTGCCGCAACTGCTGGACCAGGCGCGATTCGCCCTGATCGACCGGCCGGTCGAGATGGACGAAAAAGCGTCGAAGTCTCTGGACACGGTATCCCGTGGTATGCTGTCCACATTGACTGCCGCAGTGCAGCATGTTAGCTGGACCCGAGACGAGCTGGAGGGGGCGGCCAAGCGGGTCGCCGAGGAGAACGGCGTGGGCTTGGGCAAACTTGCGGCGCCGTTGCGCGCCGCCCTGGCCGGCCGGACGACGACCCCCAGCGTGTTCGACATGATGACGGCGCTAGGCCGCGAGGAATCGCTGGCCCGGCTTCAGGACCAGACGGAATTGGCAGGCTGACGCCTGCCCTTACATGCCAGGGTCGTCCCTGCGAAGTCGCCCCCCGCGCGCGCAAAGGTCGGCCCGGCCCAGCCGGAAAGGACGCTTTGGATGGCCGACGCGAAGACCGCCACACTCAAGATCAACGACGCCGAATACGAGCTGCCGATCCTTCATCCCACCCAGGGACCGGACGTGCTGGACATCCGCAAGCTGTACGGGCAGGCGGATGTGTTCACCTATGACCCCGGCTTCACCTCGACCGCAAGCTGCGATTCGACCATCACCTTCATCGACGGCGACAAGGGCGAATTGTGGTATCGCGGCTATCCCATCGAACAGCTTGCCGCCAAGTCGCATTACCTGGAAGTATGCTACCTGCTGCTGTACGGCGATCTGCCCACCGCCGAGCAGATGGAGGATTTCGAGCGTCGCGTGACCCGTCACACGATGGTGCACGAACAGATGCACAACTTCTTCCGCGGCTTCCGCCGCGACGCGCATCCGATGGCGACCATGGTGGGCGTGGTCGGCGCGATGTCGGCCTTCTACCACGATTCGACCGACATCAACGATTCCTGGCAGCGCGAGGTCGCCTCGATCCGGCTGATCGCCAAGCTGCCGACCATCGCCGCGATGGCCTATAAATATTCGATCGGCCAGCCCTTCGTCTATCCGCAGAACGAACTGGATTACGCCAGCAATTTCCTGCACATGTGCTTCTCGGTCCCGGCCGAGAAATACCATGTGGATCCGGCCCTGGCCCGTGCCATGGACCGTATCTTCACGCTGCACGCCGATCACGAACAGAACGCCTCGACCTCGACCGTGCGTCTGGCGGGGTCGTCGGGGGCCAATCCCTTCGCCTGCATCGCAGCGGGGATCGCCTGCCTGTGGGGTCCGGCGCATGGCGGGGCCAACCAGGCCGCGCTGGAAATGCTGCGCGAGATCGGGACGGTGGACCGGATTCCCGAATTCATCGCCCGCGCCAAGGACAAGAGCGATCCGTTCAAGCTGATGGGCTTCGGCCACCGGGTCTACAAGAACTTCGACCCGCGCGCCAAGGTGATGAAGGAATCCGCCGACGAGGTTCTGGACCTGCTGGGCGTCCGTGACAACCCGACGCTGCAAGTGGCGAAGGAGCTGGAAAAGATCGCGCTGGAGGACGAGTACTTCATCGAGAAGAAGCTGTATCCCAACGTCGATTTCTATTCCGGCATTATCCTGGAGGCGATGGGCTTCCCGACCTCGATGTTCACGCCGATCTTCGCGCTGTCGCGCACGGTGGGCTGGATCGCGCAGTGGAAGGAAATGATCGCCGATCCGCAGAACAAGATCGGCCGCCCGCGCCAGCTTTATGTGGGCGAAGGCAAGCGCGATTATGTGGACGTAGGCGCGCGCTGATCGGTCGCAGGTTTTCAAAGGCCCCTTCGGGGGCCTTTTTGCATGGCGCGCCTTGCGAAGGCGCCGGGCCGGTGGCAAGGGACAAGCCATGACAGAGACACCCAAAATCGCGCTGATCACCGGCGCATCGCGCGGCCTGGGCGCTGCCCTGGCCGAGGATCTGGCCGCGCGCGGCTATCACGTTCTGGCGGTGGCGCGGACAGTCGGCGCGCTGGAGGAACTGGACGACCGCATCCGCCGCGCGGGCGGCAGCGCGACGCTTGCGCCGATGGACGTGGCCGAGGCGCCCGCCATGCAGCAACTGGCCCAGGCGGCGCTGAGCCGCTGGGGCGGGCTGGATCTGTGGGCGCATTGCGCGGTCCACGCCGCGCCCCTGGCCCCCGCGCCGCATGTGGACGGCAAGGACTGGGCGAAGTCGGTGCTGGTCAACATGGACGTGACGCGCGGGCTGATCGCGCTGCTGGAGCCGCTGCTGCGCGCCCGTCAGGGAACCGCGCTGTTCTTCGACGATCCGCGCGCCGGGGAGAAGTTCTTCGGGGCCTACGGCGCGACCAAGGCGGGCCAGATCGCCCTGGCCCGCAGTTGGCAGGCCGAAAGCGCTGCGGTCGGGCCGCGCGTCGTCATCGCCCAGCCCGCGCCGATGCCGACCGCCGTGCGCGCGCGGTTCTTTCCGGGCGAGGATCGGGGGGCACTGACGCCCTGCAAGGACGAGGCGGCACGGATCCTCGACGCGCTGTGATTTGCGCCCCGCGGTGGCGGGGGGTAAGAAGCGCCCGGAGGAAAGGTCCAGTGGACGTTTTTCTGCGACGAACGGGCGAAGCCCCGTGCCCGGACCGCCGAGGGTATTTTTACAAAGAAGAAGTCTCCAGGGGCAGGGTCGCCTTTTCGAGCCATCGGCGCGTTTCATCGTTCAGGTGCGGCGACAGCCCATCGCGGACACGCAGGTGATAGGCGTCCAGCCAGTCTATTTCGTCCCGCGACAGCGCCGCGATGTCGATCAGGCGGCGGTCGATGGGACACAGCGTCAACGTCTGAAACCCCAGCATGGCCCGGCCCGGTTCGGATTCCGCCTCGGTGATGGCGATCAGGTTTTCGATGCGGATGCCGAAGGCGCCTTCGCGGTAATAGCCCGGCTCGTTCGACAGGATCATCCCGGCTTCCAGGGGCAGGGTACTGGCCCGGCTGATGCGGGCAGGGCCTTCGTGGACGCACAAGGCGGCGCCCACGCCGTGGCCGGTGCCATGATCGTAGTCCAGGCCCTGCGACCATAGGTATTGCCGCGCCAAGGCGTCCAGATGCGCGCCCGCCACACCTTTCGGAAAGCGCGCCCGGCTGATCGCGATCATGCCTCGCAGGACGGCTGTATAGGGGGCCACGGCGTCCCGCAGCGGCGACCCCAGGGCCACCGTGCGGGTGATGTCGGTGGTGCCGTCGGGATATTGTCCGCCGGAATCGATCAGCAGCACCTCGCCCGCTGCCAGACGGCGGTTGGTGGCGCGGGTGACGCGGTAATGGACGATCGCGCCGTTCGGCCCGGCGCCGCAGATCGTGTCGAAGCTGATATCGGTAATCCCGGCCTCGCGGCGAAGGGCTTCCAGCTTTTCCACCACGTCGATCTCGGTCAGGTCCGCCGGATCCTGCGCGTCCAGCCAGGCCAGCAGCCGCGTCATCGCCACCCCGTCGCGCAGATGTGCGGCGCGCATCCCCTCCAATTCGGCGGCGTTCTTGCGCGCCTTGGGCAGGATCGCCGGGTCGGTGGCGGGGGCGATCCGGGTGTTGGCGCTGTCCAGCAGGCGGAACGCCGCCTCGGGGGCCGAGGCGGGGTCGAGGCGAACCGGGCCTTCCAGATCCAGCAGCGCGGCGGGCAGGCCCTCGGGATGCAGGATCGCGACCTGGTTGCCCAGATGGGCGCGCAGGGCGTCGTCGAATTTGGCCGGGTCCGCGAACAGGGCGACATGACCGTCATCCGACAGCACCGCGAAGGACTGCACGATGGGGTTCTTGGGCACGTCGCTGCCCCGGATGTTCAGCAGCCAGGAAATCGAATCGGGCAGAGTCAGCAGCGCCGCCGCCTGCCCTTCGTCGCGCAGTTGCGCGGCCAGCCGGGCGCGCTTTTGGGCAGAGGTTTCGCCCGCGAGCGCGTCGTCATGGGCGCGCGCCCGGCCCACCGGCGGGGCGGGGCGGTCTGTCCAGATCGCGTCCAGCGGGTTGCGGTCCACCGCGATCAGGCCGATGCCGCTGTCGGCAAGCGCCTTGTCCAGCGTCTCGATTTCCTGGCGGGTGTGCAGCCACGGATCGAAGCCCAGGCGTCCGCCCGCAGGCAAGGCCTCTCGCAGCCAGTCCGAGGGCTTGGTTTCCGGCCAGGGGACCGGCGTGAAATGGTCCAGATCCAGCTGCGCCTTGACCTGCACGCGATACCGTCCGTCGATGAACACGCCCGCGCGGTCGGGCGTCACGACGGCAAAGCCCGCGCTGCCGGTGAAGCCCGTCAGCCAGGCCAGCCGCGCATCGGCATCGGCCACGTATTCGCCCTGATGGGCGTCGGCGCGGGGGATGATAAAGGCGTCCAGGCCGTCGGCTGCCAGCCGGGCGCGCAGTTGCGCCAGCCGGGCCGCGTGGTCGCCGCCGCCCGCCGGGGCGTCGAAGGTCTGGAAACTCACAACGCGATCGCCTTCATGACCTGGGGTTCGATTACCCGCACCCCCGGCAGCCCGTCGATCAGCGCCTGCGCCGATTGTTCCAGCAGGGGGAAGGTCTTGTAATGGCAGGGGATCACGGTCTTGAAGTCGAAATATTTCCTGGCGGCCCAGGCGGCGCGGCGCATGTCCATGGTGAAATGGCCCCCGGCGGACAGGATGCCGATATCGGGCCGGTGGTATTCGCCCATCCAGCCCATGTCCGCCATGATGTCGGTATCACCCGAGACATAGATCACATGGCCTTCGCCCGCGATCATGTAGCCCGATTCGTGGCCCGCATAGATCGGCCCGTCCGCGCCGTCCAGCGAACTGGAATGAGTGGCGTTGACCATCGTCACCTTGGCCCCGCCCAGATCGACGGTGCCGCCCTTGTTGAAGCCGATGCCCTCGATGTCGTGATGGGTGATCCAGCTGTTGATCAGGTCATAGATGCCCGCGACGGGAATCTTCAGTTCCTTGGCGATGGCCAGCGTGTCGCCGGAATGATCGCCATGGCCGTGGGTCAGCAGGACATGGGTGGCACCCGCAATGGCGTCAGTGCGGGCGTCCTCGGGGAAGACCGGGTTGCCTGAAATCCAGGGGTCGATCAGGATCACGGCATCCTCGATCTCCAGGCGAAAGCCGGAATGTCCAAGCCAGGTCAGTTTCATCGCGGTCCCCTTGTCGATTGTCGGGGGCAGGTTAGCGGGGCTTGCCGCGGCTGACCAGTCACAGAGGCGCCGCATCCTCCAGCCGCAGCCGCAGGCGTTCGCGGCCGTTCCAGGTCGACAGATCCAGCCTGCCTGCCAGATGGAACCGCCGCCCCCGCGCGCTGATCAGCGCGGGGCCAAGCGGGCCGGTCATCGCCCCCCAGGCCACGGCCTCCAATGCCGGGCCGCCCGCGCTGCGGAAGGACAGGCGCAGGTGGCTGTCGCCCATGGTCTGCGCGCTGTCGATCAACTGGTCGGCGAAGGCGAAGCGCGGCGCCGGGGCGGCCTGGCCGTAAGGCCCGGCGTCCTCAAGCTGGCGGTACATCTGCGGCGTGGCGCCCGCGCCTTCCAGCAGGCCGGATATTCGCAGGTCGCGCGCGCCCGTCCGCTGGGCCAGATCGGCGGCGATCAGGTCCGCCAGCCGTTCCATCGCCGCAGGGATCTTCGTCTCGGCCACGGTCAGGCCAGCGGCCATCATGTGGCCGCCGCCCTTCAGCAGCAGGCCTTCATCCGCCAGCCGGTGGATCGCGCGGCCCAGGTCGACGCCGGGCACCGAACGCGCCGATCCCTTGCCGATGCCGTTCTCCACCCCGATCACGACCGAGGGGAGGTCGGTCGCCTCTTTCACGCGCGCGGCGACGATGCCCACGACGCCTGGATGCCAGCCGGGACCGGCGGCCCAGGACAAGCGGGCATCACCCCGCGCTTCGACTTGGGCCAGGGCCTCGTCGCGGACGGCGGATTCGATGGCACGGCGGTCGCGGTTCAGCCCGTCCAGTTCGGCGGCCAGCCGCCCCGCCTCGCGGGGATCACGGCAGGCGAGGCACAGCGCGCCCAGATCGGCGCGGCCCACCCGGCCCCCGGCATTGATGCGCGGCCCCAGCAGGAAGCCCAGGTGAAAGGCGGCGGGCGGCCCGTCGAGGCGGGCCACATCCGATAGCGCCACCAGGCCGGGGCGGCGGCGGCGGGCCATGATCGCCAGCCCCTGCCGCACGAAGGCCCGGTTCACGCCGGTCAGCGGCGCCACGTCGGCCACCGTCGCCAGCGCCACCAGATCCAGCATCGCCATCAGGTCGGGTTCCGGCTGTCCCATGCCGCGCAAGACGCGTCCCGCCTGAACCAGCGTCAGGAACACCACGCCTGCCGCGCAGAGATGACCCAGAGAGCCGTCCTCGTCCGCGCGGTTCGGGTTCACCACCGCCAGGGCGGGGGGCAGGGTCTCGCCGCCCAGATGGTGATCCAGCACGATCACGTCGGTGCCCGTGGCGGCGGCCAGGGCGTCATGGCTCAGCGTGCCGCAATCGACGCAGACGATCAGGTCGTGATCCGCGGCCAGGGCAGCCATGGCGGGCGCGTTCGGACCATAGCCCTCGTCGATGCGGTCAGGGATATACAGGGTCGCATCGCGGCCCTGCTGGCGCAGCCAGTCCAGCAGCAGCGCCGCCGACGACCCCCCATCCACGTCGTAATCGGCAAAGATGGCGATGCGTTCGCCCTTGACCGCAGCCGCGACCAATCGTTCCGCCGCGATCCCCATGTCGCGCAGCGACAGCGGGTCGGGCAGAAGGTCGCGCAGGCGCGGCGTCAGGAAGCCCTCGGCGCCCTCGGCCTCGACCCCGCGCTCGGCCAGGATGCGCGCCACCGGCAAAGGCAGCCCGGTGCGCTGCGCCAGACCCTCGGCCAGCCGGTCGGTTTCGGCGTCCGGGCCGACCCATCGCCGATTTGTCAGCGATCGCTCGATCCCCAGAAACGCCACGCCTGCACCTTCTTCTTTGTCCAAATACCCTCTTGGGGGGCAAGGCCCCCTTACCTGATCGGGTTGCGATAGATCATCCGCCGCACCGAGCCGGTCTTGGACCGCATCAGGATCGTCTCGGTCGTCAGATAGCCGGGTTCACGCTTGACCCCAGCCACGATGGACCCGTTCGTCACGCCCGTCGCGGCAAAGATCACGTCGCCCGTCACCAGCTCGTCGCGGGCATAGATGCGATCCAGATCGGTGATGCCCGCCTTGCGCGCGCGGCCCTTTTCGTCGTCGTTGCGGAACAGCAGCTTGCCCCACATCTGCCCGCCCATGCATTTCAGCGCCGAGGCCGCCAGAACCCCCTCGGGGGCGCCGCCCGAACCCATATACATGTCGATGCCGGTCAGTTCGGCCTCGGCGCAGTGGATCACGCCCGCCACGTCGCCGTCGGTGATCAGCCGGATCGCCGCGCCGGTGGACCGCACCTCGGCCACCAGATCCTCGTGGCGCGGGCGTTCCAGGATGCAGACGGTGATGTCGCTGTCCTTCACGCCGCGCGCCTCGGCCAGGGCGCGGACCCGCTGCGCGGGAGTCATCTCAAGGCTGACCACATCGGTCGGATAGCCCGGCCCGATGGCCAGTTTTTCCATATAGACGTCGGGCGCGTGCAGCAGCGTGCCGCGCGGGGCCATGGCGATCACCGTCAGCGCGTTCGGCATGTCCTTGGCGGTCAGCGTCGTGCCTTCCAGCGGATCAAGGGCGATGTCCACCTCCGGTCCCTGGCCGGTGCCGACCTCCTCGCCGATATACAGCATCGGGGCCTCGTCGCGCTCGCCCTCGCCGATCACCACGACGCCCTTGATGTCCAGCATGTTCAACTGGTCGCGCATCGCGTTCACGGCGGCCTGGTCGGCGGCCTTTTCGTCGCCGCGCCCGATCAGCCGGGCCGAGGCATGGGCCGCCGCCTCGCTGACGCGGGCCAAGCCAAGCGAAAGCATCCGGTCGTTGAAATCCTTGGGGGCGGTCATGTCGATCCCTCTTTCCGACAGTTCGGGCGCGTTCTACGCGCGCGCCGTGACAGCGGCAAGGCTGTCGGCGCTAACGGATCAGGTCTCGGACAATTCCAGCGCCAGCGCGTGGATGCGGGGCACGATGTCGCCCAGGGCCTGATGCACCAGCCGGTGCCGCTGGACCCGGCCCAGCCCGGCGAAATCGGGGCTGGCCATGCGGATGCGGAAATGAGTCTGACCGCCGTCGCGGTATCCGGCGTGGCCGCGATGGCTTTCGCTTTCGTCGACCACCTCCAGCCGGGTGGGGCGCAGCGCGGCCAGCCTGTCGCGCATTTCATCGGCAATCATTCGTCAAGACCTTTCATGTCGCGTCAAAAACCCTAAACTGCCGCCTCCGAGTCGCAAAGGTGCCCCACAATGAGCAGTAACGACCCGTTCGGCTTCGACATTTCGGCCGCGAAGGACAAGAAGCGCAAGACCAAGGGCCGTCGCGGCATGTCGGGGGCCTTCGAGACCTCGACCCGGATCTGCGACAAGCAGGGCTGCGAAGAGCCTGGCCAGTACCGCGCGCCCAAGAACCCTCGGCATCTGGACGATTATTTCTGGTTCTGCAAGGAGCATGTCCGCGAATACAACGCGAACTGGAACTACTTCCAAGGCCAGTCCGAGGAGGAATTCCAGCAGTTCATCGACAACGCGACCGTCTGGGAACGCCCGACCAAGCCCTTTGGCCGCGCCGCCGCCGAGGACAAATGGGCGCGCCACGGCGTCAGCGATCCGCTGGAAATCTTGGGCGCCAACGGCACCGCCCCCGAGGCGCGCGCCAAGGCCAGCCGCAAGCTGCCCCCGACCGAGCGCAAGGCCCTGGACATTCTGGAAGCCAAGGACACCTGGACACGGGTCGAGATCCGCAAGCAGTACAAGTCGCTGGTCAAGGATCTGCATCCCGACATGAACGGCGGCGACCGTTCCGACGAGGACCGGCTGGCCGAGGTGGTCTGGGCCTGGGACCAGGTGAAGGACAGCCGGTTCTTCAAGGACTGAAGGTGGCGGGGGGGCTGCCGCCCCCGTCCGCTGCGCGGACTCCCCCGCGGATATTTGGGCACAGAAGATTCGGTCAGGCGAGGAGGTTTCGGTCGGGCCGGCGGCGGGTGATCGCCAAGCCGAGCATGAGAGCGGCCAGCAGGACCACCGGGGCGTTGCCCCACCGCATCCAGGGCGTTTGGGGCAGGGGCGCGGGCAGGGCGGCGTCGATCTTGCCCGCCACGCCCAGGGGCAGCGACTGGCGGATCCGGCCATGCGGGTCGATCACCGCGCTGATGCCGGTATTGGCGGCGCGGATCAGCGGCAGCCCGGATTCGATGGCGCGCAGCCGGGCCTGGGCCAGGTGCTGATAGGGGCCGGAGAATTTCCCGAACCAGGCGTCGTTGGTGGCTTGCAGCAGCCAGGCGGGCCGCTGGTCCAGGCCGCGCAGGTGCTGGGGAAAGATCGCCTCGTAGCAGATCAGCGGCTGGAAGTCGGGCAGGCCGGGGACTTGCATAACCACGGGGCCGGGGCCTGCGGAATAGCCGTTGCCCTGCTGGGCGGCGAAGGCGCCGATGCCGATCCGCGCCAGGGCGTCGCCCCAGGGGACGTATTCGCCGAAGGGGACAAGGTGGAACTTGTCATAGACCGCGCCGATGGTGGCGTCGGGGTTCAGCGTGACAAGGCTGTTGTAGAACCGGCTGCCGTCGCGCCGCTGGATGCCCAGGACCAGGGGCGCGCCCGCCGCCTGCGCCATCGCGGGCAGCACCGGGTCGGCATCCTCCAGCAGGAAATTCACGGCTGTTTCGGGCCAGATCACCACGTCCCGGGGGCCGGGTTCCGCCGACAGGTCCAGAAGGCGCTGGAAAAACACCGCCGCCCATTGGGGATCCCACTTCAGATCCTGCTGGGCGTTCGGCTGGACGATCCGCAGGCGCGCGGGGCTGTCCGGGGGCAGGGGCTGGGACAGTCGTGCCAGACCAACGCTCCATAGCCCGCCGGTCAAGGCGACCGCCAAGACCACGGCGGGCAGCGGCCGGATCAGCGCGGGCAGCGCCGCCAGGGTCAGGGTGATCGCGCCAAGGCCCAGTGCCCCGGTCCAGGCCGCCGTCTGCGCCAGGGGCGTGTCGATCCAGGCATGGCCGATCAGCGCCCAGGGCAGGCCGGTGAAGATCCAGCCGCGCAGCCAGTCCGACAGCAGCAGCGCCGCCGCGATGGCGATGGCCCGGCGCGGGCCGGGCACGGTCAGGCGCGCGGCAAGCGCGGCTGGGACGGCCCAGAACAGCGCCCCGCCCAAGGCCATCAGGACCAGGGCGAAGGGCGCCATCCAGCCATGGATTTCAGGCTCGACCAGGAACGGCTCGACGATCCAGGACATCGACAGGGCGAACCAGCCGAACCCTGCCGCCAGCATCGGCAGGAAGACCCCGTCCCGTCGCGCGGCGCGGTGGATCAGGATCGCCAGGGCCAGGGGCGTGGCGATCCAGAGGCCGAAGGGCGGCAGGCCAAGCGCCGCGACCAGCCCGAGGGCCAGCGGGATCCAGAGCTGCCGCAGGGGCGGACGGCCGGGCATTGGCGGGAAATCAGGCCTCGGCTTCGGCGCTGTCCACAGGGGCGGGTTCCTCGGCCTTCTTGCGGCGGGTGCGCTTGGGCTTCGGCGCCGCTTCGGCTTCCGCCTCGGGGGCGGGGGCGTCCGCAGCGGGTTCGGCTTTCTTGCGGCGCGTCCGCTTGGGCTTTTCGGCAGGCTCGGCCGGGGTTTCGGGCTGAGCCTCTGCCTCGACCTCGGCCTTCTTGCGGCGGGTGCGCTTGGGCTTCGGCGCTTCCTGAGCCACGGGTTCCGCGGCAGCTTCCGGGGCTTCGGGCGTCGGCGCCTCGGCGGCCGGTTCCACGGGGTCACTTGCTGGCGTTTCTGGTGCGGGGGCGTCCTGCGCGGCCTCGGGCGCTACGGCGTCGATGGGGGTTTCGACCGCTGCGGTTTCCACGGCAGGCTCGGCTTTCTTGCGGCGGCTGCGGCTGCGGCGCGGCTTGTCGGCCTTGCCTTCCGCCTCGGGCTGGGCGGCTGCCTCGGCCGGGCGCGGCCGGTCGTCGCTGTCCGGCGAGGTCGAGGCGAGGGCGCGGCGCAGTTCCACCAGCATGAATTCGGGAACGTGGTCGCCCATGCCCATCACGGCGGGGCCACGATTGTCCTCGCGCCGGCTGCGCCGGTCGCGGGACGGGTCGCGCCGGTCATGGCCGCGATCCTGGGGTCGCTCGTCGCGCCGTTCCTCGCGGACGGGTTCGCGGCGGGCTTCCTCGCGAGGCGGTTCGGGCGCGCGGTCCTCTCGCCGTTCCTCGTCCCGGCTGCGGGGCTTGTCGCGGCCACGAGACTTGTCGCGGCCCGGACGGCGGTCGTCGCGGCCTGCGTTGCGGTCGGTTTCGGACACGGTGAATCCTTCCGGCAGGGCCGCGCGCGGCAGGGTCTGCTTGACCAGGTTTTCGATGGCGGCCAGGTATTTTTCGTCGGACGGGGTGGCGATGCTGAAGGCGCTGCCCAACCGGCCCGCCCGGCCGGTGCGGCCGATGCGGTGGACGTAATCCTCGGCATGGGACGGCAGGTCATAGTTGAAGACATGGCTGACCGCCGGAATGTCCAGCCCCCGCGCCGCCACGTCCGAGGCGATCAGGAATTTCAGCTTGCCGTCGCGGAAATTGTCCAGCGTGCGGGTCCGGTGGCTCTGGTCCAGGTCGCCATGGATCGGCGCCGCGTCGTAGCCGTGCTTGGCCAGCGACTTGGCCAGGATGTCCACGTCGGTCTTGCGGTTGCAGAAGATGATGGCGTTCTTCAGCCCCTCGCCCTCTCCGTCGATCAGGGCGCGCAGCAGGTCGCGTTTCTGCTTGGCGGCCATGTCGCGGCGGCTGGGGGTCAGTTCGACCAGCTTCTGAGTGATCGTTTCGCTTGTGGTGGCCTGGCGCGCGACCTCGATCCGTTCGGGGGCGTGCAGGAAGGTGTTGGTGATCCGCTCGATCTCCGGCGCCATGGTGGCGCTGAAGAACAGCGTCTGACGGGTGAAGGGCGTCAGTTGGAAGATGCGTTCGATATCGGGGATGAAGCCCATGTCCAGCATCCGGTCGGCCTCGTCCACGACCATGATCTGCACGCCGGTCAAAAGCAGCTTGCCGCGTTCGAAATGATCCAGCAGGCGGCCCGGCGTGGCGATCAGCACGTCGACGCCCCGGTCGATCAGCTTGTCCTGTTCGCCGAAGCTGACGCCGCCGATCAGCAGCGCCTTGGTCAGGCGGGTGTGTTTCGCATAGGTGTCGAAATTCTCGGCCACCTGGGCGGCCAGTTCGCGGGTCGGGCACAGGACCAGCGAACGCGGCATCCGTGCGCGGGCGCGGCCCCGGCCCAGCATGGTGATCATCGGCAGCACGAAGCTGGCGGTCTTGCCGGTGCCGGTCTGCGCGATCCCCAGCACGTCGCGGCCTTCCAGGGCGGGGGGGATGGCGCCCGCCTGAATCGGCGTCGGCGTCTCGTACCCGGCCTCGGCGATGGCCTTCAGCACGTTGGGATCAAGCTTCAGATCGGAGAATTTCGTCATTTAGGGGCTTTCCAAGGCTTTGCGCGCCGGACCCCGACGCGATGCGTTCCACCGCCGCGAAGCCCGGATGGCTGGGTGCGGCCTGCAATGGGACGCAGACTGGCACGCCCCTTCAGTCGGCCCGCCGGATGCGGACCATGCAGCGCCTTAGACCAAGTGGACGGCCACGTCAATGTTTTCACCGGAAAACCTTGCGTAAAAGGCCGCGGTTCGGGGCTTTGTGTTGACCGCGCCCCGCCCCAGACGCTAACCCGCAGGGGACAGTCAGGAAAGCGATGATGAACCTATTCACCGATCTGCGCGGCGTCGTGCTGGCCGCGCTGGAGCAGATGACGCAGGCGGGCGAGCTGCCCCCGGACCTGGATTTCGCCAATGTCGCGGTGGAACCGCCGCGCGATCCGGCTCATGGCGACATGGCCACCAATGCCGCGATGGTGCTGGCCAAGCCCGCCGGAATGAAGCCGCGCGACATCGCCGACCGGCTGGCCGCCCGGCTGACCGATCCGCGCATCGCTGCGGCCGAGGTCGCGGGTCCGGGCTTTCTGAACCTGCGCCTGTCCCCCGCCGTCTGGCGCGGGGTCGTCGCCGCCGCCCTGAACGAGGGCGAGGATTTCGGGCGGTCCACCATCGGCACGGGCCAGAAGGTCAACGTGGAATTCGTCAGCGCCAACCCCACCGGCCCGATGCATGTGGGCCATGTGCGCGGGGCGGTCTTTGGCGACGCCTTGGCGAACCTGCTGGCGTTCTCGGGCCACCAGGTGACGCGCGAATATTACATCAACGACGGCGGCGCGCAGGTCGATGTGCTGGCGCGTTCGGCCTACGAGCGTTACCGCGAAGCCAATGGGCTGGAACCGGAAATCCGCGAGGGACTGTATCCCGGCGACTATCTGATCCCGGTGGGCGAGGCGCTGAAGGCCAAGTACGGCGACAGTCTTCTGAACAAGCCCGAATCCGACTGGCTGGCCGAAATCCGCGATTTCGCGACCCAGGCGATGATGGAGATGATCCGCGACGATCTGGCGGCGCTTGGCGTGCGCATGGATGTCTATTCCAGCGAGAAGGCGCTGTACGGCACCGGCCAGATCGAGGCCGCGATCGCCCGCCTGGAAAGCCTGGGCCTGATCTATCGCGGCGTTCTGGAACCCCCCAAGGGCAAGCTGCCAGAAGACTGGGAGGAGCGCGAGCAGTTGCTGTTCCGGTCCACCGCGCATGGCGACGACGTGGACCGGCCGATCCAGAAATCGGACGGCGCCTGGACCTATTTCGCGCCCGACATCGCCTATCACTGGTCGAAGATCGAACGCGGCTTCGATGCGCTGATCGACGTGTTCGGCGCCGATCACGGCGGCTATGTCAAGCGGATGCAGGCGGCGGTCAAGGCGCTGTCGGACGGGCGGGTGCCGCTGGACATCAAGCTGATCCAGCTGGTCAAGCTGTTCAAGAACGGCGAGCCGTTCAAGATGTCCAAGCGCGCGGGCACCTTCGTCACGCTGCGCGATGTGGTCGAACAGGCGGGCGCCGACGTGACGCGCTTCGTCATGCTGACGCGCAAGAACGACGCGACGCTGGATTTCGATTTCGCCAAGGTGCTGGAGCAGTCCAAGGACAACCCCGTCTGGTATGTCCAGTATGCCAGCGCGCGGGTCCATTCGGTCCTGCGCCGCGCGGGCGATTCGGGGGTCGACGTCAGCGATTCGGCCCTGGCATCGGCGGATCTGACCCGGCTGGCCCATCCGGCCGAACTGGATCTGGCGCGGAAGGTCGCCGAATGGCCCCGGCTGGTCGAACACGCGGCCCGCGCCCACGAGCCGCACCGGATCGCCTTTTTCCTCTATGAGATCGCCTCGGACCTGCATTCGCTGTGGAACCGCGGCAACGACGACCCGTCCCTGCGCTTCGTGCAGGATGGCAATCCAGACACGACCCAAGCAAAAATCGCGCTGGTGCGTGCAGTTGGCGTTGTTATTTCAAGCGGTCTCGCTATCCTTGGGGTCACGCCGGTCAAGGAAATGCGCTGAACGCACAAAGCGCCCCCGCCGGTTGGAACGGGCAGTCAAGTTCAAGTCGGATCAACCGGCAGGCAGGCAGGCTATGGCAGTGATGGATTTCCGCGAAGGCGGCTATGTGTTCTCGCGTCACAAGGTGAAGCGCGAATTCTCGTATGACCAGGGCGGCTGGGATCAGCCGCAAGAGGATCAGGCCCGATTCGCGGCCGATCCCCAGGGCAATGACAGCCTGACGGCCCGATTCGCCCGGCTGACGCATTACCTGGGCGCGGTCGCCTCGGTCGCGCTGATGGTGGGGCTGATGGTCTGGGGCTGGCAACTGGTGTCGCGCGACGTGTCGGGCGTGCCGGTGATCCGCGCCATCGTCGGCGACGCGCGCACCGCGCCCTCGGATCCCGGCGGGGAGCTGACGAACTATACCGGCTATGCGGTCAACACCGTGGCCGAAGGCGCCGATCACCAGCCGACCCAGCAGGTCGCCATCGCCCCCGCGCCGGTCGGCCTGTCGGACGAGGATGTGGCGATGGGCCAGTTGGGCGCCACGCCGCGCCAGCCCTCGGCGGTGTCGGAAACCCCGCTCAGCTTCGACGGCGAACCGATCGTGCCGCTGTCCGACAGCGAGGCCCGCGCCCTTGCCGAAGCCCAGGCCGAGGCGCAGCGCCTGGCCTTGGCCGACAGCGCCGTGCAGGATGCCGCCATCAGCGACGCCCCGGCCAGCGAAGGCCCGGTGAACGAGGCGCTGACCGACGAAAACGGCGCCCCCGCCCAGGCCGCCGCCATCGCCGAGGCTTTGGCGCTGGCTCAGGCCGAGGCCAATCCCGGCGTGCTGACGGCCTCGACCCGGCCCGCGCCGCGCCCGCGCAGCACCCGCGTCGCCTCGGCCGGGACCACCGCCACCGATGCCCGTCCCGTCGCCGCCGAAAGCCGCCCGGAACCGGCCGCCCCCGCCCCGGCCCCGGTTTCCCAGGCCAGCGGCCCGCAGGTCCAGTTGGGCGCCTTCGACAGCAACGCCATCGCCGCCAGCGAATGGAACCGGCTGATGAACAAGCATGTCGTTTTCGGCGGCAAGCAGCAGGTGATCCAGCAGCATCAGTCGAACGGCCGCACCTTCTGGCGGCTGCGCGTCGCGGGCTTCGAATCGCTGTCCGAGGCGCGCCAGTTCTGCGCCGCGCTGAAATCGGCCGGCACGGACTGCCTTGCCCTGAACTGATGCCTGCCAACGCCACGATCCTCGGCGGGATCGCCGGGACCGAACTGACTGCGGCCGAGCGGGATTTCTTCCGTGCGGCCGATCCCTGGGGCTTCATCCTGTTCGGCCGCAATGTCGACAACCCTGACCAGTTGCGCCGCCTGACCGGCGACCTGCGCGAGGCGGTGGGCCGCGATGCGGTCGTCACCGTCGATCAGGAAGGCGGGCGGGTGCAGCGCCTGCGCGGCCCGCATTGGACCGAATGGCCCGCGCCGCTGGATCAGGCCGCCGTCGGGCCGCGCGCGATGTGGCTGCGCTATGCCCTGATCGGTCGGGAATTGCGCGCGGTGGGGATCGACAGCAACTGCGCCCCGACGCTGGACGTGGCGCAGGCCGATACGCATCCGTTCCTGCGCAATCGCTGTTTCGGCACCGACCCCGACACCGTTGCCACCCTGGGCCGCGCGGCGGCGGACGGGATGCTGGCGGCGGGCGTGCTGCCGGTGATGAAGCACATGCCGGGCCATGGCCGCGCCGTGGCGGACAGCCATCACGACCTGCCCATGGTGGCCGCGCCCCCGGCGGACCTCGAGGCGATGGACTTCGTCCCGTTCCGCGCGCTGAACGACTTGCCGATGGGGATGACCGCGCATATCCGCTTCACCGCCCTGGATGACGCCCCTGCCACCGCCTCGCGCCGGATGATCGGCCTGATCCGCGACCGCATCGGCTTCGACGGGCTGCTGATGACCGACGACATCACCATGAACGCTCTGTCGGGAACCCAGGCCGAGCGCGCGGCGGCCTCCGTCGCGGCGGGCTGCGATCTGGTGCTGCATTGCAACGGCACCATCGCCGACATGGAGCCGGTGGTGGCCGCCGCTGGGGCGATGACCCCGGACGCGCAGCGCCGCGCGGCCGCCGCTTTGGCGCAGCGCCGCGCGCCGCAGGATATGGATTTCGCCGCGCTGATGGCCGAATGGCGCAGCCTGACCGGCGCCATCGCCTGACGCTTCTTCTTCATGAAATCATCCTCTGGGACAGGCTCGAAGGGACGGGGGCTGAAAGCCCCCTGCAAGGGGGGCGTCTTGACTCCGGCCAGGGCAGGGCCGACTCTGGCGGCCATGACCGAAAGGAACCCCGTGGCCCGCGCCGCCAGCGACATCCCCTATCTGCGGCCCGTTCATGGTCCCGCGTCCGACGCCGACAGCGTCGCGCATCGCCGTGCCGAGGAAGCGCTGATCGTCGATGTGGACGGCTATGAAGGCCCGCTGGATCTGCTGCTGACGCTGGCGCGGGTGCAGAAGGTCGATCTGATGAAGATCTCGGTCCTGCATCTGGCCGAGCAATACCTGGCCTTCATCGAACAGGCCCGCAGCCTGCGGATCGAGCTTGCCGCCGATTACCTGGTCATGGCCGCATGGCTGGCCTTCCTGAAATCGCGCCTGCTGCTGCCCCCCGACCCCGAGGCCGAGGGCCCTTCGGCCGAGGAAATGGCCGCGCATCTGGCCTTTCAGCTTGAACGGCTGGCGGCGATGCGGCAGGCGGCGGCGCAGCTGATGGGCCGGGATCGGCTGGGGATCAGCCGGTTCCAGCGCGGGTCGCCGGAAACCGTGGCGAAGAAGCGGCGCACCGAATGGCAGGCGGGGCTGATCGATCTGATGCGCGCCTATGCAAGGCTGAAGACGCGCGACGAATTCCGCCCCTATGCCTTCGATCGGCAGGACGTGTTCACCATGGAACAGGCGCTTGACCGGCTGCGCGCCCTGATCGGCTATGCGGGCGACTGGACCGACCTGTCCGATTTCCTGCCGGACGGCTGGGCCAGCCGGGGCGCGCGCCGCCGCTCCGCCACGGCGGCGACCTTCGCGGCCTCGCTGGAGCTTGCGCGGCAGGGCAGGATCGAGATACGGCAGCCGGGCCCCTTTGCCCCGATCAGCTTTCGCCGCAAACCCGTGACCGACCAGCCGTGACCGATCCCGCTGCCGCCACCGCCGACATCGACTTTCCGCCCCTGGCGCAGCAGGAGCGCATGGTCGAGGCGATCCTGTTCGCATCCGGCCAGCCGCTGAGCGTGCGCGACCTGGCCGCACGCCTGCCCGCCGGTTGCGACCCGGCCGACGCTCTGGCAGGGCTGCGCCGGATCTATGCCGGGCGGGGCGTGGTGCTGGAACGGATCGGCGACGGCTATGCCTTCCGCACCGCGCCCGACCTGTCGTTCCTGATGCAGACGGAAACCGTCGAACAGCGCCGCCTGTCGCGCGCCGCCATCGAGACGCTGGCGATCATCGCCTATCACCAGCCCGTCACCCGCGCCGAGATCGAGGAGATTCGCGGCGTCGCCGTATCGCGCGGCACGTTGGACCAGTTGATCGAGATGGAATGGGTCCGCATCGGCCGCCGCAGGATGACGCCGGGACGGCCTGCGACCTTCGTGGTGACGGAAACCTTCCTGGATCATTTCGGCCTGGAATCGGCCCGCGACCTGCCGGGATTGGCCGAACTGCGCGCAGCGGGATTGCTGGAATCGCGCCCTCCGGTCGAGGGGCTGCATATGCCCCTTGCCTTGCCCGAAGGGGACGACGATGTCGGCGCCTCGGAACCCGGTGACGACCTGTTCGAGGACGAATGACCCCATGACCCTGGCCAAGTTCATTGCCCTGCTGTCCCGGCTGCTGGGCCGCCGCCTTGCGGGGCGGGGCATCGACAAGGGTGTCGACCGCCTTGCCAAATCCGGTGGCGCTTCGGCCCGGCAGGCCAAGGACATGCGCCAGGCGGTCAAGCGCGCCCGCCGCGCCGCCCGCCTGACCCGCCGCATCGGGCGCTGACACTCGCCTTTGCTGGCCGGCCGCGTTAGGGCTGCGCAATGGATGAGAGATTCGAGATTTTCCTGGTGGCGACTCCGGGCCTGGAAGCCCCTCTGGCCGCCGAGGCCGCTGCCTTGGGCTGGCAGCCGGTGGTGGGACCGGGCGGCGTGACGATCACCGGCGGCTGGGCCGATGTCTGGCGCGCGAACCTGTGGCTGCGCGGCGCGACGCGGGTGCTGGTGCGGGTGGGCAGCTTTCGCGCGCTGCATCTGGCGCAACTGGACAAGCGGGCGCGCAAGTTCCCCTGGGCCACGGTCCTGCGGCGCGACGTGCCGGTGCGGGTGGAAACCACCTGCAAGGCCAGCCGCATCTATCACGCGGGCGCGGCAACCCAGCGGATCGAACGCGCCATCGCCGAGGAACTGGGCGCGCCGCTGGCCCCCGACGCGGCCCTGGTCGTCAAGGTTCGGATCGAGGACGATCTGGTGACGATCAGCCTGGATACGACGGGCGAATCGCTGCACAAGCGCGGCCACAAGGAAGCCGTCGCCAAGGCCCCTATGCGCGAGACCATGGCCGCGATGTTCCTGCGCGAGATGGGGTTCGACGGCAGCCAGCCGGTGCTGGATCCGATGTGCGGGTCGGGCACCTTCGTGATCGAGGCCGCCGAGATCGCGGCAGGCCTGGCTCCGGGCCGCAGCCGCAGTTTCGGCTTCCAGCAGCTTGCGAGCTTCGATGCGGCCGCCTGGGAGACGATGCGCACCGCCGCCGCGCCGCGTCCGGCGCCCGCGCAGTTTTTCGGCAGCGACCGCGATGCAGGGGCCATCCGCATGAGCCTCGCCAATGCCGAGCGGGCGGGGGTAGCCGGGCTGACTCGTTTCGACTGCCGCGCCATCGGCGATCTGCAACGCCCCGACGGTCCCCCCGGCATCGTCATCGTGAACCCGCCCTATGGCGCACGGATCGGCAACAAGGGGCCGCTGTTCGGGCTGCACGCGGCCATGGGCGCGGTGTTCCGCGAACGGCTGCAAGGCTGGCGGATGGGGATCGTGACCAGCGAAGGGGGGCTGGCCAAGGCCACCGGCCTGCCGCTGGAATCGGGTCCGGTCGTGGCGCATGGCGGGCTGAAGGTGCGGCTGTGGCAGACGGGGATGGTGTAGCCCCAAGGTCGGGGGCGCTTCGCCCCCCGGACCCCCCGAGGATATTTGGACAAAGGTGAGAGGGCCTAGCGGAACTGCTTGGCGAGCTTCAGGCCCTGGCCCTGGTAGTTCGACTTGATGCCTGCGCCATACAGCCGGTCGGGGCGGGCGGCCATGCGTTCATAGACCAGACGCCCGACGACCTGGCCGTGTTCCAGCACGAAGGGCGCCTCGTGGCAGCGGACCTCCAGCACGCCACGCGCGCCGGCGCCGGTCTCGCCGATGCCGAAGCCAGGGTCGAAGAAGCCCGCGTAATGGACGCGGAATTCGCCGACCATCGCCAGATAGGGGGCCATCTCGGCCGCGTAATCGGCCGGGATCGCCACCGATTCGCGGCTGACGAGGATGTAGAAGGCGCCGGGATCCAGGATCAGCCGCCCCCGGTCGGCGCGCAATTCGTCCCAGAAATCGCGCGCGTCATAGGCGCCGATCCGGTCGAGGTCGATCACCCCGCTGTGGGGGCGGGCGCGATAGCCGACCAGGTCGCCCCGGCCGGGCTTCAGGTCGACGGAAAAGCCCAGGCCGTTGTCGATCAGCGCCTGGCCGCCGACCAGAGGTTCGCGGGCGTTCAGGTCGCGCAGCTGGTCGTCCGACAGCACCGCCTGGCCCTGCCGCAGCCGCAACTGGTTCAGGCGCATCCCGGGGCGGACCAGGACCGAAAAGCTGCGCGGGCAGATCTCGGCATAGAGGGGGCCGTCATAGCCTTCGGGCAGGCGGTCGAATTCGGTGCCGCCATCGGCCACCAGCCGCGTCAGCAGATCCAGGCGGCCGGTCGAGGATTTGGCATTGGCGACCGCCGTCAGCCCGGCGGGCAGGGACAGGCGTTCGATCAGCGGGACCAGATAGACGCAGCCGCGTTCCAGCACCGCGCCGCCGGTCAGGTCCATCTGGTGCATCTGCACATCGGCAAGCCGGTCCATCACCCGCTGGCCGCGCCCGGCCAGGAAGCTGGCGCGCAGGCGATAGGCGACATCGCCCAGACGCAGGTCCAGGCTGGCGGGCTGGATCTGTTCCGGGATGATCGCCGGGTCCGCGGTGATCGCGCCGGACTGGATCAGGGCGCGGATGCCGCTGTCGGGAAGAACGCCGTTCATGCCGAAACCTTTCATGCGAAAACGCCCACCCCCGGCAAGGGATGGGCGTTTTCGAAATGGTCGGGCCGGAGAGATTCGAACTCTCGGCCTTCCGCCCCCCAGACGGACGCGCTAACCAGACTGCGCCACGGCCCGACGCGCACCGTATAGAGCGATCTTGCCTGCCTGCACAAGGCCCGCAAGACGGAAATATGCGCCGCAAAGGCCCGAGATGTCAGCAAATCCGCGCCAAGCCGTCGCGCAACTGCGCCAGGGCCTGCCGTCCCGTGCGGACCAGGGGATCGGCGGGGCGAAGTTCTTGCAGGCGGGCGTTCATCGCCACTAGCCGTCCCAGCCAACCGGGCGCGGGGCGACCATGGGCCGCATGACCGGCCGTTGCCGCCGGGCGCCGGCGATGGCGGGATTTCGGCCCCGATGCGGGCTGTGGATCGTCCGGCGGGCCGTCCTGACGCAGGGTGTTGTCCGGCTGGCCGTCGTCCTGGGGGCTGTCGATCAGGGTATCGTCGGGTTCGGGCAGATCGGCCAAGCGCAGCGATCCGCGTTCCCGCAGCGCGGCGCCCCGGTCGCGGGCCATCAGCATCTTCGCGCCCCGGATGGTCAGTCCTTCGTCGCGCAGCACGGTGCAGAGGCCCGCCGCCAGCCGCACGTCGTCGGGGCGGTAATAGCGCCGCCCATCGGGACGTTTCATCGGCTTCAGCAGCGAGAACTGCGTTTCCCAATAGCGCAGGACATGGGGCGCCACGCCCAGCAGGCGGGCAACCTCGCCAATCGACCGGAATGCGTCTGCGCCTTTCGTCATCGGGTCGGAACGCCCCTAGCCCTTGTTTCCGGCCGCCACGCGGTCCTTCATCAGGTGCGAGGGGCGGAAGGACAGGACGCGGCGGGGGGTGATAGGCACTTCCTCGCCGGTCTTGGGGTTGCGGCCGATCCGTTCGTTCTTGTCGCGCAGGCTGAACGTGCCGAAGGACGAGATCTTCACCTGTTCGCCCCTTACCAGGGCGTCCGAGATATGGTCCAGGACCGATTCGACAAGCTGGGCGGATTCGTGGCGCGACAGGCCGACATCCCGAAAAACGGCTTCCGCCAGATCCATCCGAGTCAGCGTCTTCTCACCCATGAGTTTTCCCCTTTGATTTCACCAGGATGGTGGGAATCGTTCAGCCTGTCAACGACAAGCGGGCTTTTTCGTTCCGATTCAAGGGCCGCAGGGGACAATGATCGCGCGACCGCCCCGAACCGTTGCAACCGAGCCGCCTTGTCCTATCTGTAAGAGGATCGGAGGAGGATGCGATGGCCGGTGGATGGGCGCGCGACGACGCGGTAAACGACCAGATCGAGATCAGCACGGCCGAGGCCGTGGCCCGCGCCCGGCTGCGCGCTGGGCAGGGCGGCGCCGTGCGGGTAAGCGCCACGGCCTGCATCGACTGCGACGAACCCATTCCTGAAGCGCGGCGGCAGGCCCTGCCAGGGGTGCAGCTTTGCATTGACTGTCAAGCGGATCGCGACCGTGCATTCCGTCCTGCGGCGGGCATCAACCGGCGCGGCAGCAAGGATTCGCAGTTGAAATAACCGCTTACCAGCGCAGGACGACCGATCCCCAGCTGAGCCCGCCGCCGATCGCCTCGGTCACGATCAGGTCGCCTTGGGCAAAGCGGCCCTGGGCATCGGCCACCGACAGCGCCAGCGGAATCGACGCGGCCGAGGTGTTGCCGTGGTCGGCGACCGTCAGCACCACCTTGTCCATCGGCAGGCCCATCTTTTGCGCCGTGGCGGTGATGATCCGCGCATTGGCCTGGTGCGGCACCAGCCAGTCCACGTCGGCGGGCGTCAGCCCGGCCTTGTCCAGGGCGACATGGGCGGTTTTCGCCAGCTTTTCGACGGCATGGCGGAAGACCAGGTTGCCCTGCATCCGCAGATGCCCCGCCGTGCCGGTGGTGGACACGCCGCCGTCGACATACAGCAGGTCGCGGTACTGGCCGTCGCTGTTCAGGTCGCTGGCCAGGATCCCCCGGTCGTCGCTGGTGCCGGCACTCTCCTGCGCTTCCAGCACCACCGCACCGGCACCGTCGCCGAACAGCACGCAGGTGCCGCGGTCGGACCAGTCCATGATGCGCGAGAACGTCTCGGCGCCGACGACCAGGACGCGTTTCGCCATCCCGCCGCGAATCATCGCGTCGGCATTGGCCAGCGCGAAGACGAAGCCCGCGCAGACCGCCTGCACGTCATAGGCGAAGCCATGCGTCATCCCCAGCCCGTGCTGGATCATCGTGGCGGACGCCGGAAAGGTATAGTCGGGGGTCGAGGTCGCCAGGACGATCCCGTCGATGTCGTCGGGACGCAGGCCGGCCTTGTCCAGGGCCGCGCGGGCGGCGCGCAGGCCCATGTCGCTGGTCGCCTGGCCTTCGGCCGCGAAATGCCGCCGCTCGATCCCGGTGCGCGAGCGGATCCATTCGTCGGTGGTGTCCAGCTTGTCCTCGAACCAGGCGTTCTCGACAATGCGTTCGGGCAGGTAATGGCCGGTTCCCCGGATCACGGATCGCAGGGTCACGACGCGGCCTCGCTTTGAGGGCCGGATGCGACCGAGGCGGCGCCCTGGGCCACGCGGGCGGCCAGGCGGTCCTGGAAGCCGGATTTGGCCAGTTGGAAGGCCAGCTTGATCGCGGCGGACACGCCGGTCGCGTCGGCGGAACCGTGCGACTTGATGACGGTGCCGTTCAGGCCCAGGAAGATCCCGCCGTTGACACGGCGCGGGTCGATGCGCTTTTGCAGGCGTTTCAAAGAGGTCATCGCCAGCACGGCGGCAAACTTGGACATGATCGAATTCGCGAAGGCGTCCTTGAGAAGGGTGCCGACCAGCTTGGCCGTGCCTTCGCCGGTCTTCAAGGCGATGTTGCCGGTGAAGCCGTCCGTGACGATCACATCCACGCGGTTCGAGGGCAGGTCGCCCCCTTCCACGAAGCCCACGTAATCGAACTTGCCCGCATCGGCGGCTGCCAGGATCATGTCCTGGGCCTGCTTCAGTTCGGCCCGGCCCTTGTGCTCCTCGGTCCCGACATTCAGCAGGCCGACGCGGGGGCGTTCGACGTCCAGGCCGTTGCGGGCATAGGACGCGCCCATCAGCGCATATTGCAGCAGGTCATGGGCGTCGGCGCGGATATCGGCGCCCACGTCCAGCATGATGTTGAAGCCCTGCGGGTTCAGCGACGGCCACAGGCAGGCGATGGCGGGGCGGTTCACGCCCGGCAGCTTGCGCAGGCGCAGCATCGACAGGGCCATCAGCGCGCCGGTATTGCCGCAGCTGACGGCGGCCCCGGCCTCTCCGGTCCTGACCGATTCGATGGCCGACCACATCGAGGTGCCGTCGCCCTTGCGCACGATCTGGCTGGGCTTGTCGTCCATGGTGACGACGCCTGCCGCGTGACGGATGTCGCAACGACCGGAAAGCGCCTTGCGGCGCCCGACAAGGCGGCGAAGCTCTGCCTCGTCGCCATGCACGATGAACCGGATTTCCGGGTTCTTGGCCGCGCTTTCGGCCATGCCCGCGACGACAGCCACGGGGCCGCGATCGCCGCCCATGGCATCGACCGATATCACCACGCCGCCCCCGTGGTCGGGGGCGGGCGTTGCGGTCTGGGTCACGTCACGGTCGGTCATCTGGCGCGGTTGCCAAGCCCGATCAGGCCGCGTCGTCGTCCAGGTCGATCTCATTCGCCTGCGCGATCACTTCGCGGTCGGCGTAGTGGCCGCAGGACGGGCAGACGTGGTGCGGGCGCTTCAGCTCGCCGCAGTTCGAACATTCGTTCGGGTTGCCCGCAACCAGGGCATCGTGGGCGCGGCGCATGTTCCGGCGGGACCGGGTAACGCGATTCTGAGGGACAGCCATGTCACAACCTCGGGTTTGAGGGGGTGCGACGCGCTGGCGTCTTGCGCATCCCCAGGGATTTGAATTCGAAAATGAACCGCGCAGATACGCCATGACGGCCCCGCCCGCAACCCCTTGCGTCGGGGCAGGCAGGGCTAATTGCACCGGCGCGCGGGCTTTCCGCCAGCGTCACGCGCGGGGCGGCGTCGGAATCCACGCCCGCTGTGGCACCAGGGCCACGGTGGGGCGGTCGGCGGGCCGGAATCAGCCCTGGTCCGCCTCTCCGCCGCGCAGCAGCCGGTCCAGCCCCGCGAAGGGACGGCGGGTGTCGGCGACGGGCTCCTGGGGTCCGGTGTCCAGTTCGGCCCCTTCCGCGCGCGGGTATTCCGGCAGGGCCAGGGCCAGTTCCTCGATCATCACGGCGGCCAGGTCGATGAACTGCCCCAGCGGTTCCAGCCGGTCGTCGGGCATTTCCACCTCGTCGCCCTGGGGGGCGGCAAGGTGGGGCGAATAATGCCGCTCGACCTCCTCGTCCAGGGCGGTCTTGACGGGCTTCAAGGTGATAACGCAGGGCTGGGTGACGCGGGCGCGCAGCCGTCCGGTCAGTTCCCAGGCCTCGCCCGCCTCGGCGCGGATTTCTCCGGTAAAGATCAGCTTCGACAAGCCGCCGATGCCCAGTTCGGCGGCGATGGCCGCGCAGCGGTCGGCATCGGGCGTCAGCGAAAAGGCGGTGGGCGCGCGCGGGTTCAGATGCGCGACGCGCAGGCGGTCGGGCTGGTTGGCGGGGGCGGTCATGGCGGGGCCTTTGTCATGTCGTCCGGGGAATCGGCACCGGCGGTCGGCGGCAAATCCCCGGCGGGATTGTCATTCTTGAGCGCGGTGCCCGAGTTTGCTAAGCCGGACGGGCCGCGTCAACAGTCCGAGCAAGGGAAACCACGGAATGAAAGCCATGAAGACTGCACTGGTTCTGGCTTTCGTGGCCGTCCTGGGGCTTGCCGCCTGCGCGCCGGTCTATCGCAACCACGGCTTCATCCCCGCGCCCGAGGATCTGTCCCAGGTCGTCGTCGGCCAGACCACCGTGGACGAGCTTCAGGGCCTGATCGGCCGTCCCTCGGCCCAGGGCCTGCTGACGGGATCGGGTTGGTACTATGTCGGATCGCGCTGGCGCCATTACGGCCCGATGGAACCGCGCGAGGTCAGCCGAGAGGTCGTGGCCGTCTCATTCGCGCCCAGCGGCGTGGTGACGAATGTCGAACGTTTCGGGCTGGAGCGCGGCCGCATCGTCACCCTGTCGCGCCGCGTGACCGAAGGCAGCGTGACCGAGATCTCGCTGATCGGGCAGCTGCTGGGCAACCTGGGCAACTTCCAGGCGGCGGACATCATCGACTGACGCAGGGCGCGTGCCTGCATGTGCCCGGCCGCTACAGGGTCTGCACGATCCGGTCCGCCAGCATGTGCAGGTCGTTGCGGTATCCCGTCCGCGCCGAGGGCTGGTCGGGATCCGAGGTCATGGCGATGGCCACCGCAGGCTGCCGCCCGGTCGCGGGAAAGACATAGATCATCTGCCCGCCATAGCCCCAGCCGTATCGCACCGGACGCCCGCTGGCCTGGCCGATGAACCAGCCATAGCCATAGCCCTGCCCGCTGAAGATCGACGCGGTGCGCGACCGCCAGCTTTCCGCGATCCAGTCGGCGGGGACCACCTGCCGTCCGCCCGCGCGGCCCCCATCGGCATAGACCGCGCCGAAGGCCAGCAGGGACCGCGTGGACATCGCCATCTGGTTGCCGCCCAGATAGATGCCCTGGGGATCGCGTTCCCACCCCGTGATGGCGAAGCCGGGCACCTCGCCCAGCCAGTCGCGCGCCAGATCCAGCGTGGACCGCCCCGTCACCCGCGTCAGGACGGCCGAGACCAGATGCGTCGAGGCGGTCGAATACTGCATCCGCCCGCCCGGATCCTGGGTGAAGGGCGCGGCCAGGGCGGCGCGCACCCAGTTGCGGCTGCTGACCCAGGCCCCGTAATTCGCGCCCGACTGCCGCTCTAGCCCGGCCTGCATCGACAGAAGATGGCCCAGCGTGACCGTGGCAAGGCGGGGGTCGGGGTCGTCGGGCAACTGGTCGCGCAGGATCGGCGCGATGGGCTGGTCGGGGCCGTCCAGATCGCCCCGGTCGATGGCGATGCCTGCCAGGGCCGAGATGATCGATTTCGAGGCAGACTTGATGTTCGTGGGGCTGTCGGGCGTGAAGCCGTGATAGCCGCGCGCGGCGATCTCCCGGCCGGCGGACCAGACGGCGACGGCGCGCAGGTTCTCCAGCCGCCGGGCGTCGTCGAGGATCGGGTTCAGGTCGGCCTGCGCCCGGACGGGGGCGGCAAGCAGCGGCGACAGGCCGGCGGCCAGCAGAAGGGTGCGTCGGTTCATCAGCGATATATGGGCGGCGGGCGCGCATCGGGGAATCACGCTTGCGTCAGCGGGGCCTTGCCGGGCGCGCCCGCCGCGATTAGGGCAGGGCCGTCCCCGATCCGAAGGCCATGCCATGACCGCGCTTGACGACCTTGCCCCGGTTCCCTTCCACGACGCCGACGCCCCGCAGCGCGCGCGGATGCTGTCGCGGCTGGCCGATACGGAACTGGCCGTGGCCCTGGCTGCGGAACCCGAGGGCGATACCGTGGAACTGCGCATCTTCCCGCTGGACGGCGGCCCCGTGGCCCTTGCCTGCGATGCCGAGGATCGGCTGGCGGGCTTCTTCGGCGGGCCGGTGGCCTATGCCGCCATGCCGGGGCGGGTGCTGGCGGGGCTGCTGAAATCCGAAGGCGCGGGGCTGCTGGTCAATCCGGGCCAGCCGTCGGAAATGCTGCTGGACGCCGCCATGCTGGACTGGCTGACCGGCGCGCTGTCCGCCGCGCCCGAGGCCACGGACGCCCGCCTGCGCCTGACCCCGCCCGCCCCCGCCACCGTCGAGGCGTTGGCTCAGCCCCTGGCCGAACGGCTGGGCGACATGCGCGGGCTGATCGCGGGCGCGGCGCTGGCCGGGACGGGCGACGGCCATGTCCTGCTGGTCGCGGGCGCCGATCCCGCCCATCAGCCCGCCATCGCCAAGGCCCTGGCCGAGGCGCTGGCCTTCCTGCCCGAACAGCCCGGCGGCGTCGATGTCAGCTTTACCGACGCGGCGTTGCCCGCAGGCATCCTGCGCTTCGACCTGACGCCGCCGGAGGCGCCCCAGTCGCCGCGGCGCCCGAAAGGCCCGCCGATCCTGCGCTGATCGGCGCTGCACGGTTGCGTGATCGCCGCCAAACTGCCAGAACCGGACCATGAAGACACGTCACAAAGCGCTTTCCGTCCACCTTCTGACCGCCACCGGCGCCGTCCTGTCCATGCTGGCCATGCTGGCCGCGGTCGAGGGCGAATGGTCGCTGATGTTCTTGTGGCTGGTCGTGGCCCTGGTCGTCGACGGCATCGACGGTCCGCTGGCGCGGCGATACGATGTCAAGATCAACTCGCCGACCTATGACGGCGTGCTGATGGACCTGATCATCGACTATCTGACCTATGTGTTCATCCCGGCCTACGCGCTGTTCAAGTCGGGGCTGCTGTCGGGCTGGACCGGCTGGTTCGCGATCATCGTCATCGTCTATGGCAGCGTGATCTATTTCGCCGACACGCGGATGAAGACCAGGGACAATTCCTTTTCCGGCTTTCCGGGCTGCTGGAACATGGTGGTGCTGGTGCTGTTCGCCACCGATCCGCACTGGACGGTGATCCTGACGATCGTCGTCGCGCTGACCGTGGCGATGTTCCTGCCGATCAAGTTCATCCACCCGGTGCGCACCGAACGGTGGCGGGCGATCTCTCTGCCCGTTTCGATCCTGTGGTGCGTCTTCGCGGCCCGTGCCGCCTGGGTCGATTTCCATCCCGACAGCTGGGCCAACTGGGGGCTGGTCGTGACATCCTTGTGGCTGATGCTGGCGGGGGCCGCGCAGCAGCTGCTGCCCGAACGCGCCTGACGGGGGACGCCGATGATCCATGCCCTGAAACCCCTGGCGGCGCTGATGCTGCTGGCCCTGCCCGCAAGCGCCCAGGACGCCATCACCCTGGGCATGGTGCTGGAGCCGCCGAACCTCGACCCGACCGGCGGCGCGGCGGCGGCCACCGACGAGGTGGTCTATGCCAATGTCTTCGAAGGTCTGACCCGCTTCGGCCCGAACGGCGCCATCGAGCCTGCCCTGGCCGAACGCTGGGACGTTCAGGAAGACGGCCGTGTCTATGTCTTCCACCTGCATGACGGCGTGACCTTCCATGACGGCGCGGCTTTCGATGCCAGCGACGTGGTGTTCACGCTGGACCGCGCCCGCGCGCCCGATTCGACCAATGCCCAGAAGGTGCTGTTCCAGGGCATCGATACGGTCGAGGCCGTGGATCCGCTGACCGTCCGCGTCACCCTGACCGTGCCGGACGGCAACTTTCCCTTCAAGATGGCCTGGGGCGATGCGGTGATGCTGGACCCGGCCAGCGCGGACGACCTTGCCACCCGGCCTGTCGGCACCGGCCCCTTCCGGCTTGACCGATGGGTTCAGGGCGACCGGATCGTGCTGACGGCCTTTGACGGCTATTGGGGCGAAAAGCCCGCGCTGAAGACCGCGACCTTCCGCATCATCGGCGACCCCTCGGCGGCGTTTGCCGCGATGATGGCAGGCGACGTGGATGCCTTCCCGAACCTTCCCGCGCCCGAGACCTTGCCGCAGTTGCAGGCCGATCCGCGCTTCCAGGTGATCGTCGGCACCACCGAGGGCGAGACGATCCTGGCGATGAACAACGCCCGCGCGCCCCTGGACAATATCAAGGTCCGCCAGGCCATCGCCCATGCGATCAACCGCCAGGACATCATCGACGGCGCGATGTTCGGCTATGGCACGCCCATCGGCAGCCATTTCGCGCCGCACCACCCCGATTACGTCGATCTGACCGGGTTGTCGGAATACGATCCCGAAAAGTCGAAGGCCCTGCTGGCCGAGGCGGGGGTCGGCCCGATCACGTTGCGCCTGGCCCTGCCGCCCACCCCCTATGCCCGTCGCGGCGGAGAAATCGTGCAGGCCCAGCTTGCCGCCGTGGGCATCCAGACGCAGATCGCCAACATGGAATGGGCGCAATGGCTGGAAACCGTCTTCAAGGGCGGCGATTTCGACCTGACGATCATCAGCCATACCGAGCCGCTGGACATCGATATCTATGCCCGCCCCGACTATTACTTCCACTATGCCAGGCCGGATTTCGTCGCGCTGATGGACCGCTTGCAGGCCGCCGTGACGCCCCAGCAGCGCAGCGATCTGTATCGGCAGGCGCAGGAGATGATCGCGAAAGATTACGTCAACGCCTTCCTGTTCCAGCTTGCCAAGACCGGCGTCGCGGATGCCCGGATCCAGGGGCTGTGGGAAAACGCGCCGACGCAGGCCAACGACCTGACCAAGGTGCGGTGGGCGCCCTGACATGTCCCGGCTGCGCTGGATCCTGTCGCGGCTGCGCCGGACGCTGTGGGTGCGCGTCGCGCTCTATGCGGTGCTGGGGGTCGCGGCGGCGGTGGCGGCGACGCTGGCCGCCTGGTTGCCCTGGCCCCTGCCCATCGACATCAGCGCCGAGGCGATCGACAGCCTGCTGAACGTCATCGCCAGCAGCATGTTGGCGGTCACGACCTTTTCTGTCACGGCGCTGACCTCGGCCTATGGCTCGGCCACCTCGAACGCCACGCCCCGCGCCACCCGCCTGCTGACCGAGGACGACTTCATCCAGTCGGTGCTGGCGACCTTCATCGGGTCGTTCCTGTTCAGCATCGTCGGGCTGGTCGCGCTGCGGGTCAGCGTCTACGGCCCGCAGGGCCGGGCGCTGCTGTTCGTGACCACGGTGCTGGTCATCGTCCTGATCGTGCTGGCGCTGCTGCGCTGGATCCACCAGCTGACCAAGCTGGGCCGGGTCGGCGACACCATCGACCGGCTTGAGGACGCGACCCGCCGGTCCATGCAGGCGCGGCTGGACCTGCCTTTCCTGGGCGGCCGCCCGCTGCCCGACGACGCGCCCGACGCCCCCGCCATCCTGTCGGACCAGGTGGGCTATGTCGAATTCATCGACACCGCCGCCCTGTCCGACCTGTGCGAGGATCGCGGCATCGGGCTGGACATCCGCGTCCTGCCGGGCGCCTTCGTCTATCACGGCAGCACGCTGGCCGTGCCGCGCGGCGGAACCGCCGCCGACGATCTGGCCGACCGGGTGCGTCGCGCCTTCACCATTTCGGCCGCGCGGTCCTTCGACCAGGATCCGCGCTTCGGCGTGATCGCCCTGACCGAGGTCGGAATGCGCGCCCTGTCCGCCGCCGTCAACGATCCCGGCACCGCAATCGACGTGATCGGGCGGCATGTGCGGCTGCTGACCTTCTGGGGCGACGGCTGGCACAAGGCCGAGACGCAGGAACCCCGCTATCCCCGCCTGCGTCTGCCGCCCCTGCGCCACGAGGACATGCTGGACGACGCCTTCTACATGATGGCGCGCGAGGCTGCGGGCCATATCGACATCCTGACCCGGCTGATCAAGGGCCTGGACGCGCTGACCCGCACCGGCCCCCAGGCCGCGCGTCAGGCGGCGGCCGCGCAATTGCGGCTGGCCTGCGCGCGCGGGGCCGAGGCCTTGCCCGGTCCCGACCGGCTGCGGTTGCGGCGCCTGATGGATGAACTTGCCGTTCCATACGGGTCCGATCCGGCCTGACGATCGGGTTCCGCCGGTTTTGGTCTTTTCAAACGCGATCTTGGGCGGCATAGTCCCCGCCATGACCCGGATGCTGGACATTCCCGCCGCCTCGACCGCGCCTTTCGGCGCGCGTCTGGTCGTGAACCTCCGCGGTCTGCTGCTTCTTACGCTGCGCTGAGCGGGTCTCCGGGCCGCCGCTCAGCCAGGAACGTGCCCGGTCATTCCCGACAGACCCCGTAAGAAAGCGCATCCCATGACCGACAAGAACCGCGTCGTCATCTTCGACACCACCCTTCGCGACGGCGAGCAGTCGCCCGGCGCCACCATGTCCCACGAGGAAAAGCTGGAAATCGCGTCCATGCTGGACGAGATGGGCGTGGACATCATCGAGGCGGGCTTCCCCATCGCCTCGGAAGGCGATTTCGCCGCCGTGTCAGAGATCGCCAAACAGGCGAAGAACGCCGTGATCTGCGGCCTGGCCCGCGCGCAGCTGCCCGACATCGACCGTTGCTGGGAGGCCGTGCGCCACGCGAAACGCCCGCGCATCCACACCTTCATCGGCACCTCGCCCCTGCACCGGGCGATCCCGAACCTGGACATGGACCAGATGGCCGAACGGATCGAGCAGACCGTGACGCACGCCCGCAACCTCTGCGACAACGTACAATGGTCGCCCATGGACGCCACGCGGACCGAACATGACTATCTGTGCCGCGTGGTGGAAATCGCCATCAAGGCGGGCGCCACCACCATCAACATCCCCGATACCGTGGGCTATACCGCCCCGCGCGAATCGGCCGACCTGATCCGCATGCTGCTGGAACGCGTGCCGGGGTCGGAAAACGTGGTCTTCGCCACCCATTGCCACAACGACCTGGGCATGGCGACCGCCAACGCCCTGGCCGCCGTGGAAGCAGGCGCCCGCCAGATCGAATGCACCATCAACGGGCTTGGCGAACGCGCGGGCAACACGGCCTTGGAAGAGGTCGTGATGGCGCTCAAGGTGCGCCATGACATCATGCCCTTCGACACCGGCATCGACACCACGAAGATCATCGGCATTTCCCGCCGCGTGGCCCAGGTCAGCGGTTTCCCGGTGCAGTTCAACAAGGCCATCGTCGGCAAGAACGCCTTCCTGCACGAATCGGGGATCCACCAGGACGGCGTGCTGAAGAATGTCGAGACCTTCGAGATCATGCGCCCCGCCGACATCGGGCTGAATGAAACCAACATCGCCATGGGCAAGCATTCGGGCCGCGCCGCCCTGCGCGCCAAGCTGGCCGATCTGGGATACGAGGTCGGCGACAACCAGTTGAAGGACATCTTCGTGCGCTTCAAGGCCTTGGCCGACCGCAAGAAAGAGGTCTATGACGAGGATATCGTGGCGCTTGTCCAGGACGCCTCGGCCAATACCGGCGACGATTTCCTTCAGGTCAAGCACCTGCGCGTGGTCTGCGGCAGCGACGGGCAGTCGGCGGATCTGACGATGATCGTGGACGGGCAGGAACAGACCGTCCATGCCACCGGGGACGGCCCGGTCGATGCCTGCTTCAATGCCGTGAAGCAGATCTTCCCGCACAATGCGACGCTGAAGCTGTATCAGGTCCATGCCGTGACCGAAGGCACCGACGCCCAGGCCACCGTCAGCGTGCGGATGGAGGAGGACGGCCGCATCGTGAACGGCCAGGCCGCCGACACCGACACGATCCTGGCCAGCGTCAAGGCCTATGTCGGCGCGCTGAACCACCTGATCGTGCGCCGTACGCGGGCGGGCCGGGACGGCAAGGAAATCAGCATGTATTCGCACTGACGCCCGTTCACGGCGGATGCTTTCCAGCCCCGGTGCCACGGCGCCGGGGCTTTCCGCATTAAGCCTGTACAAAAAGACAGCCGCGCGGCATCGCCATTTCGTTGACGTAAACGTCACATAATGAGAGATCCCTCGCCAGGCAGAGAATCTGCCGGGCCTTTTAATTGTTTTGGTGCTGAATGCGCCAGTAAAGAGGATAAGATGCGCGCCTTCTGTCTTGCCATCGCGACCGCCCTGATGGCGGCCGGGGCTGCCAACGCCGCCACCCTGACCGAGGGTACCGGAGCCGCCGAATTTTCGCACGACTGGAAAAACCCCACCATCGTCGCCGCAGGCGTCGATCACATTTCGGGCAGCTGGGACGTCCAGAACGATCACGACATCCTGGGCTTCACCTCGCTGAAGGCGGGTGCGCAGACCATCACGCTGACCTTTTCGCCCAAGACGCCCATCGGCGCGACCGACTGGTCGTTCTCGGCCGGGGGCGAACTGCGCTATCAAACCTATGCGCCGAAATACAGCGCCTGGGAGGGCACGACGTTCGGCAGGGTCGCCCTGAACCACGCGAACCGCGGCGGTGATTTCACCTATGCGCTGAACCTGGGCGACGATTTCGCCGGCGTCCTGTATTTGGGCCTTTACGGCACCCATGGCAGCCTGAACTACAACATCGCCGTTCCGGGCAATGCCGTGGCCGAACCCCAGCCCGCGCCGGTCCCGCTGCCCGCCGGCGCCGCGCTGCTGCCCGCCGGTGTTGCCGCGCTGGCCCTTCTGCGCCGTCGCCGCAAGGCGCGCTGACGGTCAGGCAATCTATGAAGGGTGCCCTCGCCGGTCGGGGGCGCCCTTTTTCATGCCTGCGCCGCATCTGCGCCCCGCAACCAGGGCATGTGCCCGGTTCCGCCGATCACGGCAACGGGGCTTTCGCGCCGCAGCCGAGGCTTCTATATGGGGACACCACCTGGGAAGCTTCGCGCGTCGATTCCGCGCCGTGGCTGCGCCATAGGCGGACAAGAACGGGCATCAGCCGGTGAAACCGGCGCGAAAGGGATACGGGCATGGCATTCGGCGGTTTGTTTTCGACCGACATCGCAATCGACCTCGGGACGGCGAACACGCTGATCTATGTGAAGGGCAAGGGGATCATCCTCAACGAACCCTCGGTCGTGGCCTATCACGTCAAGGACGGCAAGCGGCAGGTGCTGGCCGTGGGCGAGGACGCGAAGCTGATGCTGGGCCGCACCCCCGGCAGCATCGAGGCGATCCGGCCCATGCGCGAGGGCGTCATCGCCGATTTCGACAGCGCCGAACAGATGATCAAGCACTTCATCAAGAAGGTGTTCAAGCGCAGCGGCTTTTCCAAGCCGAAGGTGATCGTCTGCGTGCCGCACGGCGCGACCCCGGTCGAAAAGCGCGCCATCCGCCAGTCGGTGCTGTCGGCGGGCGCCCGCAAGGCCGGGCTGATCGCGGAACCGATCGCGGCGGCCATCGGCGCGGGGATGCCCATCACCGAGCCGACCGGCTCCATGGTCGTGGACATCGGCGGCGGCACGACCGAGGTTGCCGTGCTGTCGCTGGGCGACGTGGTTTACGCGCGTTCGGTCCGCATTGGCGGCGACCGCATGGACGAGGCGATCATCAACTATCTGCGCCGCAACCAGAACATGCTGATCGGCGAATCCACGGCCGAGCGGGTCAAGACCAGCATCGGCACGGCGCGGATGCCCGACGACGGGCGCGGCGCCACGATCATGGTGCGGGGCCGCGACCTGCTGAACGGCATCCCCAAGGAGATCGAGATCAGCCAGGCCATGGTGGCCGAGGCGCTGGCCGAGCCCATGCAGGCCATCTGCGAGGCGGTGATGGTCGCGCTGGAGGCGACGCCGCCGGATCTGGCCGCCGACATCGTGGACCGCGGCGTGATCCTGACGGGCGGGGGGGCGATGCTGGGCGACCTGGATCTGGCGCTGCGCGAGCAGACGGGCCTGTCGATCACGCTGGCCGACCAGCCGATGAACTGCGTGGCGCTTGGCACCGGCAAGGCGCTTGAATACGAAAAGCAGCTTCGCCACGTCATCGACTACGACAGCTGAGAGGCGGCCCGGAAGGGGGCTGCGTGAATGGCACGCAAGGGACCAGATTTCACCACACCCGTGCGGCGCGTGCTGATCGCGCTGATGGCGCTTGTGCTGGTGGCGCTGTTCCTGTTCTGGCGCATCGACAGCCCGCGCGCCGAGGCGATGCGCATCGCCATCATCGACCGCGTGGTGCCCCGCTTCGAATGGGCGCTGGCGCCGGTCACGCGGGCCAGCCAGATGATCGGCGGGTTCCAGTCCTATGCCCGGATCTACGAGCAGAACCAGGAACTGCGCCGGGAATTGCAGCAGATGCAGGCCTGGAAGGAAGCCGCCGTCCAGCTGGAACAGGAAAACTCCAAGCTGATGGCGCTGAACAACGTCCGCATCGACCCGGCGCTGACCAGCGTCACCGGCATGGTAATGGCCGACAGCGGGTCGGCCTTCCGCCAGTCGGTGCTGCTGAACGTGGGCGCGCAGGACGGCATCGTCGAAGGCTGGGCGACGATGGACGGGCTGGGCCTTGTCGGCCGCATCTCGGGGGTGGGCCAGCGGACCAGCCGGGTGGTGCTGCTGACCGATCCGTCGTCGCGCATCCCGGTGACCGCCCAGCCGTCCGGTGAACGGGCGCTGCTGACGGGCGACAACACGTCGCTGCCGTTCCTGGATTTCATCGAGATGCCCGACAATGTGCGGCCCGGCGACCGGGTCGTCACCTCGGGCGACGGCGGGGTGTTTCCGCCGGGGCTGCTGGCGGGGCAGGTGGTCCAGGGCAGCGACGGGCGGATACGGCTGCGGCTGGCGGCCGATTACGGGCGGCTGGAATTCCTGCGGGTGCTGCGGTCCCATCCGGCCGAGATGGTGGTGGACAGCGGCGCGGTGATCGCGCCCGGCGACCGGGGCCTGATCGGACCGCAGCGGCCCGCCTCGCCGGTCGAGGCGGCGGTGGCGTCCGATCCGCTGGCCACGGGCGCCGAATGATGAACCGGCAGGTGCTGATCGGAACGATCCTGTTCTGCACGGCCATGGCGGTGCTGCTGTTCCTGCGGCTGCTGCCCCTGTCGCCGGGCACGACGCGCTGGCCGGGACCCGACTTGGAATTGTGCCTGGTGCTGGCCTGGATGCTGCGCCGTCCCGACCAGCTTGCCGCCCCGGTGATCGCCCTGGCCTTCCTGGTCCAGAACGCCATCCTGTTTCACCCCTTGGGCCTGTGGCCCGCCATCGTGCTGGCCGGATCCGAGGCCGCACGCCTGCGTGAGGGGCGTTGGCGCGATGGGCCGTTCATGGTTGAATGGCTGCGCGTGTCGGTCCTGATGGGCGTGATGATGCTGGGTTATCGCTTCGCGCAGGTGGTGTTCATGCTGCCGGTTCCGGCCCTGGGGCAGGTGATCCTGCAATACATCGCCACCGTCGCCGCCTATCCGGCGGTGGTGCTGGCCGCGCGCGTCCTGTTCGGACTGCGCCGCGTCACCCTGGCGGAAGCCGAGCAGATGAGGTTCGCCCGATGACACGAACGCCGCGCCAGACCGGCGACACGGGCCGGGGCATCGGCCGCCGGGGGCTGCTGCTGGCGGGCATCCAGCTGGGCGTGGTCACGACCCTGGCGCTGAAGCTGCGGTCCATGCAGGTGGAACATGCCGAGGAATACCGGATGCTGGCCGACGGCAATTCCATCAAGATCCGCCTGCTGGTGCCCGCGCGCGGGCTGATCCACGACCGCAACGGCATCGTCATCGCCGGCAACGAGCAGAATTACCGCGTGACCCTGACGCGCGAGGAAGCGGGCGGCGACGTGGAACCCGTTCTGCGCCGCCTGGCCCGGCTGATCCCCATCAGCGACGCCCGCATGGCCGAGCTTCTGGACGAATTTTCCAGGCGCAGCGCGATCACTCCCATTGTCCTGGCCGATCGCCTGACCTGGGAACAGTTCAGCTCCATCGCCGTGAACGCGCCCGCGCTGGCGGGCGTCACGCCGGAATCGGGTCTGTCGCGCGTCTATCCCCGCGGGGGCGACATGGCGCATGTGCTGGGCTATGTCGGTCCGGTGTCGGACTATGACCTGTCCAAGATCGAAAACCCTGATCCGGTGCTGATGCTGCCCGAGTTCCAATTAGGCAAGGTTGGCTTCGAGGCCCGGATGGAGGAACACCTGCGCGGCAAGGCCGGTCAGCGCCGGGTCGAGGTGAACAGCGCGGGCCGCGAGATGCGGCAACTGTCCCGGCAAGAGGGCGAACAGGGCGCGACCGTGCAGATGACACTGGACGCGCGGCTGCAGAATTACGCGGCCCAGCGCATGGGCTCTGAGAGCGCCGCCGCCGTGGTGATCGACTGCCAGACGGGCGATATCGTCACGATCTGTTCGTCGCCGTCCTTCGATCCGAACAAGTTCGTGCGCGGGATTTCCTCGCCCGACTACAAGGCGCTGATGAACCACGACCACCGGCCCTTGGCCGACAAGACGGTGCAGGGCGTCTATCCGCCGGGATCGACCTTCAAGATGGTCACGCTGCTGGCCGGGCTGGATTCAGGCGTCATCAACGCAGGCTCGCGGTTCTATTGCCCCGGCTATACCGAGGTCGGCGGGCGGCGCTTTCATTGCTGGCGCCGGGGCGGGCATGGCAGCGTCGATGCCGTGACAAGCCTGTCCCACAGCTGCGACGTGTATTATTACGAACTGGCACAGAAGGTCGGCATCGACCGCATCGCGGCCATGGCCCGCAGGCTGGGCCTGGGCCAGCGCCACGACCTGCCCATGTCCGCCGTGGCCGAGGGGATCGCTCCCGACCGGGCCTGGAAGCAGGCGCGCCACGGCCAGGCCTGGCAGGTGGGCGACAGCCTGAACGCATCCATCGGGCAGGGCTATGTGCTGGCCTCGCCCCTGCAACTGGCGGTGATGACGGCGCGCATCGCATCCGGGCGAGAGGTCAGGCCGCGCCTGGTCCGGGCCATCGACGGGGTGGCCCACCCGGTGGCCGACTTTCCGGCGCTGGACGTGGACCCGGCCTTCCTGCGCGTGGCCCGCGCGGGCATGGACGCGGTGATGAATTCCGAAAGCGGCACCGCCAAGCGGTCGCGCATCATCCGCGAGGAATGGCGCATGGCAGGCAAGACCGGCACCAGCCAGGTGCGCAACATCACCGCCGCCGAACGCGCGCGGGGCGTGGTGTCGAACGAGCAACTGCCCTGGAACCGGCGCGACCACGCGCTGTTCGTCTGCTATGCCCCGTACGAGGCGCCGCGCTATGCGGTGTCGGTGGTGGTGGAACATGGCGGCGGCGGATCGACGGCGGCCGCGCCCATTGCCCGCGACATTCTGCTGTTTGCGCTGAACGGCGGCCTGCCGCCGCTGGACGCCGTGCCCGGCGATCAGCGCGACGCGATGGAGGAGCGCCACAACGCCATGCACCTGTTCACGCCGGATGCGCCCCGGCTGTCGCGGGCCTGACGCCATGTCCTATCTTGACTACAAGGTCGCCCAGACCCCCACCGGCATCCGCAAGATCCTGTATCTGAACTGGCCGCTGGTCTTCCTGATCGCAGCCGTGGCCAGCATCGGCTTTCTGATGCTGGTGTCGGTCGCCGGGGGCCGGGTCGATACCTGGGCCGAGCCGCAGATGTATCGCTTTGCCGCCGGCATGGTCATCATGGTCGGCCTGGCCTTCGTGCCCATGTGGTTCTGGCGCGGGATTTCCGTTCCAGCCTATGTCTGCTGCTTCCTGCTGCTGGTCGCGGTGGAACTGGTGGGCACCATCGGCATGGGCGCGCAGCGCTGGATCGACATCGGCCCGATCCGGTTGCAGCCGTCCGAACTGATGAAGATCTCGCTCGTGCTGCTGCTGGCCGCCTATTACGACTGGCTGGCCCCGCATCGGGTATCAAAGCCCCTGTGGGTGCTGATCCCGGTGTTGCTGATCCTGGCGCCGACCGCCCTGGTGCTGATCCAGCCGGATCTGGGCACCTCGATCATGCTGGTGGCGGGGGGTGGCATCCTGATGTTCGCGGCGGGCGTGTCGCTGTGGTATTTCGCCGTGGTGATCGCCGCCGCCGTGGGGCTGGTCGCGACCGTGCTGGAAAGCCGGGGCACGGACTGGCAGCTTTTGAAGGACTATCAGTTCCGCCGCATCGACACCTTCCTGGACCCGACCGCTGATCCGCTGGGCGCGGGCTACAACATCATCCAGAGCCAGATCGCCCTGGGATCGGGCGGCTGGTCGGGGCGGGGCTTCATGCAGGGCACGCAGTCGCGGCTGAACTTCCTGCCCGAGAAGCACACCGATTTCATCTTCACCGTCCTGGCCGAGGAGTTCGGTTTCGTCGGCGCCATGTCGCTGCTGGGTCTCTATACGCTGATCATCGGCTTCTGCCTCTATTCGGCGCTGTCGAACCGCGACCGCTTCGCCGCGCTGATCACGGTGGGCATCAGCGGGACGTTCTTCCTGTATTTCTCGATCAACATGGCCACGGTGATGGGGATGCTGCCCGCCAAGGGATCGCCCCTGCCGCTGGTCAGCTATGGCGGCACGTCGCTGATGATCCTGATGCTGGGCTTCGGGCTGGTGCAGGCCGCCCATGTCCACAGGCCGCGATGATGCGGGTGCTGTTTGCCGCCCCCGACGCGCTGTGGCCGGAATGGGCGCCCGCCCTGACCGCCCTTGCGCCCGAGATGGAGCTGGTCCGAGAGGCCGACCCGGCCAGCATCGACGCAATCATCTTTGCGCCGGGCGGGCCGGTCAGCGACCTGTCGCCCTTCGTGAACGCGCGGCTGGTGCAAAGCCTGTGGGCGGGGGTCGAACGGATCGTGACAAACCCCACCCTGACGCAGCCGTTGGCGCGGATGGTCGATCCGGGGCTGGCGCGCGGCATGGCGGAATACTGCACCGGCTGGGCCTTGCGCGCGCATCTGGGAATGGACCGTTACGCGCAGGACGGGGTCTGGCGCAACGCCCTGACGCCGCGCCTGGCCGAGGGGCGGCAGGTGACGATCCTAGGGATGGGCGAACTGGGCCGCAGCGTCGCGGCCATGCTGAGGGGCATCGGGTTCCGCATCGCGGGCTTCAGCGCATCGGGCCGCGCGGTGCAGGGGGCCGAGATCACGACCGACCTGAGCCGCGCCCTGTCGCGTGCCGAAATCCTGATCTCCCTGCTGCCCGACACCCCGCAGACGCGCGGGCTGCTTGACGCCGACCGGCTGGCGCTGCTGCCGCAAGGCGCCTGGCTGATCAATCCCGGACGCGGCACGGTGCTGGACGACGACGCGCTGCTGGCGGCCCTGGACGGCGGCCGGCTGGGCCACGCGGTGCTGGACGTGTTCCGCACGGAACCGCTGCCCCCCGGCCATCCCTTCTGGTCCCATCCCGGCGTCACCGTGACCCCCCATATCGCCGCCGAGACGCGGGTCAGCACAGCCGCCCCCGTCGCGGTCGAGAACCTGCGCCGCGCCATGGCGGGCCGTCCGGTCCTGCATCTGGTGGATCGCGGGCGCGGTTACTGAACCGATCACGACTAACTTACGTTAACGGCATCTGGGGGTTTCCGCTATTGCGGCATTTCGGCAAGCGCCGGTATGTCTGGGAAAACAGTTCGAAAGCTGGCGCATGATGGCCAAGGACACTTCCCTGCGTCGCGTTCTGATGACAGAGACACGCGACCTGCATGTCCGCCTGGACGATGCGATCGGCAGCTTTGCCGACCCCGCCGCCTATCGCGCCTTTCTGTCCGGCAGCTATGCGTTCCGGGCGGCGGTCGAACCGGCGCTGGCCCGCCCCGGCTGGCAGGTGCAGCGCCTGGCCCCGCTGATCGCGCTGGATCTGGCCGATCTGGACATGCCCCGTCCCGCCCTTCCCGATGCGCCGGTGCTGGCGGACCCGGCGGCCCAGGCCGCCGCCTGCTATGTGCTGGAGGGTTCGGCCCTGGGTGCGCGGCTGCTGGCCCGGCGCGCGGCGGACCAGGGCTTCACGCCCGAACGCGGCGCCCGCCACCTGGCCGCGCAGACCGGATCCCCGCGCCGCTGGCGGCAGTTCCTGGACTGGCTTGAGGGCGCCGACATTCCCCCGGCCCCGGCGGTAACGGCCGCGCGCGCGGTTTTCGGGCTGGCGCTGCGGGCCTATGGGGTCAAGGCGCCGGCATGAACGAAAACGCCCTCTCCGATGCTTCCCTGGTCGGCCAGCCCATCGACCTGACCAATTGCGATCGAGAGCCGATCCACATCCCCGGCAGCATCCAGCCCCACGGATGCCTTCTGGCCTGCGACAACACCGCGCGCCGGGTGGTGTATCGATCCGCGAATACGGCGGCGACACTGGATCTGCCCGGCGATCCCCTGGGCCTAACCCTGGCCGAGGCGATCGGATCCGAACCCGCGCACCGGCTGCTGAACGCCCTGGCGGTGTCGGGCCAGAAGCCGCGCCCGGCCCTGGCCTTCGGCGTGACGGTCAACGGCCGGGAACTGGACGCCACAATCCACCGCTTCAAGGGCCGCACGATCGTCGAATTCGAACCGGCCTCGAACCGGCTGGGGACGATCATCAGCCTGGCGCGCACGGTGATCGAACGGCTGCGCGCCACCGAGGACACCGAACGGCTGGTCGCCCAGGCCGCGATGCTGATGCAGGCGCAGCTGGGCTACGACCGGGTGATGATCTATCAGCTGGGCGAGGATGGCGCGGGCAAGGTCGTGGCCGAGGCCAAGCTGGACGACCAGGAAAGCTTTCGCGGCCAGTATTTCCCGGCCAGCGACATTCCCCAGCAGGCCCGCGCGTTGTATCTGCGCAATCCGATCCGAGTGATCGGCGACGCGTCCTTCACGCCGGTGCCGGTCCAGGGCGACGATTCCCAGGCCGAACCGCTGGATCTGTCCTATGCCCATCTGCGCAGCGTGTCCCCGATCCATTGCGAATACCTGCGCAACATGGGGGTGGCGGCGTCGATGTCGGTGTCGATCATCATCGACGGGGCGCTGTGGGGGCTGATCGCCTGCCACCATTACTCTCCCAAGGTGCTGGACATGGCGGACCGCGCGGCGGCCGAGATGGTGGGCGAGTTCTTCTCGATGCATCTGGACGCGCTGACCCGCAAGCAGGCGCGGGACGCCGAACTGGACGCGCGGCGCGCTCTGGACGACCTGCTGGTCGATGCCAGCCAGAACGAGGATGCGGGCCAGGCCCTGCAAAGCCGCTTGCCCGATCTGGCTGGGCTGATCGCGGCGGACGGCATCGCCATGTGGCTGGACGGGTGCTGGACCACCCTGGGCCACGCCCCCGACCGGGCGCAGGCCGCGCCGATCCTGGCGCTGTCCGAAGGTCTGCCCGAAGGCCAGGTGTTCCAGACCGACTGCCTGTCCGACCTGCTGCCCGATGCGCCCGACCTGACCGCCCTGGCCGCCGGGGTGATGATCATCCCGCTGTCGCGGCGGCCGCGCGACTTCCTGTTCTATTTCCGCCGCGAGGCCGTGCAGACGCTGGACTGGGCGGGCGATCCGAACAAGACCTATGCCACCGGCCCGTTCGGCGACCGCCTGACCCCGCGCAAAAGCTTCGCGATCTGGAAGGAAACCGTCCGCCACAAAAGCCACCCCTGGTCCGAGGCCGACCGCCGCTTTGCCGAGGCGCTGCGCATCGCCGTGGTCGAGGTGCTGCTGTTCAACAGCGAGGTGCTGGCCGACGAACGCTCGCGCGCCGCCGTGCGGCAGCGGATGCTGAACCAGGAACTGAACCACCGGGTCAAGAACATCCTGGCGGTGATCCAGTCCCTGGTCAGCCGCAAGCCCCGCGACGACGAGGCGTTGGTCGATTACGCCGATGCGCTGCGGGGCCGCATCCAGGCCCTGGCCTTCGCCCATGATCAGGTGGTCCGCGACGACCAGGGCGGGCTGCTGGGCGACCTGCTGGGGGCCGAGCTTGGCCCCTATGCGGGCGACGGCAAGCCGATCCGCCTGGACGGTCCCGCGGTGGCCTTGGACGCGCGGGCCTTTTCGGTCATGGCGCTGATCTTTCACGAAATGGCGACGAATGCCGCGAAATACGGCGCCCTGTCCCGGCCGGGCGGGCACCTGTCGGTGGACTGGCAGATCGACAGCGACGGCCATTGCCGGATCCGCTGGACCGAGGACGGGCTGGAGGGGCTGGTCCCGCCGCAGCGGTCGGGCTTCGGATCGGCGCTGATCCAGCAGTCGCTGCCCTTCGACTTGGGCGGCGAAAGCCGCATCGACTATCGCCCGCAGGGGATCGCCGCCGCCTTCATGCTGCCCGCCGATTTCATCCGCCTTGCCGATCCCGGCCCGCTGGCCCGGCCCCGGCCCATCGCGGCCCCGGCCTCGGTCCATCCCCTGTCCGGCCGCCGCGTCCTGCTGGTCGAGGATCAGACCCTGATCGCCATGTCGCTTCAGGCGGAACTGGAGGATTGCGGCCTGCACGTCACCGGCCGCGCCGCCACCGTCGCGGCCGCCCTGGCGCTGATCCAGGCCGATCCGCCGGATCTGGCGGTCCTGGACGTGAACCTGACGGGCGAGGATTCGCTGCCCGTGGCCGAGACCCTGCGCGCCCGGTCCATTCCCTTCGTCTTCGCCACCGGCTATGGCCGCGACATCGGCCTGCCCGAAGGCTTCGCGGACATCCCCATCGTCGGCAAGCCCTATCAGATCGGCGACATCCTGCAAAAACTGGCCGAGGCCGGGGGCTGGTCCGCCTGACCCACGACCCGGCTGCAAGGCTGCCATGCCGGTGCAATTTTCGGTGTGCCGCGCATTTCCTTGGGGCAAGTTTTGCGCTAGCGGGGGCGCCGACCGGCATCTTCCGCGATTCCGGCGCCCCACTTCCATGACAAGCGGATCAACGACCGATGACTGATCAGACGATTTCCGCGCCCGCAGCGGCGCGCGGCGGCACCTCCGTCAACTCTCCGGCACGGGTGCTGCTGGCCAGCCTGATCGGCACGACGATCGAGTTCTTCGACTTCTACGTCTATGCGACGGCAGCCGTGCTGGTCTTTCCCGCGCTGTTCTTCCCGGCGGCGGATCCGACGACCGCGCTGCTGGCCTCTTTCGCCACCTTCTCGATCGCCTTCTTCGCGCGGCCCTTCGGCGCCATCGTCTTCGGCCATTTCGGCGACCGGGTCGGGCGCAAGGCCACGCTGATCGCGGCGCTGCTGACCATGGGCGTCTCGACCGTCGTCATCGGCCTGCTGCCCACCTATGCCCAGATCGGCGTCGCCGCGCCCGCGCTGCTGGCGCTGTGCCGGTTCGGGCAGGGCTTCGGCCTGGGCGGCGAATGGGGCGGCGCGGTGCTGCTGGCGACCGAGAACGCGCCCGAGGGCAAGCGCAGTTGGTACGGCATGTTCCCGCAGCTTGGCGCCCCGGTGGGGCTGTTCCTGTCCTCGGGCTTCTTCTGGGTGCTGCTGCATTTCATGAGCCAGGACGACCTGCTGGCCTGGGGCTGGCGCCTGCCGTTCCTGGCGTCGATCGTGCTGATCGTGCTGGGAATGTGGGTGCGCCTGTCGATCACCGAAACCCCCGAATTCGCCGAGGCCGTCAAGCGCGACCAACGCGTCTCGGTCCCCGTGGTCGAACTGTTCCGCCATCACAAGCGCAGCCTGTTCCTGGGCACCTTTGTCGCGCTGGTGACCTTCGTTCTGTTCTATATCTGCTCGGCCTGGCTGCTGTCCTATAACGTCAAGGTGCGCCAGATCGCCTTCATGGATGCGCTGCTGATGCAGATCTATGGCTCGGTCATCTTCGGTCTGGCGATCCCGCTGGCGGGCAAGATCGCCGATGCGACCGGGCGGCGGCCGTTCCTGGTCGTGGTCACGGTGCTGATCGGCGCCTTCTCGTTCCTCCTGGCGCCTCTGATGGGCGGCAGCGCGGCCAGCCTTTACGTCTTCATCACCGTCGGCATGTTCCTGATGGGGCTGACCTATGGCGTCATCGGCGCCGCGCTGGCCGCGCCGTTCCCGACCAAGGTGCGCTATACCGGCGCCTCGATCACCTTCAACTTCGCGGGGATTTTCGGCGCCTCGCTGGCGCCCTATGCGGCGACCTGGCTGCAACAGAACTATGGCCTGGCCCATGTCGGCTATTACCTGCTGGCAGCGGCGGTGGTCACGCTGCTGTGCATCCTGGCCTCGGGCCGGGACGAGGTCTAGTCTTTCCAGACAGTCGAAGGGAGGGCGGAGGGTGGTCGGCGGATTGCGCGTGCATCAGGCGGTGACGCTGCTGATCGGCGTCACCGGGGTCGCGCTGTTTTCGGTGCTGCACCTGCCGCTGCCCTTCCTGTTCGGGCCGATGATCGCGTCGCTTGTCGCGGCCCTTTGCGGGGTGCCGCTGGCCGGGCTGGGGCAGGCCTCGGTCGCGGCGCGGTCGGTTCTGGGGGTCGCCATCGGCGCATCGGTCACCCCGGCGCTGCTGGCCGAACTGCCGTCGATGCTGGCCTCGGTCGCGATCATTCCGTTCTATATCGCCGCCATCGGCCTGGTCGGGGTGCCGTTCTTCCGCCGCTTCTGCGGCTTCGACCTGGTGACGGCCTTCTATGCCGCGATGCCGGGGGGCGCGGCGGACATGACCATCTTCGGGGCCGAGGCCGGGGCGAACATCCGCCAGGTCTCGCTGGTCCATGTGACGCGGCTTCTGGTGATCATGATCGTCGGCCCACTGGTCCTGGTGGGCCTCTATGGCGTCGAACTGACACATCCGGTCGGCAAACCTGCATCCGACATTCCGGTCCTTGAACTGGCCGTCATGGCCGCCGCCGCCCTGCTGGGCTGGAAGGCGGCCGAGCGGGTGGGGTTGTTCGGCGCGGCGATCCTGGGTCCCCTGATCGCGGCGGCGGCGCTGTGGCTGCTGGGCGTCCTGCACATGCGCCCCCCGCGAGAGGCGCTGTTGGCCGCGCAATTCCTGATCGGCATCGGCATCGGCGTCAGCTATGTCGGCGTCACCCTGCGCGAATTGCGCGAAACGGTCGCGGGCGGCGCGGTCTTCGTGCTGATCCTGGCGGTGATCGCGGGCGCAGTGACGGAGTTCGTCACCGTGACGGGCCTCGCCCCGCCGGTCGAGGGCTTCCTGGCCTTCATGCCCGGCGGTCAGGCCGAGATGTCGATGCTGGCCCTGATCGCGGGCGCCGATCTCAGCTTCGTGGTGGTCCACCACATCACGCGCGTGATCCTGGTGCTGACCGGCGCGCCGATCCTGTTCCGGCTGATCCGGCGGCGCGGACGCGGCTAGGCCAGCGTCTGGCGCAGCACCGCGATCAGGTCATGGAAGCGGTCGCCCTGCACGATCACATGATCCCTCAGCGCCTGCGCTGCCGCCTCGCCGTCGCCGTCGCGGATAGCCGCGACGATGGCGTCATGTTCGGCGAAGGACCGGCCCATGCGGTTGCGGACCTGCAACTGCATCCGCCGATAGGGTTGCAGCATCGCGTGCAGCCGCGCGGCCTCTTGCATCAGGAAGGCGTTGTGCGTCGCGCGATAGATGCAGTGGTGAAAGTCCGAATTGCGCAGGTAATACGCCTCGACCTCGCCCGCCTCGGCCAGGCGGCGGCAGTCGTCATGGACCTGCTGGAAGGCGTCCAGTTCGGCCTGGGTGATGCGGCGGGCGGCCAGGCGGGCGCAGCTTGCCTCGATCTCGGCCATGACCTCGAAGCGTTCGGCCAGTTCCTCGGGCGTCCACTGGCTGACGAAGGTGCCGCGCTTGGGCATCACCCGCACCAGGCCCGAGGCTTCCAGTTGCTGGAACGCCTCGCGGATGGGGGTGCGGGAACAGTCGAATTCGCGCTCCAACGCCTCGGGGTCCAGGCGGGTGCCGGGCAGGTATCGGCCCGCGACGATGGCATCCTCCAGGGCGCGCCGGATGCGCAGGGTATTGGGAACGCTTGCCACGCCTGATCCTCCTGCCAGGAGTCTAGCCCAGCGGAGCAGAAACATCCAACAACAATTCTGTTATATACATCACGCGGGCGCAGGCGTATAACCATGGCGGGGGGAGGATTCGTGCGGAGGCGGATCCCCTGATCGTCGCGCTATGGGGAGAGCCGCATGACACCACATCTGATTTCCATCTATGCCTTGGTCCTGATGTTCGTGATCGCGACCATCTGGCCGATCAACATGGGCGTTCTGGCCTTTGTCGGCGCCTTTCTGGTCGGCACGCTGCTGGCGGCGCAGACCACCAAGGACATCATCGCGGGCTTTCCGGGCGGGCTGTTCCTGACCCTGGTCGGCATCACCTGGCTGTTCGCGCTGGCCCAGAACAACGGCACCATCGACTGGCTGGTGCGCATGGCGGTGCGCGCGGTCAAGGGCCGCATCGGCGCGATCCCCTGGATCATGTTCGGCATTTCCGCGCTGCTGACGGCTGTGGGCGCGGTCAGCCCCGGCGCGGTCGCCATCGTCGCGCCCATCGCCTTGGGCTTTGCCTTCCGCTATCACATCAGCCCGCTGCTGATGGGCCTGATGGTCGTTCACGGTGCGCAGGCCGGGGGCTTTTCGCCCATCAGCATCTATGGCGGCATCACCAACGGCGTGGTCGCCAAGGCGGGGCTGCCCTTGTCGGCGATGACCACCTTCGCGGCCAGCTTCGCGGTCAACGCGGCGGTCGCGGCGATCCTGTTCATGGTGTTGGGCGGGCGCAAGCTGATGGCCGCGCGCGACGTGATCGAAACCGTAAACGTCCCGCATGTCGATATCGCCCGCGCCGCCACCGGCCCGCAGATTTTCGGCGACAGCGAGGCCGAGGCCCTGTCCCGCCGCATCGGCGCGGAAGCGGGCGGCGATTCCAACCGACTGGTGGCCGAGGTGGACGAGGGCAACCAGCCCGACGGCACGCCCTATCAGATCTTCACGCTGGCCGGGCTGGTCCTGCTGGCGATCCTTGTGCTGGCCTTCAACCTGGACATCGGCTTCGTCGCCCTGACCATCGGACTGGCGCTGGCGCTGTGGAACCCGACCATGCAGAAACGCGCCATGGCCCAGGTCGCCTGGCCGGAAATCATGCTGATCACCGGCGTTTCGACCTATGTCGCGGTGTTGCAGGCGATGGGCACCATCGACTTCGTGGGCGATTCCGTGGCCGGCATGGCCTCGCCCCTGCTGGCGGCGCTGATGCTGTTCTTCATCGGCGCGGTGGTGTCGGCCTTCGCCTCGTCCACCGCAGTGCTGGGGTCGCTGATCCCGCTGGCGGTGCCATTTTTGCAAGGCGACAACGGCGTCAGCGCCATCGGCTTCATCGCCGGGATGGCGGTTGCGTCCACCATCGTCGATGTCAGCCCGTTTTCCACCAATGGCGCGCTGGTGCTGGCCAATGCGCATGGCGTGGACAAGCAGGCCTTCTTCCGCAAGCTGCTGAACTATGGGGCCATCGTGACCGTGGTCGCGCCCGTGGTGCTGTGGCTGATCTTTGTCGTGCTGCCGGGCTGACCCGACGGCACCCGTCCCAAGGAGACACGCGTGACCAGAACCGCGCAGACCTCTCGCTCGAACCGCTTCGGCGACCTGTTCGACATGTTGACCGACCGGGGCCGCGCCCTGCTGCGCTGGCGCGATCCGGCGGGGCAGGTGACCGCGCCCCCCGGCCTGCCCGAGATGGGCGAATTGCTGCTGTCCCGGCGGGGCGAGGCTTCGGGCGTGGCCCTGGCCCGCGCCCTGGTCGCCGCCTTCGAGGAAGCCGACGAGGGCAAGCGGCTGGAGTTTCTGGCGACGCTCGCCGACCGCTTCGGTCCCGATCCCAAGGCCGTCGGCAAGGCCGTGGCGGCCATCCAGGCACAACCCGATTCGGTCGAGGCCCTCGAGGCGCTGCACAATGCCGCCGAACCCCGCCGCCAGGAGCTGTTCCGCCGCCTGAACCTGGCCCCCGGCGGCACGGCGGCCCTGGTCCGCATGCGCGAGGAACTGCTGCGCCATCTGAAGGACAACCCGTCCCTGCGCCGGGTGGACAGCGATTTCGCGCATCTGTTCGCGTCCTGGTTCAACCGAGGTTTTCTGGTGCTGCGCCATATCGACTGGAACACCCCGGCCGCGATCCTGGAAAAGATCATCCGATATGAGGCCGTCCACGCCATCCAGAACTGGGACGACCTGCGCAACCGCCTGCAACCGACCGACCGGCGCTGCTATGGCTTCTTCCACCCGCAACTGGTGGACGAACCGCTGATCTTCGTCGAGGTCGCGCTGACCCGGGCGATCCCCGACATGGTGGCCCCGCTGCTGGATCTGGACCGCACCCCCATCGAGGCCGATCAGGCGGACACGGCGGTGTTCTATTCCATTTCCAACACGCAGCGCGGTCTGGCGGGGGTGTCCTTCGGCAATTTCCTGATCAAGCAGGTGGTCGAGGATCTGAAGGCCGAACTGCCCGACATCCAGACCTTCGTCACCCTGTCCCCGGTGCCGGGCTTCGCCGCCTGGCTGGCGAAGGCGCGGCAGGGGGGCGATCTGCTGGACGACGACCTGCGCGCCGCCTTGAAGCCCCTGGACCAGCCCGGCTGGCATGTCGATCCCGACGCGGCGCAGGCCCTGCGCGCGCCGCTGCTGGCCGCCGCCGCGATCTATTTCCTGCGCGCCCGCGATGCCAGGGGCCGGGCGGTCGATCCGGTGGCACGCTTCCACCTGGGCAACGGCGCCTGCCTGGAGCGGCTGAATTTCGGCGGCGACGTCTCGGCGAACGGGTTGAAGCAGTCGCACGGGCTGATGGTCAATTACCTCTATGACCTTGACCGGATCGAGGCCAACCACGAGGCCTTCGCCGAACGCACCGAGATCGCCGCATCGGATTCGGTGCGACGCCACCTGCCCGCGCAAACCACCACGAAAGAAAAGCCATGACCGCCAACCTGTTCCACATCCTCGAATCCGGCATCGCCGATCCCGACGCCACCGCCATCGAAACCGATGCGGGCGGGCGCATCAGCTATGGCGATCTGGTCGCCCGCGCGGGGCGGATGGCCAATGCGCTTGTGTCGCTGGGCGTGAAACCCGGCGACCGGGTGGCGGCGCAGGTGGAAAAATCGGTGCAGGCGATCATCCTGTATCTGGCCACCGCGCGGGCGGGGGCGGTCTTTCTGCCGCTGAACACGGGCTATACCCCGGCCGAGATCGACTATTTCATCGGCGATGCCACGCCCGCAGTCTTCGTCTGCGACCCGGCCAAGGCGGATGCGCTGGCCGATGCCGCCGCGCGGGCCGGGGCGCGGATCGTGACGCTGGATGCCAAGGGGCAGGGCAGCCTGACCGATGCCGCCGCCGACGCCCCCGCCGGTTTCGCCACCGTGCCGCGCGATTCCGACGATCTGGCGGCGCTGCTGTATACGTCAGGGACGACGGGGCGGTCCAAGGGCGCGATGCTGACCCATGGCAACCTGGTGTCGAACACCGAAGCCCTGCGCGAGGCCTGGCGTTATACGGCGGATGACGTGCTGATCCACGCGCTGCCGATCTTCCATACCCACGGGCTGTTCGTGGCGACCAATGTGACGCTGTTTTCCGGCGCCTCGATGATCTTCCTGCCCCGGTTCGACCCGGACAGGATCCTGGGCCTGATGGACCGGGCGACGGTGCTGATGGGCGTGCCGACCTTCTATGTCCGGCTGTTGCAGGACGACCGGCTGAACCGCGACACCACCGCGCCTATGCGGCTGTTCATTTCGGGGTCCGCGCCGCTGCTGGCCGAAACGCATCGCGAATGGCAGGACCGCACCGGCCACGCCATCCTGGAACGATACGGGATGACGGAAACCAACATGAACGCCTCGAACCCCTATGACGGCGACCGGGTCGCGGGCACCGTCGGCATGCCCCTGCCGGGGGTTCAGATCGTCGTGACCGATCCCGACACCGGCGCGGAACTGCCGCAGGGCGAGATCGGCATGATCGAGGTGCGCGGCCCGAACGTCTTCAAGGGCTATTGGCAGATGCCGGAAAAGACCGCCGCCGAACTGCGCGAGAACGGCTTCTTCATCACCGGCGACCTGGGGAAATTCGATGATCGCGGATATCTGCACATCGTCGGACGCGGCAAGGATCTGATCATCACCGGCGGCTACAACGTCTATCCCAAGGAAATCGAATCCGAGATCGACGCGCTGCCCGGCGTCGTCGAATCCGCTGTGATCGGCCTGCCGCACCGCGATTTCGGCGAGGGCGTGACGGCGGTGGTGGTGCCGGCCGGCGCGGACGCGATCTCCGAAGCCCAGGTGCTGGCGGCGCTGGGCGGTCGGCTGGCGAAGTTCAAACAGCCCAAGCGGGTGCTGTTCATCGATGAACTGCCGCGCAACACCATGGGCAAGGTGCAAAAGAACCTGCTGCGCGACCGATACGGCGACCTGTATCGCTGACCGTTCCCACGCGCGGGGCAAGAGGGCGGGCTTCGGCCTGCCCTTTGTCGTTTTCGGGCCTTGCCACCGTCAGGGCCGCACAGTAATGAGACGTAATAACATATCAATTACGGAGCGATGACGATGGAACAGACCTGGCAGATGGCGGCTGCGGCCTTTGTGGCGGCCCTGGCGATGGGCACACCGGCGATGGCCCATGACCACAAGCATGACCACAGCCACGACCACGCGCATCACCATTCCGAAGCGGAAAAATCGGTCCATGACGGCTATTTCGAGGATGCCCAGGTGCAGGCCCGGCCCCTGTCCGACTGGCAGGGCGACTGGCAATCGGTCTATCCCTATCTGGCTGACGGGACGCTGGATCCGGTAATGGCGCACAAGGCCGAACACGGCGACAAGACCGCCGAGGAATACCGCGCCTATTACGAGACGGGCTACAAGACCGACGTGGACCGCATCGCCATCGACGGCGACAGCGTGACCTTCCATCGCGGCGATCAGGCTGCGACGGGCCGATACGCCAGCGACGGCCACGAGATCCTGACCTATGCCAAGGGCAATCGCGGCGTCCGCTTCATCTTCAAGAAGGTCGAGGGCGATGAGGCCGCGCCGGACTTCATCCAGTTCAGCGACCACCGCATCGCGCCCGAAGCGTCGGACCATTTCCACCTGTATTGGGGCGACGACCGCGCCGCCCTGCTGGACGAGGTGACGAACTGGCCGACCTATTACCCGGCCTCGCTGGACGCGGACGGGATCGTGGCGGAGATGCTGGCTCACTGACCCCGGCCGGGGATCAGGGCGTGCTGGCCAGCAGCGCGCGCAGTTGCGACGGGAACAGTTGCAGGATCAGCGTTTCCGTCATGGCCGCGCCCTTGCCGTCCACATAGGCGCGCAGGTCGATCGGATCGTCTCCGGGGCCGAAGGACAGGTCGAACAGCGCCCGCCAGTAATCCGTGCCCACCACCGGATAGACGGCGGTGTTCGACACCCGCGCCTGCGCCGTCGTCGCCGCGACGCTCAGCCCGTCCTCGCGCCCCAGGCCCGCAAGGTTCGGCCCGGCAAAGTCGCAGACGACCTTGACCACGCCCTTGGGGCGCGGCTGGCCCGGCACCCCGCCCGCGCCCAGGCGGACGGCGGTGAAATGGCCGATGGTGCTGACCGCCGGGTTGTCGCGCACCCAGTCCAGCCGATAGGCGAAATCGTGCTGCTGGCCCTTCGCGGTCGGCCCGGCGGGCTGCCAGAAGGCCACGATATTGTCGTGGATCTCGTCATCGGTGCGCAGCTCGGTCAGGACTACCGCGCCATCGCCCCAATCGCCCTGCGGCGTGATCCAGGCGCTGGCGCGGCGGTCGTAGAAAACCCCGTCGTCCTGGTACTGCGCGAAATCCCGTTCCCGCTGCATCAGCCCGAAACCCTTGACCGAGGGCGCGTGGAAGCTGTTCACCCGGGTTCCCGGCGGATTGTTCAGCGGCCGCCAGATGCGTTCGCCATTGCCTGCCAGGATCTCCAGCCCGTCGGAATCGTGGACCTCGGGGCGCCAGTCGGGGGCGATGTGGCGGTCCGTCTTGCCGAACCAGAACATCGAGGTCAGCGGCGCGATGCCCAGCCGTTCCACGGCGTCGCGCAGGAACACCGTCGCGGTGATGTCCTGCGACACGCCGTTGCCGCGCCGCGAGACGATGCGATAGGCGCCCGTCGCGCGCGGGCTGTCCAGTAGCGCATAGGCGGTCAGGTCGCCGTTCTCGGCCGGTTCCAGCCAGAAATGGGTGAACAGCGGGAATTCCTCGGGTCCGTCGGGGATCGCGGTATCGATGGCCAGCCCCCGCGCCGACAGCCCGAACTGCCCGCTATAGCCCGAGGTCCGCCAATAGGAGGCGCCCAGGAACGCCATCCAGTCGATCTCGGTCTTGGCGTCCTGGACGCGGAAGCCTGCGAAACCCTTGGTCCGGGTCAGTTGCCGGGCCGGGTTGCCTTCGGGAATGTCGAACAGGTCCAGCGAAAACGGCACCTCGGTCGCCATGCCGTCCTGGACGGTGTGGATGCGCACCGGGTTGCGGAAATACATGCCCGGAAAGAACGGCTGCACCGGAGAGATCCGGCCCTGGCCGCGCCACAGGCTGCGGTCGGCGCGGAAGCGGACCTGGTTGTGGCGGTCGTAATCCACCTGGTCCAGGATGTCGGCATCGGGAATGTCGTCGGGGACATGGGGACGGGTGGCCATGTCGCGGGCCATGTCGCGCAGCCGGTCGAAGGAAAACGGCTGGCTTTCGCCGGATGCGCCTTGCGCGCGGCCCAGATGCGGCAGCAGGAAGAACGCGCCGCCGCCCAGGGCGGATTGCAGCAGGCGGCGGCGGTTGAAACGGTCGATGGTCATGGAAACCCGGATGGCTGGCCTTTGGCGGCATCAAATGTTTGCTTCTGCCGCAAATGCAAGGCCATGCGCGGGGTTCGGCGGTCCCTTGCCGCCGAATTGCCCGATCTGTCGCGCCATTGCCATGGCGATGGCCAGGCCGCGCAAGACGCCCCGGCCCCCCAGGGTCGCCAGATGAAGTCACCAGATGAAGTCGTCCGCATCCAGTTCGCGCAGCCGCGTGTCCTGGATCACCAGCGAATGACTGCCCGCGCGGATGACGACATCCGACCCGCTCTGGCTGGCGGCGGCGCGGATGCTGGAAAAGCTGGTGAAGGCGGAAAAGGCCGACAGGTCGATCTGATCGTCGCCGTTCTCGAAATCGGTGATCCGGTCGCGACCGCTGTTGAAGATGAAGCGGTCGGCGCCTTCGCCCCCGGCCATCACGTCGTTACCCCGGCCGCCGTTCAGGATGTCGTTGCCCTCGCCGCCGCTGAGGCCGTCATTGCCCGCCTCGCCCAGCAGCACGTCGTCGCCCTCGCGGCCCCACAGCTTGTCGTGGCCCGCGCCCGAGCGCACGCTGTCATTGCCCTCTCCGGCGTCGATGCTGTCATTGCCCGTCAACGAGACGGCGGAATCGTTGCCCTCGCCCAGGACGATATGGTTGTGCCCTGCGCCGGCGCTGACGATGTCGTTGCCCTCTCCGGCGTTGATGCGGTCGCTGCCGTTGCCGGCCCAGATGCGGTCGTTGCCTTCGCCGCCGCTCAGCACGTTGTTGCCTTCGCCGCCGCGGATCTGGTCGTTGCCCTCGCCGCCGTGGATGGTGTCGTTGCCGCCGCCGCCCGACAGGGTGTCGTCGCCGGACCGGCCATAGATCAGGTCCGCCACGCTGGTCCCGTTATAGCGGTTGTCGCCGTCGTTTCCACGATAGGTCGCCATGTCGTCTTCTCCTGCAAGGGCGGTAAAGGGGAAGGGGCCGCGCCGCCCCGCCCATGGCCGCCGCGCCCGCCAGGCGGGGCGGGGCCGTGCGCCCCTCCGCCTGATGCAGCGTTTACGGGCGGGAGAGGGGGTTATTCCCGGCGGGACGGATCTTTTCCATCGCGGCAGCAAAAAGGCCCCCGAGACGGGGGCCTTTCGAAGGATGGTGTCGGACAGCGTGCTATTCGGACAGGGCCGCCGCCTCGTCCTCGGGGGTCAGCGGATCGCCCGCGCCGGTCCGCGCCAGCCAGTCTTCCAGGGCCGCGATGTCGCCCGATGCCGGGACATAGCCGTCGGTCGCCGTCATGACGCTGGCGAATTGCCGCTGCCAGCCGCCGTCGTCGCGGCAGGCGACGCTGACCGTCACGCGGGCGTCCTGGGCGGTTTCGTATTCCCGGCAGAACATCCCTTCGGCCGTGCGATAGGAGGCGATCATCGTCAGGTCGCGCCCATCGTCCAACATCGCCGCTTCGCCCGAGGGCAGGCTGTCCAGGGCCGCGATCTCGGCCTGTTCCAGACCAGCGGGCGCGCCGCCCATCTGCCACCAGCCCAGCCCCACCAGGGCCGCCGTCAGCCCGGCGGCAATGGCCGCCCAGGGCGCGCGGTTCCGGTTGGCCGCCCCCGCCGGAGTTGCCGGGGCAGGGGCCACGGGCGCCTGCGCGGGGATGCTGGCCGTGCGGATTCGCGCGATCAGGTCGTCGTCGCTGCTCTGTCCGGCCGGGGCCGCCGACAGCGCGCGCAGCCGCGCCCGCGTTTCGGTGAAGCGGCGCAGCCGGGTCTGGGCTTCGGGATCGTCGGCAATCGCGGCCTGGACGCGCGCGGCTTCGGCCCCGTCCAGCTCTCCGTCCGCCAGGGCCATCAGGGTTTCATCGTCAATCTGCACGGCCGGCTCCTTTCGAACGGGTGTAGGGGGAATACGCCTGGCGCGTCATCTTATTCCCAGCTTTTCCGCAAGCGCCAGCCGGGCGCGGGACAGGCGGCTCATCACCGTGCCCTTGGGGATGTCCAGGACGGCGGCGGCTTCGGCATAGCTGAGTTCCTCGATGCAGATCAGGTGCAGGATCTCGGACTGTTCCGGGGGCAGGGCCTGCATGGCGTCCTGGGTGGCGCGCAGCATCAGCCGCGCCTCGACCGCGCGGTCGCCGTCGTGGGCCAGGGCCTCGGGCATGTCGAAGACATCGACCTGCACGCCTTCGGTGCGCTGCCGCCGCGTCAGGTCGATGAAGGCGTTGCGGGTGATGCGGAACAGCCACGGCTCCAGCCGCGCGGCCGGATCATGGCTGTCCGCCGCGCGGATCGCCCGCTCCACGGTGGTCTGCACCAGGTCGTCGGCCAGATCCGGGCGGCGGGCCAGCGACATCGCATAGCGGCGAAGATTGGGCAGAAGCCGGATCAGGGCTTCGCCGAAAGCTGCGTCCATGCCACTCCTCTTGGATTTTTCCTGCGGCGGGGGAATATTTGCGGGTCTGGGGCGTCATTGTCCAGAAACGAACTGCCCAAAGGGAACCGGCCATGCCAAGGCTTCTGCTGTTTGTTGCCGTCCTCCTTCTGGCCCTGGCCAGCCATCCGCGCCTTCAACCCGAAGGCTGGTCGCTGGTCGCCGCCGCCCAGGCGGACGATGACGACGATGATGATGATGACGACGACGATGATGACGATGACGACGACCGGGTGATCCGCCGCGTCCGCCCCGCCCAGGCAGCCCCCGCGCCCCTGCCGACCCGCGCCGAGAACGAGGTTCTGGCCCGCGGTCTGACCGATGGCGATCTGGCCGTCCTTCTGGCCGAGGGGTTCGATCTGCTGCAACGGCGCGACCTGTCGGATGGCGACAGCCTGACGCGGCTGCTGAAGCCTGCATCCCTGACCATGAACCAGGCCCGCGACCGGGTGCGTGGTCTGGTCACCGAGGATCGGGCCGATTTCAACCATTTCTATCGCAGCGAACAGGCCGGTTCGGGGGCGCGCTGCGAGGGCGCCGATTGCCTTGCGCGCGACATGATCGGCTGGCCCGCCGGCCTTGCGGGCTGCGTCGCCCTGCCGCGCATCGGCATGGTCGATACCGGGCTGAACGCCGATCACGCCGCCCTTGCGGGGGCGCGGATCCGCGTCCATCGGATCGACACGCAGGCGCCGCCCTCGGACCTGCTGCACGGGACCGCCGTCGCCGCGCTGCTGGTGGGGAACAGGGACAGCCGCAGCCCCGGTCTGGTTCCGGGGGCCGAGCTGGTCGCCGTCGACGCCTTCCAGAAGGTCGCCCAGGATCAGCGCGCCGACGCCTTCGCGCTGATCGAGGCGCTGGATTACCTGGCCGCCCAGGACGTGCGCATCGTCAACCTGTCGCTGGCCGGGCCGCATAATGCGGCGCTCGACGCCCAGATCGCCGAGATGGCGGCGGCGGATATCCTGCTGATCGCGGCGGCGGGCAATGGCGGACCCCGCGCCGCGCCCGCCTTTCCGGCCGCCCATGACGCCGTGCTGGCGGTCACGGCGGTCGACCGGCGCGGCCAGATCTATCGCCGCGCGAACCGGGGCGACCATATCGACCTGGCGGCGCCGGGGGTGAATGTCTGGACGGCGGCGTCGATCAGCGGCGCGCGCACCAAGACCGGCACCTCCTATGCGGCGCCCTTCGTGACGGCGGCGGCGGCTTTGGCGTGGCAGCGCGATCCGGCGCTGACGGCGGCCGACCTGCGCGGCAGGCTGCGCGCCGCTGCCCGCGACCTGGGACCGGACGGGCCGGACGCGATCTTCGGCGCGGGCCTGATCGCCCCGCCGCCGCCCTGCTGAGGGCTTGGCAAGGCCGCGCGCGCCATGCCACATCTGGCGGATGATCCGTTTTGTCTGGATGATTTTCCTGTGCCTTGCCGGTCCTGCCGCCGCGCGGGATCTGCGCATCGCCACCTATGATCCCGGCCTGTCTCGGCCGGGACCGGGGCTGCTGCTGCGCGACATCCGCCGCGCCGACCCGCAGGTGCTGGCGGCGGCCCAGGTGATCGCGGCGGCGGCGCCCGACGCGATCCTGCTGACCGGCTTCGACTGGGATCATGACGGGCTGGCGCTGTCGGCCTTTGCACAGGTGCTGGAACAGGCGGGGCATCCGATGCCGCACCGCTTTGCCGCCCGCCCGAACAGCGGGATGCCGACCGGACTGGATCTGGATGGCGACGGCCGCAGCGGCGGGGCCGGGGATGCCCAGGGCTTCGGCCAGTTTTCCGGCCAGAACGCGATGGCGATCCTGTCGCGCCTGCCGCTGGGTCCGGTCACGGATCACACGGCCTTCCTGTGGCGCGACCTGCCCGGCGGCCTGATGCCCGCATCCGTGCCCCAGGGGCAGCGCCTGTCCTCGACCGCGCATTGGGACGTGCCGGTGCTGACGGATCGGGGACCGCTGCACCTGCTGGCCTGGTCCGCGACGCCCCCGGTCTTCGACGGACCCGAGGATCTGAACGGCCGCCGCAACCATGACGAGGCCGCCTTCTGGCTGGACCACCTGCCCGCCGCGCCCTTCGTGCTGCTGGGCAATCCGAACCTGGATCTGGCGGACGGAGACGGGCGCGCGCAGGCGATGACGGCCCTGCTGGATCACGCCCAGGATCCGCGGCCCAAGGGGGCTTTCCAGCCGGACCAAGCGGGCGCCAATGCCCGGCAAACGGGCGATCCCGCCTTAGATACGGCGGTCTATGATCCTGCCGGGCCGGGCAATCTGCGCGTCGATTACGCCTGGCCCGCCAAAGGATTGCGCGTGATCGCCAGCGGCGTGATCTGGCCCGCGCCGGGCGATCCGCTGGCCGCCGCGGTCGAGGCGGCGTCGAACCATCGCCTGGTCTGGGTGGATATCGATTTGGACTCGCTGGAGGCCGCGCGCTAGCGTCGCGGGGGTCGCTGGCGGGCTGGTCCGCCCTGCTGGATCGGGTGATCCATCGTCGGGGCGGATCCCGGCCGCAGCGCAGGCCGAGGAAATGCCGGTGCATTCTGGTCCCGCCCGGCACCCTGTCATGGCGTGAAGCACGAAGGGCGATCGCCCTTGTCTGATGCAACCATGCCCAGGCCGCAAGGGCGGGATCCCCGGAACGGCTTCTCAGTATCGCGGCGCGTCTTCTTCGGCGCGGTGCAGCGCCGACAGATTCAGCAGCACCTCGGCCCGGCCGAATTCGCGTGCCGCGTCGCGGCGGGCGGCGTCGAAGCGCGGCTGCATCCGGGCGACCTCGGCCTCGGCCTGGTGCAGTTCGCGGGCGCTGCGGCCTGCCTGGGCATTGGCGATCCGCGCCTCGGCCACCGACAGGGGCGCCGTGCTGCGATAGCTTTGGTCAAGCGCGGTGCGCATCGCGTCCGCACGGGTCTGCGCCTGCGTCATATGCACGCTGAAGGCCGCGAACCGCTTGAGTTCGCGTTCCGCCTTGATCCGCGCGATGCGCTCCAGTTGCGCCAGCTTGTCGCTGTCCTTCATGTCACCACCCCGCCCTGGCCTTTTCACGCATCTTTTCGGCGAAGCGGATCGCGGCGGCGACGGCGGCGAACTGTTCGCGGCGGATTTCCTGACCGATCTCGACCGTGGCATGGATGGCGCGGGCGCAGGGCGGATCGGAAAAGATCGGCACCTTGCTGTCGCGCGCGCGTTCTCGGATCCGGGCCGCGACCTCGTCGGTGCCCTTGGCCAGGCAGACCGGCGCCCGGCCGCTGCCGCGTTTCCATTGCAGCGCCACGGCATAGTGGGTGGGGTTCACGATCACCACGTCCGCTTTCGCGACATCGGCCAGCATCTGCCTGGTGGCGATTTCCACGGCGCGCTGGCGGCGGGCGGCCTTGAAATGCGGATCTCCTTCGGAATCCTTGTATTCGTCCTCCATCTCCTTGCGGGACATGCGGTTCTTGCGGCGGTGGTCGAACCATTGCCAGCCCATGTCCAGCCCCGCGAACAGGACCGAGATCGCCAGCGCCAGGGCCAGCACCCGGCCCAGCAGCGCGCCCAGATCGGCGATCCAGCGGTCGCCCGCCAGCGGGCTGGCCATCAGATGCCCCAGAAAGCCGCGGAACAGGAACCAGCCGCCCGCGCAGACAAGCGCCACCTTGCCCAGCGAAATCCCGAAATTCACCAGCCCCGACTTGCCGAACTTCTGCCCGGCGGTCTTCATCGGGTTGATCCGGTTCAGGTCGAAGGCCAGTTTCTGCGGCGCAAAGACCAGCCCCCGTCCTGCGATCAGCGCCACCAGGATCACCAGCGACGGCACCGCCGCCAGGGCCAGCACCGCCCAGCCCGCGTAATGGCCAAGCGCTTCGGCAATCGCCCCGGTGGTGCCGGGCGTCCAGCCCTCGGCGCCCAGGGCGCGGGTCGCCATCGACAGCCAGGCCTTGACGGCAAAGCCCGCGCCCACGGCAAAGGCCAGCCAGGCGCCCAGATACATCGCCGCCACGTTCAGCTCGGCCGAACGCGGGATGTCGCCCTTCTCTCGCGCCTTGCGCAGCTTCTGCTCGGACGCCTCGAAGGGCTTGTCGTCGTTTTCCTCGCTCATGGCGCCCCCGGCAGGACATGGCCCAGGATCGCGTCGGCCCACAGCCCGATCAGCACCGGCGCCAGCAGCGCCAGCGCCGCCAGCGCCAGCATGATCGCGGCAGGAGAGCCGATGAATATCACCGGCAGCGCGGGCATGACGCGGTTGATCACCCCCGACAGCGCCTGGAACATGAAGCCGCCCAGCGTGAAGGGCGCGGCCAGAAGCATGGCGATCCAGAAGCTGCGGGCGACCAGGCGGATCGCCTCGGCCGCCAGGCCGTCGGCGTCGGGCCAGCCGCCGGGAGGCCACAAGGCCAGGCTGTCTGCCATCAGCTGCACCAGCAGGATGGGCAGGCCCAGGACCATCAGCACCGCCAGCCCGGCCAGGTGGATCATGTTGCCGATGGGATGGGGCGCGGCCTCGTTCTGGCCGCCGACCAGCTGCGACAGGGATGCCGTGGCCGCGATGGCCGAGGTGGCGATGTCCAGAGACAGGGCCAGCAGGCGCAGGCCCATCCCGGCCGCCAGACCGATCAGCGTTTCACCGGCCGCCTGGCCCAGCGTCGTCAGCGTGTCGGAGGGCGGCAGGGCGGGGGGCGCCAGACCCGCCAGCATCGGCGTGACGGCGATGGCCGCCGCCGCGCGGACCCGGACCGGGATCACCCGTTCCCCGATGCCCGGCAGGACCAGCATCAGGGCCTGCACGCGCAGATAGACCAGCACCCAGGTCCAGCCGAACCCGGGCAGAAGCTGGGAAAGCTGGTCCCACATCAGCCGACCTCGATGGTGCCGATCAGGCGTAGGTCGGCGCCGGGGTCGATTTCCTCCAGCCCCAGGACCGGCATGGCGATGCCGTTCGATCCCAGGACCGCGCGCAGCATCCGCCGCCGGTGGTCGGGCGCCACCAGCACGGTCTGGAGCGCGGGCTCCACCGCCCCGATGGCGCGGCGCGCGGCGTCCAGCAGCTTGCGCGACAGGGCGGGCGTCATGGCCCCGCCGCCCGCGCGCCCCGTTTCCGCGTCGGCGCGGACGAACTCGGCCTCCCATGCCGGGTGCAGTTGCAGGGCCGAGATGTGGCCTGCGGGATCGCTGTATTGCTGGGTGATCTGGCCGCGCAGCCGCTTGCGAACCAGTTCATAGACCGTTTCGACCGATTCGATGCCGCGGAATTCAGCCATCGCATCGACGATCAGCGGCAGGTTTCGGATCGAGACCTTTTCGTCCAGCAACGCGCGCAGCACCGCCAGCAGCGTCTCAGGCGAGACCTTGTCGGGGATCATGCTGTCGAAATAGCGCCGGTTGCGTTCGGCCCGCGCGCTGTCGGACAGGGTCTTCAACTCCTCGATCTGGCGCTGCATCGCGCCCAGCGTCAGAAGCGAGGAGAGGTTGGCCCGCACGACCTCCATCAGATGCGTGGACAGGACCTCCATCGGGGTGACGACGGTGGCGCCCTGGGTGGCGGCGTCATCCTGGGCGTCGCGGTCGATCCAGCGGGCGGGGCTGAGATAGACGGGTTCGCGCACCGCGTCGCCCGTCAGGCCTTGCAGCACGGTGTCGGGGCCAAGCGCCAGGATCGCGCCCGGCCGCAGGCTGCCGCGTCCCCGCACGACGCCGTGGATGCGGATCTGATAGTCGCCGGGATGCAGGTCGTCGGTGTCGGTGATGCGCACGTCGGGCAGGATCAGGCCATAGGCGCGGGCGATATGGATGCGCAGGTTGGTGATCCGGCTGCCCAGTCCCCGCGCCTGGTCAAGCGCGATCAGCACCAGGTCCGAGCCGATTTCCACGCTGATCTCGTCTGTGTCCAGCACGTCGCCGATGCGGGCGGCGGGGCGCGGGGCGGCGGCCGATTCGGCCGGCAGATCGGGCAGGACGGTGGCGGCCGAAACCGCCTTGCGATGCAGGCTCCAGGCGCCGAAGGCCATGGCGGCCGCGATCGCCAGGAACAGCAGGCGCGGCATCCCCGGCACGAAGGACATCAGCAGCATTGCCGCCGCGACCACGGCGGCGGGCTGCCAGCCCCGGATCAGCTGGCTGGACAGAAGCCGCGCCGTCGTGTCGGTCGCGCCCCCCCGCGATAGCAGCAGCGCCGCCGCCATCGAGGTGATGACCGCCGGGATCTGGCCCACCAGCCCGTCGCCGATGGTCAGGTGGGAATAGCTGGCCATCGCCTCGCCCACGGGCATTCCATGGGCGACGATGCCGATGCCCAGGCCCACCAGCAGGTTGACCAGGGTGATGACGATGCCCGCCACCGCGTCGCCCTTGACGAATTTCGACGCCCCGTCCAGCGACCCGAAGAAATTGATCTCCTGCTGGTCGCGGGCGCGGCGGCCCTTGGCCTCCTGGTGGTCGATGGCGCCGGCGTTCAGGTCGGCGTCGATGGCCATCTGCTTGCCCGGCAGCGAATCGAGCGCGAAGCGCGCCGCGACCTCGGCCATGCGGCCCGAGCCCTTGGTGATGACCATGAAGTTGACGATGGAGATGACGGCGAAGACCGTCAGCCCGACCATCAGCGACCCGCCCGCGACGAAGCTGGCGAAACCGTTGATGATATGGCCCGCCGCGTCCGTGCCGGTATGGCCTTGGGTCAGGATCAGCCGGGTCGAGGACACGTTCAGCGACAGCCGGATCACCAGCGTCATCAGAAGCAGCATCGGGAAGGCCTGGAAGTCGGTGGGCCGTTCCACCAGCGACGCCATGACCAGGATCAGGACCGCCGCCGCGATCGACAGCGCAAAGCCGAAATCCAGGACCGCCGGCGGCAGCGGGATGACCATCGAGATGACGATCAGCACCAACCCCCCGGTGACAAGCACCGAGGTGTCGAGGGATTTCAGGCGGTTGGTGCGTCGGGCTGCGGTCATTCGGCACCTTCCTGCGCCGGAGCGGGATCGAGGATATCGGACAGCGTCCAGGGTTCGCTGGTCAGCAGCCCGGCCCGGCGCAGGAAGACCAGGGCCTGAAGCCGCGCCTCGGGCGACATGGCCATCAGCCGCGCGCGATAGTCGGCGGGCAGCGATTCGCCCTCCAGCAGCCAGCCTGTCGCCTCGTCGGCCAGGGCCGCAGCGTCGGGCAGCAGGGCCGGATCGGCCGGGGCGCTGCCGGACAGCGCGATCACCATCACCATCGCCCCGATCATCACGCGGCCTTCTTCAGGTCGCGCAGCGCGGCTTCCAGCGTGTTGAAGCTGGGGCGGACATGGTCGGGCACGGCCTGGCGCCCGACCTCGACGCACAGGTTGGTGGCGTGCTGGTGCAGGCCCGCGATCAGCACCGACTTGATGACATCGAAAAAGGCCAGATCCTGCTTGACGACGCCGCCCAGGCGGCCCGCCAGCGGCGCCACGAAGCCGTAGGCCAGGAACACCCCCAGGAAGGTGCCGACCAAGGCGCCGCCGATCATGCCGCCCAGCACGGCGGGCGGCTGGTCGATGGCGCTCATGGTCTTGATGACGCCCAGGACGGCGGCGACGATGCCCAGGGCGGGCAGGGCGTCCGCCATGTTCTGCAAGGCATGGGGGACATGCATCGAATCCTCGCGCAGCCCGGCCAGGCGGCGGGCCAGGATCTCCTCGACCTGGTAGGGATCGTCATAGTTCAGGCTGGCCGAACGCAACGTGTCGGCGATCAGCGAGACGACCTCGTGATCGGCCAAGAGGCGCGGATAGGCGGTGAAGATCGGCGATTCCGTCGGGTTCTCGATATGCTGCTCCAGGGCGACGGGATTTTCGCGCGCTACCTTCAGCAACTGGAACATCAGGCACAGCACGTCCTGATGGTCCGATTCCTTCCATTGCGGCCCCTTGAACGCCCGGATGATGCCGCCCGGCGTCTGTTTCAGCGTATGGCCGTCGTTGGTCAGCAGATAGGATCCGATGGCGGCGCCCCCGATCATCATCATCTCGAACGGCAGAGAGTGCGTGATCACACCCATCTTGCCCCCGGCAAGGGTATAGCCGCCGAAGACCATGGCGAAGGTGACGACGATGCCGACGATGCCGAACATGGGCTTTCTCCTTCAGTCGTTCTGGATGCTGCGGGCGCCCATCTGGGCGGTCAGCAGCGCCGCCTGGCGCGGTTCGACCGAGGCGATGATGCGGGCTCCGGTCTCGGGCTGGACGCGCATCAGGATCTCGGCCGCGAAATCGGGGGGCAGGTTGGTCAGCACCGCCGCCGCCTCGGCGGGCTTCATCTGGTCATAGACGGCGACCAGGCGGTCGATATCCTCGCGCACCGCCTGGGACGCGGTGTCGCGCCGCGACTGGATGCCGGATTTCTGCTGGCGCAACTCGGTCGCGCGGGCGCGCAGCGCGGCCTCGGCGGTGGCGATCTCGGCCTTGCGGGTCTCCATCGCCTCCATATAGCGTTCGATCCGCAAGGCGCGGTCGCGCAATTCGGTCGCAAGCGCCACCGCCTCGGGTACGTCGGTGCAGCCTTGCAGCAGGTCGTCCGAACTGGCCGAGGCCGCGAAGAAGCGCGACAGATTCCCGCCCTGCCATATCGCGGCCCCGGCGGGGACGGCGAAGGCCAGCGTCAGCATGGTCAGGACGGATTTACGCATCGCCGTTCACCACCCGCTTGCGCAGCCTGCGCATGGGAATGACGGGCGCGGGCTGGGCCATGGGCGCCTGGGCCTGGGTGATCTTCTGGCGCAGATCCCACAGCGCGCGTTCCTTGCGCGCCGAGGCGATTTCGGCCGACAGCGCCTCTCCGGCGGCCGTCGCCTCGGCCTTGGCGTCGCGGATGGCGCGGTCCAGGCGGTCCACCTCGGAGGCCATCACGGCGATGGCCCCGCCAAGGCCCGTTTCCAGGTCGTTGAGCCTGCGCAGACGGCGCGACAGCATCAGGCAGAACCCCCCAAGGCCCAGGGAGGCCGCCAGCAGCGCGGCCTGAAAGACGTGTTCCAATGTCATTTGAAGCGAAACTCCGTGATGAGCAGATCCTTGATGGCGCTTTCGCCCAGGACATAGCGGGTGCGCGTCAGAAGCTCGGCCCGGATGATTTCCAGGACACCGCGCTTGTCATAGGCCGCGGGGTCGATGCCCGACAGGAAGCTGGTGAACGCGTCCGAGACGCGCGGCATCAGATGCGCGACCTCGGCCTGGTGGGCGCTGTCGGTTTCCAGGCTCGCGGACAGCACCAGGTTGCGGCCCGATCCGCCGGGGATGATCAGGTCGACCGTCGGCACCGTCACGAACACGGTCGAGGGCAGGACCGGCGCCTCCTCTTTCGCGGCCAGCAGGGCCATGGGCGACCAAAGCCCCAGATAGGTCGAGGCGAAGCCGCCCCCCGCCAGCAGGACGGCGGCAAGGATCGGCACCAGCTTCTTCTTGCCGGATGCCTTTTCGGGCGGATCGAGGGCCTGATCGGCGGTCGCATCGGTCATGGTGATTCTCCGTCGTGACAAGACGGAATTAGCACCCCGCGACTAACCAAATCTTAACGCCGCCCATGTCATCAACGGCGGGACGAAGGAACCTGACGCTGATTCGAAAGGGCCGGTTTTGCAAAAATTGCAGGACTACTGGACAGAGCGAAGCTCACAACAGAAAGCCATCCTGGTGGCGGCGTTTCTGGCAACATTCATGGCCATCGCCGGCTTTGCCTGGGTTGCCAACCGCCCCTCGATGAGCCTGCTTTACGGCGGACTGGATTCGGCCCAGGCGGGCGAGGTCGTGGCCGGGATCGAACGCGCGGGCGTGGCCTACGAGGTACGGGGCGATTCGATCTGGGTCGATGCCGCCAGCCGCGACAAGCTGCGCATAGATCTGGCCGCGCAGGGCCTGCCTGCGGCGGGCGGGGCCGGCTACGAACTGCTGGACGGCATGTCGGGCTTCGGCACGACCTCGCAGATGTTCGATGCCGCCTATTGGCGCGCCAAGGAAGGGGAACTGGCGCGGACCATCCTGGCGCTGCCCAACGTCAAGACCGCGCGCGTCCACCTGGCCATCGAGACCGGGCGCGGCTATCGCCGCGACGGCCAGGGCAGTGCGTCGGTGACGATCGGCACCAACGGCCAGGGCGTCAGCCGCGACCAGGCGGCGGCGCTGAAATACCTGATCTCGTCGGGGGTGCCGGGCATGGCGCCCGAATCGGTGACGGTGATCGACACCAAGACCGGCATCGTCGCCTCGGGCGAGGATGAGCCGGGCGCCGATCGCGCCGCCGAGATGAAGCGCAATGTCGAACGCATCCTGGAACCCCATGTCGGCATCGGCAACGCCATCGTCGAGCTGAACCTGGATCTGGTCACGGAAAGCGAACAACTGACCGAACAGCGCTTCGATCCCGACAGCCGGGCGATGATTTCCCAGGTGACCGAGGAAACCACCGATCAGAGCAACAGCACCGGGTCGGGCGCGGTCACGGCGGCCTCGAACCTGCCGGACGGCGATCAGGCGCAGGGCGACCGGACCGAGGCCAATCGCCAGGAAACCCGTCAGCAGGCCAATTACGAGGTGACCCGAGTGACTCGCGAAGTGTCCCGCCAGCCCGGATCGACCCGGCGCCTGACGGTGGCGGTGCTGGTCAACGGCGTGGCCGAGCAAAACGCCCAGGGCGAGACGCAGATGGTGCCGCGCCAGCAGGCCGAACTGGACGTGCTGCGCGAACTGGTGGCCTCGGCCGTGGGCTATGACGAAACGCGGGGCGACCTGATCACCGTCAAGTCGCTGCCCTTCGCGGGCCTGGGCGAGGGCGGGACGGCCGCGGCCCCCGGCTGGATGGACCGGCTGGAGCTGAACGGCCTGGCGCGGATCCTGCTGATCGGGCTGTTCGCCCTGGCGGTGGTGTTCCTGGTGCTGCGTCCGGTCCTGAAGGGCCGCGCCCGTCCGGCGCTGGACACCAGCCGCCCGGCCCTTGACGCGCCCGTTCTCAGCGGGACCGTCCTGCCCGCCGCCGAAGTCCTGCCCGAGCCGATGGCCGCGCCCGCGCCGCCGCGCGCGCCCGAACAGCTTGCGCTGCCCTCGGGCGATCCGGTGGCCCGGCTGCGCAACATGATGAAGGAACGCCATGACGAAAGCGTCAAGATCTTGACCGGGTGGATCGACAACAAGGAGAACGCGCATTGACCCTTGCAGTATTCAAGCTCGAATCCTTCGGCGCGGCGATGGCGGCGCAGGGGGCGGCCCTGACCTTCAGCCGCGAGGCGGTGGACCAGGCCTTCGCCGACGGGCTGGCGGAAGGCATGGCCCGCCAGGCGGACGAACAGGTCCGCACGCTGAATGCCGGACTGGACCGCCTGGCCCGCGCCCTGGCCGATGACGAGGCGCGCCGTGCGGACCTGCGCCGCGAGGCCGTCGAGGCCCTGGCCCCGATCCTGACGCAGATTCTCGATTGCCTGGCTCCGGTTGCCGAATCGCGCCGCCTGGAAGCCGCCCTGACCGAGGAACTGCTGCGCCTGTCGCGCACCGCCGCGCCGCTGCGCGCCAGCGTCGCCTGCGGACCGGCGCTGCGGGCGATGGTGGACCGCTGCCTGGCCGATTGCGGGCTGGACGGGATCGAGGTCACGACGACCGAATCCGACCGCATTTCCCTGTCCCTGCACGGCGGCCGGATCGACCTGGATCCAGACCGTGTGGCGGAGGACATCCGCGCGCTGCTGAGCGAAATCAACCGGCCGAAACCGAACGGAGACGAGGCATCATGGACGCATTGAACCACCTGATCGACACCGACGCCATCCAGGTCGAGGTGACCGTGCGGCTGGGCCGGACCCGCCAGACCGTCGCGCAGCTTTCCTCGCTGCGGGCCGACGACATCCTGCTTCTGGACCAGTCCATCGACGAGGGGGTCGAGATCTGCGTGGGCGACAAGGTGATCGCGCGCGGCGAACTGACCGCCGACGCCAGCGCCGAGGATCGGCTGTGCGTGCGCATCCTGCCCGCCCCCGGCGCGGCATGATCCTGCGCGCAGCGCTGGGGGCGGCGCTGGCCGCGATGCCTGCCGCAGCCCTGGCGCAGGACCAGCTGGGCCAGATCGCCGGGCAGATGGGCGCGGGGCTGGGGCAGAACGCGGTCCTGCTGGTCGCGGCGCTGACGGCGCTGTCGCTGGCGCCCGGCATCGCGATCATGGTGACCTGCTTTCCCTTCATCGTCACCGTGCTGTCGATCCTGCGCCAGTCGATCGGGCTGCAATCCTCGCCGCCGAACATGCTGATCGTCAGCCTGGCGATGTTCCTGACCTGGTTCATCATGGATCCGGTATTGCGCGAGGCCTGGGCCGTCGCGGGCGCCCCCTTGCAGGACGGCACCATCACCCTGGGCGAGGCGATCCAGCGCGGCATCGTGCCTTTCCAGGACTTCATGGCCGCGCGCACCGATCCCGACACCTTGGCGGGCCTGGCCGAGATCGCGCCCGGCACAGGCGACCGCTCGGCCCAGTTGTCCGTGCTGATTCCATCCTTCATGCTGTCCGAAATCCAGCGCGCCTTCGAGATCGGCTTCCTGATCGCGCTGCCCTTCCTGATCATCGACCTGGTGGTCTCGGCCGTGCTGATGTCGATGGGGATGATGATGGTGCCGCCGGTGGTCGTGTCGCTGCCCTTCAAGCTGGCCTTCTTCGTCGCGGTGGACGGCTGGTCGATGATCGCGGGGGCCTTGGTGCGCAGCTATCAGTGACGCGTGACTTGCGCGGCGGCGCCGTTCCGGGGCAGATGCGCGCCAGGGCGTCGAGGGGCTTTGCGCGATGGCATCACGATCCAAACGGCACACTGTCGGGACAGGCGGGCGATGAGCGTGGATCTGCGCGACATCGGCGTGACGCTGGCCGGACGTTCTGTGCTGCAAGGCGTTTCGGCCCATCTGGCCGAGGGGCGGGTCGGCATTGTCGGGCGCAACGGGTCGGGCAAGACGACGCTGGCGCGGGTGATCGCGGGACTGATCGCGCCCGATTCCGGGACCGCCCGGATCGGCGGCATCGACATGGCGCGCAACCGCCGCGCGGCCCTGGCAAGCGTCGGACTCATTTTCCAGAATCCCGATCACCAGATCATCTTCCCGACTGTCCTGGAGGAAATCGCCTTCGGCCTGACCCAGCAGGGCCGCCGCCCCGGCGAGGCGGAGGCCGCGGCCCAGGCCATGCTGGACCGTTTCAGCAAGGGGCATTGGGCGGGCGCGGCGACGCACAGCCTTTCGCAGGGGCAGAAGCAGCTTCTGTGCCTGATGGCGGTGCTGGCGATGCGGCCGGGGGTGGTCGTGATGGACGAGCCGTTCTCGGGCCTGGACATCCCGACGCGGATGCAGCTGATGCGCTATCTGGGCGGGATCGCGGCGCAGGTGGTGATGGTGACGCATGATCCGGGCCAGCTTCGCGGCTTCGACCGGATCCTGTGGCTGGACCAGGGACAGTTGGTCGCGGACGGCCCGCCCGGCGAGGTTCTGCCGCGATTCGAGGCGCAGATGTTGGATTGGGGGCGTCTCGATGATCTCGCTGACCTCACCGATTGAGACCTGGGCGCATCGTCTGCCTGCCGGGACCAAGCTGTTGATCCTGTCTGCGCTGACGGTGGCGCTGTTCCTGGCCGAGCGGCCGTGGATGCTGGGGGTGGGCCTGCTGACCATCGCGGCGCTGTATCTGTCGGCGGGCGCGGTCTTCCTGCGGCAGGGGCTGCGCCATCTGCGGATGCTGTGGCCGTTCCTGCTGCTGATCGCGGTCTGGCACGGGCTGACCGGGCAGGTGCAGGCGGGCTTGATCATCGCCCTGCGCCTGCTGGCGGCGCTGGCGCTGGCGAATTTCGTGACCATGACCACGCGGCTGACCGACATGATCGCGGTGCTGACCTGGCTGCTGGCGCCGCTGCGCCGGATCGGCCTGTCCACCCGCGCGGTGACGCTTGCCATCGCCATGGTGCTGCGCTTCACCCCGATGCTGGTGGAAAACGGCAACAGGCTGTCGATGGCTTGGCGCGCCCGGTCGCATCGGCGGCCGAACTGGCGGATTGTCATGCCGATGGCCGCCTTGGCACTGGACGACGCCGATCATGTCGCCGAAGCTCTGCGCGCGCGGGGCGGGATTCTGCCCGATACCGGATCAGGGAGGGACTGACGGATGGAACGCAACATGACCCGGATCGCGCTGTTCGCCGCGCTGATCGCCGCCCTGGGGCTGATCCCCAGCCTGACGCTGGGCTTCGGCGTGCCGATCAGCGCGCAGAGCATGGGCGTGATGCTGGCGGGCGCGATCCTGGGGGCGCGGCGCGGCGCGCTGGCGGTGCTGCTGCTGATGGCGCTGGTGGCGCTGGGCCTGCCGCTGCTGGCGGGCGGACGCGGGGGCCTGGGGGCCTTCGTCGCGCCGACCTCGGGCTTCTTCATCGGCTGGCCGGTCGCGGCCTTCGTCACCGGGCTGATCGTCGAACGCTGGCGCGGCGCGCCCCTGGCGGTGACGGCGGCGGCGGCCTCGGTCATCGGCGGGATCGTGGTGCTGTATGCCTTCGGCATCGTCGGCATGTCCATCGCGCTGGGCAAGACCCTGGCCGAATGCGCGGTTCTGGTGACGGCCTTCATCCCCGGCGACCTGATCAAGGCGGTGCTGACCGGGCTGATCACCCAGGCCCTGGCGCGGTCGCGCCCTGACAGCCTGCTGTCGCGGTACTGAGGGGGCGGCTGATTTTCGATGAAAGATCAGACAAGTCTTTGACCTGTCACAGGGCCGGTCTATGCTTGGCGCCGATTGACCACCGCCCCGGCGGGGCGGCCTTATCGGGGGACGACACATGACCACATTCCATCGCCGCGGGCTTTTGAAGGGTGCCGCAGCAACCGCGGGCCTGACACTGGCCGCGCCGCTGATCGCGCGGCCGGGATTTGCCCAAGGGTCGGGCACGCTGAACATCTTCGCCTGGGCGGGCTATCTGAACGACGAGATTCTGGGCGCGTTCGAAAAGGCCACCGGAATCAAGCCGCAATACACCCCCTATGCCACCAACGACGAATTGCTGAACCAATTGCGCGCCAACAACGGCGCGGGCTTCGACCTGATCTGGCCGACCGTGGACCGGGTGCCGAACTATGTCGAATTCGACCTGGTGCAGCCGCTGGACGAAGCGAAGATCGAGGTGGCGAAGGTGCTGCCCTCGGCCTGGGAAAATTCCACGAACCTGGGTGCGGTGGTGGACGGCAAGCGCTATCAGGTGCCGACCGACTGGGGGACCGAGGCGGTGGCCTTCGACCGCGACCAGATGCCGCTGGAATACGGCAGCGCCTCCTATGGCGACATCTGGGGCGAGGCCGCGGCGGGCAAGGCCACCGTGCGCGCCCATTCCGCGCTGGTGGGCCTTGGCCTGTGGCTGGAATCCGAGGGCAAGCTGCCCCGTCCGCTGCTGGACGCCTTCAAGACGCCCGAGGCCCAGATCGAGATCTTCGACGTGATCGTCGCCGAGGCGATCGCCCGCAAGGGCAACATCATCCAGTTCTGGAACAACGAGAACGAGGCCCAGGGCGCCTTCCGCGTCAACGGCGCGGCCATCGGCCAGACCTGGGATTCGACCGCCGCCGCGCTGGCCAAGGAAGATCTGCCGGTGGGCTTCATCGCGCCCAAGGAAGGCGCGCTGGCCTGGATGGAGGGGCTGTCGATCCCCAAGGGCGCCGCGAACCTGGACGCCGCCTATGCCTTCATCAACTGGTTCCTGACGCCGGAAGCCGGGGCGATGTACAGCAACGCGACCTCGATCAACTCGACCGCCGTGGGATCGGCCGACCTGCTGTCGGATCAGGCCAAGGCCTTCTTCGCCGCCGCCTATCCGGGCGATGCGCTGGACAAGCTGTGGTGGTGGCCGATCCAGGAAAACTGGTATGTGACCAAGCGCAACGAATACCAGGACCGCTTCCTGTCGGCCTGAGGACCAACCGGGGCAGGGGAGCCGACCCCTGTCCCTCACCAACGGGGGACGGATGTCGCATTCGGTGGAACTTGACGGGATCGGGATGCGCTTCGGCAGGACGCAGGCGGTCAGCGGCGTGTCCTTCACGGTCCAGCCGGGCGAGTTCTTCTCGATCCTGGGGCCGTCGGGCTGCGGCAAGACCACGATCCTGCGGATGATCGCCGGGTTCATCCAGCCGACCGAGGGACGGGTGCTGATCGGCGACCGCGACATGGCCGGGCTTGGCCCGAACCAGCGGCCGACGGCGATGATCTTCCAGTCGCTGGCCCTGTTCCCGCTGATGCCGGTCTGGGAAAACATCGCCTTCGGGCTGGAAGCGCGGGGCATGGGCCGCGCGGAACGCCGCAAGCGGGCGGACGATCTGCTGCATCTGATCGCATTGGAAGGATATGGCGACCGGATGCCCGGCGAGCTGTCGGGCGGGCAGCGCCAGCGGGTCGCCATCGCCCGCGCCTTGGCCGTGGAACCGGGCGTGCTGCTGCTGGACGAGCCGCTGTCTGCGCTGGATCTGAAGCTGCGCCAGCACATGCGGGCGGAACTGCGCAGCCTTCAGAAACGCACCGGCGTCACCTTCATCTATATCACCCACGATCAGTCCGAGGCGCTGGCCATGTCCGACCGCGTGGCCGTGATGTCGGCGGGTGTGTTGCAGCAGACAGCCACGCCGCGCCAGCTTTACGATAATCCCGCCACGCCCTTCGTCGCGCGTTTCGTGGGCGAGACGAACGCCATCGCGGGCCGGGTCAGCGCCGTGGGCGACGGCATGGCCCGCGTGGATACCGCCCTGGGTCCGCTGCACGGACGCGCGCAGGGCGCCGTCGCCATCGGCCAGGCCGCCACGCTGTATGTCCGCCCCGAGGCGCTGATGCCCGGCGTCGGCGCCAATACCCTGCGCGCCCGTGTCGGCCGCATGGATTTCGAAGGGGCCTTCGCCCTGATCCACGGCCAGTTTGCCGACGGCGCGGCGCTGACGGCGGCGGTGCCCTCCACCCGTCTGGCCGACGCGCCCGCGCCGGGGACGGATGCCAGCTTTTCCTTTGCGCCGGAACATGCCGTGGTGCTGGCCGATGCGTGATCTTTACGCGCGCTTTGGCGGCGGCTTGGCGACGATCTTTCTGTCGCTGGTGCTGGTCTGGCTGGCGGCGATGGTGCTGGCGCCGAACCTGATGATGATCGACTATGCCCTGCGCCCGAACCTGCCGCCCGCGCAGATCGGCGGACCGCAGGACCTGTGGTCGGCGGACAATTTCCTGTATCTGGCGAACGAGGGCGTGCATCGCGCGATCTTCTTCAAGACGGTCTGGGCCAGTGCGCTGGTCGCGGCGGTGACGCTGGTGGTCTGCTATCCGATCGCCTTCTGGATGGCGCAGCGCGCGACGCCGGGGCAGTTGTCCATCGCGCTGATGCTGGTCATCATCCCCTTCTTCATCAACGAGGTGCTGCGGACGCTGGCCTGGTTCATCCTGCTGGCCTATCGCGGGCCGCTGAACGCGGTCTTGCAGGGGATCGGGTTGATCGATGCGCCGATCCGCTGGCAGGGGGACGGCGGCGTGCTGGCGGGGATGGTCTATGCCTATATCCTGTTCATGCTGCTGCCGATCTATAACGCCATAGAATCGCTGGACAAATCCCAGATTGAGGCCGCGCGGGATCTGGGCTCGCCCACATGGCGGACGCATTGGCGCATCGTCATCCCCCATGCCAAGGCGGGCATCGCCACCGGCTGCGTCTTCACCTTCATGCTGGCGGCCGGATCCTATGTCGCGCCCGCGCTGCTGGGCAGCCCCGGCAGCCGCTGGTTCACCGAGATCATCTACAACTGGTTCTTCGAGGGTGGCGACTGGAACCGGGGCGCGGCCTATGCGCTGACGCTGCTGGTCCTGTGCCTGGCCGTGGTGCTGGTCACGCTGCGCGTCTTCCGCGTGAACCTGACGGATGTGGCGAAATGACGCCTGACCGGATCTTTCGCGGGCTGTTCGTGCTGTATCTGCTGGCCTTCGTGGCCTATCTGTTCATGCCGCTGATCATCATGGGCGCCGCCGCCTTCAACACCAGCCGCTTTCCCACGGTGATCCCCTGGCAGGGCACGACGCTGGACTGGTTTTCCGCGATGTGGGCGGATGCGGCGATGTGGCGGGCGCTGTGGACCTCGGCCATCGTGGCGTTCTTTGTGGTGTTGGTGGCGCTGCCGGTCGGCACCGCCGCAGCCTTGGTGCTGACCACGCTGCATTCGCGGGCGCGCAGCTTCGCCTATGCGGTGATGGTCTCGCCCCTGCTGACGCCGGGGGTGGTGATCGGGATTTCCACGCTGATCCTGTGGCGGCAGGTCGGCATCGGCGGCGGCATCGCGCTGATCGTGGTGGCGCAGACGACCTTCATCATCTGCTATGTGATGCTGATGGTGATGGCGCGCCTGCAACGCTTCGACCGCACGCAAGAGGAGGCGGCCCTGGGCCTGGGCGCGTCGCGGCTGATGGTGTTCCGCCGGGTGCTGCTGCCATTCCTCCGGCCCGCGCTGCTGGCATCGGGCGGGCTGGCGATTCTGCAATCAGTGGAAAATTATAACACCACGCTGTTCGTGCGCGGGTTCGAGACGCCGCTGACCGTGTTCATCGCCACCAAGGTCCGCACCGGCCTGACGCCTGCCGTCAACGCCCTGGCCCTGGTCATCATCGCCGTCACGGTGATCGGCGCGGTGGCATACGAAATCGCCCGGCGCAGGCAACTCAGCGCGCGTCCGCGTTCCTGATCGGGCTGCGCGACATCTGCGCCACCGCGTCGCGCAGGCGTTTTGCCAGCGGCGACAGCGGGCGGCGTTTCAGATCCAGCAGGAAATAGGGCGACACCCGGATCGGCTGCGGCGTCGGGATGATCGTGAACCCGGCCCCGACCGGCGGGCGGATCAGCAGTTCGGCGACCTCTTGCGACACCGGAGTGATCGCATTCGTCTGCGCCAGATAGGCGATGGTCAGCAGCAGCGACGGGCTGTTGACGATGTTGTCGGGTTCCGACAGCCCGACGCCCGCGAAGGCGGCCAGCGTCGCCTCGCGGATCGGGGCGCCGCGCTGCTGCATGATCCATTCCTGCCCGGCCAGTTCGGTCAGCGTGACCAGTCTGGCGCGGGCCAGCGGATGGTCGGCCCGCGCCATCAGCGCCACCTTTTCATCCGACATCGGCAGGATGTTGAAGGCGTCGCTGTCGAATTCCGGCAGGATCCGGCCCAGCACGAAATCCATCTCTCCGCCCGACAACTGCATCAGCAGATCGCGCGAGGGCATCACGTCCACGGTGATGTCGGCGCCGGGGCTTTCCTCCTTGATCTGGCGGATCGCGCTGACAAGATAGCTGATCGCCGGTCCGGTCACCGCCCCCACCCGCACCGAACCGGCATAGCCGCCGCGCAGGGCGCGCACGTCCGATTCGATGCTGGCCATCTCGCGCAGGATCACGCGGGCGCGGCGCAGCACGGCGGTGCCGATCTCGGTCGGCTCCATCCCCTTGGGCTGGCGAAGAAACAGGGCCGCGCCGACATGGCGCTCTGCCTCGGCCAGCATCCGAGAGGCGGCGGGCTGGGTCATGGCCAGCGCTTCGGCCGCCATCTGCAACTGTCCGTGCAGGGCGATTTCGTGGATCAGGCGCAGTTGCGGCGGCTTCAGGGCGCGTATGGACATATCATTTTCGGTATGAAGATTGCCTATTTTATCATTTTACCGGCATGATAACCGTTTGCTACATCTTTTCTCATCTATTCGGAGGATGCGTGGCCCATGTGCCGCGCAAGGGGAGGATACAGATGAAGTTCAGAACCGCTGCGGTCGCGCTGGCGATCGGGGTCTCGTGGCTGGCGACCGGCGCCATGGCGGAAACCATCGGCATCGCGATGCCCACCAAATCGTCCGCCCGCTGGATCGACGACGGCAACAACATGGTCAAGCAGTTGCAGGAAGCCGGCTACGACACCGACCTGCAATATGCCGAGGACGACATCCCGAACCAGCTGGCCCAGGTGGAAAACATGATCACCAAGGGCGTGAACGTCCTGGTGATCGCCGCCATCGATGGCACCACCCTGTCGAACGCCCTGGAAAACGCCGCCGCCGCCGACATCAAGGTGATCGCCTATGACCGCCTTATCCGCGGGTCGGAACATGTCGATTATTACGCGACCTTCGACAACTTCAAGGTCGGCGTCCAGCAGGCGAGCACGCTGGTCGACGGGCTGAAGGAACGCTTCCCGGATGTGAAGCCCTGGAACGTGGAACTGTTCGGCGGCAGCCCCGACGACAACAACGCCTTCTTCTTCTATGACGGCGCGATGTCGGTTCTTCAGCCGCTGATCGACGATGGTTCCATCGTGATCGGGTCGGGCCAGACCGGCATGGAAAAGGTCGGCACGCTGCGCTGGGATCCGGCGGTGGCGCAGGCGCGGATGGATAACCTTCTGTCCTCGAACTATGGCGACAAGCAGGTCCATGGGGTGCTGTCGCCCTATGACGGGCTGTCCATCGGGATCCTGTCGTCGCTGAAGGGCGTGGGCTATGGGTCGGGCGACATGCAGATGCCCATCGTCACCGGCCAAGACGCCGAGGTGCAGTCGGTGAAATCCATCGAGGCGGGCGAGCAGTATTCGACCATCTTCAAGGACACCCGCGAACTGGCCCGCGTCACCGTGGGCATGGTGGACGCCGTTCTGAAAGGGACCGAACCGGAAATCAACGACACCGAGACCTATGACAACGGTGTCAAGGTCGTGCCCTCCTATCTGTTGGAGCCGGTGCCGGTGACCAAGGCCAACATCAAGGAGGCTCTGATCGATTCCGGTTACTACACCGAAGATCAGCTGAAGTGATCCTTGCGGGGCGGGCCGAAGGGTTCCGCCCCCAGATCGACCAGCACCTTGGGGAGGGGATGCGAATGACGAAGCTGAGACATATCCTGACTGTCGCGGCCATGGCGATGACGGTCCCGCTGGCCGCAATGGCAGCCGATGAAAAGGTGGGCATCTCGATGCCCGAAAAGATCACCGCGCGCTGGGTCGCAGACGGTGAGAACATGGTCAAGCAGTTCCAGGAGGCCGGGTATCAGACCGACCTGCAATACGCCAATGACGACATCCCGGCGCAGCTGAGCCAGATCGAGAACATGATCACCACGGGCGCGAAGGTGCTGGTGATCGCGGCGCTGGACGGCACGACCCTGTCGAACGCGCTGGAAAACGCCAAGGCGGCGGACATCAAGGTCATCGCCTATGACCGCCTGATCCGCGACACGCCGAATGTCGATTATTACGCGACCTTCGACAACTTCAAGGTCGGCGTCATGCAGGGCACCTCTCTGGTCGAGGGCCTGAAGGAACGCTTCCCGGACCAGAAGCCTTGGAACGTCGAGCTGTTCGGCGGCAGCCCGGACGACAACAACGCCTATTTCTTCTATGATGGCGCGATGAGCGTCCTTCAGCCGCTGATCGACGCGGGCGACATCGTGGTCCCCTCGGGGCAGACGGGCCTCGACAAGGTCGGCACGCTGCGGTGGGACGCGGCCACAGCCCAGTCGCGGATGGACAACATCCTGTCCGCGAATTACGGCGACAAACAGGTTCATGGCGTGCTGTCGGCGAATGACGGGCTGGCCCGCGGCATCATCTCGTCCGTGAAGGGCGTGGGCTACGGATCGGGCGACCTGAAGATGCCGATCATCACCGGGCAGGACGCGGAAATCCCCGGCATCAAGGCGATCATCGACGGCGAACAGTATTCGACGGTCTTCAAGGACACGCGCGAACTGGCCAAGGTCACGGTGGGGATGGTCAACGCCATGCTGGAAGGCAAGGAACCCGAGGTGAACGACACCAAGACCTATGACAACGGCCAGAAGGTCGTGCCGTCCTTCCTGCTGGAGCCGGTCGCGGTCACGGCGGCGAACTGGAAAGAGGTTCTGGTGGATTCGGGTTATTACACCGAAGACCAGTTGAAGTGATCCCCTGCGGTTCCGGCGCAGACCGGGGCCGCTTCACCAAGGGAGGACCGCGATGACCGCCATTCTGGAAATGCAGGGCATCACCAAGACGTTTCCCGGCGTGCGTGCGCTGAGCGACGTCAACCTGTCAGTGCGCGAAGGCGAAATCCACGCCATCTGCGGCGAAAACGGCGCGGGGAAATCGACGCTGATGAAGGTGCTGTCGGGCGTCTATCCCCATGGCAGCTACGAGGGCGAGATCCTGTATGACGGCAAGCCTGCGCGCTTCCGCGACATCCGCGACAGCGAACATGCGGGCATCGTCATCATCCACCAGGAACTGGCCCTGGTGCCGCTGCTGTCGGTGGCCGAGAACCTGTTCCTGGGCAACGAGGTCGCCAGCGGCGGGGTCATCAACTGGCCCTTGGCCTATCAGAAGACCGAGGCGCTGCTGCGCAAGGTCGGCCTGACCGAGGCGCCGACCACCAAGGTGGAAAAGCTGGGCGTGGGCAAGCAGCAGCTTGTGGAAATCGCCAAGGCGCTGGCCAAGAACGTGCGTCTGCTGATCCTGGACGAACCGACCGCCGCCTTGCAGGAAAACGACAGCCAGAAGCTGCTGGACCTGATGCTGGAACTGAAGGACCAGGGCGTCACCCAGATCATCATCAGCCACAAGCTGAACGAGATCCGCCGCGTGGCCGACCGCGTGACCGTGATCCGCGACGGATCCACCGTCTCCACCCTGGACCGCAGCGAAATCACCGAGGACCGGATCATCCGCGACATGGTGGGCCGCGACATGGCGCATCGCTATCCCGACCGGACGCCCCGGATCGGCGAGGTGCTGATGGAGGTGCGGAACTGGTCCGTGATGCACCCCGACCAGCCGCGCCAGGTGATCCGCGACGTATCGATGACCGTCCGCAAGGGAGAGATCGTCGGCATCGCCGGCTTGATGGGGTCGGGCCGCACCGAATTCGCCATGAGCCTGTTCGGCCGCAGCTATGGCCGCGACATCCGGGGCGAGGTGACGCTGGCGGGCGCCAGGCCCGACCTGTCCACCGTGTCGCGCGCCATCGACGCGGGGCTGGCCTACGTCACCGAGGACCGCAAGGTTCTGGGCCTGATCCTGGACGAGCCGATCCTGCGCAACATATCCTTGGCGAATCTGGAAGGCATCGCCAAGGGCGCGGTGCTGTCGCGGGGCCGCGAGCAGCAGGTGGCGGAGCGATACCGCAAGGCCATGAACATCCGCACGCCCAGCGTGTTCCAGCGGGTGGTGAACCTGTCGGGCGGCAACCAGCAAAAGGTGGTGCTGTCGAAATGGCTGTTCACCGATCCCAAGGTGCTGATCCTGGACGAACCCACGCGCGGCATCGACGTGGGCGCCAAGTTCGAGATCTACAACATCATGAACGACCTGGCGGGCCAGGGGCATGGCGTGGTCATGATCAGTTCGGAAATGCCCGAGCTTCTGGGCATGTGCGACCGCATCTATGTCATGAACGAAGGCCGGATCGCCGGTGAACTGACCCGCGATCAGGCCAGCCAGGAACGGATCATGGCCCTGATCCTGCAAGACGGAATGAAGGGAGAGGCCGCATGAGCACGGCTGACGCGAACAAGCCCGCCGCCGCGACGGGCATCGGCGCCCATCTGGGCAGCCACCTGCGGGAAAACGGGATGATGCTGGCCCTGGTCGCCATCGTCCTGTTCTTCTTCGTCATCGTGCGCGCGGTCCAGGGGGTCGATTTCCTGTCGGCGCAGAATATCACCAACCTGTTTTTGCAAAACAGCTATGTCATCATCATGGCCCTGGGGATGCTGCTGGTGATCGTGGCGGGCCATATCGACCTGTCGGTCGGATCGGTCGCGGCCTTTACCGGGGCGGTGGCGTCCATGCTGCTGGTCAAGATGCAACTGCCGATGCTGGTGGTGGTCCCCATGGTGCTGGTCGTGGGCGGGCTGATCGGCGCGGCCCAAGGGTACTGGATCGCCTATTGGCGCATCCCGTCCTTCATCGTCACGCTGGCCGGGATGCTGGTCTTCCGGGGTCTGACCCTGTGGCTGCTGGGCGGCCAGAACATCGGCCCGTTTGAAAAATCATTCCAGTCGCTGTCCACCGGCTTCATCCCCGACCTGTTCGGCCCGGACAAGCCCAACTTCACCGCGCTGATCCTAGTCGCCGTGGCCGCCGCCGCCATCGTCTGGGCGGGCATCCGCGGCCGCGCGCGAGAGGCCGAATTCGGCATCGCCCCCGAACCCTCGGGCTTTTTCTGGGCGCGCAACGCGGTGGTGGTGATTGCGCTGTTGTTCGTGGGCTGGAAGCTGGCCAGCTTCCGGGGCCTGCCGAACGTGCTGCTGATCATGTCGGTGCTGATCGTGCTCTATGCGTTCTTCACCGAATCCACGACCACCGGGCGGCGCATCTATGCCCTGGGCGGGAACGAGAAGGCCGCGAAGCTGTCCGGCATCAAGACCGAACGGCTGGTCTTCTTCACCTTCGTCAACATGGGCGTGCTGGCATCCCTGGCCGGGATGATCGTCACCGCGCGGCTGAACAGCGCCACCCCCAAGGCAGGCGTCGGTTTCGAACTGGACGTGATCGCGGCCGTCTTCATCGGCGGGGCTTCGATGGCAGGGGGATCGGGACGGATCATCGGCGTGGTGGTCGGCGCGCTGATCATGGGCGTGATGAACAACGGCATGTCGATCATGGGGATCGGCATCGATTATCAGCAGGTGATCAAGGGGCTGGTGCTTCTGGCCGCCGTCATCTTCGACGTTTACAACAAGACCAAGCAGGGCTGACCCATGTTTCTGTCGCAACTGAAAAGCCCCGGCGGCGACCGGGCCGTCGCCGCACGGACCGAAGACGGCGCCTGGATCGTGCCCGGCGCGCGGACCGCCCGCGATCTGGCCCTTGCCGCCATCGCCGCCGGGCGCGGCCTTGAGGCCGAGGTGACCGCGCGGGGCAGGGGCGAAGCGGTCGATCTGGCCGGGGCCCTGGCGGATGGCCGTGTCCTGCTGCCGCTGGATCATGACGACCCGGCGCATCTGCACCTGACCGGCACCGGGCTGACCCATCTGGGCAGCGCCGCCACGCGCAATTCCATGCACGCCAAGGCGGATGCCGAGGCGCTGACCGACAGCATGAAGATGTTCCGCATGGGGCTGGAGGGCGGCAAGCCGCAAGGCGGTGCTGCGGGCGTGCAGCCCGAATGGTTCTACAAGGGCAACGGGGTCAATGCGGTGGCGCCCGGCGCGCCGCTGGTCAGCCCCGGCTTTGCCCTGGATGCGGGCGAGGAACCGGAAATCGCGGGGCTTTACCTGATCGGCCCGGACGGCACGCCCTTCCGGCTGGGCTTTGCGCTGGCGAACGAGTTTTCCGACCATGTGACCGAACGCGGCAACTACCTGTGGCTGGCCCATTCCAAGCTGCGCCCCGCGAGCTTCGGCCCCGAAATGCTGGTCGGCGATCTGCCCCAGCATGTCGAGGGCACCAGCCGGATCCTGCGCAACGGCGCGGTGATCTGGGAAAAGCCCTTCCTGTCGGGCGAATCCAACATGTCGCACAGCCTTGCGAACCTGGAGCATCACCACTTCAAGTATGCGCTGTTCCGCCAGCCGGGCGACGTGCATGTGCATTTCTTCGGCACCGCCACGCTGTCCTTCGCCGATGGCGTCAAGGCGCAGGCGGGCGATGTCTTCCAGATCGAATCCCCGGCCCTGGGTTTGCCCTTGGCGAACCCGCTGGACCAGCAGCCGGACGGCGGCACCCCCGTCGCCGTCGCCACCCTCTGAGGCTATCATGACGTTCACACCCGCCCCCTGGCCCCGCCAGCTTCGTTCCCAGCATTGGTACGGGGGCACCTCGCGCGATGCGATCTATCACCGCGGCTGGATGAAGAATCAGGGCTATCCGCACGACCTGTTCGACGGCCGCCCGGTGATCGGCATCCTGAACACCTGGTCCGACCTGACCCCCTGCAACGGCCACCTGCGCGAACTGGCCGAAAAGGTGAAGGCCGGCGTCTGGGAGGCAGGCGGCTTCCCGGTCGAGGTTCCGGTGTTTTCCGCCTCGGAAAACACCTTCCGCCCCACGGCGATGATGTTCCGCAACCTCGCCGCGCTGGCGATCGAGGAAACCATGCGCGGCCAGCCGATCGACGGCGCGGTGCTGCTGGTCGGCTGCGACAAGACCACGCCGTCCTTGCTGATGGCGGCGGCATCGACCGACATCCCGTCCATCGTCGTGACGGGCGGGCCGATGCTGAACGGTTATTTCCGGGGCGAGCGGGTCGGCTCCGGCACCCATCTGTGGAAGTTTTCCGAGGCCGTGAAGGCGGGCGAGATGACTCAGGAGGAGTTCCTGGAGGCCGAGGCGTCGATGTCGCGGTCCACCGGCACCTGCAACACCATGGGCACGGCCTCGACGATGGCGTCGATGGCCGAGGCGCTTGGCATGGCGCTGTCGGGCAATGCCGCGATCCCGGCGGTGGATTCGCGCCGCCGCGTGATGGCGCAGCTTTCGGGGCGGCGGATCGTGCAGATGGTCAAGGACGACCTGAAGCCCAGCGACATCCTGACCAAGCCCGCCTTCGAGAACGCCATCCGCACCAACGGCGCCATCGGCGGGTCCACCAATGCGGTCATTCACCTGCTGGCCATCGCGGGGCGGGTGGGGGTGGACCTGACGCTGGACGACTGGGACCGCTGCGGGCGGGACGTGAAGACCATCGTGAACCTGATGCCCTCGGGCGCGTACCTGATGGAGGAGTTCTTCTATGCGGGCGGCCTGCCGGTGGTCCTGAAACGGCTGGGCGAGGCGGGGCAGTTGCACAAGGACGCCCTGACGGTCAGCGGCATGACCATCTGGGACGAGGTTCGCGACGTGGTGAACTGGAACGAGGACGTGATCCTGCCCGCCGACAAACCCCTAACCGAACAGGGCGGCATCGCCGTGCTGCGCGGCAACCTGGCACCCAGGGGGGCGGTGCTGAAACCCTCGGCCGCCAGCCCGCATCTGCTGGTCCATCGCGGCCGGGCGGTCGTGTTCGAGGATATCGACGACTACAAGGCCCGGATCGAGGACGAGGCGCTGGATATCGACGAGACCTGCGTGATGGTGATGAAGAACTGCGGACCCAAGGGCTATCCCGGCATGGCCGAGGTCGGTAATATGGGCCTGCCGCCCAAGGTGCTGCGCAAGGGCATCACCGACATGGTGCGGATTTCCGACGCGCGCATGTCGGGGACGGCCTACGGGACGGTGGTGCTGCACACCTCGCCTGAGGCGGCGGCGGGTGGCCCGCTGGCCGTGGTCCGCGACGGCGATTTCATCGAGCTGGACGTGCCGAACCGGCGGCTGCATCTGGACATTCCCGACGCCGAACTGGCCGCGCGGCTGGCCGAATGGCGTCCCACGCACGAGGTTCCGACCAGCGGCTATGCCTGGCTGCACCAGGCCCATGTCGAGGGCGCGGATACCGGAGCGGACCTGGACTTCCTGAAAGGCTGCCGGGGCAATCCGGTCGGAAAGGACAGCCACTGATGAAGATCGCGTTAGTCGGCATCGGCAAGATCGCCCTGGACCAGCATGTCCCGGCCCTGGCCGCCAGCCCCGACTGGGAACTGGCCGCGACCGTCAGCCGCCATGGCAGGGTCAACGGCATCGAAGCCTTCACCGACATCCATGCCATGCTGGAGGCGCGGCCTGATATTCCGGTCGTCAGCCTGTGCCTGCCGCCCGTGCCGCGCTTCGAGGCGGCGCAGGCGGTGCTGCGCGCGGGCCGTCACCTGATGCTGGAAAAGCCACCCGGTGCGACATTGGCCGAGGTGCATATCCTGTCCGATCTGGCGCAGGCGCAGGGGGTGACGATCTTCGCCACCTGGCATTCGCGCATGGCGATGGCGGTGGCCGCCGCCCGCGATTGGCTGGCGGGCCGGACCATCCAGGGGGGCCGGATCACCTGGCGCGAGGACGTGCGCAAATGGCATCCCGGCCAGGACTGGATTTTTGAAGCAGGCGGCATGGGCGTCTTCGATCCCGGCATCAACGCCCTGTCGATCCTGACCGAGATCCTGCCCGAACCCCTGCGCCTGCTGTCGGCCGACCTGGATTTTCCCGCGAACCGGCAGGCCCCCATCGCCGCGCGGCTGCAATTCAGCCAGCAGATCGCGGCGGATTTCGATTTCCGCCAGGAGGGCCCGCAGACCTGGGACATGGAATTCCAGACCGATGGCGGCGTGCTGGCGCTGCGGATGGGCGGCAACCGGCTGGAGATCGACGGCCGGCATGTCCAGGGCGCGGACGACATCATGGGCGAATATCCGGCGCTTTATGCGCGCATGGCAGGGCTGATTGCCGCAGGAAAGCGGGAAACGGACCTTGCGCCCATGGTCCTGGTGGCCGATGCCTTCACCCTCGGGCGGCGGAATACCGTCGCGGACTTCCATTTCTGAGGATACAGCAATGACCTTCACCCCCCATGGCAAACATCTGATCGCTGGCGAATGGCTGACCGGAGAGGGGACGTTCCGGTCCGCCCCCGCTCATGGCGCGCCGCACGACTTCAGCGGCGGAACCGTGGATCTGGTGAACCGCGCGGCCGAAGCCGCCGAGGAAGCCTTCGCCGATTATGCCGCCACCTCGCGCGAGGATCGCGCCCTGTTCCTTGAGGCCATCGCAGACCAGATCGAGGCCCGCGCCGAGGCGATCACCGCCATCGGCAGCGCCGAGACCGGCCTGCCCGAAGCGCGGCTGAACGGCGAACGGGGGCGGACCACCGGCCAGTTGCGGCTGTTCGCGGACCATATCCGCAAGGGCGATTACCTGGACCGCCGCCACGACCCGGCGCTGCCCGACCGCCAGCCCCTGCCGCGCCCCGACCTGCGGCTGATGCAGCGGCCCATCGGTCCGGTCGCGGTGTTCGGCGCCTCGAACTTTCCGCTGGCCTTTTCCACCGCCGGGGGCGACACGGCATCCGCGCTTGCCGCCGGTTGCCCGGTCGTGGTCAAGGGCCATCCCGCACATCCCGGCACCGGAGAGATCGTGGCCCAGGCGATCCATGCCGCCATCCAGGCGACGGGGATGCCCGCCGGGGTGTTCAGCTTCATCCACGGCGACAGCCATGCGGTCGGCGCGGCCCTGGTCCAGCATCCGCTGATCAAGGCGGTGGGCTTCACCGGCAGCCTGCGCGGTGGCCGGGCGCTGTTCGACCTGTGTGCCGCCCGCCCCGAGCCGATCCCCTTCTTCGGCGAACTGGGCAGCATCAATCCCGGCTTCGTCCTGCCTAAGGCGCTGGCCGCGCGCGGCGCCAAGCTGGCCGAGGGCTGGGCGGGCAGCCTGACCATGGGCGCGGGCCAGTTCTGCACCAATCCCGGCCTGATCGTGATGCCCAAGGGCGTCCTGGCCGATGCCTTCGCCACGGCGGCGGGCGACGCGCTGGCCAAGATCGCCCCGCAGGCGATGCTGACCGACGGCATCGCCGAGGCCTATCGCGCGGGCGCCGAACGCGCCGCCGGGGTTGCGACGCCGGTCTTCGAAGGCGTCAGCGAAGGCCGCAACGCGCTGCCCGCCGTCTACAAGACCACGGCCGAGGAGTTCCTGCGCGACCATACCCTGGCCGAAGAGGTGTTCGGCCCGCTGGGCGTGATCGTCACCGTCACGGGCGAGGACCAGATGCTGGAGGTGGCCCAGTCGCTTGAGGGCCAGCTGACCGCCACGCTGCACCTGGACGACGGCGACATGGATCTGGCACGCCGCCTGATGCCGGTCCTGGAACGCAAGGCGGGCCGGATCCTGGCCAACGGCTGGCCCACCGGGGTCGAGGTCGCGGATGCGATGGTCCATGGCGGGCCTTACCCGGCCTCGACCAACTTCGGCGCGACCAGCGTGGGGACCATGGCGATCCGCCGCTTCCTGCGCCCGGTCAGCTATCAGAACATCCCCGAGGCGCTGTTGCCCGAGGATCTGCGGGGCGTCTGACGCCCCGTACCATCGCCCGGCGGGAGGGTCGGGCGATTTTAACGCAACGGGAGGATTACCATGACCATCAAGACCCTGCTGGGGACCGCGGCACTTCTGGCCGTGACCGCCACCGGCGCCCTGGCCGAAGGCGAGACCGTGGGCTTTTCGCAGATCGGATCGGAATCGGGCTGGCGGGCGGCGGAAACCACGCTGACCCGGCAGCAGGCCGAGGAACGCGGCATCCAGTTGCAATTCTCGGACGCGCAGCAGAAGCAGGAAAACCAGATCGCCGCGATCCGGTCCTTCATCGCGCAAGGTGTGGACGCGATCCTGCTGGCCCCGGTCGTCGCCACCGGCTGGGATTCCGTCCTGCAAGAGGCCAAGGAGGCCGAGATCCCGGTGGTCCTGCTGGACCGCCAGGTGGACAGCGCCGACGACCTGTATCTGACCGCCGTGGGGTCGAACCTGGTCCATGAAGGCGAGGTCGCGGGCGAATGGCTGGCGGGTGAGGTCGGCGACCGCGAATGCCGCATCGTCGAATTGCAGGGCACCACCGGATCCAGCCCGGCCATCGACCGCAAGACCGGCTTTGAAAACGCCATCAAGGACCACCCGAACCTGACCATCGTGCGCAGCCAGACCGGCGATTTCACCCGCGCCCTGGGCAAGGAGGTGATGGAAAGCTTCCTCCAGGCCGAGAACGGCGGCAAGGACATCTGCGCGCTTTATGCCCACAACGACGACATGGCGGTGGGCGCGATCCAGGCCATCAAGGAGGCCGGGCTGAAACCGGGCAGCGACATCCTGGTCGTGTCCATCGACGGCGTGCCGGACCTGTTCCAGGCGATGGCCGCCGGAGAGGCGAATGCCACCGTCGAACTGACGCCCAACATGGCCGGTCCCGCCTTCGACGCCCTGGAGGCCTATTGGAAGGACGGCACCACGCCGCCGAAATTCATCCAGACCGAATCCAAGCTCTATACCCAGGCCGACGATCCGGCGGGCGAATACGAGCGCCGCAAGGGCTTGGGCTACTGATCGCCATTTGCCGGGCCGCATCCGTGGCCCGGCACTCCTGACGAAAGGGGGCGTCATGCTGCTGTCCATCCGGTCGCTGACCAAGACATTTCCGGGCACCCGCGCGCTCGACGGTGTGGATTTCGACCTGCGCGCGGGCGAGGTCCATGCCCTTCTGGGCGAAAACGGCGCGGGCAAGTCGACGCTGATCAAATGCCTGACCGGCGCCTATCGCCGCGACGGCGGCACGATGACGTTGGAGGGCGCGGCCATCGACCCGCGTTCCACCGCCCATGCGCAGGAACTGGGCATCGGCACGGTGTATCAAGAGGTCAACCTGCTGCCAAACCTGACCGTGGCGCAGAACCTGATGTTCGGACGGGAACCGCGCCGGTTCGGCCTGATCCAGACCCGCGCCATGCGGGCGCAGGCGCGCGCGCTGCTGGCCGAATACGGGCTGGATCTGGATGTGGACCGCGACCTGGGCACCTATTCCGTGGCGATCCAGCAGATCGTCGCCATTGCCCGCGCGGTTACCCTGTCGGGCAAGGTGCTGATCCTGGACGAACCCACCGCCAGTCTGGACGCGGCCGAGGTGCGGATGGTCTTCGACGTGGTGCGGGGCCTGCGGGAACGCGGCCTGGGCATCGTCTTCGTGTCGCATTTCCTGGATCAGGTCTTCGACCTATCCGACCGCGTGACCGTGCTGCGCAACGGCCGCAAGATCGTCACCACCGACATCGCCAGCCTGGACCGTGTGCGGCTGATCGAACACATGCTGGGCCGAGAGCTTGAGGACGCGACCGCCCATCACGCAGCCGCGCGCGGTCCCCGCCCGCCGATGCTGGAGTTTCGCGGCATGACCCGGCGGGGCGTGATTCAGCCGTTCGATTTGGCGGTGGGACAGGGCGAGGTCGTGGGCCTGGCAGGTCTGCTGGGATCGGGCCGGACCGAGTCCGCCGAATTGCTGTTCGGTCTGCTGGGCGCGCATTCGGGCCAGGCGCGCGACCAGGAAGGCCCGCTGGACCTGCGCAGCCCGCGCGCGGCCATCGCGGCAGGCTTCGGCTTCGTCCCCGAGGAGCGCAAGACCGACGGCATCGTTGCCGACCTGTCGATCCGCGAGAACATCATCCTGGCCTTGCAGGCCCGGCGCGGCTGGGCGAGGCCCATCCCGCGCGGGGATCAGAACCGGCTGGCCGACGACTATATCCGGCGGCTGGACATCCGCACGGCGGGCCGGGACAAGCGCATCGGCGAACTGTCCGGCGGCAACCAGCAGAAGGTGATCCTCGCCCGCTGGCTGGCGATGAACCCGCGCTTCCTGATCCTGGACGAACCCACGCGCGGCATCGACGTGGGCGCCCATGCGGAAATCGTCCGGCTGATCCACGAGCTTGTGGAACAGGGCATGTCCCTGCTGGTCATCAGTTCGGAAATCGACGAACTGATCGCGGTGTCCGACCGGGTGATCGTGCTGCGCGACCGCCGCCATGTGGCCGAACTGACCGGGACCGAGATCGCGCCGAACCGCATCATGCAGGCCATCGCCGCGACCGAGGCCACGTGATGGAGATGCTGAAACGCCTTGCCCCGCAACTGGTCGCCCTGGCCGCCCTGGCCGCCGTGGTGACGGCCTTCTATCCGGGGTTCCTGTCGGTCCAGATGAACGATGGGCGGCTGGTCGGGCCTGTCATCGACGTGCTGAAGCGATCCGCCCCGGTGGCGCTGCTGGCAGTGGGCATGACGCTGGTGATCGCCACGCGCGGCATCGACCTGTCGGTCGGCACGATCATGGCGATCTGCGGCGCGGTCGCGGCATCCGCCGTCGCGGCCGGCTGGGGTCTGCCCGCCGCGATCCTGCTGGCGCTTGGCGCAGGCGTGCTGGCGGGGCTGTGGAACGGCGCGCTTGTGGCCGTGGTCGGCATCCAGCCCTTCGTCGCCACGCTGATCCTGATGACCATGGGGCGCGGCATCGCGCAACTGATCACCGAGGGGCGGATCCTGACCTTCACCGATCCCGGCTTCGGCTGGATCGGGTCGGGCACGGTCGCCGGGCTGCCGGTGCCGGCCTGGATCTGGATCGCCACCGCCATCGCCACGGCGCTGCTGATGCGCCGCACCGCCCTGGGCCTGCTGGTCGAGGCGACCGGCATCAACCGCCGCGCCAGTGCCCTGGCCGGGATCAACGCCACGGTGCTGCTGATCGCGGTCTATGCCGCGTCGGGCCTGTGCGCGGCATTGGCCGGGCTGATCGTCACCGCCGACATCCGCGGGGCCGATGCCAACAATGCCGGCCTGTGGCTGGAACTGGACGCGATCCTGGCGGTGGTCATCGGCGGCAATTCCCTGCTGGGCGGGCGGTTTTCCATCGCCGCGTCGGTGATCGGCGCGCTAATCATCACGACCATCAGCATCGGCATCCGGCTGATCGGCTTTCCGTCCGAATACAACCTCATCATCAAGGCCGGGCTGGTGCTGGTGATTCTGGTGCTGCAATCGCCGCGCATCAGCGCCGAATGGCGGCTGTGGCGCGACAGCCACCGCGCCAGCCGCGAAGCCAGCTTGCGGAGACAGGCATGAACACCCGCGCGCTGCCGCTCTATGTCACCATCGGCATCTTCCTGCTGGCCTATCTGGTCTTCTGGCTGCAATTCCCGAACATCCTGTCCACCCGCGTCATCGGCAACCTGCTGACCGACAACGCCTATCTGGGCATCGTCGCGGTCGGCATGACGCTGGTGATCCTGTCGGGCGGGATCGATCTGTCGGTCGGATCGGTGATCGCCTTTTCCGGCGTGTTCATCGCCGTGCTGCTGCGCGACACGTCGCTGCACCCGCTGGCGGTCTTCGCGATCCTGCTGGCGCTGACCACGGCCTTCGGGGCGGGCATGGGCTTTCTGATCGACCGGCTGGCGATGCCCGCCTTCATCGTCACGCTGGCGGGCATGTTCCTGGCACGCGGCGCGGCCTATATCCTGTCCATCGATTCCGTGCCGATCCAGCATCCGTTCTATGACTGGCTGCAATCGCTGTATTGGCTGATGCCGGGCAAGGGGCGGCTGCGGCTGATCGGCATGGTGATGGTCGCCACCTTCATCCTGGGCATGATCGTGGCGCACAAGACCCGCTTCGGCGCATCCGTCTATGCCCTGGGCGGGGGCGAGGCCACAGCGCGGCTGATGGGCGTCCGGCAGGGGCGCACCACGGTGCTGGTCTATGCGTTTTCCGGCGCGATGGCCGGGCTGTCGGGGATTGTCTTTTCGATCTATACCGGGTCGGGCTATTCGCTGGCGACGGTGGGGACCGAACTGACCGCCATCGCCGCCGTGGTGATCGGCGGCACGCTGCTGACCGGGGGGGCGGGATACATGTTCGGCACCTTCGTCGGCGTGCTGACCATGGGGCTGATCCAGACCTATATCGTCTTCGACGGCAGCCTGTCGTCCTGGTGGACGAAGATCGTCATCGGCGTCCTTCTGCTGGCCTTCATCCTGCTGCAAAAGGCCCTGCTGAAACTGTCGCGGATGCGGCTTGCGAAAGGGGTATCATGATCCACGACCACCGCCGTTGCGAACTGGGCGAGGGGGCGCTGTGGCACCCCGAACGCCGGCAGTTCTTCTGGTTCGACATCCTGGGCAGGCGGCTGCTGTCGCAGGACGCGGATCGCACGCCGCTGGAATGGCCGCTGGGCCGCATCGCTTCGGCGGCGGGCTGGATCGACCGCGACCGGCTGCTGGTCGCCACGGAAACGGGGCTGGCGGTGCTGTCGCTGGCCGATGGCAGGCTGACCGATGTCGCGGCCGTCGAGGCCGACAACCCGGACACCCGGTCGAACGACGGGCGCGCCGACCGGCAGGGCGGGTTCTGGTTCGGCACCATGGGCAAGAAGGCCGAAAAGGGCGCGGGCGCGATCTATCGCTTTTATCGGGGCGAGGTGCGCAAGCTGGTGGATCCGATCACCATCCCGAACTCGATCTGTTTTTCGCCCGACGGGGGAACGGTGCATTATTCGGACACCGACCGCAGCATCGTCTGGCGACAGGATCTGGATTTGGACGGCTGGCCCGTGGGGGAACCGCAGATCTATCTGGATCTGTCCGCGCAAGGCTGGTCGCCCGATGGCGCGGTGATCGACGCGGGGGGCGGGTTTTGCTGCGCGGTCTGGGGGCAGGGGGCGGTGATGCGCTTCGATGCGGATGGCCAACGGACCCATGACTGGAAGGTCGGCGGGCGGCATTCGTCCTGCCCTGCCTTCGGCGGACCGGATCTGGCGCATCTGCTGGTCACGACCGCGCGCGACGGGATCGAGGCGCCCGACGACGCGCAGGGCAAGACCTATCGCCTTGAACCGGGCCTGACCGGCCTGGCCGAACCCCGTGTGATGCTGTGACCTGGACCCTGCCCGACGGACGCCGCGTGGACCAGCTGACGCTGACCGGCGGCGGGCTGACCGCGCAGGTGCTGACCCTGGGCGCGACGGTGCAGGATCTGCGGCTGGAGGGCATCGGGCATCCGCTGGTTCTGGGCTGCCCCGATCCGGCGGATTATCTGGACAGGGGCCTTTATCTGGGCGCTATCGTCGGGCGGTTCGCCAACCGTATCGGCGGGGCGCGGTTCACGCTGGACGGAAAGGAATACCGTACCGACCCGAATTTCCGCGACCGCCACACCCTGCATGGCGGATCGCGCGGGACGAACCGGCATGTCTGGACGGTCGAGGATGCACAGGGCGACAGCGCTACCCTGACGCTTTGCCTGCCGGACGGAGACATGGGCTTTCCCGGCACCATGACCATCCGCGCCGAGATTGCCCTGCGCAATGGCGCGCTGGTCTTCGACCTGTCGGCCACCTCGGATGCGCCGACGCCCTGCAACCTGGCGCATCACGGCTATTTCGACCTGGACGGCAACGGCGATGTGCGCGGCCACCGGCTGCGGATCGCGGCGGATCGTTACCTGCCGGTCGACGGCGATCTGATCCCGCTGCCGGGCAAGGCGCCGGTCCAGGGCACGCGTTTCGATTTCCGGCAGGCGCGGCCCATCGCGCCGGGGGAATACGACCATAATTTCTGCCTGTCGGATGGTCCGGTCGCCCGACGTGTCGTGGCCGAGCTCACCGGGCAAACGGGGCTGCGGATGCAGATCGAAACCGACCGACCCGGATTGCAGCTTTACGATGGCCCGCATTTCGACGGACTGCCGGGGCTGGATGGCCGCCGCTATGGCCGCTTTGCCGGGGTGGCGCTGGAAACCCAGGGCTGGCCCGATGCGCCGAACCGGCCGGATTTCCCCGACGCGATCCTGCGGCCCGGCCAGACCTATCGCCACCATGCTGCCTACAGGTTTTCCGGGTGACCGCGCTGATCGGCATCGACTGGGGCACGACCTCGTTCCGCGCCTGGCGGATGGGCGCGGAGGGTAAGGTGTTGGAAGCCGTCGGCGATGGCCCCGGCATCCTGGCGGCAGGCGCCCTGCCGGGCGGGTTCCGCCAGGCCCTGCAAGACCGGATCGGCGGCTGGCTGGACGGCGCGCCGGTCATCGCATCCGGCATGATCACCAGCCGCAACGGCTGGGTGGAAACGCCTTACCTGCCCTTGCCGCTGGACGCCGCCGCGCTGGCCGACAGCCTGACCCTGCATGACGGCATCCATTTCGTGACCGGCGCGGTCAGCGACCCGGACGGCCCCGCCCCCGACGTGATGCGCGGCGAGGAAACCGAGATCATCGGCCATCTGGCGGGCGGGGGCGCCGACGGGCTGTTCGTCCTGCCCGGCACCCACAGCAAATGGGCGCGGGCACGGGGCGGGCGGATCACCGCCTTTCGCACCGTCATGACCGGCGAAGTCTTCGCGGTCCTGCGCGACCATTCGATCCTGGGCCGGCTGATCCAGCCGGGACCGGGCGATGAGGACGCCTTCCGCCGCGGGGTCGAGGCTGGGTGGCAGGATGGCGCGCTGCTGGGGCGCATCTTCAGCGCCCGAACGCTGGCGCTGCTGGACCGGCTGGCGCCCCAGGACATCGCCGATTACCTGTCGGGCCTGCTGATCGGGGACGAGGTCGCCCAGGGCGCGCGGGACGCGGGCGGCCCGGTCACGATCATCGGGCGGGGCGATCTGGCCGCGCGATATCGCATCGCGCTTGACATGATGGGCATCGCCGCCGTGATCGCGCCGCCGGGCATGGCGCGGCGGGGACTGTGGGAAATTGCCCGGATCAAGGGGCTTTCATGACCGATTTCGATACCGCCTTCGCCGCCAACCCGCTGATCGCGATCCTGCGCGGGCTGCGCCCGGACGAGGCCGCCGCGACCGCCGCCGCGTTGATCGACGCAGGCTTCACGATCCTGGAGGTGCCGCTGAACTCTCCCCAACCGCTGGACAGCATCGCCCGGATGGCCGACGCGGCCCCCGATGCGATCATCGGTGCGGGCACGGTGCTGCGGCCCGAACAGGTCGGCGCGGTGGCCGAGGCCGGGGGCCGGATCATCATCGCCCCCAACTTCGACCCTCGCGTCGCGTCCGAGGCGCGGCGGCTGGGCCTGGCCTATTGCCCCGGCGTCGGCACCGTGACCGAGGCTTTCGCCGCGCTTGAGGCCGGGGCCGCCGCCCTGAAGCTGTTCCCGGCCGAGATGATCCCCCCCGCCGCCGTCAAGGCGATGCGCGCCGTGCTGCCGCGAGACGCCCGGCTGCTGCCGGTGGGCGGCATCGACCCGGCGGCGATGGCGGGATACCGCAAGGCGGGGGCGGACGGTTTTGGTCTGGGATCGGCGCTGTATCGGCCCGGCCAGGACGCGGCCGTCACCGGCGACCGGGCCTGCGGCTTCATGGCGGCCTGGCAGGCCCTGCGGGCCATGACATAAGTTAAGCCGGTCGGCCTTGGGGGAACATTGCCGGAAGGGGCGCGTTTCGGGCGATGCGCCGGTGGGAGGCGTATCACATTCCGGGAGGATCAGATGAAAGCCACATTCACTTGGGTGGCCGGCGGCGCATTCCTGGCGTTGACGGCGGTTTCCGCGCAGGCCGACTGCGCCGCCGAACTGGCGCGCCTGACCGAGGGCGGCGCGGCGGCGGAAGGAATCTCGAAGGACGGTTCGCTTGCGCCGCTGGAAGGGGCGCCGGACGCGGCGGCGGGCTCGGATGCCGCCGCCACCGAGGCCGCGGATACGGCCGAGGCCGCGGGCATGAACAGCGCGGCGCCGACGCCCGAGGGCGCGGCTGACGGCGCGGCATCCACCGATACCGCCGGGGCCGACGGGGGCGAGGGGATCGCCAAGGACGGAACCCATGTGCCGCTGGAGGACGCGTCGGGCCAGCAGGCGGGCGTGGCCATGTCGGGCGCCGATGCCCAGGCCCAGCAGGAGGGCCAGCCCACCGCTGCCGAACAGGCCAGCGGCGGCGCCATGGACCATTCCGGCCGCGAGGCCCATATCCAGGCCGCGCGCGACGCGCTTGCCGCCGGGAATGAAGACGCCTGCATGGAAGCGGTGAAGGCCGCTCAGTCGTCCTGAGCTCTGTTTGGCCGGGGCCAGCGTCCCCGGCCATCCGCCGCGTTGCCGCCGGTCATGCGAAAAGACTGGAATGCCGCGCCGCTTTCTGGTGAGAGAGGCGCCATCACAGCCTGGCCCCGGATGGACGACGCGATGAGCATACATCTTTACCCCAACGACCTGCCCGACGACCTGACCCTTGGCCCGGTCGTCGCCATCGACACGGAAACGATGGGGCTGGATCCCCGGCGCGACCGGCTGTGCCTGGTGCAGTTGTCGTCGGGCGACGGCGATGCGCATCTGGTCCAGATCGAACGCGGCCAGACCGAGGCGCCGAACCTGTGCCGGATGCTGACCGATCCCAAGGTTCTGAAGCTGTTCCATTTCGGCCGCTTCGACATCGCCGCCCTGGAAAACGCCTTCGGCGTGGTGACGGCGCCGGTCTGGTGCACCAAGATCGCCTCGAAGCTGGTGCGCACCTATACCGACCGACACGGGTTGAAATACCTGCTGAGCGAACTGGTCGGCGTGGATGTCTCCAAGCAGCAGCAGACCAGTGACTGGGGCGCGGCCGACCTGACCGATGCGCAGCTGGAATATGCGGCATCCGACGTGCTGCACCTGCACAAGCTGAAAGAGGCTCTGGAAGACCGGCTGCGGCGCGAGAACCGCATGGGGCTGGCCCAGGCCTGCTTCGACTTCCTGCCCGCCCGCGCCCATCTGGATTTGCTGGGCTGGGGGGATGAAAACGACATCTTCCGGCACTAGATGTCGGGCAGCCGGGGGCTTCGCGCCCCCGGACCCCCGCGGGATATTTAGACCAAGGCAAAGGCAGGCGGTTTGAACGATTATCTGGAAACGGCGCGGCGTGTCATCCTGGCCGAGGCGCAGGGGCTGGCCCTTCTGGCCGAGGGGCTGAACGGCGATTTCGCCCGCGCGGTGGATCTGATCCTGGGAGCGCGGGGCCGGGTGATCGTGTCGGGCATGGGCAAGTCGGGCCATGTCGGGCGCAAGATCGCGGCCACCTTCGCATCCACCGGGACGCCCGCGCAATTCGTCCATCCCGCCGAGGCCAGCCATGGCGACCTGGGCATGGTCACGCAGGCCGACGTGGCCCTGGTCTTGTCCAACAGCGGCGAGACGCCGGAACTGGCCGACCTGATCGCCCATACCCGCCGGTTCGGGATTCCGCTGATCGGCGTCGCCTCGCGCGCCGAATCCACGCTGCTGCGCCAGGCGGATGTGGCGTTGGTTCTGCCAGCCGCGCCCGAGGCCTGCGGCAGCGGCATCGTGCCGACGACTTCAACCACCATGACGCTGGCGCTTGGCGATGCCCTGGCCATTGCGCTGATGGAGCATCGGAAGTTCACCCCCGAGCATTTCCGCACCTTCCATCCCGGCGGCAAGCTGGGCGCGCGGCTGGCCAAGGTGGGCGACCTGATGCACCGCGACATGCCTCTGGTGCCCGAGGATGCGCCGATGACGGACGCGCTGCTGGTCATCAGCCAGAAGGGGTATGGCGTGACCGGCGTCACCGACCGGGCAGGGCATCTGGTCGGCATCATCACCGACGGCGACCTGCGGCGGCACATGCAGGGCCTGCTGGATCGCCGCGCGGCCGAGGTGATGACCCCCGGTCCCCGCGTGATCGCGCCCGACGCCCTGGCGGAAACCGCTTTGGCGCAGATGCAGGACCGCAAGATCACCTGCCTGTTCGCGGTGGCCGAGGGGATGCCGCAGGGCATCCTGCATATCCACGACTGCCTGCGGGCCGGGATCGTCTAGGGCGATGAACCGCACCCGGATCGTCCGCTGGCTGCGTGTCCTGCTGCCCCTGACGGCGCTGGCGATGCTGTCGGTGCTGTTCCTGTTCTCGCGTCAGGGCGACGGGGAATCGCAGATCCCCTATGCCGATGTGGACGCGCAGTCGATGGCCCGCGACCCGCGGCTGGTGGCCCCCGAATATGCGGGCGTGACGGCGGACGGGGCGCAGCTGGTCCTGCGCGCGACCGAGGCCGCGCCGGCCGGGGGAAGCGGCGGCAAGGCCCGCGATCTGCAACTGGACTGGCAGCGCCCAGACGGGCTGCGCGCCGATCTGACCGCGCCCCAGGCGGGGATGGACGGGGGCGCGATCCGGTTGGGCGGGGGGGTCAGGATGACCACATCCTCGGGCTGGACGGTCGATGCGCCCAGCGTCGAGGCCGCGACCGACCGATCCCGGATCGCCGCCGAGGACGGCGTGCAGGCCCAGGCGCCCTTCGGCAGCCTGTCCGCCCGGCGGATGGAGCTTGCGCCTGACACGGCGGGGGACGCTTCGATCTTGAATTTCTCGGGCGATGTCCGTCTGATATACCAGCCCTGACCCAAAGGACCGAACCGATGCTGCGCCCCCTGCTGACAGCCCTGATCCTTGCCGCCACCCCGGCTGTCGCGCAGAACGTCGCCTTCGGGGGGATGCGCGCCGATATCACCGCCCCGGTCGAGGTCCGGGCCGACAATCTGTCCGTCAACCAGGCTGACGGCAGCGCGGTTCTGACCGGCAATGTCGTGATCGGCCAGGGCGGCATGCGGCTGTCCGCCGACAGGGTGACGATCATCTATGCCGAAGGGGACCAGAACCGCATCCGGTCGCTGGACGCCGTCGGCAATGTGACGCTGGTCTCCGGTCCCGACGCGGCCGAGGCCAAGGCCGCCACCTATGACGTGGCCGGGGGCAATGTCACGCTGACCGGCGACGTGGTGCTGACCCAGGGGCAGAACGTGCTGACCGGCGACACGATGCAGGTGAACCTGGGCACCGGACAGGCGCAGGTCCAAGGCCGGGTGCGGTCGGTGCTGCAACCGGGCGGCAACTGATGCGGGGCGCGGCGGGACGGTCGGGCGACGGGCTGCGGGTCCGGGGGCTGCGCAAATCCTATCGCAACCGTCCGGTGATCCGCGACGTGTCGGTCGATCTGGCGCGCGGAGAGGTCGTGGCCCTGCTGGGGCCGAACGGATCGGGCAAGACCACCTGCTTTTACTGCATCGCCGGGCTTGTGCCGCCCGATGCCGGGCAGGTTCTGATCGACGGGCGGGACGCCACGCGCCTGCCGATGTTCCGCCGCGCGCGGATGGGCATCGGGTATCTGCCGCAGGAGATGTCGATCTTTCGCGGGTTGACGGTCGAACAGAACATCATGGCCGTGCTGGAGGTCGTGCACGAGGATCCCCGCCACCGCCGCGACCGGCTTGAGGAGTTGCTGGGCGACTTTTCCATCGAGCATCTGCGCTCCGCCCCCGCCCTGGCGCTGTCGGGCGGCGAACGCCGCCGGGCCGAGATCGCGCGCTGCCTGGCCTCGGATCCCAGTTTCCTGCTGCTGGACGAGCCCTTCGCGGGCGTCGATCCCATCGCCGTGGGCGAGATTCGCGGCCTGGTCCACGACCTGAAATCGCGCGGCATCGGCGTGCTGATCACCGATCACAACGTGCGCGAGACGCTGGGCATCGTCGACCGTGCCTATATCCTGCATGACGGGCATGTGCTGATGTCCGGTACCACCGACCAGATCGTCGCCGATCCCAAGGTGCGCGAGGTCTATCTGGGCGAAGGCTTCCGCATGGCGTGACGGGTTGTCGCGTGGCCTTGCGGAACCGTCGCGGTGAAATCGGTCGCCGCCGACCCGCACCCCGTTGACAGAACCGATCCGCTGTCACCAGATTGATAGATGCGGGTGCGGCAGGAACCGCATCCCGCCATCCCCGTTTCCGCCCTGTGCCGGCAGACGGGCCGGCGCATGGAAGACGGGCAACCGAGAGGAAAGACGATGCGCTATACCATCAGCGGAAAACAGATCGATGTCGGCGATGCGCTTTCGACGCATGTGAAGACGCAAGTGGGCGAAACGGTCGGCAAGTATTCGCAGCGCCCCACGGATGCGACGGTCACCTTTTCCAAGGATGCCCATCAGTTCCTGTGCGACGCCGTGGTACATCTGTCCACCGGGCTGAACGTGACGGCCCGCGGCGCTGCCACCGAGATCTATGCCGCTTTCGAGGCCTGCCGCGAAAAGATGGACAAGCAGCTTCGCCGCTACAAGCGCCGCCTGAAGGATCACCACAAGGACAGGTCCGAGCCGGTTGAATTCGGGCAGGCGGGCATGTATGTGCTGGCCGCCGACGAGGATGAATGGGAAGCGCAGGACAGCGGCCTGCAACCGATCATCATCGCGGAAATGGAAACCCGCGTGCCCACGCTGTCGGTGGGCGATGCGGTGATGCAGATGGAACTGTCGGGCACCCCGCTTCTGGTGTTCCGCAATGAAAAGCACGGGGGCGTCAATGTGGTCCACCGCCGCGACGACGGCAATGTGGGCTGGATCGACCCGCGCGGCAATGGCTGAGGCCGCCGCGCGGAACGCCTGACGAACGAGAGTTGACGCGCCCCCGGCATTCTGCGCGGGGGCGCTTGAGCCTTTGGGAAAGACGCCAGCCATGCAGTTGACCGAAATCCTCAAGCCCGGAGCCGTACGGTCCCTGGGGCAGGTAACCTCCAAAAAGCGCCTGTTTCAGGAGCTTGCGGATCTGGCCCATGCCGAATACGGCCTGAACGCGACCGAGGTTCTGGACGCGTTGCAGGAACGCGAAAGCCTGGGGCCGACCGGCGTCGGCCAGGGCGTGGCGCTGCCCCATGCGCGGCTGCACGGGCTGCACACGGTGGTGGGTCTGTTCGTGCGGCTGGAAAAGCCCCTGGATTTCGACGCGGTGGACCGCCAGCCGGTCGATCTGGTCTTCGGCCTGCTGGCGCCCGAATCCAGCGGCGTCGATCACCTCAAGGCGCTGGCGCTTGTGTCCCGCACCTTGCGCGACGCCGACCTGCGCGCCAAGCTGCGCGCCAATGACGATCCGGTCGCGCTGCACGCCGTTCTGGCCGCGCAGGGCATTAAGGCCGCCTGAGGGTTTGATCCACGGCGATTCGGTCCTATATTGACGCTCTCTCTGTCCTAGAGGAGGCCGGATATGAACAAGCATATTATCGACCAACCCCGAGAGAACAGCGGCACGCGCCTGCGGGAATTCGCCCGTTACGAACGCGAATCGGGCACCCATCCCGCCATCGAAACCCTGCACAGCCGCCCGCAGATGCGGGCCGAGGACAATCGCCTGGCGGCCGAATTCCTGCGCATCGAACGCGAACAGATGCGTTAGCCGATCCTAGTCGGCGCCGTCGCCATACTTGGGGTGGTGCCCGCCAGCCTATAGGTCGGCACCGGCGCCAACTTACGCGCCGCGTCGATGATGGGTCTGAAAAAGGGGCGCAAGACAGCGAAGGGCCGCCCTTTCGGACGGCCCCTTGGATGGCGGTTGCGGCGCGGATCAGGCGCGGACCAGCCGTTCATAGTCCTCGCTGATCTTCCGCGTCGTGTTGCCGACCTGGAAATGCCAGTCGCCGATCTGGCCGACCGGGGTCACCTCGGCCGCCGTGCCGGTCAGGAAGCATTCCTGGAAATCCTCCAGCTCCTCGGGGCGGATGCGGCGTTCGTGGACCACGGTGCCGTTGTCCTTCAGCATCTGGATGATGGTCTGGCGGGTGATGCCGTTCAGGAAGCGGTCGGCCTGGGGGGTGTGGACCTCGCCGTCCTTGATGAAGAAGATGTTGGCGCCGGTCGCCTCGGCCACATAGCCTTCCCAGTCCATGAACAGCGCGTCGGAACAGCCCTTCGCCTCGGCCGCGTGCTTCGACATGGTGCAGATCATGTACAGACCGGCGGCCTTGGCGGCGGTGGGGATGGTTTCCGGCGACGGGCGCTTCCATTTCGCCACGTCCAGCTTGGCGCCCTGCCATTTCGCGTCGCCGTAATAGCTGCCCCATTCCCAGCAGGCCACGGCCATGCGGACCTTGTTGCGCGCCGCCGACACGCCCATGTCGGGGCCAGAGCCGCGCCACATCACCGCGCGGACATAGGCGTTGGTGAAGCCGTTGGCCTTCAGCACGGCTTCCTTCGCGGCATCGATTTCCTCGGCGGAATAGGGCGACTGCATGTCCAGCAGGCGGGCCGATTCGATCAGCCGCAGCGAATGGTCGTGGCCCTTGAAGATCTTGCCGTCATAGCACCGCTCGCCCTCGAAGACCGAGCTTGCGTAATGCAGCGCGTGGGTCAGGATATGCACATTCGCGTCGCGCCAGTCGACCAGTTCGCCATCCATCCAGATCTTGCCGTCGCGATCGTCATAGGCCGCCGTCATCATTCTCTCCAATCCCGCCGGGCTTTGCGATTCTTGCGCCAGTTCGCCCGGAACCGAACCTTTTGTTGCGCGAAGTGCTTGACGCCTAGCAATCGAATCTTGGAAAGTCAACAACACTGCCCTATCAAGGGGCGAACCGGGAAAGGAGTGGCGATGGCCGAGACGATGCGCGTTCATACCTTGATGGGCGAGGATCTGCTGTTCCTGACCGACGACAAGCTGCGTCGCGGGATCGAGGCGATGTTCTTCGCCTATCGCGCCTTCACCGCCGATCCCGACCTGATCCTGGCGGGGCTGGATTACGGCCGCGCCCATCACCGGGCGCTGCATTTCATCCACCGCGATCCGGGGCTGACGGTCACGGCGCTGCTGGACGTGCTGGGCGTGACCAAGCAGTCGCTGAACCGCGTGCTGCGCACCCTGATCGAGGACGGGCTGGTCGAAAGCCGCGTCGGCCGCCGCGACCGGCGCGAACGCCACCTGCACCTGACGGAAAAAGGCGCGGCCCTGGAGCGGCGGCTGTCCGAAGCGCAGCGCGCGCGGATGCGCCAGGCCTATCGCGCCGCAGGACCGCAGGCGGTGGCGGGCTTTCGTCAGGTGCTGGAGGCGATGATGGACCCCGAGACGCGGGCGCAGTATCAGTCGATGAAGGATCTGCCCGAATAAGGCCCGCACGACATGAGCCAGTCTGACGCCCATCTGCTGATCGTCGATGACGACGAACGCATCCGTGCGCTGCTGGGCCGGTTCCTGCGCAAGAGCGGATTTCTGGTCACGCTGGCCCGCGACGCGGCCCAGGCCCGCCGGTTGCTGGCCGGGCTGGACTTCGACCTGATCGTGATGGACGTGATGATGCCGGGCGAGGACGGATTCGCGCTGACCCGGTCCTTGCGCGAAAGGCTGACCACGCCGATCCTGCTGCTGACCGCGCGCGGAGAGACCGAGGACCGCATCACCGGGCTGGAAGTCGGCGCCGACGATTACCTGCCCAAGCCCTTCGAGCCGCGCGAATTGCTGCTGCGCATCAACGCGATCCTGCGCCGCATTCCCGCGCCCGAGGTTCACCAGCCGAAATTCCTGACCCTGGGGGCGTTGCGATACGACATCGACAAGGGGGAATTGTGGCAGGGCGAAAGCCACCTGCGTCTGACCGGCACCGAACAGGCGCTGCTGCGCCGCCTGGCCGCCAGCCGGGGCGAGCCCGTCAGCCGCGCCGATTTGATCGACGACCTGGGCCGGGGCGGCGGGG
>NZ_UZWE01000068.1 GCF_900631945.1 Paracoccus haematequi
CGGCTCAATCTTCGCCCATTGGGCATCCGTCAGAACATTGCGATCCATCCTGACTATGAATCACATCAGCCTCCGAGTGTGAATCCCCACAGACCCTAGAACACGTCGCGGGGATCCGCGCGCATGTGGTGGACCTGGACAACCTAGCGGCCATGCAGAACCTTCAGCGGGCCGCTGCGCACAACCCCGCGCCCTGGTTCGCGGTCCAGACAAGCCCCGGCAAGGCGCACGTTTACTGGCCGCTACACGGCGCGGAACGATACCGCAACAACGACACATACCGCTTGTTGCAACGCAAGCTGCGGCAACTGTTCGACGGTGACAAAGCCGTGGTTGATGCGACCCGCGTTCTGCGGGTGCCGGGGTTCTATCACCGGAAGGGCGAACCGCACCTAGTCACATGCTACGCATTGCCGGGGTTCAACCAGCCGGTTAGCCGGGAACTGCTGGCGATCAGCGTTGCGCACGTCAACGCAGTTGATGACGGCGGCGGGCGGCACCCGCTAGGGGATCCTGAACTTGCTGCACCGTCCCTGGAATGGCTTTGGTATGCGCTCGAAACCATGCCCGTTGACGGCATGTCGCATCCCGATTTCATCAGCTTTACCGCTGCGTACAAACAAGCCGGTTGGGGTATCGCGGATCCTGGTGAATTGCGGGATCGCTGGTTGCAATGGTGCCAACGTTTCGGGCAAGCGTCCAAAGGTAACGACTACAACCTGAAGCATTGGGATTCAATCACGGATACCGAAGTCGGTTGGAAGTCACTCTTGCGCCAGAACGTCGCGTTGAATGCCGCTTTCATGTTCGCCGCATCACAGTATCAAATTGCACCTTCTAATGATGTGCCTTTCATCGAACAATTAAAAACCGCAGCGTTTTCCGTTGCTGATATTGATGCCGGAAAGGCGCTTGTTCCTTCAATCGTACATCTGTCCGAACCTGAACAGGAAGTTGTTCTAAGGATTATTGCAGATAAGACCGGCACGACGCTGGGGGTATGGAAACGGACGCTAAAGGATGTAAAGCAAGCCGAACTGCAAACTAGCACCGACAAAGATCATAGCATTATGGCGGAACGAATATTAATTGAAATTGGTCATGAAAATCTAACACGCGTAGGAAAAGACTATTGGAAGTACAACGGTGCTGGACTTTGGCAAAAGGTGGACGATGCGCAGATCCGCAAAGTAGCGCAGCATGTCCTAAAAGCTGGCGGCAATGCGGTAACGCAGGCAAAAACCACAAGCATTGCAGGCGTCCTTGCGGACATGATCCATGTTGATAACCATGTGTTCAATGCAGGTCCAAAAGGCACGGTCAATTGTCTCAACGGTGAACTTTCCTGCACTGGTGGAATGTGGTTCTTGAATAGTCACAGGCGGGAATTCTACCGGACGACACAAATTCCCGTACATTATGATTATTCATCGCCCGCACCCCTGCAAACCCTAAACTATCTTCGCGAATGCTTCCGAGATGATAGCGACGCTGAACAGAAGATTGAAATGCTGTTTGCGCTCGCGGGCTACGCACTGATGGATCATGCGGACCACGCCAAATTCCTTATTCTGAAGGGGAATGGTCGCAACGGAAAATCTGTTTGGATGCACATCTTGGAAAGCCTTGTCGGTGAGAAGAACACCGCGAACGTTCAACCGTCAGAATTTAACAACAGGTTCCAGCTAGGCGAGTTGGACAACAAGTTGCTGAACATCGTGGACGACTTGCCTAAGAAAGCACTTCTACCAGACGGCGTGATCAAGGCTATTGTGTCGGGTGGCAAAATCACGGGTGAACACAAACAGCGGGATCCGTTCAGCGTCTCATTCCGATGCTTCCTTACAATCGGGACCAACTACGACTTGCCAACCGTTGATGATTCCACGGCCATGATGGAACGCGCGGTCATAATTGAATGGAACAGAACGTTCCGGGCCGATGAACGGGACGACACGCTGCGTCACCGGCTCGTTGCCCAGGAACTGCCGGGCATCCTCAAGTACGCGCTGGACGCCTACGGGCGGGCGCTGCTGAACGGCTTCCCTCACGTTCCATCCTCGGATCTGGCAAAGGAAAAATGGCTAGGCCGCATCAACCCTGTTCGCCGGTTCGTGGATCAGGAATACGAGTATGTTCCTGGCGAGAAGGTGCCGTTCAAGCATATGTGGGATGCTTTCAAGTTGTGGGAACAAGAGGAACGCTCGAAGTCGATAGGCCGGACCCGGTTTGCAGAAAGCCTTGCTGCCATTCCCGGCGTGGAAAAGCGGAACAGTGCAGCCGACCAGAACCAAGTAATGATCTTCGGCTTGCAGCGGCGCAGTGACGTGGCGGCGGTGCCAGGACAGCAGCCCATGCCGGGAACGGTCGTTCCTTTTCATATCCCCGGACAGATGCCGTCACGCTAACTTTCCGAAAAACTCGACAAAGAACCCGCTTCGGCGGGTTTTTTTCGTGCTGAAAAAGTTAAGAGTTGCGAGGCCCAACTCTTAACCCGCCTCGCTTGTCGTGCGAATTTTACGGAAAGTTAGCGTTAACTCGTTCTTTCTTCGTAAATCTAGGACGATGACAGTTAAGAGTTGGGACGAAAAGTTAAGAATTTTTAAATGTTGAAAGGCAACTATTAACCTATAAGTGCTTGATGTAGATGAGAATGTTAAGAGTTTAAGAGTTAGAGAGAGATTGTCGTAGAAGGGGAAAAAACACCACACTGCTACCGCTAACAAATTTTTTCAAACATATGGCAGCAAAGTTGCCTCCAACTCTTAAATTCTTAACTTGACCTCGCGTCACCCTTGTTTGCGTCAGCCGCAGGGTTTGAACAAGCAACGTCCAATCCCAACAGTTCGAAGCGCAATCTGATCGCACATCGGACAGGTGATCCGCTGCGCAATCCACGTCCATTCCCAACAATTCAAAGCGCAATGGGTCGTTTAATTAGAACGTAATGGGCCCGTGTAGCCGCATTGTAGCCATACCCGTGCAATTAGGATGCAATTATCCGAATCAAATGCGCCGCGCGCCTTTACAATCGAACTACAACACTGTCAACCCCTAAAGTGATCTTTTATATTGACGTGAGTCAGCGGCGTTATTACTGTCGGGTAAAGGTAATAAATTAACCCGAGGAATATAAATCATGGTCCGCCCCTTTGTTACTGCCGCCGTTGCTATCGCTCCCTTTCCTTCCGCCTTCGACAATACCCCTGGACCGTCCAGCGTCTATTCTGTGCGGCTATCTGATGGATTGATGCTCCAAACGAACGGCGCGCAAATGATCTTCACCGATGCGCTGCAAAAAGCCGAACCGGCAATGGCTGCATTGGCAACCGCCATTGAAAATGTCATTCCCAAGCTGCAATCGAACGCTGAAACGTACGCTGCGGCAGTCATCCCCGCGAAACAACGCGATGAGATTGAACGCAGCGTTGTACCGCTTTATCGCCGCGCTTTGTACGCGGGCGTTGAGCGTATCGAAAAGAATGCTAAGTCCACCGCAAAGTTCGAAACGCCGCCGCCCGTGAAGGACGCTGTTCTAGATCAGGCTGTCCGCGATGAATTCCGCCCGCTCACGAAAGCCGAAAAACTCAAAGCCTTGCGTGACTGGCCGATTGAATCAATTTATGCGGTTCATCGCGTTGGACGTGAGGCGTTCGGCCTTTCGGCTGATGAATATGAAGCTGCGCTTAATCGCATTCGTGCTGCGAACCTGACTGCAAGCGATAACCTGAAAACAGCGTTTGTAAAACGTCCCACGTTGAACGATCCGATTGCGTTTGGATCCGACGAAAATGCAATTGAAGATTACGTTCAAGCTGCTTTGGTCACATGGGCGAACCAACGCGAAATGATTGACGACATGCGCACCGAATTGAAACAGGTTGTGCAGTTCACCAGCGTTGTTTGTGAGATGCCTCTTAAGGATGCCTGGACGCTGCTTTCAGGTGAAACGGATGCGTAAGGGTTTGAAAATTCCTGTGCAGGTCTTTCTGCCTGCACAGGAAACCATATCGCAGCGTGAAATACTCGAAGAACTGAAAATTACAAAAATGACGCTGAAGAACTACCGGGACATGCGAAATTTTCCGCCACCAGTCGAACGGGACGGGAAATGTAACCGCTACAGAACTTCTGAAGTCGTTCAATTCTGTAAATCTAATGGTTCGGAGGTTGTGATTTATGGCCGGTGAAGACGCTAAATTTAGCGCGGTTCGTGACGCGTCTGGAAAGTTCATCACGACGCAGGGCCGCGTTCCTGGCACTCGCAACAAAGCCACGAAGGCCAGTGTGGCAGCGATCAGTTCCTTGCAGGATCTGGCGTTCGCGCAGCTTCGTGCGCTGTTGGAGGCGGGGCACCCTGGGATCGTTGAGTTCACCGTGAAATCGCTGCTGCCCGCTGGTGGCCGTGCGGTCCAGTTGGAATCCCTGGACAGTGACAGCCTGCTAGACGCCGTGTCGTCCGGGATCATCAGTCCTACGGAGTTGCGGCAGATCGCGGCCGGTATTGAAAAGATCCGCAACGTTGAATCTTTGGCGATCGTTCAAGAACGCTTGGCCCAGATAGAAAAGCTTCTCAAGGACGGGTCGCTATAATGAAACTCGCGCGTAAGATTTCAATGCTGGATCGGCTCGTGTCGGACCTGAAGGCCGATGTGCGCGATCCATTCGAACACTTGGACAGTCGGGAAATCGCCGCGTTACGTGATTATCAGTCTAATACGGAACCGATGCAGCAATATATCGATGTGATGAATGGATCCAGCCCAACTGTCGCATTGCTGAATTCTGTCGGACTAAATGCAGACTGCACCGAAATGGAAGCCCGCGAAGCTTACGAACGTGAGTTGGCCTCGTTCGTTAAGTGGTACAAACGCCGCGTCATTCTGAAAGGAATTCGGACCAATGCGTGAACATGTAATACATACCCCTACCGGCGCAAGAATCCTGACAGAGATCGGAATGGGCTTCGCTGGTATCAGACAGCCATTTTCGCCGGGTATTATGTCCGATCCTACAACGCGGTTGAACATTGGCTTTCCCGCATCCCCTAAGGCAATCGTTCAATCTCTTGATGGTGTGTTTATTTCACCGCGTCACCTTTGGGCGATACTTGTCGGGCTGGCGAAAGTGGACCGTCCAATAAACCTAGATAACGCGTCGGAATCGTTGTTCTGGACGAAGCCGGATTTGCACGAATATTTGATGAAGCTGTTCATCAAATTCGATGCGGTGGATCCTTATTGGGCTACCATGTCAAAGACGGGTTATTACGATCCGAATATGCGCCTTGTTCATCGTAATGTTGCGAGCTAAATAAAGGTCGCGTCAAAGACGCCACGGTATACACAAGCATAATCTATCTTCAAAAGGCTCTATAATAAATGTAGAAGTATTCGGTGTCCGCTGAATGCAAAGCTATAATTTTAAAATAAAGGCTAACATTTTATAGAGCCCGCATGATGATTTGGTCAGTCCGCTGGCAAGACAAACATTTTACACGGCATATTATTGATTAAGGATACATTCAACATAGCAATTGCCGAAGATTAGATATAGCACGCTAAATTGCATCTGCTAATCTTCTGTAATGGTTACCGGCGTGTGAATTGTCGTGCAATAGAAATGATCCGAATATAGAAATTGCTAGTTGCTCAACTAAATCGTCAGTCACGTTAATCGCACGGCCTACGCGGCGCAGGAGATATGAGAGTGCGCATCTGACATATGCTTGAAGCGTATGTCCGTGTAGAAACCAGCGCGCTGACATAATGTATACACTCGGACGTTGTCGACGCCTAGATGGGTCAATTTTCTTCAGTTCCCGTCTATAAGCGAAAAGAAGCTCCTTTATGTTGACATTTACCGCATAATTTCCTGGAGTGTTGCTTATATGTCTACCCGGCGCAACATTAGGAAAAAGCGAGCTACCCATTTGCCGAAGGCGGAAATCTGCATTCACGTACGGCAGCATTCGGCGAAAATAATTTTCGTACTGTTCTTTGAATTCGTTTACTATCCCCTCAGGTAAGGGTCCGAGGCGTGCAAGGCGACCGGCCGCCTCAAGCAGCACCTCGTAATTGAATGCATCTGACTCCCAGCTATAGCCATAAGTGTACAGGATATGTTCATGACTAAGTTTTTCATCCAAAAATTCGTCAAAGTCAGAGTCCATAGCGACGATTGTGTTCTGGACCGAGCCTGCCAGCACCTTGCGAGCAACTGTTTCTAGCTCAGGTTTGCCACCGTGAGCTTTAATAGTTATGCTCACATCTGGACGAAGTGAGGAAAATATCTGCCGCCAGAATATGACATCCGGAGACCCTGCGTCCTTTACGCCACCTCCGCCCTCCACGTACAGAGTGAACTGTGTCCCCGTGAAAATAGCCCTGTTGGTAAGGCCACTATCAGTCCGACTGAACATCAGTAAGCAACTTTTTCCATTGAGAAAACATTATTCTGGTATGTATTAACAATGTCTGGAGAATGGGTGGCAAAGAGGATCTGCGCCTTTGGGTTCAATTCAAGAAGCACGGGAACTAGCTTTTCTTGCCATTCAATGTGTAGTGAGAGTTCGGGCTCATCCGCAATGAAGACATGCGGTTCTCCCAGTTGAAGAACTGTTTCTGACAAGAATATCAGAAGCTGCTTTTCACCCGAGGATAGATCTGAAAGAGCTACTTCATCTATATATGTCAGCCTGCCTGCCACCGCCTCTCGCCTGAGTTGAGCGACGGTTTTCTGCTTGGCTTTTGTTGTTGTTGTCGGCGCTTTTCCAGTTCTAACAAATACTCGGTTGCCGGCGTCTACGTCTAGCCGCTTTCTAAATAGCATACTGCTTGCGATTGCTAAAAACTTTTCGCGAGGCCTGTAGATTGCCACTTTCCGATCTTGAAGTTCTTGCCACTGTTCGACCCAGTGATGAAGTCTCGCGATATCCGATAAATCCGCAATATAGCCCATCACTTCATCAGTGGGAGGGCGATATCCGTTTGCAGCTATCTTTGTAGCTGTCGTAATGTGCCGGTCCACCTTTCCTGAGAATTGTGCATCAGAAATTCCAATACCTCGCAGCATCTCCCGTATCTGCTTGTCTTCCTCTTGGATATTCAGCCTAGCGACTTGTTGGATAACGTTTGCCCGTCGTGAGGATACCAAGAGCGACATGAACCACTCCTGTTGAAATTTTTGTAATTCTTGAGCGAACAAGCTGTCTAGTGTTGTGAAATATGTCCCTAGTCTTTGGAGTGAATGCTCAAGTCTGTCATCAAGGTCATTTGATTTTTCGCTGGAGGGTTTGTTTAATCCGACTGATCTATTCAGTGCTAGCCATGTCAATTTAAATCGTTTGGACAGCTCATTTCGGATTCGGCGCTGTGTCATGGATCTGGCCATGTCTTCGCCCTGGCGGTAGTAGCGTGATTTAATTGGATATGAAAATGATGGTCCTTTAGTTTTGAAGTCGGTGAATTCGTATATCACCTCGATCAAATCTCCGTCTTCATCATAATTCTTCTTGGCTGTAAGAAAGGGTTTATAGCGGTTGTCAGAGTGTTGAAAAGTTATTTTTATCTCCTCAAATGGAGATGACATCATGTTTGAATAACGGCATGCGAGCGTGTCAGAGATAAGATTTATGAGAGTGGTCTTGCCCGTCCCGTTTCGACCTATAAGAAAGTTTGCGTCTCTCTTTAGGTCTATCTCTATTACTCTGTCTGTTCCCCTAAACCCGCGAACTTCGATTTTTTTTAACGTTAGATCGTTTAGGTATCCATCGTCTTCTTCGAGCAACTCGTTCCTCCTGAGTGGGCTATTCGCGAGTGTTTCGCCAATCTATTTGCTGCCGTGCTTCGAGCATATCATTCCGACGTTTTTGAATCTTAGGTCGTTTTCTCTAGTCGTGTCGGGATGGAATAGCTGTTTGGATACTTTTTTTGGTTCTGTGATGGGCTGTCGGCGGCACATTGAAACCTATGCCGCCTCTGTAAGCTCAGGCTTCTTTTGCGATGGTTGTGATTAGGCTATTGCATGCTTGCTGTGGATTGGACCAAATAACTTGGTTGTCGTACGCAGTTTTAACTGCTTTCTTTTGAGCTTCGAAAAGCGGGCCGTCTGCGCCTGCTTGAATGGCTAGCTGACGATGTTGATCGCGTGTTCTGCGTAGTTCAGTGGCATCTGAAAAGCCGCCCATCATGAACTGGCCGCACTGATCGAACGCGAGGTTCGCGGCTTCTGCTATACGAGCATGTCGTTCAGCGGGCGTTTTCGGTGGTTCTACCGGCGTGCAGGCAGCTAACACCAAGCCGGCGCATAGCGATAAAATAGCAGGTCTTTTCATTGTTTTACCCGAATGGAGTTGTCCATCCAGTCAAGCTACAAGCAAAAAATCGCTCAAGCAATTGATAACGGAGCCGTGAAAAAATTTGGTTCCCCGTGTGGGCAAAGTGCCTCGGATTCGACGGCGGGGGCATAACAGGATACCAAAACACATCCTTGGTTGGTCGCGCCTACTCCCCGAATAAACGTTAACGCAACGTCATAAGGCCGCACTCTCTTGGCTACACTGCGGCTACATTGACGTAGAAATAATGCGCATTGCGCATTGTTGATTTCCGCTAACCGATTGAAAAGAAAGGCTGGTACCCGAGGTCGGACTCGAACCGACATGCCTTGCGGCGGCGGATTTTGAATCCGCTACGTCTACCATTCCGTCACTCGGGCCTTGCGCGCTCCGCCCTAGAACGAGGCGCGGGGATTTGCAAGGGGTCAGGCGCGGCCCAGCTTTTGCAGCCGCGCGTCCCGCAGCCTGGCGAAGTCGTCGCCCGCGTGATAGGAGGACCGCGTCAGCGGCGTCGCCGACACCATCAGGAAGCCCTTGCCATAGGCTGCCTTTTCATAGCCCGCGAATTCTTCGGGCGTGACGAAGCGGTCCACGCGGTGGTGTTTCGGCGTGGGTTGCAGATACTGGCCGATGGTCATGAAGTCGATGTCGGCGGCGCGCATGTCGTCCATGACCTGCAAGACGCTGCCGCGATCCTCGCCCAGGCCGACCATGATGCCCGACTTGGTGAACATCGCCGGATCCAGTTCCTTGACCTTCTGCAACAGCCGCAGCGAATGGAAATAGCGCGCGCCGGGCCGGACGGTCGGATACAGGGCCGGGACGGTTTCCAGGTTATGGTTGAACACGTCGGGCCGCGCCTCGACCACGATCTCGACCGAGCCGGGCCGGGATTTCAGGAAGTCGGGCACCAGAACCTCGATGGTCGAATCGGGGCTGCGGTGGCGGATGGCGCGGATCGTCTGGGCGAAATGCTCGGCCCCGCCGTCGTCCAGGTCGTCGCGGTCGACGCTGGTGATGACGACATGCTTCAGTCCCAGTTTCTGAACGGCATGGGCGACGCGGCCCGGTTCGAACACGTCCAGCGCATTGGGCTTGCCGGTGGCGACGTTGCAGAAGGTGCAGCCGCGCGTGCAGATCTCGCCCATGATCATCATGGTGGCATGGCCCTGCGACCAGCATTCGCCGACATTGGGGCAGCCCGCCTCCTCGCAGACGGTGGACAGGCGGTTGTCCTTCATGATGTCGCGGGTGCGCTTGTAGCCGTCCGAGGTGGGGGCCTTGACACGGATCCAGGCGGGCTTCTTTGGCTGGGCCTGGTCGGGGCGGTGGGCCTTTTCCGGGTGTCGCTGGTCGGGGATCCGAAGGTCGCGCAAGGCATGTCCTTTCCGTCGCGGTTCCGTCAGAAATAACCCTTCGCCGCCTCAAGCGCAACGGAGGGACGCCGCGATCCGATGGCGCAGGGCAGGGTGCCGGCGGGCCGGCCTACATTCTTGTGTACCGGATGCGCGGAACAAGCCGGCGGTGCGCGGTGTTGGTCTGGCAATTCAACGCTGAAACGCAACAGATGGAGGACTGTCATGAAGATCAAGACCCTTACCGCCCCGATCGCCCTGGCCGCTGCCCTGGGCTTTGGTTCGGCTGCCTTCGCCCAGAACATGGTCGGCACCCAGCAGGTAAATGAAGCCGACATGGCCGCCGTTGCCGAACATTGCCGGACTCTCGCCGCAGGATCGAACGACCAGGTTGCCGGCAACGACGGCAATGTCGACAACGACGCGGTTTCGGGCACGATGCCCGACCAGGATGCCGGGACCATGGACGGCGCGCAGCCGACCACGGGCAACGAGGGCAATGTCGACAATGACGCCCCCGATCCGGCTGCGATCCCCTCGACCGCCGGTCCGGCCAGCGGCACGACGGGCCTGGAAGGCAACGCGGATGCCGACGAGTTCACGGGCAGCATCAACATGGAAGTCATCACCTTGGCCGATTGCCAGGCCGCAGGGCTGTAACGGACGGCGGACCAAGGACCATGATGGGGCAGCCTGGCAGGCTGCCCTTCTGCTATCCGACAGGAGGTTTCCATGCGTATCCTAGCCATGACCCTGGTCCTGGCCTCTGCCGCCGCCGGTGTCGCGCAGGACACGGCGCCGGATATCGCCATCGCGGCCGCGAAGAACCAGCAGGGGATCCTGGAATATTGCGCGGCGCAGGGGCATGTGGGTGTGCAGACGGTTCAGACCCAGGCCAAGGTCATCGCTGCATTCCCGCCGCCGCAGGACGCCGGGATGGTCGAGGACGCCTATCGCAAGGGCCAGGCGGGGACGGTCAGCGCCATGCAGATCGAGGAACCCTTGCAGGATGCCGCGGCCGGGCAAGGGATGACGGTCGCCGCGATGTGCGGCCGACTAGCGGCGGCCGCCGAACAGGCCGCCGCGCAACTGCCGCGGCAATAGGGGACGGCCCGGACCCGGAAGATGGGCTGGGACGCACCCGCGATGCTTGCGCCCGTTGACCCCGCTGGCCCACGGGTCTAAACGGTCGCTCAGCTAACCCGTCGCGGGCAGCCACAGCTTTTCCGCGGCCGACAAGGGAACTTGCCCGTGGAAACCCTGCTTCAGGATTATCTTCCGATCCTCGTCTTCGCCGGTATGGCCTCGGCCTTGGCCCTGATCCTGATTCTGGCCGCCGTCATCGTCGCCGTGCGCAATCCCGACCCCGAAAAGGTCAGCGCCTATGAATGCGGATTCAACGCCTTCGACGACGCGCGCATGAAATTCGACGTACGATTCTATCTGGTGTCGATCCTGTTCATCATCTTCGACCTGGAAGTGGCCTTCCTGTTCCCCTGGGCGGTCAGCTTCGCGGGACTGTCGGATGCGGCCTTCTGGTCGATGATCGTGTTCCTGGGGGTTCTGACCGTGGGCTTTGCCTATGAATGGAAGAAAGGGGCGCTTGAATGGGCGTGATGACCGGATCCCATACCGCTGGCCCTGATCGAGAGGTCGCGACCGCCAGCCTGAACCGCGAGTTGCAGGACAAGGGCTTCCTGCTGACCACGACCGAGGACATCATCAACTGGGCGCGCAACGGCTCGCTGCACTGGATGACCTTCGGGCTGGCATGCTGCGCGGTCGAGATGATGCAGGCGTCCATGCCGCGCTATGACGTGGAACGCTTCGGCACCGCGCCGCGCGCATCCCCGCGCCAGTCCGACCTGATGATCGTCGCGGGCACGCTGACCAACAAGATGGCCCCGGCGGTGCGCAAGGTCTATGACCAGATGCCGGAACCGCGCTATGTGATCAGCATGGGAAGCTGCGCCAACGGCGGCGGCTATTACCATTACAGCTATTCCGTGGTGCGCGGCTGCGACCGGATCGTGCCCGTGGACATCTATGTCCCCGGCTGCCCCCCCACGGCCGAGGCCCTGCTGTACGGCATCCTGCAACTTCAGCGCCGCATCCGGCGCACCGGCACGCTGGTGAGGTAAGCCATGGCTGTCTATCCCGACATCGACGCGCTGGAACAACTGGCCGAGCATCTGAAGCTGCGCTGCGGGGAACAGGTTCTGGACGCGACCGTCGCCTTTGGCGAACTGACCGTGACCGCGACCCTGTCCAGCATCGTGGACCTGATCGAATTCCTGCGCAGTGACAGCAGCTGCCGCTTCTCGACCCTGGTGGACATCACTGCCGTGGATCATCCCGAACGCGCGCAGCGGTTCGATGTGGTCTGGCACCTGCTGTCGATGTACCAGAACCAGCGCATCCGCGTGAAGGTGGCGATCCGCGAAGACGAGGTCGTGCCGTCGCTGGTGCGGATCCATCCCTGCGCCAACTGGTTCGAGCGCGAGGTCTTCGACATGTTCGGGATCCTGTTCTCGGGCCACCCGGACCTGCGGCGGATCCTGACCGACTATGGCTTCAGCGGCCATCCCCTGCGCAAGGATTTCCCGACCACCGGCTATGTCGAGGTTCGATACGACGAATCCGAAAAGCGCGTGGTCTATGAGCCGGTTCGGCTGACGCAGGAATACCGCCAGTTCGACTTCCTTTCGCCTTGGGAGGGCGCGAAATACGTGCTGCCCGGCGACGAAAAGACCAAGGGGTAAGGCCATGGACGGCGATATCCGCATCAACAGCTATGACGACGGATCGTCCGACACTCTGGTCGGCGAACAGAAGATCCGCAATTTCAACATCAACTTCGGTCCCCAGCATCCGGCGGCGCATGGCGTGCTGCGCATGGTTCTGGAGCTGGACGGCGAGGTGGTCGAGCGCGCCGACCCGCATATCGGCCTGCTGCATCGCGGCACCGAAAAGCTGATGGAAAGCCGGACCTATCTGCAAAACCTGCCCTATTTCGACCGGCTGGATTACGTCTCGCCCATGAACCAGGAACATGCCTGGTGCCTGGCGATCGAACGGCTGACCGGAACGGTCGTGCCGCGCCGGGCCAGCCTGATCCGGGTGCTGTATTCGGAAATCGGCCGGATCCTGAACCACCTGCTGGGCCTGACCACCGGCGCCATGGACGTGGGCGCGCTGACCCCGCCGCTGTGGGGGTTCGAGGCGCGCGAGCAGTTGATGATCTTCTACGAACGCGCCTCCGGGGCACGGCTGCACGCGGCGTATTTCCGGCCGGGCGGGGTGCATCAGGATCTGCCGCCCGACCTGCTGGACGACATCGAGGCCTGGTGCGAGCATTTCCCCAAGGTCGTGGACGATCTGGACACGCTGCTGACGGAAAACCGCATCTTCAAGCAGCGCCTGGTCGGCATCGGCATCGCCACCGAACAGGATGCCCTGGACTGGGGCTATTCGGGCGTGATGGCGCGCGGATCGGGGCTGGCCTGGGATTTGCGCCGTTCGCAGCCGTATGAATGCTATGATGAATTCGACTTCAAGATTCCGGTCGGCAAGAACGGCGACAGCTATGACCGTTTCCTGATCCGAATGCAGGAAATGCGCGAGTCGACCCATATCATGAAGCAGGCCATCCAGAAGCTGCGGGCCGAGCCTGCGGGCGACGTGCTGGCGCGGGGCAAGCTGACGCCGCCCCGCCGCGGCGACATGAAGCGCGACATGGAAAGCCTGATCCATCACTTCAAGCTGTATACCGAAGGCTTCCGGGTTCCGGCGGGCGAGGTCTATGCCGCCGTCGAGGCGCCCAAGGGCGAATTCGGCGTCTATCTGGTCAGCGACGGGACGAACAAACCCTATCGCGCCAAGCTGCGGGCGCCGGGATTCCTGCATCTCCAGTCGATCGACTGGATGGGCAAAGGGCATCTGCTGGCCGACGTGCCCGCCCTGATCGCCACGCTCGACATCGTGTTCGGAGAGGTTGACCGCTGATGCTCCGCCGTCTTTCGCCCGTCCAGCCGGACAGCTTCGAATTCACCCCCGCCAACCTGGAATGGGCGCGGGCGCAGATGACCAAATACCCGGAGGGCCGTCAGCAATCGGCGATCATCCCGGTCCTGTGGCGCGCCCAGGAACAGGAAGGCTGGCTGTCGCGGCCCGCCATCGAATATTGCGCCGACCTGCTGGGGATGCCCTATATCCGCGCACTGGAAGTGGCGACATTCTACTTTATGTTCCAGCTCCAACCCGTTGGGTCTGTTGCAAACATCCAGATTTGCGGAACCACCACCTGCATGATCTGCGGCGCCGAGGCGCTGATCGAGGTCTGCAAGCGCAAGATCGCGCCGACGCCGCATACCGTTTCGGCCGACGGCAAGTTCAGTTGGGAAGAGGTCGAATGCCTGGGTGCCTGTTCGAACGCGCCCATGGCCCAGATCGGCAAGGATTTCTACGAGGATCTGACGCCGCAGAAGCTGGAAGAGCTGATCGATGCCTTCTCGGCCGGTCAGGTGCCGCTGCCGGGTCCGCAGAACGGGCGCTATTCCTCGGAGCCGCTGGGCGGGCCGGTCGCGCTGGCCGACCTGAAGGGGCAGGGGGACGACCGGAACGCCAGCGCGGCGCTGGCCCGCGATATCGGCGAGACGGTCAAGCGCATCGACGGAACCGAGGTTCCGATTCTGACCAAATGGCTGCGCAAGCCCAAGGCCGCCGTTGACGACCAGACCGGCCGGGACACCGCGCCCGAACACGAGCCGCGCCCGGCCGAGGGCGCCCCGGCGGACGCGACCGGCGTGACCGAACAAGAGGCGCAGGCGGCATCGGCCGCGCGCCCGGTCTCGGACCGTGCCCCGGCGGGTGTGCGCGGCATCGAGGAAGCGGAACAGAAGGACGGCGAAACGGACCGCTAGGCGGCCAAGGGGGCGGACATGGGCGGAACCGGGCAGGATCGCGATGCGGCGCAGATGCGCCTGGTCGCCATCGTCATCGCCCTTGCCATGTGCCTGTGGCTTCTGGTTCAGGCCCTTGGCAGCCATTATAACTGGGCGGGCAGGTGGGCCTTTCTGGCGGACCTGGCCGCGATCGGAGCTTTTGTCTGGTCGCTGCTGGTGACCTGGCGTATCTGGCGGCGCAGGAAGGCCTGACGCCCGGATGAGAGGATTGAGAGCAGGATGCTGAAAGATCAGGATCGCATTTTTACCAACCTCTACGGGATGGGCGACCGCAGTCTGGCCGGGGCGCGCAAGCGCGGCCACTGGGACGGCACGGCCGAGATCATCGCCAGGGGCCGCGACAAGATCGTCGAACAGGTGAAGGCATCCGGGCTGCGCGGGCGCGGGGGCGCGGGCTTTCCGACCGGCCTCAAATGGTCCTTCATGCCCAAGGAATCCGACGGCCGCCCCTCTTATCTGGTCATCAACGCCGACGAATCCGAACCCGCGACCTGCAAGGACCGCGAGATCATGCGCCACGATCCGCATACGCTGATCGAGGGCGCGCTGATCGCCAGCTTCGCCATGGGCGCCCACGCGGCCTATATCTATATCCGCGGCGAATTCATCCGCGAACGCGAGGCGCTGCAAGCCGCCATCGACGAATGCTACGACGCCGGACTGCTGGGCGCGAACGCGGCGGGGTCGGGCTGGGATTTCGACCTGTATCTGCACCACGGCGCGGGCGCCTATATCTGCGGCGAGGAAACGGCACTGCTGGAGTCCCTGGAAGGCAAGAAGGGCATGCCGCGCATGAAGCCGCCGTTCCCGGCGGGCGCGGGGCTTTACGGCTGCCCGACCACGGTGAACAACGTCGAATCCATCGCCGTGACGCCCACCATCCTGCGGCGCGGCCCGGAATGGTTCGCGGGCTTCGGCCGTCCGAACAACGCGGGCGTCAAGCTGTTCGGCCTGACCGGGCACCTCAACACCCCCTGCGTGGTCGAGGAAACCATGTCGATCAGCATGAAGGAACTGATCGAGAAGCATGGCGGCGGTGTGCGCGGCGGCTGGAAGAACCTCAAGGCGGTGATCCCCGGCGGCGCGTCCTGTCCGGTATTGACGGCCGAGCAGTGCGAAAACGCCATTATGGACTATGACGGGATGCGCGAATTGCGGTCGTCCTTCGGCACTGCCTGCATGATCGTGATGGACCAGCAGACCGATGTCATCAAGGCGATCTGGCGGCTGTCCAAGTTCTTCAAGCACGAAAGCTGCGGCCAGTGCACGCCCTGCCGCGAGGGCACCGGCTGGATGATGCGGGTGATGGAGCGTCTTGTGCGCGGCGATGCCGAGGTCGAGGAAATCGACATGCTGTTCGACGTGACCAAACAGGTCGAGGGCCACACCATCTGCGCCCTGGGCGACGCCGCCGCCTGGCCGATCCAGGGGCTGATCCGCAACTTCCGCGAAGAGATCGAGGACCGCATCAAGGCCAAGCGCACCGGCCGGATGGGGGCGATGGCGGCGGAATGACGGGTCTGGCGGCATATTCGCGCAAGGCACGGGCTGCGCTGTTGGCGCTGGCCTGCGGTGCTGCGCTTGCTGCCCCTGCCGCCGCCCTGCCGCCCTTGTCGCAGGAACGCCATATCAACGACAGCCTGATTCAGGCGCGGGTGGCGGATGTGCTGCGCAGGGGCTGCCCGTCTCTGGACGCGCGGCTGATCCGGGCGTTTTCCGAGGCGCGCAAACTGAAGCGCTATGCCCAAGGCCTGGGCTATAGCGACCGGGAAATAGACGCCTTCCTGGACAGCAAGGAAGAACGCCGCCGCATCTATGCCGAGGCCGACCGTTATATGGTCGCCAATGGGGTGGTGAACGGCCAGCCCGAGACATTCTGCCGCCTGGGGCGGCAAGAGATAGCCCGGAAGACGATCGCCGGATCGCTTCTGGTTGCCAGGTAAGGAAGAAAGCCGATGGCCGATTTGCGCACGATCAAGATCGACGACATTGAGATCGCGGTCGATCCCAACCTGACCCTGATCCAGGCCTGCGAACAGGCGGGGATCGAGATCCCGCGCTTCTGCTATCACGAACGCCTGTCGATCGCGGGCAACTGCCGGATGTGCCTGGTCGAGGTCGTGGGCGGCCCCCCCAAGCCCGCAGCAAGCTGCGCGATGCAGGTCAAGGATCTGCGCCCCGGCCCGGACGGCGCGCCTTCGGAAATCCGCACCAACAGCCCGATGGTCAAGAAGGCCCGCGAGGGCGTGATGGAATTCCTGCTGATCAATCACCCGCTGGATTGCCCGATCTGCGACCAGGGCGGCGAATGCGATCTGCAAGACCAGGCAATGGCTTACGGCGTGGACTTCAGCCGCTATCGGGAACCGAAGCGCGCCGCCGAGGAACTGAACCTGGGTCCGCTGGTCGAGACCCACATGACACGCTGCATCAGCTGCACCCGCTGCGTGCGCTTCACGACCGAGGTCGCGGGCATCAGCCAGATGGGCCAGACCGGGCGCGGCGAGGACAGCGAGATCACCAGCTATCTGAACCAGACACTGGCCTCGAACCTGCAAGGCAACATCATCGACCTGTGCCCGGTGGGGGCGCTTGTCAGCAAACCCTATGCCTTCAAGGCCCGGCCCTGGGAGCTGCGCAAGACCGAGACCATCGACGTGATGGACGCGCTTGGCAGCAACATCCGCGTGGACGTGAAGGGGCGCGAAGTGATGCGGATCCTGCCGCGCAACCATGACGGCGTGAACGAGGAATGGATCAGCGACAAGACCCGCTTCGTCTGGGACGGTTTGCGCCGCCAACGGCTGGACAAGCCCTATATCCGCGAGAACGGCAAGCTGCGCCCGGCAAGCTGGCCCGAGGCCCTGGCCGCCGCCGCCGCCGCGATGAAGGGCCGCAAGGTCGCCGGGCTGGTGGGCGATCTGGCCCCGGTCGAGGCTGCCTTCAGCCTCAGGCAACTGGTCGAGGGGCTGGGCGGAAACGTCGAATGCCGCACCGACGGGGCGCGCCTGCCTGCGGGCAACCGCTCTGCCTATGTCGGCACGGCGACGATTGCCGATATCGATACCGCCAAGCGGATTCTGCTGATCGGCACCAACCCGCGCGAGGAAGCGCCGGTGCTGAACGCGCGGATTCGCAAGGCCTGGGCGCATGGCGCGCAGGTCGCGGTGGTCGGGCAGGCGGCCGACCTGACCTATGACTATCACCACCACGGCGTTGATCGCGCCGCGTTGGCGGAGCTGGTCAAGGGCGACTTCCAGTCCAGCAAGGGCACGCCCGGCATCGTGATCGTCGGCCAGGGCGCGCTGCGCGAAGCGGATGGCGAAGCGGTGCTGGCCAATGCGATGCGCATCTGCGAACTGGACGACTGCAAGCTGCTGGTCCTGCACAGCGCCGCATCCCGCGTCGGCGCGATGGATGTGGGCGCCGTGACCGAGGGCGGGCTGACCGCCGCCATCGACGGCGCCGAGGTGATCTACAACCTGGGCGCGGACGAGGTGGACGTGGCCTCTGGCCCTGTCGTGATCTATCAGGGCAGCCATGGCGACCGGGGCGCGCACCGTGCTGACATCATCCTGCCCGCTGCCTGCTACACGGAAGAAAACGGCCTGTTCGTGAATACCGAAGGCCGTCCCCAACTGGCGCTGCGCGCGAATTTCGCGCCGGGCGAGGCCAAGGAGAATTGGGCGATCCTGCGGGCGCTGTCGGCCGAACTGGGCGCGACCCTGCCCTGGGACAGCCTGCCGCAACTGCGTCGCGCCCTGGTTCAGGCGGTGCCGCATCTGGGCCAGATCGACCATGTGGCGCAGAACGACTGGCAGCCCTTGCAGCGGCTGGACATGGGTCATGCGGCCTTCCGTCCGGCGGTCAAGGACTTCTACCTGACCAACCCGATCGCGCGCAGTTCACCCCTGATGGGGGAATTGTCGCGGATGGCCGCGGCGCGCAACGCGCCCGCCATGGCGGCCGAGTGAACGTCATGCGGCCAGCATTCCGCCAGCCCCGGTTTCTGATCGCAGCCCTTGCGGGCGCTGCGGTCCTGTCGGGCTGCGCGGATGATGCCGGCGACGGGCGCCCCAAACCCAAGCCCGAGACAATGACCGCCAAGATTGCCACCCCCGGCGCGCTGCCGGGCAAGGCGCCTCTGACCCTGGCACGGATTTCCACCAAGTCGGGAGAGATCCTGATTCTGGAGCCGGACGGGCAGGTGACGACCATGACGCTGGACAGTCCCGAGGGGCAGGATGCCTTCGCGGTGTCCGAGGCGGATCTGATGGCATTGAACGCGAACCTGGATCTGAATCTGGGCGGCATGGTGGCGGATGGATTGCCGCCGCGCCAGACCGCGCAGGAAAAGGCCCTGGAGGAATTCGCGGCCCGCAGCCAGCCAGCCCTACCTGCCTGGGCCGACGGGACGACGGTCGACCCGCAGGATTTCCTGGGCGCCCGCGTGGCATCGCTGGATCCCAAGGGATCGGCCGACCTGGTCGAGGTGACGGCGAACTTGCGTGAAGGGGTGGACGCCGATATCGCCTTCTCGTATGCCACCTGCGCGTTGGCAGGCTGGGCCAAGCGGAATGGCGAGCCATACGGACGCCATGTCCGCACGCTGCAAGACACACGCGACGGCAAGCTGAGGATCGGGGCCGCGTTCACGCTGTCGGATCAGAAGCCGATGGGTCTGCGGGTGATGGAAACGGAAGACACCTTGCGCGAATGCAAGGCGCGCGGCATTCCCGCCGCGTAATGGGATAGGGACGGGCATGGCTGAATTCTGGGCATCCTCTCTGGGCATGGCGATCCTGCTGCTGGCGCAGGGTCTGGCGGTGATCGCCTTCGTCATGCTGTCGCTGATCTTTCTGGTCTATGGCGACCGCAAGATCTGGGCCGCCGTGCAGATGCGGCGCGGCCCGAACGTGGTCGGGCCTTGGGGCCTGCTGCAAACCTTTGCCGACGCGCTGAAATACGTCCTGAAGGAAATCGTCATTCCGGCCGGGGCGGACAAGTTCGTCTTCTTCCTGGCGCCCTTCCTGTCGATGACCCTGGCGCTGCTGGCCTTCGTGGCGATCCCCTTCGCGCCCGGCTGGGTGATGGCCGACATCAACGTGGGCATCCTGTTCATCTTCGCCGTCTCCTCGCTGGAGGTGTATGGCGTCATCATGGGCGGCTGGGCGTCGAATTCGAAATATCCGTTCCTGTCGTCGCTGCGCGCGGCGGCGCAGATGATCAGCTACGAGGTCAGCCTGGGCCTGATCATCATCGGCGTCATCATCTCGACCGGGTCGATGAACATCAGCGCCATCGTCGAGGCCCAGGCGGGCGCGGGGCTGCTGTCCTGGTACTGGCTGCCGCATTTCCCGATGCTGGTGCTGTTCTTCGTCTCGGCCCTGGCCGAAACCAACCGTCCGCCCTTCGACCTGGCCGAGGCTGAATCGGAACTGGTCGCGGGTTTCATGGTCGAATATTCCTCGACCCCCTATCTGCTGTTCATGGCGGGCGAATACATCGCCATCTGGCTGATGTGCGCGCTGATCAGCCTGCTGTTCTTCGGCGGCTGGCTGTCGCCGATCCCCGGCATCCCCGACGGCGCGATCTGGATGTTCCTGAAGATGGTCTTCTGGTTCTGGATGTTCGCCATGGTGAAGGCCATCGTGCCGCGCTACCGCTATGACCAGTTGATGCGGATCGGCTGGAAGGTGTTCCTGCCGCTGTCGCTGGGCTGGGTCGTGCTGATCGCCTTCCTGGCGCGGTTCGAGGTGTTTGGTTCCTTCTGGGCACGCTGGGCGGGGGCATAAGCGATGGCATATTCGAACAAGATCGCCGAAATGCTGGCAAATGCGTCGGAAACCGACAAGGTCGAGTTCGCGCATTTCCTGGCCAACAATCTGGATAGTGCCGAACAGTCCCGTGACGGCGCCAGGGTCCGCGACTATGTGGCGGCGTTCGACCGCTTCGCCGCGCCCAAGCAAGGGGAAGAATTCTGATGGCCTTCGACATCGCCCGCGCCACCAAGTATTTCCTGATGGTGGATTTCCTCAAGGGCTTCGGCCTGGGGGTCCGGTATTTCTTCGCGCCCAAGCCGACCATCAACTATCCCCATGAAAAGGGGCCGCTGTCGCCGCGCTTCCGGGGCGAACACGCGCTGCGCCGCTATCCCAACGGCGAGGAACGCTGCATCGCCTGCAAGCTGTGCGAGGCGATCTGTCCGGCCCAGGCGATCACCATCGACGCCGAACCGCGCGAGGACGGCAGCCGCCGCACCACGCGTTACGACATCGACATGACCAAGTGCATCTATTGCGGCTTCTGCCAGGAAGCCTGCCCGGTCGATGCCATCGTCGAAGGCCCGAACTTCGAGTTCGCGACCGAGACACGCGAGGAACTGTTCTACGACAAGCAGAAGCTGTTGGACAACGGCGCCCGCTGGGAAGCCGAGATCGCCCGCAACCTAGCCATCGACGCGCCCTACAGATGAGCGACGCCTTCACCAAGCTGTTCCAGCAGATGATGCAGTCGGGCCAGGAAATGGCCCGCGCGTTCAACCCTGCGCTGGAAACCTTCGACCCCCGCGCGTTCGAGAAGATGATCCCGACCATGCCGGCGGACATGCTGGAGATGTGGTTCGGGCGCACCTTCAACCGCGACGGGCTGGACGCCAAGACGCGCCTGCTGGTCACGGTGGCCGCGCTGACCGTCCAGGGCGCCCATGCCGAACCGCAACTGCGCCTGACCATCCGCCACGCCATCGCCGCAGGCGCCACCGCGCGCGAGGTGGCCGAGGTCATCTATCAGATGGGGATGTTCGGCGGCATCCCGGCGATGCAGAAGGCTCTGGAGATCGCCCAGGGCGTCTTCGCCGAACATGAGGGGAAACAGGCCGAATGATCACCTTCGCCTTTTATCTGTTCGCCATCTCGGTCTGCACGGCGGGCTTCATGGTGGTGCTGTCCAGGAACCCGGTCCATTCGGTTCTGTGGCTGATCCTGGCCTTCATCTCGGCCGCCGGGCTGTTCGTGCTGCAAGGGGCCGAGTTCGTGGCGATGCTGCTGGTGATCGTCTATGTCGGCGCCGTGGCGGTGCTGTTCCTGTTCGTCGTGATGATGCTGGACGTGGATTTCGCCCAGCTTCGCGGCGAACTGGCGGGCTATCTGCCGCTGGCGGCGCTGATCGCCCTGGTGCTGCTGGCTCTGCTGACGGTCGCCTTCGGCGGGTGGGAGATTTCGGACCAGGCCCAGGGGCTGCGGACCGCGCCGATCCTGGATCACGCTCTGAACACCAACGCCATCGGCACGATCCTGTACGACCGCTATCTGCTGCCGTTCCAGATCGCCGGGCTGATCCTGCTGGTCGCGATGATCGGCGCGATCACCCTGACCATGCGCCACCGCCGCGACATCAAGCGCCAGGACGTGCTGGAACAGATGTATCGCGATCCGGCCAAGGCCATGGAACTGCGCGACGTGAAGCCGGGGCAGGGGCTGTAGCTATGACGAACGTGTTCCAACCATCCACTGATCTACAAAAAGCTTGGGATCGGTTCAAAGGCAGCGCGAACTGGCAAATTTTGCATCCCTTGGATGTAGATCGTTTTTATCAATTTGTCTGGATGGCTTACCAGGAAGGACACAGTCTTGGTGACTTGCCAATGGAACAGTTCATCAAACGTAACTGTCCGTCTTACGCACATGACAATCTGATCCGAAGGTTAGAGCAGGCACGCGACTTACTTGATGTCGTAACTGGACGCGGAAGAAGGGCTTAACGATGATCGGATTGACACATTACCTTGTCGTGGGGGCGATTCTGTTCGTCGCCGGGATCTTCGGCATCTTCGTGAACCGCAAGAACGTCATCGTCATCCTGATGTCGATCGAACTGATCCTCTTGTCGGTCAACATCAATTTCGTCGCCTTCTCGGCCCATCTGGGCGATCTGGCGGGGCAGGTCTTCACCATGTTCATCCTGACCGTGGCGGCGGCCGAGGCCGCGATCGGTCTGGCGATCCTGGTGGTGTTCTTCCGCAACCGCGGGTCCATCGCGGTTGACGATGTCAACGTGATGAAGGGGTAAGCGGTCATGGTGCAATTCATCCTGTTCGCGCCCCTTCTGGGCGCGCTGATCGCCGGTTTCGGCTGGCGCGTGATCGGGGAAAAGGCCGCGCAACTGCTGACCACGGGCATCCTGTTCGCGGCGGCGCTGTTTTCCTGGATCGTCTTCACGACCTTCTCGGGCGAGACGCAGCATATCCCGGTGCTGGACTGGGTCGTCTCGGGGGATTTCAGCAGCGAATGGGCGATCCGGCTGGACCGGCTGACCGCGATCATGCTGATCGTCGTGACCTCGGTCTCGGCGCTCGTCCACCTGTATTCGATGGGCTACATGGCCCATGACGACAACTGGACCCATCACGAGCATTACAAGGCGCGCTTCTTCGCCTATCTGTCCTTCTTCACCTTCGCCATGCTGATGCTGGTGACGGCGGACAACCTGCTGCAGATGTTCTTCGGATGGGAGGGCGTGGGCGTCGCATCCTATCTGCTGATCGGCTTCTATTACCGCAAGCCTTCGGCCAATGCGGCGGCGATGAAGGCCTTCATCGTGAACCGGGTCGGCGATTTCGGCTTCCTGCTGGGGATCTTCGGGTTGTGGTGGATGACCGGATCCATCCAGTTCGACGCGATCTTCGCCCAGGTTGACGAACTGGCGCAGGCGCAGATGCATTTCCTGTGGGCCGACTGGAACGCGGCGAACCTGCTGGCCTTCCTGCTGTTCATCGGCGCCATGGGCAAGTCGGCGCAGCTTTTCCTGCACACCTGGCTGCCGGACGCGATGGAAGGCCCGACCCCGGTGTCGGCGCTGATCCATGCCGCGACCATGGTGACGGCGGGCGTGTTCCTGGTTTGCCGCATGTCGCCCTTGTTCGAATTCGCGCCCGAGGCCAAGATGTTCGTGACGATCATCGGCGCCTCGACCGCCTTCTTCGCCGCGACCGTGGGTCTGGTGCAGAACGACATCAAGCGCGTGATCGCCTATTCGACCTGTTCGCAGCTGGGCTATATGTTCGTGGCGGCGGGCGTCGGCGTCTATTCGGTGGCCATGTTCCACCTGTTCACCCATGCCTTCTTCAAGGCCATGCTGTTCCTGGGCGCGGGTTCGGTCATCCATGCCATGCACCATGAGCAGGACATGCGGAACTATGGCGGGCTGCGCAAGAAGATCCCCCTGACCTTCGCCGCCATGCTGATCGGCACGCTGGCCATCACCGGCGTCGGCATTCCGCTGACCCATATCGGCTTCGCGGGCTTCCTGTCCAAGGACGCCGTGATCGAAAGCGCCTATGCCTCGGGCGTGGGCTATGCCTTCTGGCTGCTGGTGATTGCGGCGCTGATGACCAGCTTCTATAGCTGGCGGCTGATGTTCCTGACCTTCTGGGGCGCGCCGCGTCCGCAAAAGGTCTGGGACGCCGAGATCAAGGCCGAGGAGGAAGTGCAGCCAATGGCGGCGCATGGCCACGGCCACGACACCCACGGCCATGACGATCACGGCCATCATGATCCGCTGCACGCGCATCACCATGCCCATGAAAGCCCGCCGGTGATGACCGTGCCGCTGGGCATCCTGGCCCTGGGCGCGATCTTCGCGGGCATGATCTGGTACAGCGCCTTCTTCGGCGACAACGTGCAGCGGTTCTTCGGCCTTCCCGAAGCCGCCCATGAACAGGCCGAGGACGGCCATGGCGAGGCGCTTGACGGCGCCGTGGCCGAGGCGCCTCATGGCGAACCCACGGGCGCGGCGACCCATGCCGCCGCCGGCGCCGCCAGCGACCCGGCCGAGGATACCGCGGCCGACGGCCACGCGGCGCTTGCCGGGTTCGAACGCGGCGCGATCTTCATGCGGTCCGACAACCACGTCATGCACGACGCCCATTCGGTCCCCGTCTGGGTGAAGCTGTCGCCCTTCGTGGCGATGCTGATCGGGCTTGGGCTGTCCTGGCTGATGTATATCCGCTATCCGAATGCTCCCGCGAGACTGGCGGCGCAGCAGCCCGCGCTGTATCGGTTCCTTCTGAACAAGTGGTATTTCGACGAGATCTATCACTTCATCTTCGTCCGGCCCGCACTGTGGATCGGCCGCAAGCTGTGGACGGGCGGCGACGGGGCGGTTATCGACGGCGCCATCAACGGGGTGGCGTTGGGGCTGATCCCGCGCCTGACCCGCTTCGCCGGACGCGTTCAGTCGGGCTATCTGTTCCATTATGCCTTCGCGATGGTCATCGGCATCGTGGGCTTGCTGATCTGGGTGATGACGCGGGGCGCGCACTGACATGACGAACCTTCTTTCGATCATCACCTTCCTGCCCATCGTCGCGGCGGGGATTCTGGCCCTGTTCCTGCGCGGAGAGGACGAGGCCGCGCAGCGCAACGCCAAATGGCTGGCGCTGATCGCGACAACGGCGACCTTCCTGATCTCGCTCTTCGTGCTGGCGGGCTTCGATCCGGCGGATACCGGCTTCCAGTTCGTCGAGGATCATCCCTGGATCATGGGCCTGCGCTACCGGATGGGCGTGGACGGGATCTCGGTCCTGTTCGTGCTGCTGACGACCTTCCTGATGCCGCTGACGATCCTGTCCACCTGGGACGTGAAGACCCGCGTCAAGGAATACATGATCGCATTCCTGGTGCTGGAAGGGCTGATGATCGGCGTGTTCACCGCGCTCGACCTGATCCTGTTCTACCTGTTCTTCGAGGCAGGGCTGATCCCGATGTTCCTGATCATCGGCATCTGGGGGGGCGTGAACCGCATTTATGCGTCGTTCAAGTTCTTCCTCTATACCTTCCTGGGGTCCGTGCTGATGCTGGTCGCGATGATCGCGATGGCGCGCACGGCGGGAACCACGGACATCGCGCAGCTCTTGGCCTTCGACTTCCCGTCGGACACGATGCGGGTGCTGGGCATCACCGTGGTGGGCGGGATGCAGACGCTGCTGTTCCTGGCGTTCTTCGCCAGCTTCGCGGTCAAGATGCCGATGTGGCCGGTCCATACCTGGCTGCCCGACGCCCACGTCCAGGCGCCGACCGCCGGGTCGGTGGTGCTGGCCGCCGTGCTGCTGAAGATGGGCGGCTATGGCTTCCTGCGCTTCAGCCTGCCCATGTTCCCCGTCGCCAGCGAGATGCTGCAACCGCTGGTCTTCTGGATGTCGGCCATCGCCATCGTCTATACCTCGCTTGTGGCGCTGGCGCAGACCGACATGAAGAAGCTGATCGCCTATTCCTCGGTCGCGCATATGGGATATGTGACGATGGGCATCTTTGCCGCCAACCAGCAGGGGCTGGACGGGGCGATCTTCCAGATGCTGTCGCACGGCTTCATCTCGGGCGCGCTGTTCCTGGCGGTGGGCGTGATCTATGACCGGATGCACACGCGGGAAATCGACGCCTATGGCGGGCTGGTCAACCGGATGCCGGTCTATGCCCTGGTCTTCATGTTCTTCACCATGGCCAACGTGGGCCTGCCCGGCACCTCGGGCTTCGTGGGCGAGTTCCTGACCCTGATGGGCACCTTCAAGGCCAATACCTGGGTGGCCTTCGTCGCCGCGACCGGGGTGATCCTGTCGGCGGGCTATGCGCTGTGGCTGTATCGCCGGGTGACGCTGGGCGCGCTGATCAAGGAAAGCCTGAAGACCATCACCGACATGACCCCGCGCGAGAAGTGGATCTTCGCGCCGCTGATCGTCATGACGCTGTTCCTGGGCGTCTATCCGCGCGCCGTCACCGACATCACCGGCCCCGCCGTCCAGGCGCTGCTGGTCAACTATCACGAGGCCCTGCCGGTTGAGCCGCGCGACGGGCTGGCCGTGACCGCGCAGGCGGCCCCGGCCGACGCCAGCCATTGAGGTAAGCACGATGACCGCGCTCGATTTCTCGACCATCCTGCCAGAGCTTGTGCTGGCGATCTATGCCCTGGGGGCGCTGATGGCCGGGGCCTATCTGGGCAAGGATGCCATCGCGCGTCCGATCCTGTGGGCCACGGTCGCGGCATTGCTGGCGGTCGGGCTGTATGTCGGCTTTGCCGATCGCCCGGCGCAGGTGGCGTTCTTCGGCATGTTCACCGACGACGCCTTCGCCCGCTTCGCCAAGGTGACGATCCTGGTCTCTGCCGCCGCCGTCCTGGCGATGAGCGCGGATTACCTGGAACGCAACCGGCTGATGCGGTTCGAATTCCCGATCCTGATCGCGCTTGCCTCCATCGGCATGATGCTGATGGTTTCGGCCAGCGATCTTCTGTCGCTGTACATGGGCCTGGAACTGCAATCGCTGGCCCTTTACGTCGCCGCCGCGATGCGCCGCGACAGCGTGAAGTCGTCCGAGGCCGGTCTGAAGTATTTCGTCCTGGGATCGTTGTCCTCGGGGATGCTGCTGTACGGCGCATCGCTGGTCTATGGCTTCTCGGGGACGACCGGCTTTGCGGGGATCGTGCAGGTGGTGGTCGGCGGGCAGCTGTCGCTGGGCCTGCTGTTCGGGATGGTGTTCCTGCTGGTCGGGTTGGCCTTCAAGGTCTCGGCCGTGCCCTTCCACATGTGGACGCCCGATGTCTATGAAGGCGCGCCGACCCCGGTGACGGCTTTCTTCGCCACCGCGCCGAAGGTCGCCGCCATGGCCCTGATCGCCCGCCTGATGTACGAGGCGTTCGGCAACGTGCCGGGCGACTGGGGCCAGATCGTCGCGGCGCTTGCGGTGATGTCGATGTTCCTGGGCTCCATCGCGGGGATCGGGCAGCGCAATATCAAGCGGCTGATGGCCTATTCGTCCATCGCGCATATGGGCTTTGCCCTGGTCGGCCTGGCCGCCGGGACGGCCTATGGCGTGCAGGCGATGCTGCTGTATATGGCGATCTATGCGGTGATGAACGTCGGCAGCTTCGCCTTCATCCTGTCGCTGGAACGCGACGGCCGCCCGATCACCGACCTGCAAAGCCTGAACCGCTTTGCCCAGGCCGAGCCCGTCAAGGCCTTCGCGGTCCTGTTCCTGATGTTCAGCCTGGCAGGCGTTCCGCCCTTCCTGGGCTTCTTCGCCAAGTTCGGGGTGCTGGGCGCGGCGGTGCAGGCGGGAATGTCCTGGCTGGCGATCCTGGGCGTCATCGCATCGGTGATCGGGGCGTTCTATTACCTGCGCATCGTCTATTATATGTTCTTCGGAGCCGAATCCGAAGGGGTGGAAAGCCGCATGGGCGGGGTGCAGTATCTGGCCCTGGTGATTCCGGCGGCGCTGCTGCTGATCGGCGCCGTGTCGATGTGGGGTCTTGATACCGCGGCGGCACGGGCGGCGGAATCTCTGGTCGGCACGCCGGTCGCTCAGGCGGCAGTCGAGTCCCCGGCTGTTGAGTAACCCTGCCCTTGACGCCTGGCCCGAGGGCGTGGCGCGCCATGTCCTCGACCGCGTGGACAGCACCAATGCCGAGGCGATGCGCCTGGCGCCGGGGCTGTCCGGCCCGGCCTGGATCATGGCCCGCCAGCAGACCGCCGGTCGGGGCCGGCGGGGCAGGGCCTGGACCGATCCCCCCGGAAATTTCGCGGCCTCGCTGATCCTGCGGCCTCAGGGCGGCCCTGCGGATGCGGCGCGGCTGTCCTTTGTGGCGGCGCTTGCCGTCCATGACGCGCTGCGTACGCTGTGCGGGCCGCAGTTGAATCTTGCGTTGAAGTGGCCCAACGACGTGCTGCTGAACGGCGGCAAGCTTTCGGGCATTCTGCTGGAAAGCATGGGGTCGGGCGGGACCATCCAGGCCTTGGTGATCGGCATCGGCGTCAATCTGGCCGCCGCGCCCGAGGCGGTCGAACCCGGCGCGGTCCGGCCCGTCAGCCTGCAAGGCGAAACCGGGCTGTCCGTCACCCCGGACGATTTCCTGACCGCCCTGGCCGTGTCCTTCGACGGCTGGTCGCGACAGATGCGCGATTTCGGCTTTGCGCCGATCCGCGCCGCCTGGCTGGCCCGCGCCGCGCGGATCGGTGAAACGATCACCGCCCGCACCGGCACGGCCGAGGCGACCGGCCGCTTCGAGGGGATCGACGAGACCGGCGCCCTGATCCTGACCGGGCCGCGCGGAAGGCAGGCGATCCCCGCCGCCGATATCTATTTCACCGGGGCCTGACCCATGCTGCTGTGCATCGACACTGGCAATACGAACACCGTCTTTTCCATCTGGAACGGTAAGAAGTTCCTGTCCCACTGGCGCATCTCGACCGATCACCGGCGCACGGCGGACGAATATTTCGTCTGGTTGTCCACTCTGATCGCAGGGCAGAAGTTCGAACTGGACATCAATGCCTGCATCATCAGCTCGACCGCGCCGCGCGTGGTCTTCAACCTGCGCGTCCTGTGCAATCGCTATTTCGACACCCGCCCGCTGGTGGTGGGCAAGCCCGACTGCCTGCTGCCGGTCGCGCCGCGCGTGGACAGCGGCACGGTGGTCGGACCCGACCGGCTGGTCAATACGCTCAGCGCCTTCGACCGGCACGGCCCGGACCTGATCGTGGTCGATTTCGGCACGGCCACTACCTTCGACGTGGTGGATGTGGACGGCGCCTATATCGGCGGGGTGATCGCGCCGGGGGTGAACCTGTCGCTCGAGGCGCTGCACATGGGTGCGGCCAGCCTGCCGCATGTCGACGTGACCATGCCCGCCAAGGTGATCGGCACCAATACCGTGGCCTGCATTCAGTCGGGGATCTTCTGGGGCTATATCGGGCTGGTCGACGGCGTGGTGCGCCAGATTCGCGCCGAACGGGACCGCCCGATGAAGGTGATCGCCACGGGGGGGCTTGCGCCGCTGTTCGATCAAGGGTTTGACCTGTTCGACGCAATCGAAGACGATCTGACGATGCACGGGCTGCGGCTCATACACGATTACAACAAGGAGATGGGCAATGGCTGACCGCCTGATCTATCTGCCGCTGGGCGGCGCGGGCGAAATCGGCATGAATGCCTATGTCTATGGCTACGGCTCGCCGGGGCGGGAACGGCTGATCCTGGTCGATCTGGGGGTCAGCTTCGGCGACATGGACAGCAGCCCCGGCATCGACCTGATCATGCCCGATCTGACCTGGCTGGAACAGAACCGCGACCGGCTGGAGGCGATCTTCATCACCCACGGGCACGAGGATCACCTGGGCGCGGTGGGTCATCTGTATGGCCGCCTGAACGTGCCGATCTATGCCCGCCAGTTCACCGGCGCCCTGGTTCGCCTGAAGCTGGAGGAGCAGGGCCACCCCGCCTCTGCCGTCAACATCACCGGCGCCCGCCCCGAGGTGACGCAGGTCGGCCCCTTCACCGTGCAATTCGTGCCGGTCAGTCACTCGATCCCCGAAAGCGCGGCGCTGATCATCGACACGCCGGCGGGCCGGGTGCTGCATACCGGCGATTTCAAGCTGGACGGCACCCCGGTGGTGGGCGACGCCTTCGACCCGATCCTGTGGCACGACATCGCGGCCGAGGGCCGGGGCATCAAGGTTCTGGCCTGCGACAGCACCAACATCTTCTCGACCCATCCGGGCCGGTCCGAGGCCGTGCTGGCCAACCCGATCCTGGAATGGGTGATGGCGCAGAAGAACCTGGTCGTCGCCACCACCTTCGCCAGCAACATCGCGCGCCTCAAAACGCTGTCGGACGCCGCCATCGCCGGAGGCCGCAAGGTCTGCCTGCTGGGTCGCGCCATGCGCAAGATGGTGGCGGTCGGCCTGGAAACCGGCGTGCTGACCGATTTCCCCGACACGATCGGACCCGAGGAAGCCGCAAGCCTGCCCCGCAGCCAGGTGATGCTGCTGGCGACCGGCAGCCAGGGCGAACGCCGCGCCGCCAGCGCGCAACTGTCCCGTGGCCGTTACCTGGGCCTGGCGCTGAAGGAAGGCGACAGCTTCCTGTTCAGCTCGAAGACGATTCCCGGCAACGAACGCTCGGTCGGGCGGATCATGAACGCGCTGAGCGAGCTGGGCGTCGATGTCTTTGATGCCGACGACGGGCTTTACCACGTCTCGGGCCACGCCAACCGTCCTGATATCGAGGCCCTGCACGAATTGCTGAAGCCCGAGATCGTGATCCCCATGCACGGCGAACATCTGCATCTGCGGGAACATGTGATGCTGGCGCGCGGCAAGGGCATCGCGGCCGAGATCGCGACCAACGGCACCATGCTGGATCTGACCGGCGACGCGCCCCGGATCGTGGATCAGGTGGAAACCGGGCGGCTGTATCTGGACGGCACGGTGCTGATCGGCGCGATGGACGGCGTGGTGCGCGACCGCATCCGCATGGCGCTGAACGGCCATGCCCTGGTCAGCGTGATCGTGGACGAGGACGACAACGTCCTGCCCGACGCCTGGGTGGAGCTGATGGGCCTTCCCGGCCGCACCCGGGGCGGCAACGACCTGGGCAGCCATATCGAGGGCGAACTGGCCGAATTCCTGGAAGGCGCGGACAGCCGCGTGGTCCGCGACGACGCCAAGATGGACGAGGCGATCCGCAAGATCACCCGCCAGGTCGCCATGGAGGAGATCGGCAAGAAGCCCGAAGTGACGGTCATCATCAGCCGGTTGATGGGGGAATAGCGCCGGGCAGGGGGGCTTGACCCGGCATCCGCGCCGGTGCAATCCCCCAACCCATGTCCGATACGCCCAAGACACCCTTCGATCCGAACCCGCCGCGCCGCAACTTCTATGGCCGGCGGCACGGCAAGACCCTGCGCCAAAGCCAGAAGGGCTATCTGTCCGAGGATCTGGGCGATCTGCGCCCGCGCGGCATTACCGTGCAGGACAATCCCGACCGCCGCCCCATCGACCCGGCGGCGATCTTCGGCGACGACCGGCCGATCTGGCTGGAGGTCGGTTTCGGCGGCGGCGAACACATGGTCCACATGGCCGCCCGTTATCCCGAGATCGGCATCATCGGCTGCGAGCCGTTCATCAACGGCGTGGCCATGCTGCTGGGCAAGATCCGCAACGCGGGTGTCAGCAATGTCAGCGTGCATCCGGGCGATGCGCGCGACCTGATGGACGTTCTGCCCGACGCCTCGATCAGCCGGGCCTTCCTGAACTATCCCGATCCCTGGCCGAAGGCCCGCCACCACCGCCGCCGCTTCGTGACCCCCGAACATCTGATCCCGCTTGCCCGCGTGATGCGGCCCGGCGCCGAGTTCCGCGTGGCAACCGATATCCCCGACTATATGCGCCAGACGCTGGAAGAGGTGCCCCCGGCGGGCTTCGACCTGGTGGCCGAAACCCCCGAGGCCTGGGACGACTGGATCAGCACCCGATACGAGCAAAAGGCCCTGCGGGAGGGGCGTTCGCCCCATTATGCCACCTTCCGGCGCAAGGGCTGACGGGCGGCGAAAAAGCCCTTGTCACTGACCAGGCCCGCCCCTATACCGGCCGGCGGAGTGGTGGCCGAGTGGTCGAAGGCACACCCCTGCTAAGGGTGCAGGCGGGAAACCGTCTCGAGGGTTCGAATCCCTTCCACTCCGCCACTTGCACATTGCAAACCCGAAAACAGGTCCCTCGCGGGGCCTTTTTCTTTATGTGCCAAAGGGGTTTGCAAGGACCACCCGCCCTTCGGAGACTGGCCTGCCGCGCGAGATCGGTCTCCAAACGCCCACCGTCTCTTTCCACCCGCCCCTCGCTCCCGGCGAGACGGGTTCAAAATCCCCATAGATTTCAATGAACTGACGAGGTCGCGCTGCGCCGGTGTTTCGCTGGTTCCGGCTTGTCTCGATGGAGACGGAGACACGACACGGGCGGCGTGGTCGTTGGTATGTCTTGGAAGTTTTGCGCGAAGTCTCTGATGACAAACGCAGTTTCCCCATCTACCGTGCCATTCTGTCGGCTGGCCTTGGCTGTCTGGCCAATTCAGCTTTTGCCGCTTGCTGAGTTTCAACTGATCCGGATTTTGACTATGCGTTTCGCGGCAGAAGACCTGTTGTCCGCCCTTCTAGAAGCCACACCCCTTCCGACCGTCCAGGCGCCGCGCGATGCACGCGGCCTCTACGGTCTCGTCGATCATCATGGCGATATGCGCTACATCGGCTCGACCAGTTCGACCGATCAGACCTTCTACGAACGGATCCACCAGCGCCATCGGACCGGATCGGAGGGCATGAGCCACTACTTCTCGCAGATGTACAACACCGGCCGGATGTGGCGCGACCGCAAAGATGCGCTGACCAAGGCCGATGGTGACATTGCCAAGGCGCTGCGCAACGAATTCGTCGTCGATCACTGCCGCGCGGTCTGGCTGCCCTTGCCCGACACGGCGGATATCGCCCGGCTGGAGGCCGAGGTTCTCTCCCTCGCGCCCGACCACGCCATCGCCTGGAACCGGCGCCGGATGCAGGCCTATGACGAGCCAGTCGATCTGGTCGAAGCCACGCTGCGCCGCCTCGGGTGGGGCGCGCGCGAACTGGCGGCCATTGAACGGCAGCGCCTGCGTTTCCGCTCCGCGATGGTTGGACCCGTCGCGGCGCCTGCGCCGAAGACCGCGGCCACGCGGCAGACGCGTGTCACGCCCTTCCCCGAGGGCCCGTTCCGCTTCTTTGCTTTGGACGTCGAGACAGCGAACAACGACCGTGGCAGCATCTGCCAGATCGGTGTCGCCTGCGTGCGCCCCGACAATTCCATCGAGACTTGGATGACCTATGTCGACCCTCAGGTGGAGCGCTGGCTGTTCACCTATCTACACGGCATCAGCGCCCGCACGGTGCAGGGCGCTCCGACCTTTGCCGAGGTGCTGCCGGTGCTGCGGGATGTACTGAGTGGCGCGACGGTCTATCAGCACTCTGGTTTTGACCGCAGCGCCGTCGCCGCTGCCTGCGGCAACTGCGGCCTGCCGGTCCCGCAGTGGGACTGGCGCGACAGTGTCCACGTCGCCCGTGCCGCCTGGCCCGAGCTGCGGGGCAACGGCGGTCACGGCCTTGCAAGCCTCAAGCAGCATCTGGACCTCGTGTTCGAGCACCATGATGCGGGCGAGGACGCTCGCGCAGCAGCGGAAGTGGTCCTGCGCGCCGAAGGCGTCCAGTCCGCTCGCATGCAGCTTTCGGTTCCGTCGGCCCGGACGGCGATTGCGGAGGACGAGGATTTCGACTTGATCGAGGATCACGACGACACCGTGATGGTTGTCCGGGAGGCTACGGCCCCACCGTTGCCGTCGCCAGACGCAATCCCGCGCCAGCACACCGGGCGCCTCATCGGCACTGCCGAAATCACGCAGGGCAACATCGACAATAATCACATCTATCTCAGGACCTTCTTCGAGGAGTTTCCGGCTGATGCGATCGGTGGGTCGAACCGGGCCTCTGCCGCCCAGCGTGAAATTGCCGTCGACTGGGGCGGCAACACGGTGGTCATGACCGACCTCGATGGCGCCAAGAAGTTTTTCCGGAAGCGCGGGTGGATCCGGGATTTCTTTGATCGGTACGGCGTGCGTGCCGGGGATATGGTGACGGTCGAGGAAATGGCGCCCTACAGTTTTCGAGTGGCACCGCAGAGGCGTTCCTAGGGTGTGTTGACGTTCACCGGAGTCGGATGACGGTTGCGGCGAGAGCAATGAAGGCGCTGAAACTTTCATCAGTCTTGCAGCAGCGCATGGCGATG
>NZ_UZWE01000014.1 GCF_900631945.1 Paracoccus haematequi
GGGCATGGGGTCCAGGGGGGTGCGGCGTTGCGGACCTTGATACGCGCGGCGGGATGGGCGATCAATGCGCCGCTTCGGGCGCAATGAAGGAGTTAGATCATGGCCGACCGCAAGATCCTGCTGATCGGTTGCGTTGCAGCCCTTGCCCTGCTGGGCGCGGGCGGCGCCTGGCTGGCAAGCCGCGACGGCGGTGACCGCTTTGCCCAATGCAATGCCGGGGCGGTGGCGGGCGGCATGGACAGTTTCGGCACCGACTTCACCCTGACCCGCCAGGACGGGCAGCGCGTCACGGCGGAACAGGTTTTCACCAAACCGTCGCTGCTGTATTTCGGCTATACCTTCTGCCCCGATGTCTGCCCCCTGGACAGCGCGCGGAATGCCGAGGCCGCGGCCTTGCTGGCCGAACAGGGCAAGGACGTGCAGACGGTCTTCATCACCGTCGATCCGCGCCGCGACACGCCCGAGGTGGTGGCCGATTTCACCAGCCTGTTTTCCGACGACATGATCGGCCTGACCGGATCCGAGGATGAAATCGCCGCCGTCAACAAGGGCTGGCGGAATTACTACAAGGCCAATGACGAGGAGGACCAGGAATATTACCTGGTCGATCACATGACCAATACCTATCTGGTTCTGCCCGGAAACCAGACCGTCGCCTTCTTCCCCCGCGACACCTCGCCCGAGGCGATGGCCGAGCGCGTCGGCTGCTTCGTGGATGCCCTTGGCTGAGAAGTGATTGCCCCCGACCCGTCCTTGCGGCAGTGTTGCTGATCACGCAAGGTCGGTTAGGCATCTTATGGAAGACGATACCCTGTCCCGGACGAATCCCGGTTCCGATCCATCACTGCTGCTGGTGGACGACGATGAAATCTTCGTGACGCGGCTGGCCCGCGCGATGGAAAAGCGCGGCTTTGCCACGCGAACAGCCCTGAGTGTTGCGGACGCCCTGAAGATGATCCACCAGGCGCCGCCCGCCTATGCCGTGGTCGATCTGCGGCTGGAGGACGGCAACGGGCTGGACGTGGTCGAGGCGCTGCGCGAGCTGCGGGCCGACGCGCGCATCATCGTGCTGACCGGATACGGGGCCATCGCGACCGCCGTGGCGGCGGTGAAAATGGGCGCGACGGATTATCTGGCAAAGCCCGCCGATGCGAATGACGTAACGTCTGCGTTACTGTCCAGCGGCGAATCCCTGCCGCCGCCGCCCGATAACCCGATGTCCGCCGATCGGGTCAGATGGGAACATATCCAGCGGGTTTACGAGCAATGCGACCACAATGTCAGCGAAACCGCGCGGCGTTTGCATATGCATCGGCGCACCCTTCAGCGTATTCTTGCCAAACGCGGACCCCGTTAACAAACGCGGACCCCGTTAAAGATATTAAGCCGTCTTGTAATTGAAAGGGACTTGTATCAAATTGCGAATTAGCAATTCAATACGGGTGTAGACGAAATGAACTTTGACTTGGACAAGATGACGCTTAAGGAACTGCGTGATCTTCGGGGGAAACTGGACCGCGCGATTAACTCTTATGAAGATCGGAAACGCCGCGAAGCCCTGGCGGCGGTCGAAGAAGCGGCGCGCGAGCATGGTTTCAACCTGTCCGACCTGACCGGCGCAAAACCCCGGCGGTCGGGCACGGTCGCCCCGAAATACGCAAATCCCAGCGATCCGACGATGACCTGGACCGGCCGTGGCCGCAAACCCCGCTGGGTCCAGGAAAGCCTGGATGGCGGCAAGCAACTGGACGACCTGCTGATCTGAATGCCTTTTCGTCAAGGCCGCCCGCCTTGCGGACGGCCTGGATCAGGCGGGATTGTCTGCCGTTTCCATCAGTGTGTGAAAGCGATCCAGAAACGCCGCCCGCGCCTGCGCCGGGGGGCGCAATTGGATATGCAGGACAGACATAATGGCGTCGTTTTGCAGGGGAAACAGGCGCCGGGCCTCGGCTTCGCTGAAACCGGCGATTTGAACGGCCTCCAGCCGGGCTGAAATCCGGTCGGCGGCCTTGATTTTCGTCTTGATTGCCGAGGGCAGGGCCGCTGGCAGGCCGAAACGGCGGTGAATGGCGGCGGCAAGGCGTTCGTCCATTTGCCCGTATTCGGCGCCAAGCGCCGCCTTGACCGGGGAAATCATGTCGCCGATCACATATTCGGGGGCGTCATGCAAAAGCGCGGCCAGTTTCCAGCGGGTTTCGATCCCCGGATTCAGGCGCCCCAGAATATCTTCCACCAGCAGCGAATGTTCGGCGACCGAATAGGGCCAGTCGCCCTGCGTCTGGCCGTTCCAGCGGGCAACGAAGGCCAGCCCGTGGGCGATGTCGGTGATCTCGATGTCCAGCGGCGTCGGATCCAGCAGATCCAGACGCCGGCCCGACAGCATCCGCTGCCAGGCGCGGCGCGGTCGGGCGGCCATGGCCCGTCAGGACAGCCGCTGATCCGCCGGAGCGCCCGCCTGCTGGGACTGGGCGCGGCGCGCCAGTTCCTGGCGGTACAGCGCCACGAAATCGACCGGGTCCATATTGAAGGGCGGGAAGCCGCCGTCGCGCGTCACGTCCGAAATGATCCGCCGCACGAAGGGGAACAGCAACCGCGGGCATTCGATCATCAGGAACGGGTGCATCTGGTCTTCCGGCACGCCCTCGATCAGGAACACCCCGCCGTAATCCAGCTCGGCCAGGAACAGGGTCGAGTTGTCGCCCTTGTTGGTCGAGGTGACGCGGAACTTCGAGATCACCTCGTATTGGTTGTCGCCCGCGCGCTTGCGGGCGTCCAGGCTGACCTGGACGGTGATCTCGGGCTGGACCTCGCCCTGCGGCGCGCCCTTGGTCGCCACCGCGTTTTCAAAGGACAGGTCGCGGATATATTGCGCCAGGATCTGCATCCGCACTTGCGGGGCTGCGGGCGCCGCGCCGTTCGGGTTGGTTTCGTCGGCCATGGGTCTTTCCTTGAAGGATCGCTGTCGACGGCTTTCTATCAGGCGCGGGTCATGGCCTCAATGCCGCGTCCAGCCGGAATTGCCGCGCGGCGCGGGGCGGCCGTCATCGTCGGCCAGATCCTCGGGCAGGTCCACGGGGGGACGGCTGCGGGCGGGCGGCACGTCCTCGACCACGTAATCCGCGTCGATCACGCCGTCGGCATAGGGCGGGCGATGGGTCTCGCGCCGGGTCATGTGGACGGTCGTGACCCGCATCCGCCGCGAGGCCTGGCGCATGATCAGGTCGCGCACCGGCGGGATCAGCAGCAGCAGCCCGACGATGTCGGTGAAAAAGCCCGGCACGATCAGCAGGAGGCCCGCCAGGATCCGCATCATCCCATGGGCCAGCGGCCGGGCCGGGTCGCGCAATTCCGCCAGGCTGCGCTGTGCCTGCGCCCAGGCCTGGTTGCCCTGGCTGCGGATCACCGCCACGCCCAGCACGAAGGCCAGCACCACCAGGGCCAGCGTCGCCCAGACCCCGATCAGCCCGCCGACCTGGATGAACAGCGCGATCTCGACGATGGGCAGCAAGATGAACAGCCACAACAACCACATGCGGATTCCCCTTCCGGGCCGGGGATAACTGGACTTGCCCCGCCCTGATCCCTACATAATGGCGCAGATCGCAGATACCAGCCAAGACGGATATGAGGCCAATCGCATGAATAACCCGCTGTTGCAGTTGCTTGTCCTGGCAGGGATCGCGATTTTCCTGATCCTGCGGCTGCGCAATGTCCTGGGAACGCGCGGCGGGTACGAGCCTCCTCAGGTCGATGCCCCCGAAGCCCCGCGCCCCCGCTTCGACGTGATCGAGGGCACCGCGACCGAGGAGGATCATGACATCCTGGACCACGCCCCGGCGGGCAGCGCCACCGCCCGCGCCTTGGCCGCGATGAAGGCGGCCGAGCCGTCCTTCGGCGTGACGGATTTCCTGAACGGCGCGAAATCTGCCTATGAGATGATCCTGATGGCCTTCGAACGCGGCGACCTGTCCGAGGTGCGGGCGTTCCTGGCCGAGCCTGTGGCCGAGGCGTTCCAGTCGGTCATCGACGCGCGCGCCGCCAACGGCCAGACGGTGACCGCCCAGTATGTCGGCACGCGCGAAACCGCCCTGGCCGGGGCGGAATACGACCGCGACACCGGCATGGCCGAGATTTCGGTCCGCTTCGTCGGCGAACTGATCGCCTCGACCCGCGACGCCGACGGCAACGTCATCGAGGGCGATCCCAAGGCGCCGCGCAAGCAGCGCGACACTTGGACCTTTGCCCGCCGCATGGGCCAGGACGATCCGAACTGGCAATTGGTCGCGACCGGCTGATGGCCCGGCGCCGGGGCCTGACCCCCGAGGACCGAGAACTGTGGTCGCGCGTCGCCCGCAGCGCCGTGCCGCTGCATCCCGAACGGCCCCGGCCCGCCGCAGAGTCCGACATCCGCCCGGCCCCCAAACCCCCCGCGCCGCCGCCGCGCGCGCCCCTGGCCGATTTCAGCATCGGTCAGGCCGCCCAGTCGCGTCCTGCCGCGTCCCTTACGCAGGTTCATTCGCCCGCGCAGCGGCTGTCGCAGCAGCCCCTGCGCATGGATCACAAGGTCCATCGCCGCATGGCCCAGGGCAAGATCGCCCCCGAGGCGCGGCTGGATCTGCATGGCCTGACCCTAGCCGCCGCCCATCCCCAACTGATCGGCTTCATCCTGTCCAGCCATGCCCAGGGGCGGCGGCTGGTGCTGGTCATCACCGGTAAGGGGCGCGGCGATCACGGCCCGCTGCCGACCCGCCCCGGCGCGCTGCGCCATCAGGTGCCGCATTGGCTGCACATGCCGCCGCTGGCGCCGGTGGTCCAGCAGGTGACGGCCGCGCATTACCGGCACGGGGGCGAGGGGGCCTATTACGTCTATCTGCGCCGGGGCGGCTAGAAGGCGGGCGACAGCACCACTTGGACCGCCTGTTCGACCCGGCTGACCGCGCCGCCGATCAGGTCGGGGCCGGACCCGCCCCGGTCGGGCAGGATCCGGTCCAGGTCGCGGGTTTGCGCCAGGATGCTTTGCAGGGCCGGGGAATCGGCCACGTTGAAATGCCCATAGCCGGTGTTGAAGGCGCCGGTATCCACCACGACGACATTCAGGTCGGCCACCGGACGCGCGTCGGGGATATTGCCCAGCCGCAGCGGCTCGTCCGAGATCAGCGCCGACAGTTGTAAAGCCCGGTCGCGGGGCGAGGTCATGATGATGAAGGGGTCCGGCAGGAGCCCGATGGCGCGGACCTGGGACCGGAACAGCCGCAGATCCAGGTCGGGCGAGATCAGGATCACCGAATCGATCTGGTCAAGAAGGTCGCGCCGCCCCGACAGCGCCATCTGGCGCAACCCCTCCATCAGCAGCTGCCCGCCCATGGAATGCGCCATCAGCACGATCCGCCCCCGGCCCCGCGCCTGCGCCAGCAGATCGATCACCTGGACCAGCCCGTCGCGCGAATACAGCGCCGCGTCCCGGTCCCCCGAATAGGCATAGGGCTTCATCCGCGACGGCCAGGAAAAATGCGCGTGGATCCCCGGCAGTTGCAGGTCGTGCGCCAATTGGGCGGTGCGATAGACCCCCTCGGCGAAGCTGTAGTTATAGCCATGCACGAACAGGATGATGTCGCGGTCGTCCGGGGCATGGCGGGCCAGGTCGCGTTCGATGGCGCGGCGGAATGCCGTGGCATCGGCCAGGCGGCCGCCGCCGCTGATCAGGAACTGGCTGTCGGGGTCGCCGTCGGGCCGGGGATAGGCCAGATTGCCCGGCCCCCGGTCCACGGGAACCGACACGTCGAGGCGCGAATACCAGGGCTGCGGCATGTGTTCGCCCGACAGGCCGCGTTGCGAGGCGACCCAGATCGTTTCCGCGATGGGCGGCTGGAACCCCTGAGGCGCCATCACCAGGGCACCGCGCGGCGCGCAGGCCGCCAAGACCAGGACGAAGGACAAAAGAAGATGCCGCACACGCCACCTCTACGGAAACGGTTGCGGCAAACCTGTCAGAGAAATGCGTGCTGGGCCAGTCCCCAAGCGCCTAGCCGTAATTGGCCTTCGGCCCCATGAAGTACCAGATGATCAGCCCGACCACCGGCAGAATGGCGATCAGCGCGATCCACAGGATCTTGGTGCCCAGACTGACATTCGTGTTGATGACCGAGGCGATGGCCCAGACATCCAGCACGAAGATGATGATTCCGAAGACGTAACCCATATCGCCCTGTCCCGTTGTTCCGCTTCGCTAACCCTAGACCGGGGCGGGCGGTTCCGTCAAAGGACGTAACGCGACAGATCCGTGGACCGCGCCAGGTCGCCCAGGTGGCGTTCGACATAGGCCGCGTCGACCTGGACCGTCTCGCCGCCCTTGTCGGGGGCGCTGAAGGACAGTTCCTCGAACACGCGCTCGATCACGGTGTACAGCCTGCGGGCGCCGATGTTTTCCACCGCCGCGTTCACCTCGGCGGCGATGCGGGCCAGCGCCGCGATGCCGTCGTCGGCAAAGCCCACGGTGACGCCCTCGGTCGCCATCAGGGCGGTATACTGGCGGGTCAGGGCGTTGTCGGTCTCGGTCAGGATGCGGATGAAATCGTCCTCGGTCAGGGCGCGCAGTTCGACGCGGATCGGCAAACGGCCCTGCAATTCCGGCAGCAGGTCGCTGGGCTTGGCCACATGGAAGGCGCCGCTGGCGATGAACAGGATATGGTCGGTTTTCACCGGGCCGTATTTGGTGCTGACGGTCGTGCCCTCGATCAGCGGCAGCAGGTCGCGCTGCACGCCCTCGCGGCTGACGTCGCCGCCCCGCGCATCGGCCCGCGCGCAGACCTTGTCGATCTCGTCGATGAAGACGATGCCGTTCTGCTGCACGGCGTCCAGGGCGGCGGCCTTGACGGCGTCGTCTTCCAGCAGCTTGTCGGCTTCCTCGGCGATCAGCAGGTCATAGCTTTCCGACACGGTGACCTTGCGCCGGACGCGCCGCCCGCCGAAGGCCTTCATCAGCCCCGACAGATCCATCATGCCGCCCAGGCTGGCACCGGGCTGGCCGGGAATCTCCATCGCGCCCAGCGGGTTCGAGGTGTCCTGCACTTCAAGTTCGATCACGGTGTCGTCCAGTTCGCCGCGCTTCAGCTTGTCGCGGAACATCTGCCGGGTGCCCTCGCGCGCGTCCTTGCCTGCCAGGGCCTCGATCACGCGATCCTCGGCGGACTTGTGGGCGCGGGCCTTGACCGCCTCGCGCATCCGTTCGCGGGTGTCGATCATGGCGGCGTCGGTCAGGTCGCGGATGATCTGTTCCACGTCGCGGCCGACATAGCCCACCTCGGTGAACTTGGTCGCCTCGACCTTGATGAAGGGGGCGTTGGCAAGCTTGGCCAGGCGGCGGCTGATTTCCGTCTTGCCGACGCCGGTCGGGCCGATCATCAGGATGTTCTTGGGATAGACCTCGTCGCGCAGGTCGTCGCCCAGTTGCTTGCGGCGCCAGCGGTTGCGCAGCGCCACGGCCACGGCGCGCTTGGCGTCCTTCTGGCCGATGATGAAGCGATCCAGTTCGGATACGATCTCGCGCGGGGTCAGGTCGGTCATGGGTCTGCCTTTGTGGTCTGTCCGGCAGATATAGGTTCAGGCCGGAAATTTGAAGGGCGGCGGAACAGCGCGGCGGCCGACGGGCGGGTCAGGACGCCGGATCCGCCTCGTGCCGCATCAGCAGGCAGCCGCCGGTGCGGCCAAGGAACTCCGGGATCGGCCGGAACCCCGCCTTTTCATAGGCCCGCACCGCCCGCAGGTTGGCGGCATCGGGGTCGATCAGGATCGTCCGGTGCCCCTCGGCCCGCAGCAGGGCGACGAACCCCGCCAGCGCGCCAGAGCCGATGCCGCGCGACAGCAGGTCCGCCGGGCCGATGGACAGATCGACCCCCACGGCATCGTCGGGCAGGTCCATCACCCAGGGCGCCTCCGTGATCCAGGGGTCCACCCGCGCATCCGCGATGCGCCAGACCTGGACATAGCCCACGGGCCGGCCGTCCAGCCGGAACAAGAAGGGCCGCGTGCTGTCGCGGCCCTCGATCATGTCGCGGATAAAGCCAAGCTCGGTTTCGGCGTCGTCCCGCCACCAGTCGCGCCAATGCGGCTGCGCCAGCCAAGCCGCCAGCAGTGGCAGGTCGGCGGTGGTGACCGGCGTGAAGGAGATGTCAGCCGCCAATGACCTCGACCGTCAGGTTGCCGTTGGTATAGACGCAGATATCCGCCGCGATGGCCATCGCCTTGCGGGCCACGGCCTCTGCGTCGCCGCCGCCTTCCAGCAGCCCGCGCGCGGCGGCCAGGGCGAAGTTGCCGCCCGATCCGATGGCGGCCACGTCATGTTCGGGTTCCAGAACGTCGCCCGCGCCGGTCACGACATACAGTTCGCGCCCGTCGGTGACGATCAGCATGGCTTCGAGATTGCGCAGGTATTTGTCCATGCGCCAGTCCTTGGCCAGGTCGACGCAGGCGCGCTGCAACTGGCCCGGCGCGGCTTCCAGCTTCTTTTCCAGCCGTTCCAGCAGGGTAAAGGCATCCGCAGTCGATCCGGCGAAGCCCACCACCACGTCGCGCCCGCCGGGGCTGAGGCGGCGAACCTTGCGGGCGGTGCCCTTCATCACCGTGGGGCCGACGCTGACCTGTCCGTCGCCCGCGACCACCACCTTGCCGCCGCGCCGCACCGCCAGGATCGTGGTGCCGTGCCAGCCGGGGAATCTGTCATCTGCCATCGGGATCTTCCTTACCGTTCGGCTTGCAGATATGGCCGCGCCCCCGGCTTCGCAAGCCATCGCCCCTTCGCCCGGTGCCGAGAGGATGCCGACGACCGGCGGTCGGCAGCCATGAAAAAGGGCGGCCGGCCCGTGCAAGGCCGCCGCCCCTTCACCGGCAGGGACAGGTCAGATCGATTCGTCGATCCAGCTTTTCAGCGCGGCCTTGGGGGCGGCGCCCATGCGGTTCGACACGACCTCTCCGCCCTTGAACAGGAACAGGGCCGGGATGCCGCGGACGCCCAGGGCGGCGGCCTGTTCGGGGTTTTCATCGACGTTGATCTTCACGATCTTCACGCGGCCCGCATATTCGGCGGACAGTTCTTCCAGGGCCGGGCCGATCTGCTTGCAGGGGCCGCACCATTCCGCCCAGAAATCCACCACGACCGGGGTGTCGGACTGACGGACTTCGCTGTCGAACTGGTTGTCGTTGACATGCACGGTGGCCATGCTTTCGCTCCTTCATGGGTGCCGGCGGGAATGCGGCAAGGCAGGTTCTACAGCTAGGAAGCCATGGCGCGCCGGTCAAGGGCGGCCATGACCTGATCCAGGACCGGGTCGGGGATCGGCATCAGGCTGCGGGCGGCGGTCCACAGCACCGCGATCCGCACCGGCCGTCCGGGCCAGATCATCCGCAGCGCGGCGCGATAGGCGGCCATCTGGCGCAGGATGCCTTCGGGCGTGTCCTCGGGGCGACCGGGGACGACGGCGTTCGATTTATAGTCCACCGCCAGGATCCGGTCGTCGGTGACGATCAGCCGGTCGATGGCGCCATGGATCATGCCCAGGCCCGGCAGCGGCGCGGTCAGCGCGACCTCGGACAGGATCTGCGCGCCGGGACCGGGCGCCATGATCCCGGCCAGGTTGGGGGCGGTGATGACCGCCGCCGCCTCGGCCAGCAGTTCCGCCAGCTCGGCCGCGTCGGGCAGCCCGCCATCGGCCCCTGCCAGCAGGGCGCGGGCGCGTTGCGGCCAATCGGCGGGCGGCAGGTGCGGCAGGCGCTCCAGCAGAAGATGCAGGCGGGTGCCGCGCAGCATGGCCGCCGTCGGATCGCCGTCCCCGTCCGGGCCGCCGATCACCTTGGCCCCGCCCAGGGCGGTGGCGGCCATTGCCCGCTGGCGCGGCGGCGGCGGCGGGGCGGGCCGGTCGGACCAGTCGGGGCGGCGCATCTGCGGCGGGGTCGCGCGCGCCAGGCTGACCGGCAGATCGGGCCAGTCGCCGAAGGACAGGCGCTGCGCGGTGCCGATGCCCTCGATCTGGATGTCGGCGCGGGGCAGGGCGCAGCGTTCGGCGCCGGTGGCGATCATCGAATGCCAAGACTCCAGCCCGGATCCGCAATCGCCCGCCGCTGCCACGATCAGCCAGCTTTCCGCCCGCGTCATCGCCACATACAGAAGCCGCCGCCGTTCCTGTTCCTGACGCAGTTCAAGATCGGTGACGGCGTCCGCCACCGGGTCGGGCCGATCGGCGGCGCTGCCGCGCCAGGCGGGCCGGTCGTCCAGGCGGATCAGCGGCTGGCCGCGCCCGGCCCGGCGCTTGCGGGTTTCCGGCAGGATCACCACCGGGCTTTCCAGCCCCTTCGATCCATGGACCGTCATCACCCGGATCAGCCCGCCGCCGCCGCCCGGCAACTGCCGCTTGACCTGCACGTCGTCGCGGCCCAGCCAGACCAGGAACCCCGTCAACGAGGGCGTTTCCACCGCGTCATAGGCCAGGGCCTGCGACAGCAATTCGTCGATGCCGTCCTCGGCCTCGGGGCCAAGGCGGGCAAGCAGGGCGGCGCGGCCGCCGTGGCGCACCAGCAGGCGCGAGATCAGTTCATAGGGCCGCAACTGGTCGGCCTTGGACATCAGGTCGTTCAGCACCTCGTAGGCCGGGCGATGCGGCGACGCGCGCAGCCGTTGCCACAGGAATTCCCGGCCGCGCCCCGCCGCCAGGCGATACAGGTCGTCCTCGGTCAGCCCGAACAGGGGGGACCGCAGGATCGCGGCCAGGCACAGGTCGTCCTCGGGGGTCGAGACCACCGACAGCGTGGCGGTGATGTCGCGCACCGCCAGTTCGGCGGCCAGCTTCAGCCGGTCGGCGCCCGCCACGGGCAGGCCCGCTGCCTTCAATTCGCGGATCAGGTCGTCGAACAGCCCGGCCCGGCGCTGCACCAGGATCTGGATGTCGCCCGGCCCGATGGCGCGGATCTGGCCGGTCTTGGCGTCGGTGATGGGCGTGCCGATGATGGCCCCGACCTCGCGCGCCACCGCACGGGCCAGTTGCGTGTCGGCGGCGTTTTCGGCGGGGGCGTCCACCGGCGTCGTCCAGTCGCCGCGGTCGGGCTTGTCGGGTTCCGGCAGCGGCGGCCAGATGTCCACGCGGCCGGGCAGCCCGTCCCGGAAGGCGATGTGGCGGGGCGGGTCGCCCAACCCTTCGGCCGCGTCGCCCTGGAACACCGTATCCACCAGCGACAGGATCGCCGGGGATGACCGGAACGAATGGGCCAGCCCGCGCTGCTGCATGGGCTGGGCCACGGCCTCGAAATCCTGGCGAAAGCGGTCGCGCATCGATTCGAAGACCGCGATGTCGGCGCCCTGGAAGGAATAGATCGACTGCTTCGGATCGCCCACCACGAACAGGGTGCGCGGCCGGTCATGCGCGCCCTGACCGCTTGTGAATTCGTCGGTCAGCCGCCGGATCACCCGCCACTGTTCGGGGCTGGTGTCCTGCGCCTCGTCCACCAGGATGTGGTCGATGCCGCCGTCCAGCCGCCACAGAACCCATTGCGCCATGCTGGATTCCTCCAGCAGTTCGGCGGTGCGGCGGATCAGGTCGTCGAAATCCAGCCAGCCCTGCGCGGATTTTTCCACCGCCACCAGCCGGGTGAACCTGTGCGCGAAGCGGTGCAGGGCCAGGGTCTTCTGCGCCAGCGTCAGGCCCAGGGCCAAGGGGCGCGCATCGGCCACGCGGGCCATCAGCGCGTCCAGATCGGCCATGAAGGGGGCGCAGGCGCCCTGGCGCAGCGCCTTGGTCGGGATATCGCCGATCTTGGGACCGAAGGGGGACTTGGCGGTCGCGCCGAACAGCAGGCATTTGCACAGCAGATGCAGGTCGGCCAGGCCCGGTTCGCGCCAGTTGCCCTGGGCAAGCTGTTCGGCCAGCTTGCTGTCCTTGGCGCCGCTGCGCGACAGGATCGGGATCAGCGCGCCCAGCAGGTCGCCCTCGGCCCCGTCGAAGGCGCGGGCCAGCAGCGCCGCCTGATCCAGCCCCGGCGGCAGGCCGAAGGACCGCCAGATCGACGCGGGATCGGGATCGCGGGCGAAATCGGCCTCGGACAGGCCGGACAGGAATCCGTCCAGGTCGTTGCCCGAGACAAGCGAGGTCAGGTCGCGGATCGCCGGATCGCCGTCGGCGGCCATCCGGTCCAGGATCTGCGCGCGCAGCACGCGGGCCGAGCGGTCGTCCAGTTCCCGGAACCCCATCGGCACGCCCGCCTCCAGCGGGAAGCGGCGCAGCAGGGCCGCGCAGAAGCTGTGGATGGTCTGGACCTTCAGCCCGCCCGGCGTCTCGATGGCGCGGGCGAACAGGCGGCGCGCTTCGGCCAGGTCGGGCTCGCGGTCCTCGCCCAGTTCGGCCAGTTCGCGGCGCAGATCGTCCTCGGGCAGCATCGCCCATTGGCCCAGGCGGCGCAGAAGACGGTTCTGCATCTCGGTCGCGGCGGCCTTGGTATAGGTCAGGCACAGGATGCGTTCGGGCGCCGTCCCCGCCAGCAGCAGCCGCGCCACCCGGTCGGTCAGCACGCGGGTCTTGCCCGACCCGGCATTGGCCGTCAGCCAGGTAGAGCGCAGCGGATCGGCCGCGGCGATCTGGTTCAGGCTGGCCTCATTCATGCCCATTCCCCTGTTCGACCCCGACCTTTTCCACATGCGGCGCATCGGCCAGCGACCATTCGCCGAACCGCGCCAGATGATCGTAATCGCCCGCATAGCTGGTCTGTTCGGGCGCCCGCATCGAGGTGAAGCCCGTGTCCCCCGCCAGATAGGCCGCGATCAGCCGCACGAAGCCTTCCCAGTTCTCGTCCTCCAGGTCGGGGGAATGTTCGCGGATCTGGGTCTCGCCCTCTCCTCCCAGCTGGATATAGCGGATGCCCGCGACATCGACCGGGCCAATCGCGTCGAAGCCGCCGCGCCGGGCCATCGCGGCTTCCAGGATCAACTGCTTGTCGAAAGCCGCGATCTGCTTGTCGGTGGGCGGCTTGCCGGATTTGTAGTCATAGATCATCACCCGCCCGTCATGCAGCAGGTCGATCCGGTCGGGCTTGGCGGTCAGGATGAAGTCCATCCCCCCCAGGGCCACCTTGCCGCGCGTTTCGACGATCACCGGGCGACCCTCGGCCAGGCGGACCAGTTCGTCGGCGACGATCCGGTCGGCGATCCGCTCCATCCGCGCGGCCCAGAAGGCGCGGGCGGCGGGCCAGGGCACGTCGCGTTCCAGGATCGCGGCGGTCAGGGCCAGGAACCGGGCCTTCAGCGCCGCGTGGGTCATGCCGGGATCCGGCCTGGTGCCCAGCCAGGCCTCGACGATGGAATGCAGCGTCTGGCCGCGCAGGGCGGCATCGGGTTCGGGACGCAGCGCGGGAAGCGGGCGCAGGCCCAGGACGCGCTTGGCATAGACCGCATAGGGGTCGCGGATCAGCAGCGACACATCCGTCACCGGCAGGTCGCGGAAGGGCGGCGCGGGCGGGATCGGCGCGGGCCGGGGGCAGGGCGGCAGCGCGCGCGCGGGCCGGGACACCGCCGCGGCCAGGGCCAGCCAGGCATCGCCCCGCGCCCGCATCGCCGCAAGCGCCTGCGGCCCGCTGCGTTCGGGCAGCCCGCCCATCAGGTTGGTCAGCCGGTTCAGCCAGCGCGAGGGGATCGTTTCCGCCTCGGCATCGCGGCGGGCGCGGGTCAGGATCACCTGGTCCAGGCCCATCGCCTGCTGGAAGTCATGCGCGGCCAGACCGATCTGGCGTTCCGGCAGCGGCAGCCCGGCGGCCAGCCGCATCTGCCGCGACAGCCAGGGATCGGGCGTCAGTTGCTGGGGCCAGCCGCCTTCGTTCAGGCCCGACAGGATCACCAGGCCGTGGCCGACGATCCGCGCCTCTCGCGGGCCGCGGATATGCAGGTAATGGGCGTCGCCGTCGATCCGCACGGATTGCTGGTGCAGTTCGTCCAGCAGCAGGGCGCAGAAATCCTGCGCGCCCAGATCCGGGCCTTGGGCCGCGTGTTCCGCCAGATGATCCATGGTCGATCGCAGCAGCGCGCCCTCTCGCTCCTGCCACAGCCGGGATGCGGCGGCATCGCCGCCCGGTCCTGCGGCAAGCGCGTCGGCCAGGCGGATCAGGTCGCGCAGCCGGTCGGGCAGGGGACGGGGCGCGCGGTCCTGGGCCAGCGGCGTGATCCGGTCCAGCATGTCGGCCAGCCATTCCGCCCAGGTCTTGCGCAGCGCGTCGCCCCTGGAGGCCCAGTTGCGCAGGCATTCGCCGTCCGGGAAGGCCGGGCCGTTGCGGCGCAGTTCCAGTTCCAGGTCGCGGGCCAGCAGCCGCGCCTCGTTCGCGCCCACCAGGGGCGATCCGGTCAGGGCCAGCGGATGCTTCAGCAGCACCAGCAGGCGGTCGATGCTCAGCGTCTCGCCGAACAGGGCGGCGATCTGGCGCAGGAACAACCCGTGCCCGGTCAGCGACAGGGGCTGGCCCGCGCTTTCGTCCGGGCACAGCCGCCAGCGGTCCAGGGCGGCGCTGACCCGCCGGATCAGGTTGCCGTCCGCCGCGATCAGCGTGGCGGGGGCGTGGCGTTCGGCGGCGTCGCGCAGGATCAGGGCGATCACCTCGGCCTCTTGCCCCGGCTGCTCGGTCTCGATCAGGGTCAGCCCCTCGGTCGGCGCGATCAGGTCGGGCAGGCGCGGGCCTTCGGCGATCCACTGGTCGGTGACGGGCGCGGGGCGCAGCGCCAGCGATACCAGCCGGTTGCGCGCGGGCACCGGCGGCGGGGTGGCGGTCCAGCGGGCCGGGCGGCCCAGGGCGCGGATCAGGGGCGCGAAACGAGCCTGGGGATGATCCTCGGACGCGTGGTCCAAACCGTCCCAGACCGATTGGGGCTGGTCGAAATCGAAGCCCGGCAGCACCACCGCGCCCTCGGGCAGGCTGGCCACCGCCTGCATGAACAGCCGCGTGGCGCCGTGCGATCCGGTCGATCCGGCGACGATCACCGGCCCGTCGGGCAGGCCCACGCCCCGCGACCAGTCGTGCAGCAGGGTTTCCGCCGCCAGCCTCTGGCGCGCGGCCCGGTCCATCGGCGGGCCGGCCAGGTGGAACCGCGCGGCGATGCGCAGGAAGACCAGGGCGTTCTGCCAGTGCCGGGCGTGATCGCCGGTGTCGATGCCTTCCAGCGCGTCGGGGGCCAGGCCCTCGGACTGCATTTCCTGCATCAGATCGGCCAGCGACCGGGCAAGCGCCGCGATGGAATGGCCCGATGCCAGATCCGGCCGCGTCCTCAGCAGCCCCGCCACCAGCCGGGCCAGTTGCAGCCGCCGGGCCAGGGGCGCGGCCTCGGGCTGGTCCAGCAGCGAAGGGATGTCCAGGTTCGTGACCGGCAGAAGGCGCGGCAGCAGCAGCGGGCCGCGCAGGTCGAAGGCGCATTTCAGTTCCGCAAGCGTGCGCGCGGCATTGGCATAGATGGTGACGCGGGCCATCGCCTCGGGCGGCTGTCCGGCCATGCGGTCCAGGAAGCCCGTCACGAATTCATGGGCGAAATCGACGCCCGGCGGCAGGGCGAAAAGGCCGCGGAAGGCAGGCTCACGCATCCAGCATCGCCTCGGCCAGGGGGATCGCCTGGGGATAGCCCACGTCGCACCAGCCGCCGGGATGGGCGATGCCGAAGGCCCGGCCCTCGGCGATCAGCAGATCCCACAGCCGGTTCAGCGAAAAGGCGGCATCGGGGATCCGGGCCAGCCGGTCGGGGCGGATGATCTGCGCGCCGCCATAGACGAAATCGCCCCGGCGGCTGATCCGGCCCGCCGCATCCAGGCTGAAATCGCCGGCCCCCTGCCGCCCGGTGGCCCGGTCCAGCGGCACCAGCATCAGCAGCGCCTCCATCTCGTCGCGCCAGGCGGCGTTCAGGGCGGCCAGCGGGTTCGGCCCGGTCCAGACCACATCGGGGTTCAGCGTCATCACCGGGCCTTGTCCCAGCAGAGGCAGCGCCTGGCGCAGACCGCCGCCGGTGTCCAGGATCGTGCCCGGTTCGTCGCTGATCGCCACGTCGCGATCCGCCAGATGCGCGGCGATCTGGTCCCCCAGGTAATGCGTGTTCACGACCACCGGCCCTGCCCCGGCGTCTCGGCCCAGATCCAGCGCCCGGTCCAGCAGGGTGCGGCCCGCCACCGGGATCAGCGGCTTGGGCAGGCTGTCGGTCAGCGGCCGCATCCGCGTGCCAAGCCCGGCGGCAAAGATCATCAGCGGGCGCATCGGGCGCGGATCCTTTCGATGACGGCGGCGTCCGGGGCGGGCAGTGCGGCGACCGCCCGCGCCAGGGGCGCAAGCGCGGGATGGGCCAGGTTGCGCTGCACATGGCCCCAGACGCGCGGCATGAAATCCAGATAGCGCGGCTTGCCGTCGCGGATGCACAGCCGGGTGAAGATTCCCAGGATCCGCAGGTTCCGCTGCGCCCCCAGCAGCGCATAGGCGGCGCGGAAGCGGTCCGGGTCCAGCCCGGACGCGGCCAGATAGCGGCTGACGCAGGCGGCCTCGATGCCGGGGTCCACGTCGCGCCGCGCGTCTTGCAGCGCCGAAACCAGATCATAGGCGGGATGGCAGGACACCGCGTCCTGATAGTCGATCAGGCCCAGCGGCGCCTCGCCCCGCCAGATCAGGTTCTCGGCATGGAAGTCGCGCAGGGCCAGCACCGGGGGAATGTCGGCGGCAAGGTCGGCATGAAGCCGGTCGATCAGGGGGGCGATGTCGTGGCCGCCCGTCGCGCCCGCCGCCTGGGGATACCACTCGGCGAACAGGCCCGCCTGGTCGGCCAGGGCCGGCCCGTCCAGGGCGGCCACGAAATCCGGCACCGGATGGCGGTGCAGATCGACCAGCAGATCCGCGATCCGATCATAGATCGCGGGCGCCAGCGCCGGGTCGCGTTCCAGCACGCGGGCCACCAGATCGTCGCCCAGATCCTGGACCAGCAGCAGCCCGGCCGGATCCTGCGCCAGGATCGCGGGCGCGCCGAAGCCGTGGCCGCGCAGCCAGCCGGTCATCGCCACGAAGGGCGTGCAGGCGCCCGAGGGATCGTCCATCAGCACCGCGCGGCCCTGCGCCGCCTCCAGCCGGAAATAGAGCCTGGCCGAGGCGTCGCCCGCCAGCGGCAGGATCCGCGCATCCCCCCATCCCGCCTGCGCCACGAACCCCGCGCGGGCGGCAATGCGGGCGGCGTCCGGGGCGATCAGGGTGATGTCGCGCAGATCCGGGTCATCCTGGGCGGCGATGCTGATGGTGATCGCGCCGTCCGGCAGGCGTTCCAGCCGGTCGGGCCATTCGATCAGGCAGATGGCCTCTGTCAGCGCCTCGTCCAGGCCCAGTTCGGCCAGTTCGGACGGATCGGTCAGGCGATACAGGTCGGCGTGCCAGATCTCGGTGCCCAGGGGGTCGTCATAGGTCTGGACCAGCGTGAAGGTCGGGCTGGGCACGTCTTCGGCCGCGTCACCCTGGCGGGCGCGGATGAAGGCGCGGGCGAAATGGGTCTTGCCCGCCCCCACCGGCCCGTCCAGCAGGATCGTGTCGCCGGGCCGCGCCGTGGCGGCCAGCGTCCGCGCCAGGGCGGCGGTCAGGTCTTGGTCTGCGGTCAGGCGCGTCGTCATGGGGCCGTTCTAGCCGCTTCGGCGGGCGGGGGGAACCATCCGTGAACGGACCCCGGTGGCCTTTGGCGCCGAACCGGCTAGACTGCGCCGGACAGAACGGAGGCCCCGATGTTGCGCACAACCCTTGCCCTGACCCTTGCCCTGGCCGGTCCCGCCGCCGCGACGCAGGAATACATCCTGCCCACCCTGTTCGACGTGGCGGGCGTCGCCACGGGGGATGTCCTGAACATCCGGGCCGAACCGAACGCCCAGGCGACGATCATCGGCACCCTGGCCCCCGACGCCCGACGGATCGAGGTTGTCGAGGAACGGCGCGGCTGGGGCCGGGTCAACACGGCCGAGGCGTCGGGCTGGGTTTCCATGCGCTATCTGGCCTATCGCACCGATGTCTGGCAGCCGGGCGCGCTGCCCGCCGGTTTCCGCTGCCTGGGGACAGAGCCGTTCTGGGACGCGAGGCCGGAAGCGGGCGACCTGGTCCTGCGCAGCCCCGAGGATCAGGCGGGCGACCGCCGCCCCGTTCAGACCGTGCTGGATACGGGCATCTTCCGCGATCCCGCGCGGGTGGTCGTGGCACGGGACGTGACGCTGTTTGCCCAGCCGCAGATCTGTTCGGACGGCATGTCGGACCGGCTGTTCGGCCTGTCCGCGACGATCGTGCTGCATGGCGACCAGCCCAGGCTGCTGTCGGGCTGCTGCACGATCCAGCCCTGACAGGCCCGCCCTGTCATGGTTGCGGAGCGTGGCGGGGATGACGGCCCTTGTTCTGGTCGCCGCAAGGCGCTTCGCAGGCTGTTCGCGTCCGATCCCCTGTCGGCGGGCAGGTGGCGCGGTGCGGGACATCCGTCCAGAAGCGCCGGGACGGCAGAGATGTCGGCCTTGTTGCCATCGTGTCGATCTTTGGGCCGTGTCGTCAGCCTGTCCGATCGCAGCCCGCCGGTCGGCGGATGGGCGCGGCAGCCCGGTTTTTTCTTGACCTGGCCCGCAGCCGGTCCATCATTCCCGGACCCAGCGAATGAGGCCAGGGATGACGCGACTTCGTGTGAATGGCCGGGATCACGATCTGGACGTGGATCCCGAAACGCCGCTGCTGTGGGTCCTGCGCGACGAACTGCGCCTGACCGGCACCAAGTTCGGCTGCGGCATCGCGCAATGCGGCGCCTGCACGGTGATGCTGGACGGAATGCCCCGGCGGTCCTGCGTGACCCCCATCGGCATGATCGAGGGCAGCGAGGTCACCACCATCGAGGGCATGGAAGGCCCCGAGGTCGCCGCCGTGCAGGCGGCCTGGACGGCCATCGACGTGCCGCAATGCGGCTGGTGCCAGTCCGGGCAGGTCATGTCGGCGACCGCCCTGCTGCAACAGATCCCGCAGCCCAGCGACGAGGACATCGACAACGCGATGGCGGGAAATATCTGCCGCTGCGCCACCTATGTGCGGATCCGGCAGGCCATCCACGACGCCGCCCGGACGCTGGAGGGCTGACCATGTCCATTCCGACGACGCGCCGGGGATTTCTGGCAGGCGGGACCGGGCTGCTTCTGGCTGTGACGCTGCCGGTCGGGCGGGGTCGGGCGCAGATGACCGTGGCCGGGCCATTCGCGCCCAATGCCTTTGTCCGCATCGGGACCGACGATCTGGTCACGGTGATGATCAAGCACCTTGAGATGGGGCAGGGGCCCTATACCGGCCTTGCGACCCTGGTGGCCGAGGAACTGGACGCCGACTGGTCGCAGATGCGGGCCGAAGGCGCGCCCGCCGACGACAGGCTGTATGCGAACCTCGCCTTCGGGGCGCAGGGGACCGGGGGGTCCACCGCCATCGCCAACAGCTTCATGCAGATGCGCAAGGCCGGCGCCGCCGCCCGCGCCATGCTGGTCGCCGCAGCGGCCGAGGAATGGGGCGTCCCCGCCTCCGAGATCACCGTCAAGGCGGGGGTCGTCGCGCATGAGGCCTCGGGCCGGTCGTCCGGCTTCGGCGCGCTGTCGACCGCCGCCGCCCGCCAGCCGGTGCCCGAGGATCCGCCGGTCAAGGCCCCCGCCGATTTCGTGCTGATCGGCACCGACCGGCCCAAGCTGGACAGCGCGTCGAAATCCACCGGCACCGCGCAGTTCACCATGGATGTCTATCGCGACGGGATGCTGACCGTGGTGGTGGCGCATCCGCCCCGGTTCGGCGCGACCCTGGCCCGCGTGGACGACAGCGCCGCCCTGGCGGTGAAAGGGGTCGAGATGGTGCGGACCGTGCCCTCGGGCGTGGCGGTCTATGCGACTAACACCTATGCCGCGATGAAGGGCCGCGACGCGCTGATCCTGGAATGGGACGACAGCAAGGCGGAAACGCGCAGCTCCACCCAGATGTTCGCAGCCTTCGCCGAGGCCGCCGCCCAGGGTGGCGAGACGGTCGAGGAAGAGGGCGACCTGTCAGCCATCGACGGCGCGGCCAGGGTGCTGACGGCCGAATACCGTTTCCCCTATCTGGCCCATGCGCCGATGGAACCCCTGGATGCGGTGATCGAGACCAAGGGCGGCAAGGCCGAGCTGTGGTTCGGCAGCCAGTTCCCGTCCTTTGACAAGCCCACCATCGCGGGCGCCCTGGGCATCGCGCCCGAGGACGTGACGATCAACGTGCTGATGGCGGGCGGATCCTTCGGTCGGCGGGCGCAGGGCTCGGCCCATCTTGCGGCCGAAGCCGGTGCAATCGCCAAGGCCGCCGGGCGAGACGGCGCCTTCAAGCTGGTCTGGACCCGAGAGGACGACGTGAAGGGCGGCTATTACCGCCCGATGACCGTCCACCGCCTGCGCGCCGGCCTGGATGCGGACGGTGCCATCGTCGCCTGGGAAAACGTCGTTGCCAACCAGTCGATCATGGCGGGTACGCCGATGGAGGCGATGCTGAAGGGCGGCCCGGACAACAGCTCGTTCGAAGGCTCCACCGGCCTGCCCTACCGCCTGGGCGCGCGGCGCATCGGTTGGGCGCGGATGGAAAGCCCGGTCAGTGTGCTGTGGTGGCGGTCCGTGGGGCACACCCACACCGCCTATGCGGTCGAGACCTTCCTGGACGAGGTTCTGGAGGCCGCCGGAAAGGATCCCGTGCAGGGCCGCCTGGACCTGCTGCCGCCCGAGGCCGCGCGCGAACGCGCCGCGATCGCCGAGGCCGCCCGCATGGCCGATTGGCAGGGACCGCGCCGCGACGGCAAGGGCTATGGCATCGCTTACGCGAAAAGCTTCGGCACCTATGTCGCCGAGGTGGTCGAGGTCGAGGATCGCGGCGGCACCCCGCGCGTCACCCGCGTCTGGTGCGCCGTCGATTGCGGCATCGCCGTCAATCCCAACGTGATCCGCGCGCAGATGGAGGGCGGCATCGGCTATGCGCTGTCCGCCGCGCGGCACAGCCGCATCACCCTGGCGCCGGGCGGGACGGTCGAGCAATCCAACTTCCACGACTATCCGATGCTGCGGATCGCAGAGATGCCGGCGGTCGAGGTCTCGATCATCCGCAGCGCCGCGGATCCGACCGGCGTCGGCGAACCGGGCGTGCCGCCGCTGGCCCCGGCGATGGCCAATGCCTGGCGCGCCTTGAACGGCGCCCGGCAATACCAGCTTCCTTTCGGCGGAGCGATTTCATGAGATCAGTCACGGCCGTTCTTGTCCCGGCGCTGTTCTGCGCCGCGCCGCTTTGGGCGCAGGACGACCTGCAAACCCCCGACGCCTTCGATGCCATCGCCGACAAGGCCGAAAGGTCCGCCGCCCTGTTTCAGGAAATGGGCAAGGTGCTGACCCATCCGCGCTGCCTGAACTGCCACCCGGTCACCGGCGGGCCGACGCAGGGCGACGACATGCATCCCCACGATCCGCCCGTGGTGCGCGGAGAGGCCGATTTCGGCGCGCCGGGGATGACCTGCAACACCTGCCACGGGGCCGAGAATGTGACCCTGACCGGCGGCCAGGGCAGCATTCCGGGGCACGAACCCTGGTCGCTGGCCCCGGTCAGCATGGGCTGGGTCGGCCTGTCCCTGGGCGAGATCTGCCAGCAGATCAAGGATCCCGAACGCAACGGCGGCAAGACGCTGGAAGAGCTTCACGAACACAACGCCCATGACGGCCTGGTCGGCTGGGGCTGGCACCCCGGCGTGGGCCGCGAGCCCGCCCCCGGCAGCCAGGAAATCTTCGGCCAGCTGACGCGGGCCTGGATCGACACCGGAGCCGCCTGTCCAGGATGACGGTCACCCCGTGACCGCCGCCGCGACGCGCAATCCCCTATCCATGTCGCGGAACTGGCGCTGTTCCTGTTCATCGTCGGCCCGGATTGCAGCCCGCGCGCCTGGCGGCCCTGGTCTGGCTGGATCGGGCTGGCTGTCGGATCCCCCGCTTCGTCCTGACCTCGACCGCGATCGTCATCATGGCCTCGTTCCGGGACGGGAAGGCGCGGGCGGCAGGGTCTCAGGCTGGCCGATTGCCCGATGCCTGAAGGAAGCGGGCCAGGCGCCGTGCCTCGGTCCACATGTCGTGATCGCGGGAGGCGCGGATTTGCCCTTGTCGGGCCATGGTCAGCGCGGGCAGCGGCATGGTCAGGCAGTCCCGCATCGCCCGCGCCAGCTGCCGTTCATCCCCGGCCTCGACCAGCCGCCCGGTGACATTGTCCTCGACCAGTTCGGGGATGCCAGCAATGTTGGTGGCGATCACCGGCAGGCCGGACGCCATCGCCTCCATGAGGACGACCGGCAGCCCCTCGGCGAACGAGGGCAGGACGAACAGGTCGGCCTCGGCCATCCGGGCGGCGACCTGCTGCTGGTTCTGGGCGCCGGTAAAGGCGATCCTGCCGCCCAGCCCCAGGCCTGAGGCCATCGCCTCAAGCCCGGCGCGGTCGGGGCCGTCGCCGACGATGGTCAGGACGGCATCGGGACAGTCGCGGGCGATCCGGCCGAACGCCCCGATCAGGACGGATACCCCCTTGACCGGCACCAGGCGGCCGACGAACAAGAGGCGTCGCAGGGGCGGCGTCCGGTCGGCCCGGCGATAGGCGGCGGGGTCGATCCCGCAGCGAACGATCTGCAACTTGGGCCAGTCCCGGCTGTCGCATCGCTGCCGGGCCTGGTCGCGGCAGAACGCGCTGATGCAGGCGACGAAATCCGCCGATGCGATTTTGGCGGCCATCTGCCGCGACGGGCCTTCCAGGAAATCGTCCGGGCCGTGCAGGGTGAAGCTGAACGGAATCCCCGCCAGAACCGAGGCATAGAGGCTGACCGAGGCCGAGGCCATGCCAAGCTGGTTGTGGATCCGCGTGGCGCCGGATCGGTCCAGAAACCGCGCCAGCACCATCGCCTCGATCAGATAGGCCACTTGCCGGGTATGGCCGCCGATCCCCGTCGCGCCGCTGTGTCGCAACATGCCTGCGGCCCGCGCCAGTCGCCGGGGCCTGCGGATTGCCCGACCCACGGCGGCCAGCAGGGTCAGCGGCCTGCAAGCGGCGGCCAGCAGATAGAAGGTGGTCCCCGCCGCCGTCCGTTCATCAGGGCCGATCAGATGGGCGGGTTGGGGCCGGTTGACCGAACAGGTCGTCACCCGCAGCCCCATGGCGCGCAGGGCGGCGACCTCGCGCAGAATGAAGGTATGCGACACGGCGGGATAAAGGCCCGTCAGATAAACGATGTGATCCGAAGGCAAACCTTATCCCCAGGCCGAAGCGGCGCGATTATCACATGACGGCCGTGTTTTTATTCAATGCCGCCGTTTTTCCAAAGCTGATTTTTGCTGGTTGGTAAATGCGGGTCAGCCGCTGATTTGGTCGGATTTGTCTAGTCAAAACCGTTGTGAGGTTGAGGTCTATAATCACGCCACAACCAAAGCGGAATTAAAAATTGGTTAATTTTTAAGGAACTGTCCAAATCGACAGGTTTTCGGCGAAAGGACTGCCGATAAAGATCGCGTGATTTCCCTGTCGGCGGCCGCATGGCGATCCGGGGACAATAAGAGAAGCATGTTCTGCCGAATATCCGGGCTGTCGTTTTGTTGAGTTTTTTGGAGTGACATGTTATGAATCAGAATATCCGCATTCCGCGCAGCCTGTCGCCGGCCCGGCCCTATGAAGGCAGGGCCGCACCGGATTTCGGCACGACTGTCCGGCATCATGTCCTGCTTGTGGACCTGAACAACTTTTCGACCTTTCCGACCCTTGCCATCGGGCTGCTGATCGCCGCGCTTCGCAACACGGGGCAGACGGTCGAACTGCTGTCGCCGCTGGCCCATGACGTGCCCGCCGCCGCCCGCGAGCGGCAGGAAAACGTCTTCGATCATCTGCGCCGCCGGATCAGCCTGACGGACATGCCGCAGGCCTATGCCCTGCGCGACCTGTTGCGAAAGGCTTACCGCGCCCGGCACGAACGTCCGCATCCGACCGTCCTGAAGCAGGCGGCGCGCGCCATTGCCCGGCGGCCGGACGTGATCCTGATTTCGGCCTATCTGCAACATATGACGACGATCCGCGCCCTGGCCGCGCTGGCCAGAGAGGCCGGCATTCCGGTGATCGTCGGCGGGCCGATGTTCAACCTGACCCATGTCGCCCAGGAATGGCGCCAGGTTCCGGGCATCTCGATGCTGTTCGGGGGCGAGGCCGACCTGGTGCTGCCCGACCTGCTGCGGACCTTCCTGGCCAAGGGGGACGTGCTGCAATATCCCGGCGTGACGCTGGCGGATGGCCGCAGCTCGTCCGTCGCGCCTCCTCTGCGGCCGCTGGACGCCACGCCGATCCCGGATTTCACCGATTTTCCCTGGGACCGCTATCCGGTGCGCATCGTGCCCCTGATGACGGGGCGCGGCTGCCAGTGGGACCGCTGCCTGTTCTGTTCGGACGTGATCTCGGCCTCGGGCCGCAAGTTCCGCACCCGCAGCATCGACAGCGTGCTGCTGGAGATGCAGGAACAGGCGCGGCGCCACAACACCGCCAGCTTCCTGTTCCTGGACCTGAAGCTGAATTCCTGGCCCGACATGATCCGGGGCATCGCGGGCCGGATCCAGCATTATGTCCAGGGGGCCGAATGGGTCGGCACCGTCCATGTCGATCAGCGCGACGACAACGGACTGTCGCGCCGCGACCTGATGGCCGCCGTGGACGGAGGAATGCGCCGGGTGTCCCTCGGCCTGGAAACGGGCAGCCAGGCCTTGCTGGACCGGATGCGGAAAGGCAGCAGCGTCGAACGCAATTCGCAGTTCATCCACGACGCCCATGCCGCAGGCCTGTCGATCCGCTGCACCATGTTCAAGGGCTTCCCCGGCGAGACGGCGCAGGACATGGAGGCGACGGAACGGTTCCTGGAAACCCATGGGCACATGCTGGACCGGGTGCGCTTCAACAATTTCAGCCTGTACACCGACACGCCCGTCTGGCGCGACATGGTGGGCACTGCGGAAAGCGGCGCCGAACTGGCGCTGACCACCAGCGATCACGCCCGCGCCCAGTTCGGCTATCGGCGGCTGCGGCCGTTCGGGCGGGATTACCGCCGGTCCAAGGCGCGGGTGCTGTCCATCGTCCACCAGATCAACCGGCGCCCTCTGCGCGATTCGGCACGGCAGTTCGACGGGCTGATGTGATGGCCCTGTTTCGAGGACGCTGGCAGCGTGCCGATGCGCTGCACGGAAGCCCCTTGCAGCGACGGCTGCGGCGCCTGTCGGCCCTGGAAAGGAGAGAGGAGGCGCGCGCCTTCCTGAACGCCTTCCACGATGCCACGGGGGCGGGAAAGGCCGCCCGGCAGGCCCGCTGGTCCGCGGTCCGGCGAGAGCTTGCCCGGACCGGCCATTACGAACACACCCCCGACGAGCTGGCCTATGGCGCGCGCCTGGCCTGGCGCAACAACGGGCGCTGCATCGGCCGGCTGCTGTGGGAAAGCCTGGATGTCGTGGACTGCCGCCACCTGACGGATCCCGCGCAGATCGCCCAGCGGGTCTTTGCCCATCTGGACGAGGCGCATGGCGACGGGCGCATTCGATCGATCATCTCGGTCTTCGCGCCGGTCCGGGGGACGGACCTGCCGGCTTGGATCGAAAGCCCCCAGGCGATCCAGTACGCGGCCCATGTCCAGGCCGACGGGCGTGTGACCGGCGACCGGCAGAACCAGGAAATGACGCGCATCGCCATGTCGCTGGGCTGGCGGCCGCCACTGGTGCCGGGGGCGTTCGATCCCCTGCCGCTGATGATCCGGGACCGGGACGACCGGCGGCACATCGTCGACCTGCCGCCGTCCTGCATCCGCGAGGTGCCGATCACCCATCCGGGCTTTCCCGCTGTCGCCGAATTGGGCCTGCGGTGGTATTCGGTTCCGCTGGTCACCGGCCATATCATGACCATCGGCGGGATCGACTATCCCTGCGCGCCGTTCAACGGCTTCTACATGGGGACCGAGATCGCATCGCGCGATTTCGCAGACAGGAAACGCTATGACGTTCTGGGCGATCTGGCCCAGGCCGTCGGGATCGTGCCCGATCACCGGGCCGATCCGCTGTGGAAGGACCGGGCGCTGACCGAATTGAACGCGGCGGTCCTGCATTCCTATCGCCAGGCCGGGGTCACGATGCTGGACCATCACAGCGCCTCGGACCAGTTCATGACGTTTCACCGGCGCGAACAGGCGGCGGGGCGCTGCGTCGCGGCCGACTGGCGCTGGATCGTGCCGCCCCAGGCCACGGCGGCCTGCGATGTCTTCCACCTGAAGATGCGGAATTTCCACCCGGTTCCGAACTTTTATCGCGACCGGGGCGACGAGGGGCTGCGGATGATGCCCTGGTACGGCGACCGGCATCGCCGCCGCAGCCTTGTCTGGCTGGACCGCTTTCACCGCCGCTGGAAAATCTGGAAGCGGATGGCGGGTTAAGGCCCGCCGCCCGCGTCGCCGGGAGGCGACGATCTCCCGGACCGCCTCGCGCCCCCCGGCCTGGACGGCGGGTTGCAGATCCAGGCCCAAGGCGCGGGTCGCGACCTTTAGCTTGGCGCGGGTCTTGGAACCGCGTTCGCGCAGGACCAGCGGATGACCGGAACGCTGATCCGGCCGCAACTGCCCGGCGCCCGCCAGATCGTGCGTGTGCGCCACAAAGGCGATGATGGGTGACGAACCGAGAAGCTGGCAGTCGAAGCTCCTCAGGGTCGGGATCTGGCCCAGAGCGCTCAGGTCGGCTTCGCCTGCGCTGGTCGGCGTCACCTGCTTGCGCATCCGGTTGAACAACAGAACGTCGTATTCTTCTTCCCGCTTGCGGACCTGATCGGAAATGGCGGGCGGGGTCGGCAGCAATTCCTGGGCCGCGCGGGAAAAGCCCCAGGGATGGCGACGAACTGGAAGGCCCGCAACGGGACACAGCGCCTCGCAGCCTCGGGAAATTCTATGATACCATCGGAAGTAACGATTTGATTTGTAAAAGGCCGTGCGGCTTTCGTGAAGGTCCATACCCGGAGACCACGCCATGCATCCCATCCTGATCCTGATTCATCTGGCCGCCGCCGTCATGCTGTTGCTGTGGGCGGTCAGGATGGTGCGGACCGGGGTGGAACGTGCCTGGGGGCTGTCCCTGCGCCGCACCCTGCGACAGGCGAGGGGCGGATCGGCGGGGATCGCCATGGCCGGGATGATCCTGGCCGTCGTGCTGCAAAGCTCGACCGCGGTGGGGGTGCTGGCGGTGGGTTTTGCCGCATCGGGGATGCTGGGGGTGACGGCGGGCATCGCGGCGATGCTGGGGGCGGATCTGGGATCGGCCCTGGTCGTGAAGCTGCTGTCCTTCGACCTGTCCGACCTGATCCCGATCCTGCTGCTGGCCGGGACGACGATGTTCCTGAAGGTCGAGAACCGCCAGATCCGCCAGATCGGCCGCATCGTCCTTGGCATCGGCTTCATCCTGCTGTCGCTGGGCATGGTGGCCGAGGCGACCGAGCCGCTGCGCGACAGCGCGGTGCTGCCGCAGGTCGCGGCCTATCTGCGCGGCGATCCGCTGACGGCCTTTGCGCTGGCGGCGCTGCTGGCCTGGGGGCTGCATTCCTCGGTCGCGGCGCTGCTGCTGTTTGCCAGCTTCGCCTCGGGTGGGCTGCTGCCGGCCCAGGCGGCCGCGCCGATGGTTCTGGGTGCCAATCTGGGCGGCGCGCTGATCGCGGCCTGGCTGACGCGCGGGACGGCGCTGCCCGAACGCCGCATCCCGATGGGCAATCTGATCTTTCGCGGCACGGGCGCGGTCGCCGCGCTGATCCTGCTGCAAGTCGTGCCGCAGCCGTTGCAATACCTGGGCGGCGATGCCGGGGTGCAGCTTGTCAATTTCCACGTGCTGTTCAACGCCGCGCTGCTGATCGTGGCATTGCCCCTGGCGGGGACGATGGACCGGCTGACCGCGCGCCTGTGGCCCAAGCCCGATGGCGCCGAGGCGATGCCCGGCTATCGCAGTTCGCTGGACCCGTCCTCGCTGTCCCAGCCCCGGCTGGCGCTTGCCAGCGTGCAGCGCGAACTGCTGCGCATGGCCGAGGCGGTCGAGGCGATGCTGCGTCCGGTCGCCGACGTGCTGGAGGGCGGCGACGCCCGCCGGATCGCCCAGCTTCGCGCCATGGATGACGAGGTGAACCAGCGTCACACCGACATCAAGCTGTTCATTGCCCGGATCAATCGCGGCGACCTGACCGAGGACGAGGCGAAGCGCAGCCTGGAACTGGCCGCCATGGCCATCGACTTCGAGGCGATCGGTGATCTGATCGCCAAGAACCTGCTGGCCCAGGCGGACGAGAAGCTTCAGCGGCAGCTGCGGTTTTCGGCGGAAGGATGGGAGGAGCTGTCCCGGATGCACGCCCGTGTCCTGGCCAACATGCAGCTTGCCCTGCATGTGATGGTCAGCGGCGACCTGTCCGCCGCCCGCCAGCTTGTGGCCGAGAAATCGGTGCTGCGCCGTCTGGAACGGGAAAGCCACGACCGCCATCTGGCGCGGCTGCGCAGCGGCCAGGCCGAAAGCATGGAAACCAGCGACCTGCACCTGGAAGTGGTCAGATCCCTGAAGGAAATCAATTCTTTGTTGGTGAAGGTGGCCTATCCCATCCTGACCCGGAACGGCGATCTGCTGGAATCCCGGCTGACGCGCGAAGAAACATCGAAGAATCTTATGATCTGATCCCTGGGGCGGTGCGAGGCTTTGCCGTGGCAAACGATCAACGACCGCCGCCACGGCTGCCTTCCCGGACGCAGCGGTGGCCGGTGCGATGGCGTCGGCCATCCCACGGGTTGCGCCATGGCCCCCAAGCGCGCAGACTGGACCCGTCATGAAGGGGGAGACGGGGATGAAATATCCGGCACTTGCCATCGCGCTGCTTCTGGGCAGCGTTGCCATGGGACAGGCCCAGCAGGCGACCGATGCCGTCGCGCCCGAAGGCGCGACCGAGACGCCCGGCCGGGGCGACGCCTTCGGTCCCCTGACCGAGGCGGCGCGCGCGGCCCTGACCGCCAAGGCCGAGGGCAGGCCCGTCGCCGGGCAGGACTGGATGGTCAGCGCGGCCCATCCCCTGGCAGTCCAGGCAGGCGCCAGGATCCTGGCGGCCGGGGGCAGCGCGGCGGATGCGATGATTGCGGTGCAGGCGGTGCTGGGTCTGGTGGAACCGCAAAGCTCGGGCCTGGGGGGCGGGGCCTTCCTGGTCTGGTATGACGCCGCGACCGGCGAGCTGACGACGCTGGACGGGCGCGAGACCGCGCCCCTGGCCGCGACGCCCACGCTGTTTCTGGACGATGCCGGGCAGCCGATGGAGTTCATGGACGCCGTGGTCGGCGGCCGTTCGGTCGGCACCCCCGGCACCCCCGCCCTGCTGGAGGCCGCGCATCGCAGATGGGGCCGGGCGAATTGGGCGGGCCTGTTCGACGACGCCCTGCGGCTGGCCGAGGAAGGCTTCACCGTCTCGCCCCGCCTGGCCGATCTGGTCGCGGCCGAGGGTGACGCCCTGCAACCCGATCCGGCAACGGCGGCCTATTTCTTTCCCGGCGGAAAGCCGGTCGCGGCAGGGGCATTGCTGAAAAACCCGGCCTATGCCGACACGCTGCGCAGGTTGGCGGACCAGGGCGCCGACGGGTTCTATCGGGGCGAGGTCGCGGAAGGCATCGTTGCCGCCGTGCGGGGCGCGGACAATCCCGGCCTGCTGGCCCTGGGCGATCTTGCCGCCTATCGCGTGGTCGAACGCCCCGCCGTCTGCGTGGAATACCGCGCCCACGATGTCTGCGGCATGGGGCCGCCCTCGTCCGGGGGGCTGACCGTGGGGCAGATCCTGGGGATGCTGGGCGGTTACGATCTGGCGGCACTGGGGGCGGAAAACCCGGACAGCTGGCGGCTGATCGGCGACGCCTCGCGGCTGGCCTTTGCCGACCGGGGCCGCTTCATGGCCGACAGCGACCATGTGCCGATGCCGACCGAAGGGCTGATCGATCCCGCCTATCTGGCCGAACGGGCCAAGCTGCTGGCGGGCGACGACAGCCTGCCCGAGGTCGCGCCGGGCCAGCCCGGCTGGTCCCACGCGGCGCTGTGGGGGCAGGACGCGTCGCTGGAATTGCCCTCGACCACGCATATCTCGATCGTGGACGGGCAGGGCAATGCGCTGTCGATGACCACCACCATCGAGAACGGCTTCGGGTCGCGGGTGATGGCGCATGGCTTCCTGCTGAACAACGAACTGACCGATTTCAGCTTCGAGACCCATGACGCCGACGGCTGGCCCATCGCCAATGCGCTGGCGCCGGGCAAGCGGCCCCGGTCGTCCATGGCGCCGACCATCGTGCTGAAGGACGGCAAGCCCGCGATGGTGATCGGATCGCCGGGCGGCAGCCGCATCATCGGCTATGTCGCACGGGCGATCATCGCCCATCTGGACTGGGGCATGGACATCCAGAAGGCCGTGGCCGCGCCCAATCTGGTGAACCGCTTCGGTCCCATGGATGTCGAACCGGGGCTGCCCGCCGCCCTGGCCGACGGCCTGACCGCCTTGGGATTCGAGCTGAAGGAGACCGATCTGACCTCGGGCCTGCAAGGCATCGTGATCGGCCCCGAGGGGCTGTCGGGCGGCGCCGATCCCCGGCGCGAAGGCATTGCCCTGGGCGGCTGAGCATGAAAAAGGGCGCGCCTGACGCGCGCCCTTTCCGTCGTGGGAATGCCGCCGCTTATTCGTCAGCCCAGGCGAATTCCGGGGCGTTTTCCAAGGCCGCGCGGTTAGCGGTGAAGACGATGAAATATTCGTTTTCCGAATCGCCGTCGCGGATGGTGCGCAGGTCGTCCATGGACACCGCCACCGTCCGTTCGCCCAAGCCCAGGAAGCCGCCGATATCGACCAGCACGGCCTTGACCTGGCCGTCCTGGCTCAGCACCAGGTCGCTGATCTCGCCGATGTCGTTCCAGTTCTGGTCGACCTCGGTATAGGTCGCGCCCACGTCCACCTCGGTTTCCGAGCTGTAGAGGCGCTTGCCGATGAAGGTTTCGGCCGACATGTCGCCCGCCATGGCGGTATAGCCGAAGCCATCGTCCGCAGCCGCGGTGGTCGTCGCGTCCGCGGCAGGCGCGGTGGTCGCGGTATCCGCCGCGGGGGCGGTGGTCGTGGCGGCATCGGCGGCAGGGGCGGTGGTGGCGTCGGTCGCCGTCTGCGCCATCACGGGCAAGGCAAGCATGGCGGCAAGGGCGGTGGAAGCAAGCAGCTTGGTCATGGGCAATGGTCCTTCTTGTCTGCGTCTGTAAGGGTCCGGCCGGGCCGGCTGTCCAGTCAACAGCCGGGACGGGACAGGGTTCCCACACGATTTGGCAAACTGAATGTGAAGTGGGGCGGTGGGCCGCGAAACCGTGGCTTTCTTTGCGTTCGATCAACGACGCCCCGGCCCGGTCGGGGAATTCTGAACGTCAGGATTTTGGGGATCGGACATGCTGGGCAAGGCGCTTTCCAGATGGACATTGGCGTGGTTCGCCTCGGCGCTGGCATTTCTGCTGGCGGCCCTGGTGCTGGCTTGCCTGGGCCTTGCCGGACCCGGCCGCTGGTCGGGGGCAGGGGCCCTGGCCGCCGTGCATCTGTTCGCGCTTGGATGGCTGAGCCAGATGATGCTGGGTTCGCTGATCCAGTTCGTGCCGGTGCTGACCGCGCGCACGCTGATCCTGCCCCGGCTGGCGCTGCCCGCGCTGATCCTGTGCGGCCTGGGGACGTTGGAGCTGGCGGCGGGTTTTCTGGCGCTGGAGGGCTGGCCCACGGGCACGCTGCTGGCGGCGGGGCCGGTGCTGCTGGGGCTGGGCTTCGCGCTGGCCTTGGCGATGCTGGGCGGGACGCTGGTCGCCGCGCGGGCCTGGCGCACCCAGGACGGCGCGACGGTGCTGACGGCGCTGCTGGCGCTGCCGGTCCTGTGGGGAACCGGGACGGGCATGGCCTGGGCCTTCGAGGGCGCGGGCTGGGCCGCCGCGCTGCTGCCCGACGGGCTGGCGCCGCATATCCTGCTGGGCGGGGGCTTCTGGCTGACCCTGGCGGCGATGGGCGTCAGCTATCGGCTGTTTCCGATGTTCCTGATCGCCCCGGATGGGGGCAGCCGCCTGCGCCGCGCGGCGCTGATCGCGGCGGGGGTGGCGCTGGCGCTGCTGCTGGCCGCGCTTGGCACCCTGCTGGCGGGCGGCGATCCCTGGCCCCTGGCCTGGGGCTGCGCCGCCGTCTGCGCCCTGGCGACGGGCCTGTATCTGGCTGAAATCCGCCGCATCTGGCGCAGCCGCCGCGCCCCCCGCCCCGAGGTCAACATGCTGTGGAGCCGCGCCGCCCTGGGCTTCCTGGCCCTTGCCGCGCTGCTGGCGATTCCCGCGCTGACCCTGGGCGGTGCCTGGGCCGAGGCGGCCGTCTTTGCCGCCCTGGCCGGGTGGCTGTCCACGCTGACGCTGGCGCAGATGGTCAAGATCACCAGCTTCCTGACCTGGATCCAGGTCTTCGCGCCCCGGATCGGGCGCGCGCCGGTGCCGATGGTCCACGACCTGACCGATGCCCGGATGGCCGGGCGGTCCTTGGCGTTGTGGGTCGCGGGGGCCCTGGGGGGCACCCTGGCGCTGGCCGCGCAAAGCCCGGCGACCTTCGAGATCTCGGCCCTTGCGCTTTTGCTTGCGGCGCTGCTGCATGGGCACGAACTGATCGCCATCCGCCGCCTGCGCCACCTGCCCGGCCACCTGCGTCCCGACGCGCTGCCGCCGATGATCCTTCCCCCTTCCGACCGGAGTTTCGACTATGACAACCCCCGCCCCGCATCGGCTTGATGTCCGCCCCTCGCTTGCGCAGGGCCAGGATCCCTTTTCCCAGATCATGCAGGCCGTGGACGGCTTGCAGCCGGGTCAGCCGCTGCTTCTGATCGCGCCGTTCCGCCCGGTGCCCCTGTTCAACGTGATGGCCAATCGCGGCTTTTCGGCCAGCGACCGGCAATTGCCCGATGGCGGCTGGCAGGTGGAATTCACCCCCATCGCGGGCGAGGCGGTCGAGGAGGGGCTGGCCCCCGGATCCGCGCCCGGCGCCGCGCTGTGGCCCGACCCGGCCCGCACACTGGATCTGTCGGGGCTGATGCCGCCCGAGCCGATGGTCCGCATCCTGGAAACCGTCGACCGCATGGCGCCGGGCGAGGTGCTGTTCGCCACGCTGGACCGCGAGCCGATGTTTCTGTTCCCCGAACTGGCGATGCGCCATCACGAATGGGCGGGCAATTTCGCGGCCGACGGGGCGACCTATCGTCTGCTGGTGCGACGCGGGAACTGAGGGGGAAACGGCCATGGCCGACTTGCAGGACAGGGTCCGCGACAGGCTGCGGACCGTGCTGGACCCGGAAACCGGCCGCGATCTGCTGGCCATGGGCATGATCTATGGCATCCAGGCGGACGACCGCGGCCATGTCGGGATTCAGATGACGACCACCACGCGCGGCTGCCCGCTGGCGGATTTCCTGCGCCTGGGCGTGGAAACCGCGCTGCAATCGCTGGAGGGCGTGGCCTCGGTCGATGTGCGTCTGGTCTGGGAACCGGCCTGGACGCCGGACCGGATGGCGCCGCTCTGATCGAAAAGTTCCGACGGGGCCGGTTCCCGGCAGGATACTCGGCCTGGCACGGGCGGGATCGGGAAACGCACTGCGTTTCCCCGCCCTTCGCGCCGCATCGCGATCAAAGACGGCGCAGCCCCAAACCACGGAAGGCCCGGCGGTTCAGGTAGGGAGGTCGCGACGTGGCGAAGGCGATGGCCTTCGCCAATCAAGGACTATCCTTCTTTCCGTCACGGCGCTACGCCCCCGCCTGCGCCCCGGCGGGCTGGCGGCGGCGCAGGATCAGCATCGCGCCATGCTCGGCCACGAACAGCCCGAAAGCCCCCATCCACAGGATGCCCGCGGCCTCCATCAGGCGGGGTGATCCGGCCAGATCCGCCAGGGGCCGGGCCAGGGCCGCGGCGAACAGGAACAGATAGGACAGCGTGGTCAGCCGCGACGCGGCAAGCGCCCGTCCGATATGGCCGCGCGTGGCCCGCGTCATGACCGCCAGCATCATCGCCCCGATCACGCCCACCGTCAGCACATGCAGCGCCGAGACCGGCTGCACGACCCCCGCGACCGATGCCGCGACCGCCAGGAAACCCAGCGGCACGAAGCCATAGGACAGGTGCAGCACCCACAGCAGCGGTTCCGACCTGATCGCCCAGCCGCGCCAGCGGGCCAGCCGGGCGGCGTTCAGCAGCGCCGCCGCCGCGCAGGCCAGGGCGGCAGCGCGTGATTCAGGAGCCAGGGTCCAGGCGGCAAGCGCCAGGGCCGACAGAGCGATCACCCCCATGTCGAAGCGGTTATAGGGAACCGGCATCGCCGCCGCGCCCTGCCGGTTCAGCCAGTTGCGAGTGAAGCTGGGAATGATGCGCCCGCCGATGATCAGCACCAGCACGACATAGCCCGCCACCGCCGCCCGCAGCCACAGGCCCGGATCGCCGCCCAGCAGCACCGCGCCGTGAAAGCCCAGGTTGCCCGCCATGACCGCCGTCACTCCGGCCAGCACCTTGAGGTCGTTCCACTTGCGCCCTGCGACGATTTCCCGCGCCGCGATGGCCAGCAGCAGGGGCAGGAAGGCGGCGTCGATCGCGGCGGCCGCCCACGGCCCGGTCAGCGCGGCGGACGCCATCGCCGCCCGGCCCGCCGCCCAGACCGAAAACAGGCCGATCAGCGCCGGACCCGAGACCGGCAGGCTGCCGGTCCAGTTGGGGATCGCCGTCAGCAGGAACCCGGCCAGCACCGCCGGGGCGAAGCCGAACACCATCTCGTGCGCGTGCCACAGCGCCGGGCCGTAATCGCCGCCCAGCGGCAGGCCGTGGATCAGCGCGGCGATCCACAGCGCCATGGCGGCCACCGCCCACAGCGCGCCGCCCAGGAAGAACGGCCGGAAGCCATAGGACCACAGCGCGGCGCCGTCGGCGCGCAGGCCGCGGGGGATTCGGGGACGTTTCTCATCAGACATGGCGCGTTCCTTTCGTAATCGTCACCCTGACCGATAGGCCGGAAAAACGCCCGCTCTTTGCGTTGCCGCAAGCATCGGGGCGAAAGGCCCGCACTTGGTTGATCCAGCACAACGTTTGCCGCGACGCGGCGTGGCATTGTTCCCTCAACCGGAATGAACCGGGTCCGATCCTGTCACCGAGTATGAAGGAACAAGCCATGACCAACCTGTCCGTCAGTCGCCGCACGATCCTTGCAGGCGCAGCCATCGCGGGCGCGCTGAGCCAGGTCCGCGTCGCCTCCGCCGAAACCGCCGAGGCCGCCAAGGTGCTGACCCCGGCCGCCGCCACCGACGTGGACAGCCTGCCGCGCGTCAAGGTGGATCTGGTCGATCCGCCCTTCGTCCACGCCCATGAACAGGTCGCGACCGGCGGTCCCAAGGTCGTCGAATTCGAGATGACCATCGTCGAGAAGAAGATCACGCTGGACGACAGCGGCGCGGAATACTGGGCCTCGACCTTCAACGGCACCGTGCCGGGACCGCTGATGGTGGTCCACGAGGGCGATTATGTGGAACTGACCCTGATCAACCCCGACACCAACGAACTGATGCACAACATCGACTTCCACAGCTCGACCGGGGCGCTTGGCGGCGGCGGCCTGACCCAGGTGAACCCCGGCGAACGCTGCGTGCTGCGCTGGAAGGCCACGAAACCGGGCGTCTTCGTGTATCACTGCGCCCCTCCGGGCATGGTGGCCTGGCACGTCGTGTCCGGCATGAACGGCGCCGTCATGGTGCTGCCGCGCGACGGGCTGAAGGACCGCAACGGCAAGCTGGTCAGCTATGACAAGATCTATTACGTCGGCGAACAGGATTTCTATGTCCCGCGCGACGAGGCCGGCAACTGGAAGACCTATGACAGCCCCGGCGAAAGTTACGAGGATGTGGTGGCTGTCATGAAGACCCTGACGCCGACGCATGTGGTCTTCAACGGCGCGGTGGGTGCGCTGACCGGCGACAACGCCATGAAGTCCAAGGTCGGCGAGACGGTGGCCTTCGTCCACAGCCAGGCCAACCGCGACACCCGGCCCCACCTGATCGGCGGGCACGGCAACTATGTCTGGGCGACCGGCAAGTTCAACAACCCGCCCGAGGAAGGCCTGGAAACCTGGTTCATTCCCGGCGGCACGGCGGGGCTGATGATCTATACCTTCGAACAGCCGGGCGTCTATGCCTATGTGAACCACAACCTGATCGAGGCTTTCGAGCTTGGCGCCGCCGCCCATGTGATCGTCGAGGGCGAGTGGAACGATGACCTGATGAAGCAGGTCGTGGCCCCCGCCGCCGCCGTCTGATCCGGCCGTGATCCCCGCCGTCCCCGCGCCTTCCCGCGCGGGGACGGCCCATCCCCTTTCCCCAAAATCCCGGAGCGAAGGACATGCACGCCACCGTTGTTCTGCTGGCCGGGGCCGTCGCCGGCGCGCTTGGCCTGTCGCTGTGGCCACTGGATCATCGCCCCGCGCCCGACCTGCCCCGCATGGTGCGGCTGGATCCCCAGCCCTTCGAACACCGCCTGGACGGCGACTGGCGCCAGGCGGGCCGGTCCTCGGATGCGCCGGTGCAGATGACCCGGATCCCCGCCCCCGTCGAGATCATGGAAACCGCCGTCAGCACCGGCCAATGGCTGGATTGCGTGGCGGCGGGCGCCTGCCTTGCGCCGGGCGGCCCGGTCGACCGCCCCGACCTGCCGGTGACGGGGGTCAGCTGGCTGGACGCGGTGGCCTATGCCGAATGGCTGTCTGCCGAAACCGGGCAGGTCTGGCGCCTGCCCGCCGATGTCGAATGGGCCTATGCCGCAGCCGAAATGTTTCGCGACGACGCCCTGGGCGTGCGCAGCGATCCCGACAACCCTGCGGTCCGCTGGCTGGCGGAATATGCCGCCGATGCGGCCCGCAGCCGCGAACTGGACCGCGAAATCCGGCCGGTGGGCAGCCTGAACGTCAACTCGAAAGGCATCCGCGACATCGGCGGCGCGGTCTGGGAATGGACCTCGACCTGTTTGCGCCGGGTCGACCAGGACGCCTCGGGCGCGATCCTGCGCCAGGACGACATCTGCGGCATCTACATCGTCGAGGGGCTGCACCGCGCCGCGGTCGCCGATTTCGTGCGCGATCCCAAATCCGGCGGCTGCTCGGTGGGGGTGCCCCCCGCCAACCTGGGTTTCCGCCTGGTCCGAGAGGTCGCCGACTGACCGAACGTCCCCGGCCCTCCGAAGGCTTTGCGTCCCCCTTCGTTTTGCGGCACTAACAAAGGAACCCAAGGTGAAGGCGCAAGACGTGGCAATCGACGTATCCCAGGTGCGCAACCTGCCCCTGTTCCGGCAAATGGAACCGGCGGCCCTGGCGCGCCTGATGGCGCGCGCCACGCCGCGCCGGGTGGCGCAGGGGGGGCTGGTCTTCGAACAGGGGGCCGAGGCGGTCGCGTTCTATCTGCTGCTGCACGGGCGGCTGAAGGTGACGCAGGTGACGCCCGACGGCCAGCAGGTGATGGTCCGCGTGGTCCATCCGGGCGACCTGTTCGGCTTTGCGCGCGCCCTGGCCCGGCCCGACTATCCCGGCACCGCGCGCGCCGCCGTCGAATCCATCGTGGTGGGCTGGCCGATGGCCGACTGGGACGCGGTGGTGGAAAACAACCCCCGTCTGGCGATCAACGCCATGCAGACCATCGGCCAGCGCCTGGACGAGGCCCATACCCGCCTGCGCGAGATGTCCACCCAAGAGGTCGAGCGCCGCGTGGCCCATGCCGTCCTGCGGCTGGCCGAAAAGGCGGGCCGGATCGAAGCGGCGGGCACCCGCATCGACTTTCCCATCACCCGCCAGGACATCGCGGAAATGACCGGCACCACGCTGCATACCGTCTCGCGACTCTTGTCGTCGTGGGAAAGCCAGGGCCTGGTCGAGGGCGGGCGCCAGAAGCTGACCGTGGTGGATGCCGAGGGCCTGGCCCGCATCGCCGACCCCGAGGATTAAACGGCCCCTTGTTTGCGTTTTCGCAAAGTGCAGGGGGGTGCGGGGGCCTAGATCCCTGATCAACGGACCGTTTCCCGGTCCGCGACTTCAGGAGAAAGACCCATGAAACGCGCCCTCTTCCTTGCCCCCGCCTTGGCCCTGACCTTCGCCCTGTCCGGCGCAGCCTTCGCCGCCGAGCACGAAGTCCACATGATGAACAAGGGCGAGGCCGGGATGATGGTGTTCGAACCCGCCTTCGTGAAGGCCCAACCCGGCGACGTGATCCACTTCATCCCCACCGACAAGAGCCACAACGTCGAGGCGATCAAGGAGATCCTGCCCGCAGGGGTCGAGCCGTTCAAAAGCAAGATCAACGAGGAATATTCGCTGACCGTGACCGAACCCGGCCTTTACGGCGTGAAATGCACGCCGCATTTCGCGATGGGCATGGTGGGGCTGATCCAGGTGGGCGACGCACCCGCGAACCTGGATGCCGCCAAGACCGCGAAGATGTCGAAAAAGGCGCGCGAGCGCATGGACGCCGAGATCGCCCAGGTCCAGTAACCCCCACCACCCGGCGGGGCGGCCCAGGGCTGCCCCGCCTTGCTCTTTTTCGGAAAAGGCCAGTCCATGAGCATGAAACTGTCTGCCGCCCACCGCCAGATCGCCTGCCAGTCGCGGCTGTTCTCGACCCTGCCGGTCGAACTGCGCGAGGGGCTGCTGGATGCGGCCCATATCGTGCATCTGCGGCGTGGCCAGGTGCTGTTCCAGCATGGCGACAGCGCCGCCGCCATCCATATCGTCGCCGAAGGCTGGATGAAGCTGTACCGGATCGCCCCCAACGGCGCCGAGGCGGTGGTGGGCGTGATGACCCGCGGCCAGAGCTTCGGAGAACCGATCGCGCTGCGCCAGGCGGCCTATCCCGTGTCGGCCGAGGCGGTGACGGCCTGCGACCTGATCGCGGTTCCCGCGCAGGTCTTCCTGACCCTGCTGAAGACCCATCCCGAGGCGGCGATTTCCATCCTGTCGGCGACCTTCATGCATCTGCAAGGTCTGGTCGAACAGATCGAGCAGTTGAAGGCCCGGTCCGGGGCGCAGCGGGTGGCGGAATTCCTGCTGGAACTGTGCCCCGAGGGCGCGGAAAGCGCGACCGTCGTGCTGCCCTATGACAAGGCGCTGATCGCCGGGCGGCTGGGCATGAAACCCGAAAGCCTGTCGCGCGCCTTCGCCCGGCTGCGCGAACTGGGCGTGCGCGTGAACCAGTCGAGCGCGGCGATCTCCTCGGTCTCGCGGTTGCAGGATCTGGCGCTTGCCGATGCCTTTGGGGCGATCAGCCGGGTCATGTGAAGGCCAGCGCGGCCAGTCCCCAGATCGCCGCCATCCACAGCGCCAGCGGCACCGTCAGCGCCGGCAGCCAGCCGGGCGCGGCGCGCAGGTGCAGGAATCCGCCCAGGATGGCGCGGGCCTTGAACCAGGCGACCGCCAGCAGCCCGGCCATCGCCGCCAGTCCCGGCAGCGGCGCCAGGGCGACGGTCGCCGCCGTCAGCGCGATCAGGATCAGCCAGGTGCGGGTCGGCGCGCTCATGATGCGGGGCCGATCAGATAGATCGGCGGCAGGATCATCACCCAGACCAGATCGACCATGTGCCAGAACATCGCGCCCGCCTGCACGCCGTCCGGCCGGGCGCGGATCGCGACCAGCCCCAGCACGGCGACGCCCGCGATCACATGGGCGGCGTGAAAGCCGGTCAGAAGGAAATAGAAGGTGAAGAAGGGATGGCTGTCCATCCCGGCACCAGCAGCCAGGTCGCGCGAATATTCCAGCGCCTTGATCGCCAGGAACACCACCCCGCCCAGGGCGGCGGGCAGCAGCGCCAGCCGCGCCGCCTGCCTGTTGCCCCTGGCGGCCGCCCGTTCGGCGCGGGCCGCGAACAGGCCCGAGGTGACCAGCACCACCGTGTTCAGGGCCGCCATCCGCCCGTCCAGCATCCCGCGCGCGGCGGCGAAGCCGGACGGATCGGTCAGTTGCATCGCCATCATCGCCGTGATTCCCGCCGCGAAGACCAGCAGTTCCGACGCGATCAGGATCCACATGATCAGCTCGCCGGGAAGGTCGTCGATGTCCATCACATCACCAGTTGGCGATAGATGTCCGGCAGCGCGGTCGTCAGCCGGTCGGGATCGCGGATGACCGAGAACCCGCCCTGTCCGAAGATGCGCGGGAACCAGCTTTGCGCGTCGCGGTCGATGGTGATGCCGAAGACCGCGTGCCCGGCCCGGCGCGCCTCTCGCACGGCCATGGCGCTGTCCTCGATGCCGTGGCGGCCCTCGTAATGGTCCAGGTCGTTGGGCTTGCCGTCGGTGATGACGATCATCAGCCGCCGCGACCGGCCTTCGGCGGCCAGCCCCGCCGAGGCGTGGCGGATTGCCGTGCCCAGCCGGGTATAGAAGCCGGGGCGCAGGGCGTGGATGCGCGCCTCGACGGTCCGGCCCATCGGTTCGGCGAAGGCCTTGCAATCGTGGATCCAGACCCGGTCGCGCTTCAACGAGGAAAAGCCCTGGATCGCGAATCGGTCGCCGCAGGCGTCCAGCCCCCAGGCCAGCGCGGTCAGGGCCTCGCGCGCGATGTCGATGACCGGGCGGCCGGTGACGGCGCTTTCCGTCGACCGCGATACGTCCAGCAGGATCGACACCGCCAGATCGCGGTTTTCGGGGCGGGACTGCTGCCAGATCCGGTCGCTGCCGCGGCCCGTGGCGCGCAGGTCGGTGACCGACCGCAGCGCGGCGTCCAGATCCAGGTCATCGCCGTCGGGCTGGGCGTGGCGGATCAGCCTGGCCGGGCGCAGGGCCTGGAACTGGCGCTTGACGGCCTCGATCCGGCGGCGGGCGGCGGGGTCGGTCACGCCCGCCCAATCGGGCGCGGGTTCGACCGGCGCGGCCAGCACGCGGCAATGATCGGGCATCCAGACGCCGCCGCGCGCGTCCCATTCGGGATAGGTGAAGCGGCCGGCGACGCGTTCGCGGTCCACATCCTCGGGCGCCAGATCCAGATGCAGCTTCAGCTTGGTCGCCGGGGCCTTGCTGATCTGGCCCAGCACGATTTCCTCGTGATCGTTCGCGGCCTTTTTCGCGTTGTCCAGATCGTCGTCCTCGACCCGGCGGTTGATGTTCAGCATCTCGGCCCAGGTCAGCATCGCCTCGAATTTATACAGGATGATGCTGTCCTTGCGCTCGGCCTGGTCGGCCTTGAGCCGTCGGGTCTTGCGGGCGGTGCCGTCGCCCGATTCCTCGGGGGTGCCGTCGGTGGGCGCGGTCGCGACCTCGTCGGCGACGCCTCGGCCCAACCCGCGCAGGTCGGGCCACATCGGCACCGGCAGGACGGGGCGATAGCCGCGCGGCGCGGCCCAAGGGGCGGGCGGCCGGGCGTAGTCCCGCAGCAGCGCGGGCTGGGGCGGTGTCGGATCGCCCAGCAGGTGACGCACCAGCCCCTCGACGGCGGCCTCGGTCCCGCGCAGGGCGGGACGCTGGCGCAGCGCCAGATGGGCGGCGCACAGCCGCTGCCACGTCCTGCGCAGGCCGGGCGCGGCCTCCAGCGTGGCGCGGGTCATCGCGACCCCCGCCGCCATCGCGGCCAGATCGGCCCGCAGCGGGTCGGGTTCGGCGGCAAAGGCGAGCGCATGGGCAGAGGCGGCGGCCAGCCACAGATAAAGCGCTTCGTTGTCGGCCCGGTCGGGAAAGACGCCCAGTTCGACGGGCAGGCGCAGCGCCTCTCCGTCGAAGCTGGCGCGGGCGACATGTTCGGCGTCGAAGGCCAGCTTGCGGCGCCAGGAAATGCGGTGACGGCTGGATTGCAGCGCCACCGGCTTCAATTCGACATCGGCATCGCCCCCCAGGCCGCGGAACAGCACGGCGATCCGGCCGCGCATCTCGTCGAAGCGCACGGCGGCGTCGGGGAAATACTGCGGCGGATCCATGCGCGAGGCCAGCAGGTGCCACAGCTTGCCGACCGTTTCCTCGGGTTCCCAGGGGGCAATTTCCAGATGGGCCATCGTCTTATCCCAGCACCGCGACGACCAGATCCTGCAAGCCCTTGCGGATGTCGGCATCGTCGGTCAGCGGCTCGATCATGGCGGCGCGGATGGCGCGGTCCATGTCCATGCCGCCCGCGATCAGCGTCGCCGCATAGACGACCAGTCGCGTGGACACGCCCTCCTCCAGATCCTGGCCCTTCAGCCCGCGCAGCTTGTTCGCCAGCCGCACCAGCAGCGACACGCGATCCCGGTCCAGGCCGCTTTCGCGCGCCACCACGGGGATTTCGTGTTCGGGCCGGGGGAAGGTGAATTCCAGCGACAGGAAGCGCTGCCGGGTGGAGGGCTTCAGCGTCTTCATGATGTTCTGGTAGCCGGGGTTGTAGCTGGCGACCAGCATGAAGCCCGGCGCGGCGTGCAGTTCCTCGCCCGTGCGGTCGATAGGCAGGATGCGGCGGTCGTCGGTCAGCGGGTGCAGGACCACGGCCACGTCCTTGCGGGCCTCGACCACCTCGTCCAGATAGCAGATCGCGCCTTCGCGCACGGCGCGGGTCAGGGGGCCGTCCACCCAGACGGTCTCGCCCCCCTTCAGCAGATAGCGCCCGATCAGGTCGGCGGCCGACAGGTCGTCGTGGCAGGCGACCGTATAAAGCGGCCGCCCCAGCCGCGCCGCCATATGCGCGACGAAGCGGGTCTTGCCGCAGCCTGTGGGGCCCTTCAGCAGCAGGGGCAGGTCTTTGGCATGGGCGGCGGCAAAGATGTCGCATTCGTCGCCCTGGGGCAGGTAGAAGGGGGCGTCGGCCCCCTTCAGATCGAAAGTTCCGTCCATGGTTTCACTCCGCAGCGATGTGGTCGGGGTTGTGGGCCAGGCGGTCGCGCTCCACCGGGCCGGGGCGCACCACCTCGCGGCGCGGCATCAGCAGCGAATAGATCAGCAGATAGGAACCGATGACCACAGCCGCCCCGGCGCCCAGGCGCATCCAGTAGAACAGGACGATCTGGTCCTGAACCTCCATGTAGTACTGGCCCAGGACGCGTTGCAGATGGGTTTGCAGCGTGCCCGCGAAGGTCAGCACGAAGGTCATGAACAGCATCCCGCCCGACATCAGCCAGAAGGCCGCCATGTTCAGCACCTGGTTATAGGGATCGCGCCGTTTCAGGATCGGCAGCGCATAGGTGAACAGCGCGAGGTTCAGGCAGACATAGGCGCCATAGAAGGCCAGGTGCCCGTGCGCCGCCGTGACCTGCGTGCCGTGGGTGTAATAGTTCACCCCGTGCAGCGTGTGCAGGAAGCCCCAGACGCCCGCCCCGAAGAAGGCCAGCACTGAACAGCCCAAGCTCCACAGCAGCGCGGCCTTGTTGGGGTGGTCGCGCCGGCCCTTCCAGACCATGACGAAGGCGAATGCCATCATCGCGAAGAACGGCACCACCTCGAAGCTGGAGAAGATCGAGCCGATCCACTGCCAATAGGAGGGCAGGCCGATCCAGTAATAATGGTGCCCGGTCCCCAGGATGCCGGAAAACAGCGCGGTGGCGACGATGACATACAGCCATTTTTCCACCACCTCGCGGTCCACGCCGGTCAGCTTCAGCATCAGGAAGCCCAGGATCGACGCCATGATCAGTTCCCACACGCCCTCGACCCACAGGTGGACGACGTTCCACCAGTATTGCTTGTCAAGCGCCAGGTTCGACGGGTTGTAGAACGAGAACAGGAACAGCAGCGCCAGCCCCCACAGGCCGATCAGCAGGATCGAGCTGATGACCGTCTTGCGCCCCTTCAGGACCGTCATGGTGACGTTCCACAGGAAGATCAGCGCGGCGACGACGATGCCGACCTTGACCCAGATCGGCTGTTCCAGGAACTCGCGCCCCTGTCGGCCCAGCAGGAAGTTGCCCTCGAACAGGTTGAAGAAATAGGTGACGACCACGCCCGCCGTGCCCAGCACCAGGATGGCCAGCTGAAGATAGGCGGCCTTCACCGAATGGATTTCCCGCTCGGCCTCCTCGGGGATCAGGAAATAGGCGGCGCCGAAGAACCCGGTCAGCAGCCACACGATCAGCGAGTTGGTGTGCAGCATCCGGCCGATGCTGAAGGGCAGGGTTTCCGACAGGAAGTTCGGGTTGACGTAGATATAGCCGATCACCAGGCCCATCGTCACCTGGACGGCGAACAGGATCAGGGCGACGTAGATATACGCCAGGGCGACTCTTTGCGATTGATATTTCATGATGTTCACTCCTGCTCAACCGGCGTCGTTGGGCGGCCAGTTCTGGGTGTTGATCTTGCTGGTCCACAGCAGGAAATCGGACAGGCCGCGAATATCCTCGTCCGAGAGGTTGAACTGCGGCATCTGGCGGCGCCCCTCGACGCCCGAGGGCTGGGCTTCCATCCAGCCTTTCAGCGTTTCGAAGGCGGCCTCGGGATCGTCCTGGACGCCCCAGCGGGCCATGACATTGCCGACCTCGGGCGCGAAATAGGCGCCCTCGCCCAGGATCGAATGGCAGTTCACGCAGGCCTTGGCTTCCCAGACATGCTTGCCGTGGGCGACGCTCTCGGTCAGCGTTTCCTTGTCGGTCGAGACGTTGACGATGTACCAGTGGCCATGGACGAACAGGCCGATGAAGATAAGGATAAAGAACAGCGACCCGCCGTAAAAGATATTCCGGGCCATGCTCTTTGTCAGGACTTCGCGCATGGCGAGGATCTCCCGATAGTGTTGCGATGGGTGCACCATCGTCGCTCGGGGCGGGGCGATCCTTGTCCAAAGTCAAAGAAGCCGCATTAAATTCGTGCAGGATGAAGACAGGGTGTCGAAAGGGAAACGACCATGGACGATCGCTGGCCGGTCTGGAAACTCGCGCTGTTGCTCTATGTCTTCGCGGCGGGGGCGGTGGCGATCAACCTGTTCATGCTGGGGCTGCTGGGCCAGGCCGTGGGCCTGCCCGCGCTGTCGCCCGAGACGTCGGTTCTGGCCGCGATCCCGCTGGGGATCCCTGCCGCCTGGGCTTCGGGGATGTGGGCGCGCCGCCTGATGGACCAGGCGACGTCCTGAGGCGCCGGGCTGGTCACTCGGCACCTGCGGCTTTCGCGGCATCCCCTCCGATGACGCCTTCGACCTTTGGTGCGCGCGCCCGGCGGGGCGGCATCAGGCCATGGTGGCGATGTCCATGACGAAGCGGTACTTCACGTCGCCCTTCAGCATCCGTTCATAGGCCTGTTCGATCTGGTCGGCGCGGATCATCTCGATCTCGGCCACGATGCCGTGGGCGGCGCAGAAATCCAGCATCTCCTGCGTCTCGGGGATGCCGCCGATCATCGACCCGGCCAGGCTGCGGCGGCGCATGATCAGGTTGAAGACGTTGGGCGAGGGGTGCGGCACAGCGGGCGCGCCGACCAGCGTCATGGTGCCGTCGCGCTTCAGCAGCGCCAGGAAGGCGTCCAGGTCGTGGGGCGCGGCGACGGTGTTCAGGATCAGGTCGAAGCTTTGCGCATGGGCCGCCATCTCCTCGGCATTCCGCGATACCACCGCCTCATCGGCGCCAAGCGCCTTGGCATCCGCGACCTTCTCGGGCGAGGTGGTGAAGGCCACCACATGCGCGCCCATCGCATGGGCCAGCTTGATGCCCATATGGCCCAGCCCGCCAATGCCGACGACGCCCACCTTCTTGCCCGGTCCCGCGCCCCAGTGGCGCAGCGGCGAATAGGTCGTGATCCCCGCGCAGAGCAGCGGAGCCACGGCGGCCAACTGGTCCTCGGGATGGGTAATCTTCAGGACATAGCGTTCATGGACGACGATGGCCTGGGAATAGCCGCCCAGCGTATGGCCCGGCGCGTCGGAGGTGGGGCCGTTATAGGTGCCGACCATGCCGTCGCAGTAATTCTCCAGCCCCGCGGCGCAGTCGGGGCAGTCCCGGCAGCTGTCGACGATGCAGCCGACGCCCACCAGGTCGCCCGGTTTGTATGCGGTGACATGGGCGCCGACCTCGGTCACGCGGCCCACGATCTCGTGGCCCGGCACGCAAGGGTACAGCGTCCCCGCCCATTCGCTGCGCACCTGATGCAGGTCCGAATGGCAGATGCCGCAGAAGGCGATCTCGATGCGCAGGTCATGCGGGCCGGGAACGCGGCGGGCGATTTGCAGCGGACCAAGGGGCTGGTCGGCGGCATGGGTTCCGACGGCGCGGATGGTCATGGGATGTCCTTTCATGTCCTGCGGGCCAAGGCGACACTGCCTCAATGCGGCCATTTCGACCAGCGGGAATCATATCCGGGCAGGGTGATCCTCAGGCGGCCGTCCTGAGTGTCCAAAGCCTCGCCCAGAAGGGCGACGGCCTGGCCCCGGCATGTCGCGCCCAGGTCCAGATCCAGCCGCGCGGGCTTGTCGGACAGGTTGTGCAGGATCACCAGGTCATGGTCGGCGCCGCCATAGCGCAGCGCGACCACGCCGTCCGGCGCATCGCCGATGGGGCGGCATTCGCGCCGCCCGATCGCGGGGTGTTCCAGCCGGATCGCCGCCAGCCGCGCGACATGGTTCAACAGCGATCCGTCGTCCTGCCACTGGTCGTCGGCATTCACCCCGTCCGGGCCGAAGGCGCCGGTCACGACGGGCTGCGTCAGCCGCGACTTGGCGGCGGTGGAAAAGCCGCCGTTGCGGCCTTTTGACCATTGCATCGGGCTGCGCACGGCGTTGCGCCCCGGCTGGGACAGATCCTCGCCCATGCCGATCTCATCGCCATAGCAGATCAGCGGCGCGCCCGGCATCGCGAACAGCAGGCTGAGCGACATCCGCAGCCGGGGACCGTCGCCGCCCAGCATCGGCGCCAGCCTGCGGCGCAGCCCGCGTCCGAAGATGCGCATGTCCTTGTCGGGGCCAAGGGCGGCGACGGTTTCGTCATAGGCGCCGGGATCCAGCCGCTCCAGGTCGGCCTCGTCCAGGTTGCGCAGGAAATTGGCCCAGACGCCGTTGTCGGGCGGCGGCGGCAGGCGGGCCAGCCCGTCCAGCAGCGGCCGGGCGCGACCCACGGCCAGGGCGTGCAGCAGGTGGTTGTTCAGCGAAAAGTTCAGCATCGCGTTCATCTGCCGGCCGTCGAAGAATTCGGGCAGTACCGATTCGTCCTCGTCCACCTCGGACATGATCAGGGCGTCGGGGATGCGGGCGGTGACATGGCGGAAGATGTCGCGCAGCACCCGGTGTTCGCGGTCCTTGCCGCCTTGGGGATCCAGCGGCTTTTCGATCATGTGGGCCGCGGCGTCGATGCGGAAGCCGGCGATGCCGAAGCTCATCCAGAAGTCGATGATGCGTTCCAGTTCGGTCCAGACGGCGGGGTTTTCGTGGTTCAGGCTGGGCTGGAAGTGATAGAAGCGGTGATAGTAATATTGCTGCGCCACGGGGTCATGGGTCCAGGTCGAATCCTCCTGCCCCGGAAACATCGGCCCGCGTCCGGGGGCGGGCCGGGGCGGATGGTCGGTCCAGACATAATAGTCCCGAAAGGGCGACCTGGCGTCGTGGCGGGCCGACAGGAACCAGGGATGCCGGTCCGAGGTATGCTGCGCCACCAGATCCAGGATGACGCGGATCCCTCGGGCGCCGGCCTGGACCACGAAGTCCAGGAAGTCGTCGAAGCTGCCGTAGCGCGGATCGACCTGAAGGTAATCGGTGATGTCATAGCCGTTGTCGCGGTTCGTGGACGGGAAGAACGGCAGCAGCCAGACGCAGGTCACGCCCAGCCGGGTCAGGTGGTCCAGCTTGCCGGTCAGCCCGGCGAAATCGCCCACCCCGTCGCCGTCGCTGTCGCAGAAGCGTTCCACGTCGATGCCATAGATGACGGCGTTCTTCCACCATTCGTCCGCCTCGCTCATGTCCGCATCCCCGCTGGCTGATGTCACAGCGCAAGTCGCAATGCCGGGGGATTGTTCCCAAAGGGAACTTTCGGCCCTGCGCCCGGCTTCCCGCAGGGCAGGGATGACAAGGGCGACCCATGACGCATATCGGATACCACGCCTCGCATGAGCAATACGACCCCCGGACCCTGCGCGACCTGGCGATCCGAGCCGAGGCGGCGGGCTTTGCCGCGATCAAGTGTTCCGACCACCTTCAGCCATGGAGCGAACGGCAAGGCCATTCCGGCCATGCCTGGGCCTGGCTGGGCGCGGCGATGGCCGGGACGACGGTGCCCTTCGGCAATATCGCCGCGCCGGGATACCGCTATCACCCGGCGGTGATGGCCCAGGCGGCGGCGACGCTGGCGCAGATGTTTCCGGGACGCTTCTGGCTGGCCATCGGCACCGGAGAGGCGCTGAACGAAGGTGTGACCGGCGCGGCCTGGCCGGACAAGCCCGAACGCAACGCCCGGCTGCGGGAATGCTTCGACGTGATGCACGCCCTGCTGCGCGGCCGGACCGTCACCCATCGCGGCCGCGTCACCGTGGTCGAGGCGCGGCTGTGGTCGCTGCCCGATACGCCGCCGCCGCTGTTCGGGGCCGCGGCGACGCCCGAGACGGCGCGTTTTCTGGGCGGCTGGGCCGAAGGGCTGCTGACCCTGGGCGGCGATCCGGTCCAGGTCGCCCGCGTGATCGACGCCTTCCGCGAGGGCGGCGGCGCGGGCAAGCCAGTCCACATCCAGCACGCGATCTCGTGGGCCGACACGCAGGATCAGGCCATGGCCAACGCCTTGGACCAATGGGCGCCCGTGGCGATCGGCGGAGAAATCAACTGGGACATCCGCCGCCCGTCGGATTTCGACCTGCTGGGCCAGTTCGTCGGTCCCGACCGGATCGGGCGGGCGGTGCGCGTCTCGGCCGATCCGGGGCTGCACCGGGCCGACCTGGCGGCGCTGGCCGATCTGGGCGCGGACACGATCTTCGTCCACAATGTCGGGCGCAACCAGGAGGCCTTCATCGACATGGCAGGCCGAGACCTGCTCGGTTAGCCTACAGCTTGTCGCGCCAGCGGTTCACCAGCGGATAGCGGCGGTCCAGCCAGAACGCCTTGGTCGAGATGCGCGGGCCGGGCGCGGCCTGATAGCGTTTCCATTCGCTGCCATACAGCAGGCGTTCGACCTTTCGCACCGTCTCGGCGTCGAAGCCCTGACCCACCAGGTCGGCCAGCGACAGATCCCGTTCGACCAGCCCGTCCAGGATCGCGTCCAGAACCTCGTAGGGGGGCAGGGAATCCTGGTCCACCTGGTCGGGGCGCAGCTCGGCCGACGGGGGCTTGCTGATGATCTGCGGCGGGATCACTTCGCCCGCCGGTCCCATCATCCAGTCGCGGTGATTGGCGTTGCGCCAGCGGCAGGTTTCGAACACGCGGGTCTTGTACAGATCCTTGATCGGGTTATAGCCGCCGGCCATGTCGCCATAGATCGTGGCATAGCCCACGCCCACCTCGGACTTGTTGCCGGTGGTCAGCAGCATGCCCCCGAACTTGTTGGAAATCGCCATCAGCATCACGCCGCGCAGGCGGGACTGGATGTTTTCCTCGGTGATGTCGGGTTCGGTGCCTTCCATCAGATGCGCCAGGGCGGCCCCCACCGCGTCGCGCGCGCCGTCGATGCGCACCGTGTCCAGCCGCGCGCCCAGCCGCGCCGCGCAATCGGCGGCATCGTCCAGGCTGGCCTGGGACGTGTATTCGCTGGGCAGCATCACGCAATGCACGTTCTGCGGCCCGACGGCATCCGCCGCGATGGTCGCCACAAGCGCGGAATCCACCCCGCCCGACAGGCCCAGCACGACCTTCGAGAACCCGGACTTGCGCAGGTATTCGCGCAGGCCCAGCATCATCGCCTGGTAATCCTGTTCCCATTCGTCGGGCTGGGGCGCCATCTCGCCCGGCTCGGCCCGCCAGCCGTCGCCGGTCAGGGTAAAGTCGACATGCGCCAGCGTTTCGACAAAGGGCGGCAGTTGCACGACCTTGTGCCCGCCGGGGTTCAGAACGAAGCTGGCGCCGTCGTAAAGCTGGTCGTCCTGGCCGCCGACCATGTTGACATAGACCAGCGGCAGCCCGGTTTCCACGACGCGCCCGACCATGTGGCCCATCCGCAGATCCAGCTTGTTGCGGTGATAGGGAGAGCCGTTCGGCACCACCAGGATCTCGGCCCCGGTTTCGGCCAAAGTCTCGGCCACGTCGGGCGCCCAGCCGTCCTCGCAGATGGGCGATCCGATCCGCGCGCCCGCGACGGCATAGGGACCGCTGATCGGGCCGCTGTCGAACAGCCGCAATTCGTCGAACAGCTGCTTGTGGGGCAGGCGGTGCTTCAGGACGCGGGCCACCAGCTCGCCGTCCTTGAAGACCCAATAGGCGTTGTACAGCTTGTCGCGGTCGGCCCAGGGCCCGCCGATGCCGATGGCCGGGCCGCCGGTGCAGGCGGCACCCAGGGCGCGGATCGCATCCTCGGCCTGGCGGGTGAATGCGGGCTTCAGCACCAGATCCTGGGTCTGATAGCCGGTGATGAACATCTCGGGCAGGGCCAGCATGTCGGCGCCCGCGTCGCGCGCGGCCTGCCACGCGTCGCGCGCCTTGGCGGCATTGCCGTCCAGATCGCCCACGGTGGCATTCAACTGACCGATGGTCAGACGGAAACGGTTCGTCATGATGCAGCCCCTGGTCCTTCTTCCATTCGTGATAGGCGATGGCGCGCACAAGGAAAAGTCGGGCTTTGCGCATGCGGTTCCGCTGCGCTAGACCATGGGACAAAAGACAAAGGGCATTGTGGCGATGAAGGCGGCAAGTTGGGCGGCTGTTGTAGCGCTGTTGGCGGGGACCGTGGCGGCGGACGCGCAGGTCGTGACCAAGCAATACGACGACGGCGGCGTCTATGAGGGCACCTTCCGCAACGGCCGCCAGCACGGCCAGGGCAGCTATACCCTGCCGAACGGCTATCGCTATGAAGGCGACTGGGTGGAAGGCGAGATCCTGGGCCAGGGCCGCGCCACATTCCCCAACGGGTCGGTCTATGAAGGCCAGTTCGCCGAAGGCAAGCCCAACGGCAGCGGCACCATCACCTATGCCGACGGCGGCACCTACAAGGGCGACTGGGTTGCCGGAGAGATCACCGGCAAGGGCGAGGCGCGCTATGCCAACGGGTCGGTCTATGTGGGCGATTTCGTCAAGGGGCTGCACCAGGGCAAGGGCGTGCTGACCCAGCCGAACGGCTATCGTTACGAAGGCGACTGGAACGCCGGGGTCAAGGAAGGCCAGGGCAGGATCACCTATCCCGACGGCGCGGTCTACGAGGGCGGGATGCTGGCCGGGCAGCGGGCGGGCAAGGGCAGGCTGACGATGGCGGACGGCCTCGTCTATGACGGCATCTGGTCGGCGGGGCAGATGTCGGGCACGGGCATTCTGGTCCAGGGATCGGGCGACCGCTACGAAGGCCAGATGCTGAACGGCCGCCGCGAGGGCCGGGGGGTCGCCACCTATGCCAACGGCGATGTCTATGACGGCGAATTCAAGTCCGACCGGCGACACGGCCAGGGCACCTTCACCGGGACCGACGGCTATGTCTATACCGGCCAATGGGTCGACGGCCGGATGGAGGGGCAGGGTCAGATCACCTATCCCGACGGGTCGGTCTATCGCGGCCAGATGAAGGCCGACCGCCCCGACGGCACCGGCAAGATCACCTATCCCGACGGCGCCACCTATGAGGGGCAATGGGCCGCCGGCGTGATCCAGGGCGAGGGCAAGGCCACCTATGCCAACGGCATGGTCTATGAGGGCGGCTTCCGTAACGCCCGCAATCACGGGCAGGGCCGGATGACCTATCCCGACGGCTATGTCTATACCGGCGCCTGGGCCGACGGTCAGCGCCATGGCGAAGGCCAGGCCACCTATGCCGACGGCACCGTCTATACCGGCAGCTTCGTCAACGGCCTGCGCGAAGGCCAGGGCAAGCTGACCACGCCGGACGGCTTTTCCTATGAAGGCGGCTGGAAAGCCGGAGAGATCGACGGCACCGGGGTCGCCACCTATGCCAGCGGCGACCGCTATGAGGGGAATTTCGTCGCGGGCAAGCGCCAGGGGCAGGGCGTGATGCGGTATGCCAGCGGCGAGGTGGCATCCGGCGAATGGGACCAGAACCGCCTGGTCGAAAGCGGCCCCGCCCCCGAGGGCCAAGCCGACGCGCCCCCGATGCCCACCGAGGCGCCGAACCCCTGAGAAAGCGCGTTCCCCAACGCGCCCACGACAATTCGCTTCACTGGTATGGAAGTATGGTATAATAAGGCCGCAGGAGGCATCATGGACATTGCCCGGATCACCATCGCGCCCAGCACCTCGGCCCAGGTCCACGACTGGCTGCGCAAGCGCGTGCAGCAAGGCGACCTGCCGCCCGGAATGCGCATCAGCGAAACCGAGGTCGCCGCCGCCATCGGCATCAGCCGCCAGCCGGTGCGCGAAGCCTTCATCCGCCTGGCCAGCGACGGCCTGGCCGAGGTCCGTCCGCAGCGCGGCACCTATATCAGCAAGATCTCGGTCCAGGCGGTTCTGTCCGCCCGTTTCATCCGCGAGGCGGTCGAGGCCGACCTGGCCCGCATCGTGGCAAAGGCCCGCCCCGCCGAGATCCTCGACCGCATGGCGGACGAGATCGCCCGCCAGCATCACGCCGACACCGCCGGTTCGGTCGAGGATTTCATCGAATCCGACGACCGTTTCCACCACATGCTGGCGCTTGCCGCCGGTCAGGATGCCGTCTGGGCCGACCTGGAGCGGCTGAAGGCGCAGATGAACCGGCTGCGGCACCTGTCGATGCGCGCCTTCGACCGCAGCTTCACCATCGGCCAGCACCAGGCGATCCTGGACGCCCTGCGCCAGGGCGACGCGGACGCGGCGGAAGGCGCGATGCGCACCCATCTGCGCCAGATGCTGACCGAGGTGCCGCAGATGGCGGCGGCCCAGCCCGACTATTTCACCGCATAAGGAGCCCGCGATGCGACACACCTGGCGTTGGTTCGGTCCGAACGACCGCGTGTCGGTGGACGACATGCTGCAAGCGGGCGTCCAGGGCGTCGTGACGGCGCTGCATCATCTTCCCACGGGCGAGATCTGGTCGCCCGAACAGATCGCGCTGCGCCAGGCCCAGCTTGCCGCGATGCGCGACGGCGCGCCCTCGGGCCTGGAATGGGAGATGGTCGAGAGCCTGCCGGTCAGCGAACAGATCAAGACCCAGACCGGCGACTGGCGGGACCATGTCTCGAACTGGATCGCGTCGATGCGCAACCTGCGCGCGGCGGGGATTCGGGTGATCTGCTATAACTTCATGCCGGTGCTGGACTGGACGCGCACCGACCTGGAATGGCGCCGTCCCAACGGCGCCCGCTGCATGAGGTTCGACCTGATCGACTTCGCGGCCTTCGACATCCACATTCTTGAACGCCCCGGCGCCGCGCAGGATTTCCCGGAAGACGTGCGGGACGCCGCCGCCCGCCGCTTTGCCGACATGGACGATGCGACCCGCCAGCAGCTTGCGGGCAATGTGGTTTTCGGCCTGCCCGGCGCGGCCGAGCATCTGACCATGGCCGACGTGCGCGACCTGCTGCAAACCTACGCCCCGGTAACGGACGCGGTGCTGCGCCGCCATTTCCACGACTTCCTGGAACAGGTGGCCCCGGTCGCGCAGGATCTGGGGATGCGGCTGTGCTGCCATCCCGACGACCCGCCCTTTCCGCTGCTGGGCCTGCCCCGCGTGATGTCGACCGAGGCCGATTTCGCCGAACGCATGGCGGCGGTGGATCTGCCTGCCAACGGCATCACGCTGTGTTCGGGATCCTTGGGCGCGCGGCATGACAATGATCTGCCCGGCATGATGCGTCGCCTGGGCGACCGGGTGCATTTCCTGCATCTGCGCAACGTGCGCCGCGACAGCGACACCGTGCCCGCCAGCTTCTTCGAGGACGAACACCTGTCCGGCCAGACCGACATGGTGGCCCTGATCGACGCCATCCTGGCCGAGGAGGCCCGCCGCCGCACCGCCGGGCGCGACGACTGGCGCATACCCATGCGCCCCGACCACGGCCAGGACATCCTGGACGACATCGGACGCGGCGGCCAGCCGGGCTATCCCGCCATCGGGCGGCTGAAGGGTCTGGCGGAACTGCGGGGCGTGGAACTTGCGCTGTCGCGCAATCACCGGGCCGCCTGATGCGGATCCTGTCCATCGGCGAGGCCATGGTCGAACTGGGCCAGTCGGACCAGCCGGGCCTGTGGCGGCTGGGGATCGCGGGCGACACGCTGAACACCGCCTGGTATCTGCGCCGCCTGCTGGGGGCGGATGGGCGGGTCGATTACCTGACCCGCGTTGGCACCGGGGCCTTTTCCCAGCGGATGCTGGATTTCCTGGCGGCCGAGGGGATCGGCACGGCCCATATCGGGCGCGACCCCGACCGCGAGATCGGCCTTTACGCGATCAGCCTGAAGGATGGCGAACGCAGCTTCGCCTATTGGCGCGACACATCGGCGGCCCGGCGGCTGGCGGACGATCCGGCAGCCCTGGACGCCGCGCTGGAGGGCGCGACGGTCGCCTATTTCTCGGGGATCACCGTGGCGATCCTGTCGCCCCAGGGGCGTGCGAACCTGCTGGCTGCCCTGGCACGCGCGCGGGCTTCCGGGGCGCGGATCGTCTTCGACCCGAACCTGCGCCCGCGTCTGTGGGAAGATGCGGCGACGATGCGGCAAGGCATCAGCAAGGCGGCGGCGGGGGCCGATCTGGTCCTGCCTTCGTTCGATGACGAGGCCGCGCATTTCGGCGATGCCGACCCGCAGGCGACGGTCGCGCGCTATCTGGCGCTTGGGGCGGGGCAGGTGGTGGTGAAGAACGGCGGCGGGCCGATCCGCTTCGGCGGGCGGGACGGGTGCGGGACCGCGACCGACCTTGAGCCTGAAACGCCCGTGGACAGCACGGCGGCGGGTGACAGCTTCAACGCGGGCTATCTGGCGGCCTGGCTGACGGGCGCCGATTGCGCGGCGGCCATCGCGGCGGGCCACGCCCTCAGCCGCAAGGTGATCGGGTATCGCGGGGCGTTGGTGCGCGAGGCGGTGGCGACCGCCTGAAGCGCCGAATTGGCGAAGGCCGTCGCCTTCCACGCCGGGGCATTTCCACCTGAACCGCCGGACCGGGCGCGCCTTGCCAAAGGTGACTTTTCTGAAGCGCGGGAGCGGTGGTGGGCAAGCCGGTCGTCGATACGGGTCAGGATCGGGGCGGTGCGATCCTGCCACGCGGCCAGACGGGAGTGACGCTCGGCTCTTGATTGCCTTGCGGAGCACGCGGTGCGACAGAGGCACGCCCCTTGGGCAAGGCGGTGTCATCGATAATCGGCCAGGCGTCGCTGCCACCTCCCAAGGCGCCGGCATCGCCCTCGGCTGAAGGCCGTTAACGGGAACCTGCCGAGTGGTATTTCTCCTCGACCAGTTCGGAACGCAGCAGGGCGTTGATCTGGCGCTTCAGCGCAGCCCTTTCGTCGTTCGTCAGATAGACCGAGCGCGCCAGCCCGATGAACTCGGCATCGAATTGGGCGGCGGCCTCTTTGGCGCGAATGTCGTCCTCGACCGTCCACAGGGCCAGGTTCACACGCCGCAGGCCGGCGATCAGATCCGCGAGGCCCGGCTGCGAAAGGACGGGTGCCGCGATATCGCGCAGCAAGGCAAGCTCGCGGTCCACATTGGCGCGGGCGGCGGGATCGGCGATGCGATGGGCCTTGATCTCCAGGATGGTGATCTTGTCCAGAAGCTCGCCCCAGGACACGGGGGCAAGCGGCGCGGGGCGATCATCCGAAGTCATGTCGTTCCTTCCGCGGGCTGCAATCGGCGCAGTCGCTCCAGGGCATCCGCGACATGGCCCAGGACGGCGGCCCAGTCGCCGGGCGCGGGCTGGCGCCAGACGCGCATGGTGGGATACCAGGGCGTGAAGGGGGTCTCGACCGGCCAGCGCCAGTCGGGGTCGTGCTTGACCAGCAGCCAGACGGGCCGTCCCAGCATCCCGGCCAGATGGGCGATCATCGTATCCACCGTGACGACAAGACCCGACCCGGCGACAAGCTGGGCGGTCCGCACCATGTCCAGCGGGCAGCCCTGCGGGTTCAGCACCGGCAGCGCGGTCGGTCCCGGCATCAGCGACAGCGCGGGACCGGAGCAGAAGGGGGCGAACATCGCCTCGGGCACGGACCGCGCGGCGTCCCAGTCGCCCGCGCCCCAGCACAGCCCCACCGTGCCCCGAGGCAGCGCCGCCGGCGCGATGCCCAACCGGGGCATGGGCGCGTCCGCAGGCCCCGTCCGCAGGGCAAGCGGCAGTTCCATGATCTCGATGTCGCAGTCCTGCGGCGGCAGGGGGTGGGCCGCGTCGAAGGGGACCAGCCGGTGGATGCCGGGGAAGCCCCGGAACAGGGGCAGAAGATGCGGCTGCATCTCGACCGTGACGCGCGCCGCGCGTTGCGCCAGCAGCGGCAGGAAGCGCGAGAACATCAGCGTGTCGCCCAGCCCGTGATAGCAGCGGACCAGCACATCCCGGTCCCGGAAAGGCCGGCCGTCCCACACCCATCGCAGATGATAGGGCAAAGCCGGATCATCCCGCGTCGTCGGATCGCACCGCGTCAGCGCATGGGCCGCGATGGTCCAGGCGGCCGGAAAATCGCCGCGCCGCATGGCGCAGGTCCAGGGATCGCCGGTCGTCACGGCGCCGACCCCGGACCTGTGCTGCTGGCCCCAGGCGGCCGCGCGCGCATGTCGGTCCTAGCCTGCGAATCCGGCCGCAGCAGGCTTGGCCGCCGCGAGTTCCGCCGCGAACCAGGCGCAGGTCGCCTCCAACCCTTCGGCCAGCGGAACCTTGGGCGCCCAGCCCAGCACCTCGTTCGCGCGGCTGATATCGGGGCGCCGGCGGCGGGGATCGTCCACAGGCAGGGGGCGATGCACCACGCGAGCGGCTGTGCCCGTCAGCGCCAGGACATGGCCCAGCAACTCGTTCACCGTCATCTCGTCGGGGTTGCCCAGATTCACCGGATCGGACCCGTCGATATCGGCCTCCATCAATGCCATCAGTCCGGCCACCATGTCCGAGACATAGCAGAAGCTGCGCGTCTGGCTGCCGTCTCCATAGATGGTCAGTTCGTCGCCGCGCAGCGCCTGACAGATCAGGTTCGATACCACCCGCCCGTCGTTGGGGTCCATATTCGGACCATAGGTGTTGAAGATGCGCGCGACGCGCACCTGCGTACGGCCCGCGCGGCCATAGTCGAAGGCCAGCGCCTCGGCCGCGCGCTTGCCTTCGTCATAGCAGGCGCGGGGTCCGGTGCAGCTGACATGGCCGCGGTAATCCTCGGCCTGCGGGTGGATCTCGGGGTCGCCATACACCTCGCTGGTCGAGGTCAGCAGGAAGCGCGCCTTTGCGGCCTCGGCCAGGTGCAGCAGGTGGTTGGTGCCCACGACATTCGTCATCATCGTGTGTTCGGGGTTCTGCTGATACAGCGGGGGCGAGGCGGCACAGGCGAGATTCCAGACGCGGGTGATGCGTGGCGCCATCCGCGTCAATTCGGCGGGCAGCGGCTGGCTGATGTCGTGGCGCATGAAGCGGAAACGGGGATGGCCTTCCAACGCCCGCAGGTTCGAAGCCCGCGAGGTTTGCAGGTTGTCCAGGCAAAGGACGGATTCCCCCTTTTCCAGCAGCGCGCGGCACAGATGCGATCCGATGAAGCCCGCGCCCCCCGCGACGACGTTCAACGCCAGCGGTCGGATTGTCGGGCCGGGGCCGTGATCCAGGTCGGTCTGCTTCCTCATGCCTTCAGCCCTCCGCTGTTTCGGTCGGTCGCGTGATTGCCTTGTGCTTGGCCGCTTCGCCCAGATGGGCTTCCAGTTCGGCCGCGCGATGGTCGGACGAATGCGCGGCCTCGATACGCGCCCGCGCTGCGCGGCCCATTGTCGCGGCGTCGCTGTCCAGCGCCGCCAGCACATCGGCGGCGCCATCCGCCAGCACGATTTCCTGATCGGGCCGGAACAGCGTCTCGATCCCGTCCCATTTGTCCGAGATGATGGGCGTGGCGCAGGCCCCGGCCTCGAACAGCCGGACCGAGGGCGAATAGCCCGCCCGGATCATGTCGGCCCGCGTGACGTTCAGCGTGAAGCGGCTGGCCGAATAGAAGGCCGCATGGTCGGCGGGCGGGCAATGTTCGATGCGTTCGACATTGCCGGGCCAGTCGATGCCGGGGGGATATTGCGGCCCGGCCACCACGAAACGCAGGTCGGGGCGCCGCCGGGCGGGTTCCAGCAGCAGCCGCTCCAGCGTGGGCTGGCGGTCGTCGCTGTAGGTGCCCAGATAGGACAGATCCCAGCGGATCGGCACGTCGCGCGGGCCGTAAAGGTCCAGGTCCACCGAGCAGTAAAGCGCCCGCGCCATCGGCGCGCCATAGCGGGTTTCGATATGGCGCAGGGTCGGGCCGCCGGTGAAGGACAGATACACATCGAAACCGGGGATCACGGCGGGCGAGAGATATTCGTGATCGCCCCGTTCCAGCTTGGCCAGCGTGACCGGCGTGTCGATGTCGTAGAAGGCCGTCACGCCCCCCACCCAGCCCTGCACGCGGCGCGCGACCTCAACGCCCTCGGGGACGTAGCTGCCGACGATCACCGCATCCGCCGCCGCGATCTCGTCCCGCCAGCGATCCAGCGCGGGCAGGCCCTCATAGAATTCCAGCCGGCACCAGTCGGGGGCGGTCAGGTCGCGCTGCCCGGCATACCAGGGCACGTCGCGTTCCAGGAACAGCACCTGATGGCCGCGCCGGGCAAAGGATTTCAGCAGCGCGCGAAAGGTCGTCGCGTGGCCATTGCCCCAGGACGACGACAGCGACAGGCCCAGGACGACCAGCTTCATGCCGCCATTCCCTTCGCCTGCGCCTTGAACAGCGCGTCCACCTGCGCACCGCGCAGGGCATAGGTGTGTTCCGCCTTGACCCGCGCCAGCGCCGCCTGGCCGATCTGCTTCGCCCGTTCCGGCGTCAGCGCCGCCAGATGGTCGGCCACGTCCTGCCCGTCGCGGGCGACCAGAACCTCGCGGTCGGGGGTCAGGAACTGCTCGATCCCCTCCCAGGCGTCAGTGATCAGGCAGGCGGCGGCACCGGCGGCTTCAAAGACGCGGGTGGCCGGGGAAAAGCCCACATGCGCCATGCTGTCGCGGGCGACGTTCAGGACGGCCAGCGGCGTGCAGTTGAAGGCGTTGTGTTCATGCGTATAGACATGGCCCAGGTGGCGGACATTGCCCGGCATCGGCTTGCTGTCCCAGCCGTTGCCGCCGATCAGGAAGCTGCGATCCGCCAGCATGGCGGCGGGCTTCAGGAAGAACTCCTCGACCCGCGCCTCGCGGTCGGGCAGGCGGTTGCCCAGAAAGGCGAGATCCGAGGCGAATTTCGGATCGGCGGGGGCGGGGTGATGGGTCGCCGGGTCCAAGGCGTTATAGACCGGCTCGCACAGCTTCGCGCCGAAGCCGCGATAGGCGTCCACCACGGGCGGGCCGCCGCCATAGGTCAGCACCATGTCGAGGGCGGGCAGCGCCCGGCGCACCGGATGGTCCGGGGCCGTCCGCATCTCGTCCAATGTGGCCGCCGCGTCCACGTCCCAGAAGATCTTCAGCGCGCCGGGTTTTGCACCCGCGACCACGCCGTCCAGCAGTTCCCGGTCGAAGACGCCGACGCCATTGGCCTTGACCACGATATCGGCGTCGGCCGCCTCGGCCAGGACGCCGCGCATGGCGTCCTCGGTCGCGGGATAGACGACCGAGCGGCACCAGTCCGGCGGGTCGATGTCGCGGTGCTGCTGGCGGTCGAATGCGTCGGGTTCATAGAAGGTGATCTGGTAGCCGCGCCTGGCGAGTTCGCCCAGGATGCCGCGGTAATAGGTGGCGGCACCGTTCCAATAGGAGGACAGCAGGCTGGATCCGTAGAATGCGATCTTCATGCGGCAGAAGCTCCGTGGTTCAGGCCGAGCGTTCCGGCAATGGACAGAAGTTCCTGCGCGCGATGGGCGCAGGTATGGCGGGCGCGGATGGTCTCCAGCCCATGTGCCACCAGCGCGGCGCGCAGGTCGGCATCATGGGCAAGGTCGCGCAGGCGGGCGGTCATTTCCGCGCCGTCGCCCGCGAACAGAAAGTCCTGGCCGGGGCGGAACAGGGCTTCGCTGTCCTGCCAGGGGGCCGAGACCAACGGGATGCCGCAGGCCAGCGCCTCGAAGACGCGGATGGTGGGGATGCCGGGCAGCATCGTGGTATAGAAGCGGCGCGGGACATGCACGGTCGCCATGTGGCGCGCGAAGATTTCGGGTGCCGCGGCGTTCGGCGCCCAGCCGTGATAGCGCACGCCGTAACGGTTCAGCGTCGCCAGGGCCTCGGCGGGGTAGCGGACGCCGTAGATGTCGAGCGGCAGTTCCGCCTGCTGCGCCGGGCGGAACAGGAAGGTTTCAAGCTCCTCGGTCCGCTCGCCGTCGCCCCAGTTGCCGATCCAGACCAGCCCTTCGCGCGCGGTTTCCTGCGCGGGCGGGTGAAACAGGCGGGTGTCGGCGGCCTCGTGCCAGGTCCAGACGCGATCCCCCCAGCCCCAGCGGCGATAGACCTCGCTCAGCGCCTCGCCAAAGGCCAGAACGCCGTCGAAGCCCGACAGGTCGAAGGCGCGGATCGCATCCGGGTCGCTGACGGCGCGGTGGTGGGTGTCGTGGAACAGCAGCTTGAAGCGGGCGCCCCCCTTGCGCGCCCGGCCAAGGGTCGCGGCCAAGGTAGGGTCGTTCCATTCGTGAACGATCACCAGATCGGCGTCGCCCGCCAGATCGACCGGATCGGCGGCGGGGTCATAGGTTTCGACCGACAGGTCGGGATAGTTCCGGCGGAACGGCTCCAGCCCCGCAGGCCCGTGGTCGCGCAGCAGGTTTTCCAGGCTCCAGGCGCCTTGCGGCTCCAGCGCGCGGACATGGTGGCCCGCTGCGGCCAGTTCCCGCAGCACGCCGCGCAGGAAATGGGCGTTGCCGTGGTTCCAGCAGCTTTGCAGCGAATGGGTGAAATAGACGATCTTCATGCGGCCTGGGTCCGTCTGGCAAGCGCGTCGCGATAGATCTCGGCCATCTGCTCGGCCATCGCGGCGGGGGTATAGCGGGCGGCGCGCTGACGGGCGGATTTGCCTCGGGCAGCGTGGCAAGCCGGGTCGGCGAGAAGCGCGGCGATGGCGTCGGCAAAGCCCTGCGCGTCGCCAGGCGCAACGAAGGAAGCCGCTCCGTCCCAGAGTTCGCGAAAGGTCGGAAGGTCCGACAGCACCAGCGGGCAACCGGCCTGCGCGGCTTCCAGGACCGCCAGGCCAAAGGGCTCGAACCGGGCGGCGCTGACAAAGACCGGGCGGCGGGCCAGCCAGCGACCGATGACCTCGGCGGGCAGGGGGCCGGTGGCTTGCAGATGCGTGGGCGTCACTGCCCCGCCATGCGGCGCGCGAGTGGCGCCGATGGCGACGAAGGGCGCATTCAGCCGCGCGGCAACGGCGTCCAGGGTGGCGGTGTCCTTGACCTCGTCCCAAAGCCTGCCGACCGTCAGCGCGCCGGGAAACGGCTGCGCCGGGGGCAGGGGCAGGGCGGTGCGGCCGTTATGGACCACCGCCGGCAGCAAGGGCAGGCCGTAGCGGCGGGCCGTCGCCTCGGCATAGGCGCGGGTCGGCGCCACCACGCGGTCGGCGGCGCGCAGGCCCCGGCCGACCAGTTCGGGCAGCCAGGCCAGCGCCGGATCGACCGCACCGCCGCGCGCCGCGTCCCACCAGGTGCCAAGGCAGCCGTGGTTCACGGCGACGACCGGCCGGTCATGGCGCGCCACGGCCAGAGCCGGGGCGTTCAGATGCACCAGATCCGCGCCCTCCTGGTGCACCATCCGCGCGACCGCATCCGCCGCCGCCAGCACCGGCGCGGGACCGTCGCTGAGCCAATCGAGCGGCAGGCCGGTTTCGATCAGCCGCACCCCCACCGCCTCGGCCGCGGCACGCTGATCGGGGTCGGGCGCAGGGCCCAGGACCGCCAGCACCACCTCGACCCGCAGGGCGGTGGCGAGTTCCAGCGCATAGGCCCAGACCCCGCCCATCGCGTCGGTGGTCATCAGCACCCGCATCATGCCGACTTCGCCAAGGGCTGGCCGATGGGCAGGTTGATCCCGCCCTCGGCGGCCAGCCATTGCGTCAGCCTTGTCACGCCCTCTTGCCAGTCCAGCTTGGGCGACAGGTCCAGCGCCTGGTCCGCCGCGCGGGTGTCGGCGACGAAATACCGCTGGTCGCCCGCCCGCCAGTCGGAATAGGCGATGTCCACCGGGCGGCCGATGATCCGGCCCACGAAGGCCAGAAGCTGGCGCAGGCTGACCGCGTTGGCGGGCCCGCCGCCCAGGTTGAAGACCCGGCCGGACACCTGGTCGATTCGGTCCCAGGCCGCCAGATAGGCCTCGACCGCGTTCGAGACGTCCAGGATGTCGCGCACCTGGCAGCCATCGCCGAACAGCGTGATCTGCTGGCCCTTCAGCGCGCGGATCAGGAAATGGGCGACCCAGCCCTGATCCTCGGTTCCCATCTGGCGCTGGCCATAGATGCAGGACATGCGCAACACGCAGGTGGGCACGCCGAAGCTGCGGGCATAGTCCAGCACATACTGGTCCGCCGCGCCCTTGGAACAGCCATAGGGGGTGTGGAAATCCAGCGGCCGGGCCTCGCCGATGCCGTGGTCGCGCACCTGGGCGTCGGTCGGAAGGTAAGCCTCGCCCTCCAGCGCGAAATCCAGATCGGCCAGGTCGCCATAGACCTTGTTCGTCGAGGCAAAGACCAGCGGCGTGCCGTCGCCCTTGGCGCGGAGCGCCTCCAGCAGGTTCATCGTGCCGATCAGGTTGATGGTCATGTCCTCGACCGGCTCGACCATGCTGGTGGTCACGGCGACCTGGGCCGCAAGGTGAAAGACTGCCTTTGCTTCGCGCGCGGCAGCGGCCATGCGGGCGGCGTCGCGGATGTCGGCCCGGACATGCTCGATCCGGTCGCCGTGGCGATCTTGCAGCCAGGCGAGGTTGCGTTCCACCCCCGGCCGGGTCATGGCGTCATAGACGATGACCCGGTGCCCGTCGCCCGCCAGGCGGTCGGCCAGGTTCGAGCCGATGAAGCCCGCGCCGCCGGTGACCAGCACCGGGCGCGGATCGGCGGATGCGTCGGTCCTGGCCATCACGCCACCAGCCCGCGCTTGTCCAGTTCCGCCCGCGCCTGTTCGACCCGGTCCACGGCCGTCTGGCTGGCGACCCATTCGGCCAGTTCGGCCAGCCCCTCGCGGAAATCGGTCTGCGCGGTGAAGCCCAGCGTTTCGGCGGCAAGCGTCGTGTCGCAGAAGCAATGGCGGATGTCGCCGATGCGGGCCTTGCCGACGATCTGCGGCTCCAGCGCGTTGCGGCCCATGGCGCGGCCCAGTTCCCGCGCGACCTCGGTCACGGAACGGTCGTTGCCCGAACCGATATTGAAGGTGCCGCCCGCCGCCTGCGGCAGGGACAGCGCCTCGGCAAAGGCGCGGGCCACGTCCGAGACATGGACGAAATCGCGGCGCTGCTCGCCATCCTCGAAGATCATCGGCGCCTGACCGTTCAGATAGCGCGAGGCAAAGATCGCCAGCACCCCGGTATAAGGGTTCGACAGCGCCTGTCCGGGGCCGAAGACGTTGAACAGCCGCAGGCACACGCCCTCGATCCCGTAGGGCGCGGTCATGATATGGGTGGTGCGTTCCTGCACGTATTTGTTCAGCGCATAGATCGAGGCGAGATTCGGCTGCTTCCATTCCGGCGTCGCCACCGGGGTCAGCGGTCGGCCCTGCGCGTCCACCGGGTCCCATTGCTTCAGCCCGTCGCGGATGCCCACGCGCTCGGCATCCTGGACCATCCCGCCGTCGGCATCCTTGTAAAGCCCCTCGCCATAGATCGACATCGACGAGGCGGTGACGACCCGGCGGACGGGATTGTCGATCAGCTTTTCGAACAGCACGGCGGTGCCCACGTCGTTCGTCGAGGTATAGCGCTCGACCTCGTACATGGACTGGCCCACGCCCACCTCGGCGGCCAGGTGGATGACGCTGTCCATGCCCTGCAGCGCGCGGCCCACCGCATCGCGGTCGCGCACGTCGCCCTGGATGAATTCGGCCTCGGGGTTCAGCGCGTCGGGACGCGAGGCACCCTCGCCATGGACCTGCGGGATCAGCGCATCGAGGACGCGGACATGATGGCCGCGCCGCAGCAATTCGTCGGTGACGAAGCGCCCGATGAACCCCGCGCCTCCGGTGATCAGAACCTTTTCCACTTGCCCCTCGCTCGTGTTTTCAGAAAGGATGTTCCTCTCAGGACCGTGACCTAAAGGCCGACATGCGGATTTGGTTCCACCTTCTTCATCTTTGTTGCCGGTGCGGCAAAGCCTCGCGCTGCCCCGCGGCATGAGCGTTCTGGTCGGCCTGGTGCGCCACGGCGCGCATGACGATCTGGGCACATGGCTGAGCGGGCGAACCCGCGATATCGCGCTGAATGCGGCGGGCCGGGACCAGACGGCGGCACTGGCACGGCGGCTGGCCGGACGGGGCATCGCCGCCGTCCACACAAGCCCTCGCCGCCGCACGGTCGAGACTGCCGCGATCCTGGGGCAGGGGTTGGGCCTGACCCCCGAGCCCCAGCCCGCCTGGGACGAGGTTGACTTCGGCGCCTGGTCCGGCGCGCGCTTTGCCGATCTCGAGGGCGATCCGGCATGGCGGCACTGGAACGCCGCCCGCGCCACCGCACCCACGCCGGGGGGCGAGACGATGGCCGCGGGGGCGGATCGGGCGCTGGCGCATCTGCACCGGCTGGCGGAACGGGGCGGCGGCGGGCCGGTCCTTTGCGTCAGCCATTGCGACGTGATCCGGGGGGTGATCGCGCGGGTGCTGGGCCTGGGCCTCGACAACATTCTGCGGTTCGAGATTGGACCCGCATCCGTCAGTTGGGTGTTGTCGCATGGACAGGGCACGGCCCAGGTCCTGACCCTGAATGGCACCGAGTGATGGGATGACCCATGAACGCACCGACAATCGAGCACAGGATTCAAGAGCTTGGCTCCTGGTTCCAGAACCTTGACCTGAACGGCGTCCGCACCGCGCCCGATCATTTCCTGGGCGATTATCCCGCCGACAAGTTCTCGCGCTTCTCGCATCTGGTGCCCGAGGACCTGACCGGCAGGACGGTCCTGGACATCGGCTGCAACGCCGGCTTCTACAGCTTCGAGATGCGCCGGCGGGGCGCGGCGCGGGTCTTGGGGATCGACACCGACGCGCGCTATCTGGCGCAGGCCTGCTTTGCCGCCGAGGTGCTGGATGTGGGCGGGGTCGAGTTCCGGCAGATGGGCGTCTATGACGTGGCTGCCCTGGGCGAACGCTTCGATCTGGTGGTGTTCATGGGGGTGCTTTACCACCTGCGCCACCCGCTGCTGGCGCTGGATCTGATCCGCGCCCATGTGGCGGACGACCTGATGCTGTTCCAGACCCTGACACGCGGTCCCGACAGCGTGGCCCAGCCGGCCGAGGATTACAACTTTTCCGAGGACGCCCAGTTCCAGCAGCCCGACTGGCCGCGCATGGCCTTCATCGAACATCAATGGGCGCATGACTGGACGAACTGGTGGGTGCCGAACCGGGCGGGGGTCGAGGCGATGCTGCGCGCCTCGGGCTTTGCCATCGAGGCGGGCCCCGCCGACGAGGTCTATCTGTGCCGCGCGGCAGAGGTGCCCTTTGCCCAGTACGGGCCCGCCGCCGTCTATCCCGCCCGACCCGAGTCCGACACCAGCCAAGGAGACGCCGCGCAATGATCGAAGCCGCGATGATCTGGAACGAGCCGAACAACAAGTCCCACTGGGACCCCGAACTGGACCCGGACTGGTCGCGCTTCGGCCAATGCGTCACCCTGGCCGGCCAGGCGATCCGCGCCGTGAACCCGGACCTGACGCGCGTTCTGGGCGGCATGTCGCCGATCGATCAGTTATGGGTGCAGCGGATGCAGGGTCACGGCGCGCTGGATCATGTGGATGTGGTGGCGGTGCACGGCTTTCCGCTGGACTGGAACCTGTGGCAGATCCACGAATGGCCCGCCAAGGTGGCCGAGATCGAGGCCGTGACCGACAAGCCCGTCTGGGTGACCGAGGTGGGTGTCGGCAGCTTCGGCGCCGAAGAGGTGCAGGTCTTCGGCGTGCAGAAGACCGCCGAGCTGCTGGTCGGCCGCGTGCCGCGCATCTTCTGGTATTCGCTGTTCGACCTGCCGCAGGAATGGGGCGCCACCACCCGGCACCGCGAGGCCGAGGGCAGCTCCTATTACCGGCATTTCTACATGGGCCTGATCCGCGCGGACGGCACGCCCAAGCCGGGGCTGGAGGCCTATGCGCCGCACGCCGCCGACATGGGGCTGATGCAGTGGTTCCATTACCAGGACCCGCGGCTTGACGATGCCGTGGCCTGGATGAAGCGCCTGGGCGTCCGGCACCTGCGCACGGGCCTGTCATGGGCCGACAGCTTCCGTCCCGACGCGCTTGGCTGGTTCGACCGGCAGATGGAGGCGCTGGCCGATTTCGACACGACCGTGACCTTCTGCTTCACGCCGGAACACCTGGGTCCGGGCGCCCATCACACCAGCCCGCCGCACGATCCGCAGCAATTCGCCGATTTCTGTGCGGCCATGATTGAACGATATGCGCCCCAACGGGTTAAGGCCATGCCGGAGGCCGTGCCGACGGCGATCCAGTCGACCCTGACCTGAAGGCTGCGCCCATGAAAGATGCCCCACCGACGATCAATATCGCCATCATCGGGGTCGGCAACTGCGCCAGTTCGCTGGTGCAGGGGCTGGCGCATTATGCAGGGCGCAACGATGCCACGGGGCTGATGCACCACAGCCTCGGGGGCTATCGACCCGACGACATCCGGGTGGTCGCGGCCTGGGACATCGACGCCCGCAAGGTCGGCTGCGACGTGGCGCAGGCGATCTTCGCCCTGCCGAACTGCACCGCCGTCTTCGCCCCCGAGGTGCCCGACACTGGCGCCGTGGTCCGCATGGGACGTATCCTGGACGGCGTGGCCGAGCATATGGCCGATTACCCCGAGGCGCGGACCTTCCTGCCCTCGGACGCCCCCGAACCCTCGCGTGAGCAGGTCGTGGCGGCGTTGCGGGATGCGCGGGTGGATGTGCTGATGAACTATCTGCCCGTCGGCAGCCAGAAGGCCACGGAATTCTATGCCGAATGCGCGCTGGAAGCGGGCGTGGCTTTCGTCAACAACATCCCGGTCTTCATCGCCTCGGATCCGGTCTGGGCCGAGCGGTTCGAACAGGCGGGCGTGCCGATCATCGGCGACGACATCAAGGCCCAGCTGGGCGCGACCATTGTCCATCGCGTGCTGACCGACCTGTTCCGCAAGCGCGGCGTCAAGCTGTGCCGGACCTATCAGCTGAACACCGGCGGCAACACCGATTTCCTGAACATGGCGAACCATAAGCGTCTGGAGAAGAAGAAGATTTCCAAGACAGAGGCGGTGCAGTCGGTTTCGGCCGAGCGGATCGCGGACGACAACATCCATATCGGCCCGTCCGATTACGTTGCCTGGCAGAACGACAACAAGGTCTGTTTCCTGCGGATGGAGGGCGAGCTTTTCGGCGGCGTTCCCATGAACCTGGAACTGCGCCTGTCGGTCGAGGACAGCCCGAATTCCGCAGGCGTCGCCATCGACATGATCCGCTGCGCGGCTATCGCGCGCGACAGGGGCCTTGCCGGACCTGTCATCGCGCCCGCCGCCTGGTTCTGCAAGCACCCGCCGCAGCAGATGACCGATGACGAGGCCTATGAGGCGGTCGAATCCTTCATCGCCGGCGGGTTGCCTGCCGCAGCGTCCCTGTCGTGACCGCTGGCGGGGTGGCCTGGGGCGCCGCCGTCCCCCTCGATCTCTTCCAGCGCGTCCAGAACCTGTTCGGGATCGACGTTCTTTTCGACCTCCTGGGCCGCGCCTTCGTCGATCGGAACGTCAAGCCGTTCGGCCATGCGGTAGATCACGGAAGCCAGCTTGGTCAACTCGTCTTCGGTCAGCAGACTGACATGCAGGGTGAAATCGGCGCGGGCGTCGGCGCGCTGCTCTTCTCGCCGCTGGTTCATCAGGACGAACAGCGACAGGAAGATCGCTTCGGTCGAGGCCACCGAGCCGACCAGCCCCAGGCCTTCGCCGAAGGGGATCGGAATGGGGATCAGATCGGTCAGGACCAGCAGCGCGCCGCCGTAGAAGACGACATGCAGCAGGATGAAGGTCATAGAGCCCGCGATCTTGGTGATCGTTTCCGCGATCCGCTCGCTGGGCGAGGCGCGGGCGTCCTCCTGACGGCGACGCTCGACCAGCCGCAGGATGTTGCTGGTCAACTGTTCCTTCATGCCCTCGCCGGAAGGGACGGGATCGTTACGGTCCATGACAGCCTCGCCATCCATGCCTTGCACAAGGGACCGGGCGGCGGCTTGGTTCCGGGAGACGACAGATGATTCAGACCATGCGCGCGGCGGTCCTCGACGGTCCGCAGCGGTTTTCCGTGGCCAGGGTGCCGGTGCCCCGGCCCGATCCGGGCGAGGTGCTGATCCGGCTGGAGGGCTGCGGCGTCTGCGCCTCGAACGTCGAGCCGTGGGAGGGCCAGCCCTGGTCCACCTGGCCCGGCGCGCCCGGCGGCATGGGGCACGAGGGCTGGGGCCGGATCGCGGCCCTGGGCGAGGGGGTGGGGGGCCTGTCCGTCGGGGACCGCGTGACCGCGCTGACCGAACGGTCCTATGCCGAATACGACACGGCCCCCGCCGCGATGGTGGTGCCGCTGCCCGCCAGCCTGGACGGGATGCCGGTTCCGGGCGAACCCGTGGCCTGCGCGCTGAACATCTTCGCGCGGTCGGACATCCGCGCCGGCCAGACGGTGGCGATCGTCGGCATCGGCTTTCTGGGCGCGATCCTGACCCGGCTGGCAACGGACGCGGGGGCGCGCGTGATCGCCGTGTCGCGCCGGGCCGAGACGCTGGATCTGGCCCGCAGGATGGGTGCTTCGGAAACCATCCCCATGGACGACCACTGGCGCATCATCGAGGACGTGAGGCGCCTGACCGACGGGCACATGCCCCAGCGGGTGATCGAATGCGTGGGCAAGCAATGGCCGCTGGATCTGGCCGGGGACCTGGTGGCCGAGGGCGGGCGTCTGGTGATCGCGGGCTATCACCAGGACGGGCCGCGGCAGGTGAACATGCAGATGTGGAACTGGAAGGGCATCGACATCGCCAGCGCGCATGAACGCGACGCGGCCGTGCGCGTGGCGGGGCTGCGGGCGGCGGTGGATGCGCTGGCCCAGGGGCGGCTGGACCTTGGCCCGCTGCTGACCGGCTCCTATCCGCTGGAGGATCTGGGCGAGGCCCTGGCCGCGACCCGCGACAAGCCCGGCGGCTTCGTCAAGGCCTGGGTGGCGCTGTGAGGCCGCGCCTGGGCTTTCTCGGCACCGGCTGGATTGGGCGGCACCGGATGGGGGCCCTGGCCGCCAGCGGCCTGGCCGAGATCGTCGCGGTGGCCGAGCCGGACGACGCCTGCGCCGCCGAGGCGCTGACGCTTGCGCCCGATGCCCGGCGGGTGGACGGACTTGACGCGCTGCTGACCGCCGACATCGATGCCGTGGTGATCGCCACCCCAAGCGCGGCCCATGCGGACCAATCCATCGCCGCGCTGAACGCGGGCAAGGCGGTGTTCTGCCAGAAGCCCCTGGGCCGCACCGGGCCCGAGGTGGCCGAGGTGGTCGCAGCCGCCCGCCGCGCTGACCGCCTGCTGGGGGTCGACTTGTCCTATCGCCACACCGCCGCCATGGCCGCGATCCGCCCGCTGCTGGACGCGGGCAGCCTGGGCCATGTCTTCGGGGTTGACGTGACCTTCCACAACGCCTGGGGCCCGGACAAGCCCTGGTTTTACGACCCCGCGCTGTCGGGCGGCGGCTGCGTGGTCGATCTGGGCGTCCACCTGATCGACCTTGCGCTGTGGTCGCTGGGCTGGCCCGAGGTCGCGGGCGTCGAAAGCCGACTTTACGCCAAGGGCGCGCCGCTGGCCGATCCGGCGCGGCAGGTCGAGGATTACGCCACAGCCACGCTGGATCTGGCGGGCGGCACGGTCGTCCGCCTCGCCTGCTCCTGGGGCCTGCAGGCGGGGCGCGAGGCGGTGATCGCGGCCGAGTTCTTCGGCACCGAAGGCGGCGCATCCCTGCGCAATGTCAATGGCTCATTCTACGATCTGCGGGCCGAACGGCATCATCACATCCGCGCCGAGCCCTTGGCCGAGCCGCCCGACGACTGGGGCGGGCGCGCGGCGGTGGACTGGCTGACGCGCCTGGCACAGGGGGCGCGCTTTGACGATGACGCGCGGCATCTGGTCACGGTCGCGCGGGTGATCGACCGGATCTATGGGCGATAGATGCGCGTCGGGGTGCTGACCTTTCACCGCTGCATCAACTATGGCAGCTACTGGCAGGCCCGCTGCCTGGTCGAGGCCATCTCCGCGCGCGGCCACAAGGCGGTCCTGCTGGATCATCAGTCGCGGGACGTGACCTCGCGCGAATGGCGCTATGCCTTTCAGCCGCTGACGCCGGACCGCTCCTCGCGCGCCGACGTGGCGCAATATGGCCGCAAGCTGCGCAAGTTCGTGCAGGCGTTCGAGGCGCTGCCGCTCTCCGCGTCCTTCGACCTGGATGATCCCGCCGCGATGCCGTCGGTGGATCTGGCGGTGATCGGCAGCGACGAGGTGCTGAACCTCAGCCATCCCTGGTATGGCGGCAAGCCGATCTTCTGGGGCGAGGGGCTGGCCGCCCCGCGCGTCGTCACCTATGCCGCCAGCTTCGGCAATTACGCCGCCGACTTCATCGAGCCGCAATGGGCGGAACGCCTGCGTGCGCTGGATGCGGTCTCGGTGCGCGACGCCAACAGCTTCGGGCTGGTGGCGGGGGTCCTGGGGCGAGAGCCGGCGATGGTGCTGGACCCGGTGCTGCTGAACCCGCCCAAGGTTCAGCCGGCGGAGGAATCGCCCTATGTGCTGGTCTACGGCCACCACATCCCCGACTGGTTCGCGGATCGCGTGCAGGCTGCCGCCCGCGCGCGGGGCCTGCGCATGGTCAGCGTGGGCTATCGCAACGACTGGGCCGACGAACAGCGGCTGGATGCCGGGCCGCAGGACTTCGCGGGGCTGATGGCGGGGGCGCAGGCGGTCGCCACCACCTATTTCCACGGCTGCTGCTTTGCGCTGCTGAACGGCAAGCCGCTGGCCTGCGCGCCCTCGGATTACCGCTGGACCAAGGTGCGCGACCTGACCGCGCTGCTGGGCGCCGAACGCCACCTGACTTTCGAGGATCGCGACCCCGCCGACATCACCGCGCTGCTGGCCGAGCGGGTCTCCGACCAGGTCCAGGCCCGGATCGCGCAGCTGCGCGCGCAATCGGCGGCCTGGCTGGACGCGGCGCTTGCGGGGCGGGCATGAGCCGCGCGCTCAGCCCCGCGCAGATCGTCGCCTCGGATCTGTGCATCGGCTGCGGGGTCTGCGCCTCGGGCGGCGAGGCGGGGATGGCGTGGGATGCGTATGGCCAGTTGAAACCGCACGGCCCCGCCACCCGACGGCAGACCGAGGCTTTCGCCGCGCTCTGCCCGTTTTCGCCTTTCGCGGCGAACGAGGACCAGATCGCCGCCGCCCGCTTTCCTGATGCGCCGCACCTGGATGCGCGCCTCGGCCGCCATGTCAGCTGCCATGTCGGCGCCGTGGCCGAGCCGCCCTTCCGCGAACGCGGCAGTTCCGGCGGCATGGTCAGCTGGGTCGCCGCCGAGCTGATGCGGCGGGGCCAGATCGACGGCGTGCTGCATGTCCATCCGGGGCAGCCGGGTCAGCCCTTCTTCGGCTATCGCATCAGCCGGTCGGAACAGGAGCTGCTGGCGGGCGCCCGGTCGCGCTATCACCCGATCCATCTGGCCGAGGTGCTGAGGGAAGTCCGCGCCATGCCGGGCCGCTATGCGGTGGTAGGCATTCCCTGTTTCATCAAGGCCGTGCATCTGGCCCGCGCGCAGGATCCGGTGCTGGCGGACCGCATTACCCACATGCTGGGCCTGTTCTGCGGCCATATGAAAAGCGCGCGCTTCGTCGACAGCTTCGCCTGGCAGCTTGGCGCCGATCCGGCCCGCGTCCGGGCGGTCGAATACCGGCTGAAGGACGCGAACCGCCCGGCCAACTGGTACACCGCGCACCTGACGCTGGAGGATGGCAGCACGGTGCAGAAGGACTGGTTCCACCTAGCCGACGGCGACTGGGGCGCGGGCTATTTCCAGAACCCGGCCTGCAATTTCTGCGACGACGTGGTGGCAGAGACCGCCGATGTCAGCTTCGGCGATGCCTGGGTGGAACCCTATTCCCAGGACGGCCGGGGCACCAATGTGGTGGTCGTCCGCGCCCCCTTGATCCAGCGCCTGATCGACGAGGCCCGCGCCGAGGGTCGGCTGGCGCTGGACCAGGTCGATGCCGATTTCGTGGCCGAGACGCAGGCGGCGGGGTTCCGGCAGCGGCGCGAGGGGCTGGCCTATCGCCTGACCTGGGCGAAACGCGGCATTCGCCCCGTCAAGCGCGTGGCGCCGCAGGCGGCGGGGATCGGCTGGCGCCGAAAGCTGGTCTATCGCACCCGCGCCGCGATCAGCCGCGGTTCGCACAGGATGGCGCGGCTGGCGGCGATCACGAGCCGCCCGCAGATCTATGTCGGGTGGGCGAGGCGGGCCTATGCGCTTTACGAGGCGCTGACCTATCACCGGGGGCGGCTTGCCCCGATCCTCGACCGGATCGAGCGGATGACAAAGCCGCGCGGCGGCGACCCTCGCCGCCCCTAGCAACTGCATCCTTCAACCAGCCTGGGCGGTCCCGTGGTTCGGCGCTCTGCACCGCCGCTGGACCGGCAGGTCAGGATCGGTCCGCCAGGGCGTCCCGGCGGGCATACCGGCTGCGACGCGGCAGCCCGCGCGCGGCGAAGTCCCGCGCCAGCCGGTCGAGCGCCGCCCGGAAATCCGGCCCCGCCAGGGCCGGGCCGTGCCCCGGAATCATGCGGTCCGGCCGCAGCGCGGCAAGCCGGCGCAGCGATTGCCCGGCCGTGTCCCAATCGGTGGTGAAATAGGCGGGCGGGCCTTGCAGATGCGGGATCTGCAAGGCGGCGCTGCACAGCGATTCCTGCCGCGTGGCGCTGATCGCGTCGCCCGCGATGAGGGTGCCGGTGGCGGCGTTCCAGAACGACACATGCCCCGGCGCATGGCCGGGCGTATGGATCCATTGCCAGCCGTCCAGACCGGGGATGGTCCCGTCGCCGGGCAGGTCGGAAAGCCGGTCCGACACGTCGATCGGCCCGCGCGGGAACAGGGGCGACAGTTCCGCCATGCTGCCGCCCCCCACTTCGGGCGCGGGCGGCGGATAGGACCGCGTGCCGTCCAGAAAGCCGCGTTCGGCCCGGTGGGCAAGGATCGGCGCATCCCAGTCGCGGGCCAGGTCCGCAAGCGCGCCGACATGATCGAAATGGCCGTGGGTCAAAAGGATCGCCGCCGGGCGGGCATCGCCGAAACGGCTCCGGGCCGCCGCCCGGATGGCGGGGCCGAAACCGGCGATGCCGGCATCGACCAGGAACCACCCCCGGGCCCCCGCGCCAGCCGGGCCGATGAAGGCGACGTTCACGATGCCGCAGCGCAGCCGGGCCACATCGGGCCCGCAATCCTGCGTCACCGCCGCAGGGGGCAGCGGGACGCCCGGTGGTCCCGGCGGCTGGGTCAGGACGGCGGCGGCCAGCGAAAAGGCGCCGTATCCGGTCAGAAAGGCGCGCGGCCCAGGGGCGCTTTCCCGCAGTCCCGCCGCCAGGCAGGCCGCCCCCTGCACGGCGTCCAGCATTCGGTGCTGGTCCAGGTCGATGCCGCCGCCCTGTCCGGGGCGATAGCGCGTCGCCAGCGAATAGGCCGCCACCCCCAGCCCTGCCAAGGCCAGCGGCCGCGTCAGCCTGCCGGGCCAGCCCAATGCGCGGGGCAGCGCAAGCAGGGCCAGGGCGGATGCGGCGTCAAGCCGGGCGTGAAGACGGGGCGGGATCATCGGACGCATTCTCCATCGGGGGTTTTGCGGACGCGGCAGGGGGCGCGCCGCTCAGGTCGGCCAGCGCGCGAGCGGTCAGCAGCCTGCCCAGCTCGACCCGGCGCTCCAGGTTCGAGCGGCTGAAATCGAAGGCCTTGCCAACGAATTCGTCCTGGGGATCGGACAGGACGACATGGCGGAAATTGCGGCCCGCCAGGTCCGCGCACTGGATGATCCGTTCCGACTGCCCGGCAAAGAACAGTTCCTGCGCGCGGGTGCCGATGCCGTCCATCGTCTCGGTCAGCGTGCCCTGTCGTGCGAACAGATCCAGCGCGATGATGGCCGCGTCGCCCGGCCGGTCCAGCAGCGGACGAAGCGGCAGGTTTTCGCAAAGTCCCGGATCCAGCAGGCAGCGCCCGTCGATCCGCACGGGCCGGAACAGGACCGGCAGGGCGGTGCTAGCCATGATGTGATCGACGCTCAGCGCCATGTCCCGGTTGCGGAACTCCACGACCCTCCCGGTTTCCGCGTCCAGCGCGGTCATCGTCACCTCGATCTCGGCATCGTTCAGGCGGTCGAAGTCGATCGTCCGTTCCAGCAGGCGCCGCATCGGCCCGCGCCGGAACTGCGAGCGGTCGGCGGGCATTCCGGGCAGGATTTCCCATAGCCCCGGCCAGGACGGCACGAACAGCGACGGATGGCCGCGCATCAGCATCGCCGCGACCGCCGCCCGCCGCCCGGTCATCCGCCGTTCCTGCCGGACCTGGGCCAGAAACGCGTGCAGCGCCTCGGACCGCCGGTCCGGGGGGTTGCCCGCGATGACCGCCGCGACCACCGCCCCGATCGAGGCGCCCGACATGCGCGTGACGCGCAGGCCGGACTGTTCGATCGCCGCCCAGGCGCCGACGTGGAACGCGCCAAGCGCATTCCCGCCGGCCAAGCAAAGCCAGGCCTCCATGTGCGGTCAGCCCATGCGCTCGCTGATGGCGCGCAGCATGGACATGTGGCTGTCGATCGCCGGAACGCCGACGATGGACGCGCCGCGCGCCATCAGATTCTGGCCGTTTTCGGCATAGGCTGCGTGCAGGGCGCGCAGCTGTTCGTGGCCCTGCATCTGTGCCGCCAGATACTGCCGGTCGAATTCGGCCCCTGCTTCCATGGCGGTCATCTGCTCCAGCAGGGCCGCGTGTTCCGGCGTCACCTGATCCGAGGGCGTCGCGCCAAAGGCGCGGGCCACGGCCTCCTGTTCGGCCACCTCAAGCGCGGCGAAGGCCTTGACGGCGGGGTCCGTGCCCTTGTCGGCGGCGGCCCGGCTGCTCAGCAGCGAAAAGTTCCCGCCCATCAGGATCGCCTGCATGTCCGCATCGGGTGCGGTCTGGGCGAACGACATTCGGGCGACCGGCAGGACGGCGGCGACCGCTCCGGCTGCGAAAAGGGTTCTGCGCTTCATCTGCATTCTCCTGCTTGGGGGTCCGGGGATCGGACCTTGGGAAGCGCCGGGCCGGTCATCGGCCGGGCGGGAAGGGGGTCATTCGTCCTCGGGCTTCGCCATCCGCCGATGCGCCTTGGCCACCAGCCCCGCGGGCAGGACTTCGGCCAGGGTGGCCTGCATCTTGTTCTTCAGGCCCGGCGTCATCTGCGCCTGTCCCGCCATCATGGCGTCATAGCCCGCGCGGGCGACCATGGCGGGATCGTCCTTGTTCTTCATCTGGCCGATGGGCGTGTCCAGAAGGCCCGCGCGCTCGAAGAAGGCCGTGTCCGTCGGGCCGGGCATCAGGCAGGTGACGGTGACGCCGGTGTCCTTCAGTTCCTCGTTCCAGCCCAGGGCGAAATTGTTCAGGAACGCCTTGGAGGCGTTGTAGATCGCCTGGAACGTCCCCGGCATGAAGCCCGCGATGGAGCCGGTGATCAGGATCCGCCCCTGGCCACGGGCCTGCATCCGGCGGCCTAGGGGATGCGCCAGCCGCAGCACGCCCAGGATGTTGGTCATCACCACATGGTCGATGCGCTGCGGATCCTGGTCCAGAAAGGCGTGGCCCAGCCCGGTGCCCGCGTTCAGCATCAGCAGCTCGACCTCGCGTCCGCCCAGATGGGCCAGGACCGACGCGACCCCTTCGGACGTGGCCAGATCGGCCTCGACCGCTTCGGCACCCAGGCCTGCGGCGGCCTGATGAATGGCGGGTTCATCGGCGACCATGATGGTGTGATGACCATCGGCACGGGCGATGCGGGCCAGTTCCAGCCCGATTCCCGTGGATGCGCCGGTGACAAGGGCAAGGGTCATCGCCATCTCCTGCAAGGGTGTCGCGTGTTGCGAAAGGACAGGCCCGCCGGTTCCGGCCGGCGGGCCGCAGGATCATCCGATCTGTTCGGCCTGCGCGCCGCTGTCGGGGCGCGCCATGCCCAGATCGGGCTTCTGGTCGGACGGATGCAGCTTGCCCGTGACGAAGGTGCCCTTGCCGTCGATGGACGGACCTTCGGCCCAGCGGCCCGGAACGGGCGCGCTGCCGTCGGCCTGGAAGCCCAGATAGGCATAGCTGAAGTCGGTCTTTTCCTGCGCCTGCGGAAAGCTGTTCGGGATCGGGAAGGCCCCGGTCATGCCGCCCAGTTCCTCAAGCGCGGCAAGCCACTGGTTCTGGTGCATGGTGTCGCGCGCGATCAGATAGGACAGCATGTCCTTCATGCCGGCGTCGTCGGTCATGTTGTAAAGCCGCACGGCCAAGGTGCGCCCCGTGGATTCGGCGGCGACATTGGCGGTCATGTCGGCGGCGATATTGCCGCTGGCATAGATGTGGGACATGTCGAAGGGCACGCCGTCGCTGTCCACCGGCATCGCCGACAGGCCGGACGACAGCAGGTTCTTCAGGTTCATGCCGCCCATCGCCGCGCCCACCACGCGGTCGGTCGCGGCCATCTCCTCCTGCATCGACAGGGGCGCGCCATCCAGGTTCATCGCGACGGCGGTCGCCAGCATCTCGATATGGCCCAGTTCCTCGGCGGCGGTGTTCATCAGCAGGTCGCGGAACTTGGGGTTGCCGCGCGCGCCGCAGGCCTGGAAGAAATATTGCATCGCCACGCGGATTTCGCCTTCGACCCCGCCGATGGCCTGCTGCAGCGCTCGGGCGAACAGCGGGTTCGGGGTGTCGACGCGAACGGGATATTGCAGCTTGTTGTCGGTATAAAACATCGGAAGTCCTCGGATGATCGTGGAGGGAAACCGGGCATCCAGACGGCGTACACGCATCGGCGTCAGCACGGGCACCCGGTCCTACAACCGTCCCCTGCTTGCGATGTTCCCGAAGATCGGCCGGGCAATCCTTTATCAACCGGGTCGAGTCCGGTCCCTGGCCCGGTTTCCGCGGCCTTCCTTGCAGGCCCGGAAAACGCCAAGGCACGCCGTTCTTCGTCCCTTACAGCGGCGTGAAATCCGTATCAGGACGCAGGCGTCGGCAATATTCGCAGACAAGATCGATGGTGGCCTGAATGTCGTCAAGGCATACCACCTCGGACGGGGTGTGCATGTAGCGCAGCGGCACGGAGATCACGCCGGTGGCGACGCCGCCCTGCAATTCCTGGACCACCCGTGCATCCGTGGGGCTGGTGCCGCCGGTCGCCTGCTGCTGCCAGGCTATGTCCTTGTCCCTGGCGGCCGAGATCAGAAGGTCCAGCACGACCGGATTGGTGTTGGCCCCCTGGGATATGCCGGGGCCCTTGCCAAGCTCCAGCTTGCCCTGGTCCTCGGGTCGCGCGCGGGGATAGTCCGTGGCGACGCCCATATCAATGGCAAGGGCCGTGCGCGGCGCAAGGTTGAAGCCCGCCGTCTTGGCGCCGCGAGAGCCGATCTCCTCTTGCACCGTGCCCAGGATGTGCAGCCCGACATCGGGATGCACGCCGCCCTCCTCGGCCAGGCGGCGCACCACCTCGGCGCCGATCAGCAGCCCCACCTTGTTGTCGAAGGCGCGTCCCACGGCCAGGCCGCCGCCCAGCAGGGCGAAGCCGGCATCGATCGTCACCGGACTGCCGACATGGACGACCTTTTCGGCCTCTGCGCGCGACGCGGCGCCGATGTCGATCCACAGATCCTTCAGCGACGGCGTCTGGCTGACATCGGACGCCTGGAAGGTCTGGATCGCCTTGCGCCCGATCACCCCCGGCACGCGTTCATGTCCATGGACCCAGACGCGCTGTCCGATCTCGGTCGCGGCGTCGGTGCCGCCGATCGTGCTGAAGAACAGGAAGCCGTCCTCGTCGATGTGATGGACGATGAAGCCGATCTCGTCCATGTGGCCGGCATACATGAAGCGCATCGGCGCGTCGGGATGGATGACGGCGCTGACATTGCCCAGGATATCGGTCGTGACCGTGTCCGCGAAGGGCTGGACGTAATCGCGATAAAGCCGGGCGACCGGCTGCTCGAAGCCGCTGGGCGAGGGGGCTGCGACGATGGCTGTCAGGAAATCAAGGGCGCGATCATGCATGGCGGCGGCTCCTGTGGAGAGGGGGTGAACCCTAGACCGCCGATGTTGTTCCAGAAGCCCCGGCGGTTTTTGGCCTGATTGGATAGCGCAGGCATGAATTTCAGGCGCCAGGTATAAGCTGCACTGACCGGCGACAGGGCGATCATTGCTCGGGCGGCTGGCCGCCGGTCGACCGGGCCGCGATCAGGGCATCGCGCAGGCGCTGCCGCGCCCCGGCAGACCCGGCTTTTGACCGCGCCGATGTCGCAGCCGAGTATCCCGGCGGCGGCGATGTAGCTTTCGCCCAGGACTGCGGCCGCAGTTCCTTGCGGCGCAGGTGCCATTCCTGCGACGGCAGGCAGCGGGGAAGGGTCGAGGCGCAATCGGCATCCGCGGTCCGTTCCCGGCTCTGGCGGCGCCAGGTGCGGAACCGCCGCCCGAACAGGTCAACCGCCGCAATGGCACCGCGACGAAGCGCGTGAAGGGCGCCCGCGAAGCCCGGCAGGCTTTCCTGTTGCGACTTTCGGACGCGCTTCGGCCTCTGGCCGAGATCCCGGCCGGCTGCGAGGGCCGCGCCGCAGCTTACAGGTTCAGCAGGAAGGTGGGTCAGAACAGCGCCTCCCCTGATCCGCCCTGGCCCAGGCGGATTTCAACCCGTGGCTACGGCCTGCGCGGCCATCTTGCGCGCCCCATCCCGGACCAGCCCCGACAGCGCCGCCGTCAGGTCGGCGGCAAAGCCCGGATCGTCGCGCAGGGTGGGGGGGAAAACCTCGGCCAGGGCCAGGAAGCCCTTGACCGTCGCCGCCGGATCGTCGTGCCACAGATCGGCCAGGCGCGAGGCCAGCGGATCCCTGACCTCGATGGGGCGGCCCTGTTCGTCCGACCCCGAGACATAGCGCATCCAGGCCGCCACGGCCAAGGTCAGCCCCGGCACCGCGCGCCCTGCGGCCCGGCTTTCCGCGATGGTCCCCAGGATCCGCTGCGGCAGCTTCTGGCTGCCGTCCATGGCGATCTGCCAGGTCCGGTGCCGGATCGCCGGATTGGCGTATCGCGCGGCAAGCGCGTCGGCATAGGCGGCCAGATCCTCGCCCGGCGGCGGGGTCAGCGCCGGGATGATCTCGTCCCCCCACAAGCCGCGCACCAAGCGGGCGAAGACCGGATCGGCCATCGTGTCGGCGATGGTTTCGTGCCCCGCCAGATAGCCCAGATAGGCGAGGCTGGAATGCGTACCGTTCAGCATCCGCAGCTTCATGTGCTCGAAGGGCGTCACATCCGCGACCATCTGCACCCCGACAGTCTCGAAGGCCGGGCGGGGGCCGCAGAAATCGTCCTCGACCACCCATTGCCGGAAGGGCTCGTGCATGACCGGCGCTTCGTCGCGGTATCCCGTGGCCGCTTCCAGCCGGTCCAGATCGGCGGGCGTGGTCGCGGGCACGATACGGTCGACCATGGTGGACGGAAATGCGCCCTTCGCCCGAATCCAGTCGGCCAGGGCCGGGTCGATCAGCCGGGCCAGTTCCAGAACCACGCCGCGCACCACCCGGCCGTTTTCGGGCAGGTTGTCGCAGCACAGCACCGTGAAGGGCGGCAGGCCCGCCGCGCGACGCGCGGCCAGGGCGCGGACCAGGAAGCCCGGCGCAGAGCGCGGCAGCGGGTTTTCCAGGTCGTGCCGGATGTCGGGATGGCCGGGGTTCAGGCGGCCCGTGGACGGCTCGTGGCAATAGCCCTTTTCCGTCACGGTCAGGCTGACGATATGCGTTGCGGGCGAGGCCATGGCGTCCAGCACGGCCTGGGGATCCTCGGGCGCGACCAGCACGTCGCGCAGCACCGTCACGACCTGCGGCTTTTCGCCGTCCGGTCCCAGTTCAAGTGCCGTATAGGCCCAGCCTTGCGGTTTCAGCCTGTCGCGCGTGCCCGGCGATTGCAGCGACACGCCGGTGACGCCCCAGCCGCCCGCCTGGGCCACATAGATCGCCCCATGCGCGCGGAAAAACGCGCCCAGGCCCAGATGGACGATGCCGCCCGCCGTGGCGGGGTCGCGGTGCAGCCTATCGTGCAAGCCAGCCTCCATCGACGTTCAGGACCGCGCCGTTGATATAGTCGGACGCGGGCGCGGACAGGAACACGGCGGTCTGGCCGATGTCTTCCGGGCGGCCCCAGCGGCCTGCGGGGATGCGGTCCAGGATCGCGGCGGAACGGTCGGGATCGGCGCGCAGGGCCGTCGTGTTGTTCGTCTCGATATAGCCGGGCGCGATGGCGTTGACGTTCAGGCCCCGCGCCGCCCATTCGTTGGCCATTAGCTTGGTCAGCCCCGCGACGCCATGTTTCGACGCTGTATAGGACGGCACCCGGATGCCGCCCTGAAACGACAGCAGGGACGCGATGTTGACGATCTTGCCCCGCCCGCGCGGCAGGGCCGCCCTGGCGAAGGCCTGGCAGGTGAAGAACAGCGCCTTGAGGTTCGTGTCCATCACCTCGTCCCAGTCGGCTTCGCTGAAATCGACCGCATCGGCGCGGCGGATTATCCCTGCGTTGTTCACCAGAATGTCGATCTGTTCCGAGGCAAAGACATCGCGCGCCGCCATCGGATCGCTGAAATCCAGCCGCAACTCGCGGCCGGATCCCATCAGCGCCAGCGTCTCGTCGCAGTCGCGGCGGCCGCTCGCGATGACCTCGGCCCCCGCCTGCGCCATGGCGACGGCGATGGCCTGGCCGATGCCGGTATTGGCGCCGGTGACAAGCGCCACCTTGCCCTCCAGCGAGAACGGGTTCACCGCAGATCCCCCGGCTGGACGAAGTCCATGTCGGTGTAATCCACGTTGTCGCCCGCCATCGCCCAGATGAAGGTATAGCCGCCGATCCCCGCCCCCGAATGGATCGACCAGGAAGGCGAGATCACCGCCTGTTCGTTGGCGACGAAGATGTGGCGGGTTTCCTGCGGCTCTCCCATCAGGTGCAGGACGCGGGCCTCGGGCGCCATGCCGTGATACAGATAGGCCTCCATCCGCCGGTCGTGGACATGGCTTGGGATGGTGTTCCAGACCGACCCGTCCTCCAGCGTGGTATAGCCCAGCACCAACTGGCAGCTTTCCATCACCAGCGGGTGGATGAACTGGCGGATGGTGCGCTTGTTCGAGGTTTCCACCGCGCCGGTCTTCATCTCCTTGGCCTCGTTCACGGTGACAAGCCGACAGGGCAGGGCGCGATGCGCGGGACAGGACGCGAGATAGAAACGCCCCATGCCGCTGAACGTCACCGCGCCCGATCCCCTGCCCAGATACAGCACATCGCCGGTCTTCATCTCCCATGTCCGGCCCGCCGCCGTCACCGATCCGGTGTCGCCGATGTTGACGATGCCCATTTCGCGCCGTTCCAGGAAGGTCGCGGTCTTCGTTTCCTCGATCTTGTCCAGGGTGATGTCGGCGCCGTTGGGGACCGCGCCGCCCAGCACGAAGCGGTCGTAATGGGTATAGACCAGCCGGATCTCGGCATCGGCGAACAGGCCCTCGGTCAGGAAATGCTGGCGCAGTTCGGCGGTGTCCATGCGCTTGGCGTGATCGGGATGGATCGCGTGGCGGGTTTCGACATGGGTGGTCATGGCAGGGCCTTTCACAGGAAATCGTCGCGGCGGGGGGTGAAGCTGTCGATCAGTTCGCCAGCTTCAAGACAGGTGCAGCCGTGTTCGGCGCCCGAGGGGATGACGAAGGCGTCGCCCGGCCCGACCTCGAAATCGCGGCCATCCACGGTGAAGCGGTAGCGGCCCGATTGCACATAGGTCGATTGCACATGCGGGTGGCTGTGCAGCGCGCCCCGGTCGCCCGCCCGGAAGGCGAAGCGGACGACCATCAGGTCGGGGGCATGGGCCAGGACGGTGCGGATGGGATCGGTCACTTGAACACCCCCGGCAGCCACAGGGACAGGGCGGGCACATAGGTCACCAGCAGCAGCACGATCAGGCCCGCCGCATAGAAGGGCCAGACGCTGCGCATGGCTTCCCAGATCGAGATCCGCGCCACGGCAGCGGCGACGAACTGCACCGGGCCAAGCGGCGGCGTGTTCAGCCCGATGCCCAGGTTCAGGATCATGATGACGCCGAAATGCACCGGATCGACACCGAAGGCCGCGACCACCGGCAGGAAGATCGGCGTGGTGATGATGATCAGCGGCGACATGTCCATGAAGGTGCCCAGCACCAGCAGCACGATGTTGATCATCAGCAGGATCACGAACGGATTGTCCGAAACCGACTGCATCCAGTTGAGCGAAATCTGCGCCACGTGCAGATAGGCCATCAGCCAGCCGAAGGCCCCCGCCATGCCGATGATCAGCAGCACCATCGCCGTGGTCCGCACGGCCTGCTGGGTGGCGTGGACGAAATCGGACCAGGACATGCTGCGATAGACCAGCATCGTCACCAGCAGCGCATAGATCACGGCGATGCACGAGCTTTCGGTGGCGGTGAAGACGCCCGACCGGACGCCGCCGAAGATGATCGCGATCAGCAGCATTCCGGGCAAGGACTGGATCAGGAAGCGCAGGACATTGGCGAAGCCGGGGAAGGGTTCCGTCGGATAGCCGCGCTTGCGGGCGACGACATAGGCCGTGATCGACAGCGCGACCGCCAGAAGCAGGCCGGGGATGATCCCCGCCGTGAACAGGTCGGCGATGGAAATCCGCCCCCCGCCCGAGATCGAATAGATGATCATGTTGTGGCTGGGCGGCAGCAGCAGCGCGATCAGCGCCGCCATCGAGGTCACGTTGACCGCGTAATCGGCGCCGTAGCCGCGTTCCTTCATCTGCGGGATCATGATGCCGCCGACCGCCGCCGCCTCGGCCACCGCCGACCCGGAGATGCCGCCGAACAGGGTGGAGGCGGCGATGTTGACCTGGCCAAGGCCACCCCGGACATGGCCGATCAGCGATCCGGCGAAACGCACGATCCGCGCCGCGATGCCGCCGCGCACCATCAGGTCGCCCGCGAAGATGAAGAAGGGAATGGCCATCAGCGTGAAGACCGAAATCCCCGCCGACAGCCGCTGGAACACCACCAGAGGCGGCAGGCCCAGATAGCCCACGGTCGCCAGGCTGGAAATGCCCAGGCAGAAGGCGATCGGCGTTCCGATCAGCATCAGGGCGGTGAAGACGCCGAACAGGATCAGATATTCCATCTCAGGCCTCGGTCATCAGGATGTCTTCGGCGTCCGGCTCGGCCTCGACCATGCGGCCGGTCAGCCGGTTCAGCAGGTGTTCCAGAACGAACAGCGTCATCAGCACGCCCCCCGCGAACAGCGGCATATAGCCGAAGCCCCCCGGCAGCCCGATCACCGGCAGGCTGGACCCCCAGGTCTTGGCCATCAACTGCCAGCCATAGACCGCCATGCCGAGGCTGAAGACCAGCACCGCCAGGTCGGACAGCGCCCGCAGCCATGTCCCGGCGCTGTCGGGCAGAAAGAACAGCAGCACGTCGAAGCCCATATGGAAGCTTTCATGGACGCCCACGGCGCTGCCCAGGAAGATGAACCAGCTCATCAGCAGGATCGCCACGGGTTCGACCCACAGCAGGCTGTCGTTCATCACATAGCGCATGAAGACCTGCGCGAAGACGATCACGGTCATCGCGACCAGGCCCAGGCCCGCCAGCCACAGGCTGGTCCGCGACAGCCAGGCGTTCAGACGCGACAATGCGGCGATGCTGCCGTGCATGGCGTCACCTTTCGATTGCGTGAAGGGAATGGCCCGCGCAGGGCGGCGCGGGCCTTGGCGTCACTGGGTTTCCTGGATGCGCTTGACCAGATCCTGCGCCTCGGGCGTGGTCACGTATTTCTCGTAGACGGGGGCCATCGCCTCGATGAAGGCGGTCTTGTCCACGTCCTTGATGACCTCGGCGCCGGCGGCCACGACTTTCTCCTCGCTGGCCTTTTCCTGTTCCGCCCACAGGCGGCGCTGCACGGTGGCGGAATTCTTGGCCGCCGTGCGCATGATTTCCTGATCCTCGGGCGACAGCTTGTCCCAGGCGATCTTCGACACCGCGACCAGTTCCGGGACCATCAGGTGCTGGTCCAGGGTGAAATATTTGGCCACCTCGGCATGGCCCGAACTGTCATAGGAGGGGAAGTTGTTCTCCGCCCCGTCGATGACGCCGGTCTGGATAGACGAATAGACCTCGCCGTAAGGCATCGGCGTGGCATTGGCGCCAAGCGCCGCCATCATGTCCACGAACACGTCGTTCTGCATGACGCGGAACTTCATGCCCTTCAGGTCTTCGACCGACTGGATCGGCTTTTGCGAGTTATAGAAGTTGCGCGCCCCGCCGTCGTAATAGGCCAGCGCGATCAGATCCTTTTCCTCGAAGGCCTTGGCGATTTCCTCGCCGATGGGGCCGTCCATCACGGCGTGCTGGTGTTCCTCGGACCGGAACAGATAGGGCAGCGACATCAGCTGCGTGACCGGCACGATGTCGTTGAACGACCCGAAGGACGCGCGCACCATGTCGATGACGCCGAACTGGGTCTGTTCGATGGTGTCCTTTTCCTCGCCCAGCTGGGACGACGGGAACACCTCGATGCAGATGCGGCCGCCGGATTTCTCCTTGACCTCGGCGGCCATGGCCTTGACGCCCTCGACGGTCGGATAGCCGTCGGGATGGGTGTCGGACGACCGCAGGGTGATCTCGCAATCGGCGGCGGCGGCAAGGCCGGCCGAACACAGCAGCACGGCAAGGGTGGTGGTGACGAACTTCATGGTATCCTCCCGTTGGTGAAGCTCAGAGTTTGTAGGCCTTCTTGGCGAGGCCGTAGGTCAGTTCGTGGGCAAGCGCGGGCGCCTCGTCGGCGTGCAGGCGTCCGGTGGCGACCAGCGTCGCAAGAAATCCGCAATCGACCCGCCGCGCGACATCGTGGCGCGCCGGGATCGAGCAGAAGGCGCGGGTGTCGTCGTTGAACCCCACGGTGTTGAAAAAACCCGCCGTTTCCGTGGTCATCTCGCGAAACCGGCGCATCCCCTCGGGGCTGTCGTGGAACCACCAGGGCGGACCAAGCCGCAGGCAGGGATAGACCCCGGCCAGCGGCGCCAGTTCGCGGGAATAGGCGGTCTCGTCCAGGGTGAACAGGATCACCGTCAGATCGGGGCGCATCCCCACCGCGTTCAGAAGCGGGCGCAGGGCGGCGACGTAATCGGTGCGGCCCGGAATGTCGAAGCCCTTGTCGCGGCCATGGATGGCCATCACCGGATCCGAATGGTTGCGCCGGGCGCCAGGATGGATTTGCAGGACCAGCCCGTCCTCCAGGCTCATCCGCGCCATTTCGGTCAGCATCTGGCCGCGAAAGGCATCGGCCTCGTCGGGGGTGCAGGCGCCGCGCAGCGCCTTCTGGAACAGCGCGGCGGCGTCTGCCTGGGGCAGATCCTCGGTTCGGGCGCTGGCGTGGCCGTGGTCGCTGGAGGTCGCGCCGTGATCCTGGAAGAACGCCCGCCGCGCCCGGTGCGCGTCCAAGTAACCCGCCCAGGTCGCGGTGTCGAAACCCGTCTGCTGTCCCAGCAGCGCCACGTTGTCGGCGAACCCCGCCATCTCGGGGTCCACCACCCCGTCGGGGCGATAGGCGGTGACGACGCGGCCGTCCCAGCCCGATTCGCGGATCATCCGATGCCAGCGCAGATCGTCGGTCGCGGCCTCGGTCGTGGCGATGACCTCGATGTTGAAGCGCTTGAACAGCGCGCGGGGGCGGAATTCGGGCCGGGCCAGGCAATCGGCGATACGGTCGTAATACCAGTCCGCCGAATCCGCAGACAGGCGGCGGTCGATGCCGAAGACATGCTGAAAACTGTGATCCAGCCACAGCCGCGACGGGGTGCCCGCGAACAGGTGGTAATGGCTTGCGAACAGCCGCCAGATCGCGCGCCCGTCCGTCGCGGTCGGACCGCCGTCCATGCGCGGCACGCCCAGGTCCGTCAGCGCCACGCCCTGCGACGCCAGCATCCGAAAGACGTAATGATCCGGCGTCACGAACAGCTGCGCGGGGTCGGGAAAGGGCCGGTCCTCGGCGAACCAGCGGGGGTCGGTATGGCCGTGCGGGCTGACGATCGGCAGGTCGCGGATCCCCGCATACAGGTCGCGCGCCACGTCGCGGGCGCGCCCGTCCAGCGGAAACAGCCGATCCTCGTCCAGCAAGCCCATCCTCCCTCCCATCGAGTCGTGCTTGTTTTGCGTCTAGCCATCTAATATGCTAGTTTTCAAGAATGGTCAACTGAGTGTCGAGATGGCATCATCGCGCGGGCTTTCTATGGTCGATCTTCCGGTTCTGGACGGGGGCCGGTCACGCAGCGTCACGGATCAGGTCTTCGACCTGCTCTATGACCGGGTGGTGACCCTGGCCCTGCCCCCCGGCGCCAAACTGTCCGAGGCCGAGGTGGCCGCCCAGATGGGCGTCTCGCGCCAGCCGGTGCGCGACGCCTTCTATCGGCTGTCGCAACTGGGCTTCATCGAGATCCGGCCGCAGCGCGCGACCATCGTCACGCCCATTTCGGAAGATGCGGTCTTGCAGGCCTATTTCATCCGGGCCGCGCTGGAGGAATCCTGCATGCGCGTCGCGGTGCAGCGCCTGACCCAGGACCACCTTGTCGCCTTGGCGCGGCTGATCGACCTGCAAGCCCAGGAAATCCGGGCGGGGAACCGCGCGGCGTTCCACGCCCTGGACGACCGTTTCCACCACGACATCTGCGCCTTTGCCGGGCTGGAATTCGTCTGGACGTTGATCCGCGACAATAAGGGCCATATGGACCGCGCCCGGTATCTGTCCCTTTCCTATGGCAGCGAGACCGCCTTCGCCGAACATGGCCAGATCCTGGAGGCCCTGCGCCACCGCGACGCGGATGCTGCCGTCGCCGCCGTCCGCCAGCATCTCAGCCGGATCGAGGGGATCCTGGCCCGCCTGCGCCTGGACCAGCCGCAGGTCTTCGGCTGATCGCTGGTCCTTTGCCTGGATGAAATATCCTCGGGGGGAGCCGCCTGAAAGGCGGCCGGGGGGCAGACGGCCCCCCGCCTTCGCCGCCGCGCGCGCGTCCCGACCCTATTGGATCGAGAACGGCTGCTGGAAATTATAGGACGCGTTCGTCAGGCTGGGCGGGGCCGCGGGACAGCGGGCGCGGCCCATGGCCCGCGCGATTTCCCGGTCGACGCGCGCATTTCCGGTCGTGCCGCCCAGGGACGCGGCCTGAACCCGCCCGTTGCGCGCGATCACCAGGTTCACCACGCCCCGCGATCCCCGCGCCCCCGACACGCGCGAGGCAGAGCGCAGGATGCAGGCCCCGACCTGCTGCTTCCAGCTCGCCTCGTCGCGGGCGCGCTGCTGGGGGCTGGCCCCGGTCCTGCCGGTGGCGCCCTGCTGGCCTTGCTCGGCCCGCCGCGCCGGTTGCTGCCGGGCAGGCTGTTCTTGGCGCGGTTCGGCCCGACGCTGCGGCTGTGGTTCGCGGCGCGGCTCGCGCCGAGGTTCGGGTTCGCGCTGCGGTTCTGGCTCCGGCGTGCGTTCGGGACGGCGCTGCGGCCGGGCCGAGCTGTTCAGCACCACCTCGGGCGGGGTGTCCAGTTCCGGCGGCGCGGGCGGGAACAGGTCGGCCATGTCGTCCAGCGGCGCCAGTTCCGGCAAGGGCGGCAGTTCCAGCGGCTCGGCCACTTCCTCGGGTTCCGGCTCGGGTTCAGGTTCCGGCTCCACAGGCTCCTCGGCGGCTTCCTCGACCGGCTCGGCTGCTGGTTCCTCGGTCGGCGCCACCGATTCCTCGGTCGCCTCCTCGGCGGCGGGGGCCAGATCCACGAAGACGGGCTGGGGCAGTCCCGGCGGGGCGGCGGCCTCGGCCTGGCGCATCAGCCACAGCGCGCCGCCCAGATGCACCGCCAGCACCAGGGCCGAGGCGCCGCTCCACAGGGCGGCCTCGCGGATCGCCCGGCTGGCGCGCCCGGTCATCATTGGGCCGGTTCCGGCGCGGCGGGCGCCGGATCCGCGTCGGGAACGGCGGGCGTCGCGGGTGCCTGCGCCGATTCAAGCCCCACAAGCGCGATCTTCAGATAGCCGGTGTCGCGCAGGGTGTTCATCACCTCCATCAGGTCGCCATAGGCGACCTCGCGGTCGGCGCGCAGGAAGATGCGCTGTTCGCGGTCGCCTTCGGTCGCGGCGGCCAGGGCCGCGGCCAGCCCGCCCGGCGCGATGTCGGTATTGTCCAGCGCCAGCGTCAGGTCGGGCTTCACGGTCACATAGACCGGCTGGTCCGGGCGTTCGGCGGGCGTGGCGTTCGACACCGGCAGGTCGACGTTCACGTCCACCGTGGCCAGCGGCGCGGCGACCATGAAGATGATCAGCAGCACCAGCATCACGTCGATGAAGGGGGTGACGTTGATCTCGTGGTTCTCGACCAGATCGTCGCCCGATTCGCGGATCCCGCCTGCCATGGCCTAGACCCCCGGCCGGGGCGCGGCGACGCCCCGGAAATCCAGGTCGCGGCTGACCAGTTGGCGCACGCCCGCCGCCGCATTGGCCAAGCGCAGGCGATAGCCGGTGATGCCGCGCGCGAAGACGTTGTAGATCACCACGGCGGGGATCGCCGCGACCAGGCCGATGGCGGTGGCCAGCAGCGCCTCGGCAATGCCGGGGGCCACCACGGCCAGGTTGGTGGTCTGGCTTTCGGAAATGCCGATGAAGCTGTTCATGATCCCCCAGACGGTGCCGAACAGCCCCACGAAGGGCGCGGTGGACCCGATGGTCGCCAGCACGCCGGTGCCCCGGCCCATGCGGCGGCCCGCGACGGCCTCGATCCGGTCCAGTTGCGATTCGACGCGTTCCTTGACGCCGCCGTCGCCCGCCACGTCCAGGGCGGGCTGCGACCGGCGGTATTCCTCGGCCGCCTGGCGGATCATGCGAGACACGGCATCGCGGCGGTTGCCGCTGGCGGCGACGGCGGCCTCAAGCGTGTCAGCGCGCTGGATGCGGCGGATGCCGCCCTGCACGGCCGCGCTGGCGCCCCACAGTTCCAGCGCCTTCACGACCAGCACCGTCCAGGTGACGACCGAGGCGAAGGCCAGCCCGATCATCACCGCCTTGACCACGATGTCGGCGGCCCAGAACATGCCCATCGGCGACAGGTCGTGCGGCAGGTTCGGATCGCGCGCGGGCGGGGTCAGGATCGGCGCCAGGGCGTCCTGCATGGATTGTGGCAGGAAGTCCGCGACCGGCTCTGGCTGGGGCACCGCAGGGGTTTCAACGGCAGGAGCAGGCGTTGCTGCGGGCACGGCGGCGGCCGGGGCGTCGGCGACGGGCGCCGAAGCTGTCGGCTCGGAAGCAGGCGCGGGCGCGGCACCCGCAACGGGTGCTGCGGAGGGCACGGCAGGCGCTGCGGCTTCGGCTTCGGTCGACGCCGGAGCCGTCGCGGGCGCGGCGGGTTGCTGCGCCGCAGGGGCCTGAACCTGGGCGGGCGCAGGGGCCTGAACGGGGGCCGGAGCCTGGACCGGGGTCGTGGTCTGGCCGGGCGCGGTCTCCTGCGCCGGGGCCGCAGGTGCCAGCAGGCAGGTGAGCGTCAGGGCAAGGGCTGCGCCGAGGCGGGGCTGCGGCAGGTAGGTCATGGCGTTCCTGGCTTCTTGATCCGCGGGGGCGGAGGGATCGGACGGCGCGGGTCGCGGCCATCGCCGCCCCCACGCATTGGGCCGGGTATCAAACAGCCATGTAAAATTGTCAACTATTCAGATTCATAAAGCGTCACGCGCTCCAATAGGCGGCCAGATGGGCGCGCGCCGTCCCGATTCCCAGGTCGTCGGCGATGGCCGCCTTCAGCGGCGCCAGCCGCGCCCGTTCGGTGGCCAGCCAGATCCGGTCCGCGTCGGTGCCTTCCCGCCGCAGCCGGTCGGCCAGGGCCGCCTCTCCGCCGGGGGCGTGGCTGACGTGGATCCCCGGATGCCGGGGCAGGGGGTAATCCGCCCGGACGCCGAACAGGTGGCATTCGCCGGTCGTATCCGGGCCTGCGGCCTCGATGGCGCGGGCGAGGGCCGGATAGGCGGTCTCGTCTCCGCCCAGCAGCAGGCTGCGGCCCTGCGCCAGGACGCCGCCGCCGGGCCCGGTCAGCCCGACCGCCGTGCCCGCCGCCGCCGCCGCGGCAAATCCGCAGGTGCGCCCGCCGTCATGGACGAAGATGTCGGTTTCCAGCCAGCCCGCGCCGGGGTCGATATGGCGCACGGTATAAGCGGGACGATGCAGCGCCGCTGCCCCCTTGGGCCAGACGGTGCGGCCATCCTGGCCGATCGCCGGCCATGCGGACGCCGGTGCGCCGGGGGGCTGCAACACCAGGCGGAAATGAATCAGGTCGTGGGCGAAGCGGGCCAGGTCGCCGCCTTCCAGCCGCAGCCGCAGGAAATCGGCGGCGATCCGGGTGACGCCCGCCACCTGCGCCAGGCTGAAATTCGGCGGATGCGCGCCCGGTTCGTCCAGCGACGACCAGGCAGGCCGCAGGCCCGGCAGGTGCTGGGCCAGATGATGGTCCACCGCCTCCAGCAGTTCGTGCAGGCGGTCGCGGGCATGGGTGCGGATATAAAGGATGCTGCCCGTCGGACCCATCCTGGCGCCGAATTCGTCGCCCCCCGGCAGCTTGCACCAGGTTGACCGGCCATGCCCGACATGCAGGTCCAGCCCCTGTTCGGCCGCTTCGGCCCGGATCAGGGCATCGACCGTGGCAAAGGGAAGCTCGGGCAGCGCGGCTTCGGTCTGGAAGGGGGGCAAAGGGTCATGTCTCATGAACAGGCTCCGGTCGCGGCGGCAGGGCGGTCCTCGTGGCGGATCCCGACGGCCAGGGTCGGGGGCGTCTTGCGTCCGCTAGGGTTTCCGACTAATCATGTCAAGAATTGCGTCCAGCCTGCGCCAGATGCCGCGAAAGCCGTTGCATGAAGAGGCCCCCATGAACGACCTGACCCCCGCGCGCCTGCGGGCGCTGAAACGCGACGCCACGGTGCGGCCGTTCGATCTGGCCGCCCAGCTTGGCCTGCCCGAAGCCGCTCTGGTCGAGGCGGAGCTGGGCCATGGCGCCACGCGGATCGACCCCGCCCCGTCGCGGCTGATCCCGGCGGTGCGGTCGCTGGGCGAGGTGATGGCCCTGACCCGCAACATCTCCTGCGTGATCGAGAAAATCGGCACCTATAACGATTTCCACGACGGCGATCACGCCGCGATGACGCTGGATCCCGAAATCGACCTGCGCCTGTTCCCTCGCCATTGGGTCCATGCCTTCTGTCTCGAGGCGCCGTCGCCCGATGGTCCGCGCAGGTCGATCCAGGTCTTCGACGCGGCGGGCGATGCAGTTCACAAGGTGCATCTGCGCGCTGGATCGGATCTGGACGCCTGGGACGCGCTGCGCCGCGATCTGGCGCTGCCCGACGGCGAAGGGCTGTCGGATTTCGTCCCCCGCGCGGCGGCGGAAGGGGCGCGCGCCAATCCCGACCGGGCCGACGCGCTGCGGGCCGAATGGGCGCAGATGACCGACACGCATCAGTTCAACACCCTGCTGCGGCGGCTGAAGATGAACCGGCTGGGCGCCTATCGCACGGTCGGCGCGCCCTATGCCCGGCCGCTGGCCGTCGCTGCGGTGGCGCGGATGTTCGACGCGATCCAGGCGCAGGGCCAGCAGGTGATGCTGTTCGTGGGCAACATGGGCTGCATCCAGATCCATTCGGGCACGTTCCAGAACGTCAAGACCATGGGTCCGTGGCTGAACGTGCTGGATCCCCGCTTCGACCTGCACCTGCGCGCCGATCACGTGGCCGAGGTCTGGCTGGTGGACAAGCCCACCCGGCGCGGCAGCGCCCTGTCGGTCGAAGCCTTCGCCGCCTCGGGAGAGCTGATCTTCCAGTGCTTCGGCATGCGCGCCGACAAGGGCGGCGATCCCGACGCCTGGGCGCGGCTGGCGGGCGCGCTGCCCGGCGGAGATGAGGCATGATCCGGGTTCTGACGCTTGGCCTGCTGCTCGGGGCGGCCCCCGTGCTGGCCGATCCCCATCCCGACGCGCGGCGCGTCCTGTCCATCGGCGGATCGGTGACGGAAATCGTCTATGCCCTGGGCCAGCAGCACCGGCTGGTCGGGCGCGACACGACCTCGACCTTCCCGGAACAGGCCCAGGCGCTGCCGGACGTGGGCTATGTCCGCGCGCTGTCGCCCGAAGGTGTGCTGTCGGTCGATCCCGACCTGATCCTGGCCGAAGAGGGGGCAGGCCCGCCCGAAACCGTCGCGGTGCTGGCCCAGGCCGGCATCCCCTTCGAGACGATCCCGTCGGGCACCGATGCCGACGGGCTGGTCGCCAGGATCCGCGCCGTGGCCCAGGCCTTGGGCGTGCCGCAGGCGGCCGACGGCCCCGCCGCCGCGCTGAAGGCCGATCTGGACAGGCTGGCCGCCGTAACGCAGGACATCGACAAGCCGCGCGTGCTGTTCATCCTGTCCCTGCAAGGCGGCCGCGTCATGGCGGGCGGCCAGGGCAGCGGGGCCGAGGCGATCATCCGCCTGGCGGGCGCCGAGAACGCCGTTCAGGGGTTCCAGGGATACAAGCCGCTGACCCCCGAGGCGATCACCGCCGCCGCGCCCGACGTGATCCTGATGATGAACCGGGGCGGCGACAGCGACCACGACGCGCCTGACGCAGAACTGCTGGCCATGCCCGCGATCGCGTCCACTCCGGCGGGCAAGGCGGGCCGGGTGATCCGCATGGACGGGCTGTATCTTCTGGGCTTCGGGCCGCGCACCGGGCAGGCCGCGCTGGATCTGCACGACGCCATCTATGGGGCGCCCGATGGTGGCGCTTGACGCCCCCCGCGAACGGCTTGAGGGCGACCGCCGCCACCTGGGGCGCGCCCTGGCGGTGGCGCTGACGCTGCTGCTGGCGGTGGTCGCGATGGTGTCGCTGGGCCATGGCGCATCGGGCGTGTCGGCCCCGCAGGTGCTGGCCGACTGGCTGGCGGGCCGAGAGATCGCGCTGACCGACCGGGTGGTGCTGCTGGACATCCGCCTGCCGCGCCTGGCGACGGGCATCCTGGTCGGCGCCGGGCTGGCGGTGTCGGGCGCGGTGATGCAGGGGCTGTTCCGCAACCCGCTGGCGGATCCGGGCCTTCTGGGGGTCAGTTCCGGCGCCTCGCTGGGGGCCATCGCGGCGATCGTGCTGGGCGGTCTGCTGCCGCCGTCGCTGGCCGCCCTGGCGGGCTGGCACCTGGTGCCGCTGGCGGCCTTCGCGGGCGGCTGGCTGTCGATGCTGATCCTTTACGGCATCGCCACGCGGCAGGGGCGCACCTCGATCGCGACGATGCTGCTGGCCGGGATCGCCATGGCCGCCATGATCGGCGCGCTGTCGGGGCTGATCGTCTATAAGGCGAACGACCAGCAGTTGCGCGACCTGACCTTCTGGGGGTTGGGATCGCTGGCGGGCGCAAGCTGGACCAAGCTCGCCGCCGCCGGTCCCCTGATCGCCGCCGCGCTGATCGTCGCGCCGTTCCTGGCGAGGGGCCTGAACGGCCTGGCCCTGGGCGAGGCCGCGGCCGCCCATGTCGGCATCCCCGTCCAGCGGGTCAAGGCCGTGGCGATCCTGACCACGGCGGGCGCCACCGGCGCCTCGGTCGCCATCTCGGGCGGGATCGGCTTCGTGGGCATCGTCGTGCCGCATCTGCTGCGGCTGGCAACGGGGCCGGACCACCGCTGGCTGCTGGTCAATTCCGGCCTGCTGGGCGCATCCGGCCTGATCTGCGCCGACATGATCAGCCGCACGGTGATCGCGCCCGCCGAACTGCCCATCGGCATCGTCACCGCGATGATCGGCGGGCCGTTCTTCCTGTGGGTGCTGCTGTCCAACCGCCGGGTGGTGGACCTGTGACGCTGATCGCCCGCGACATCCAGGCCCGTCTGGGCCGCGCGACGGTCCTGCACGGCGTTGGCCTGCGCGCCGAGCCGGGCCGCCTGACCGCGATCATCGGCCCGAACGGCTCGGGCAAGACCACGCTGCTGCGCTGCCTGACGGGCGAGCTTGCGCCCCAGGCGGGCGCCGTCACGCTGAACGGCGCCGACATCGCCGGGATGGCCCCCGACGCCCTGGCTCTTCGCCGCGCCGTCCTGCCCCAGCACAGCGCGCTGAGCTTTCCGTTCTCGGTGGCCGAGATCGTGCGCATCGGCCTGACCGCTTATTCCGGCGCGCCCGCCGATCAGGACGCGCTGATCCGCGCCGCGCTGCTGCGGGTGGGCTTGCCGGGCCATGCCGGGCGACTGTATCAGCACCTGTCGGGGGGCGAACAGCAGCGGGTGCAGTTGGCCCGCGCGATGGTGCAGGTCTGGCACCCCGTCGGGTCGGACGGTGCCCGCTGGCTGTTGCTGGACGAACCCGTCAGCAGTCTGGACATCGCCCATCAGCTGGCCGTGATGCGGCTGGCCCGGGATTATGCCCGGCAGGGCGGCGGCGTGGTGGCGGTGATGCACGACCTGAACCTGACCGCGATGTTCGCCGATCACGTCCTGCTGATGCAGGGTGGCCGCGCGCTGGCCCAGGGGGCGCCCGACAGGGTGCTGACCGACCCGCTGCTGTCGCAGGCCTATGGCTGCGCGCTGCGGGTGCGCCATGCGCCGGACCGGGGCGTCTGGCTGCTGCCGCAGGGGGCCGTGGCCTGAAGGGCTTGCCTTGCCGCCAGGAAGGCGGGACAACCGCCTGATGACCCCGCCCCCCGCCATCATCCTTGCCGGAGGCCGCGCGACCCGGATGGGCGGCGGCGACAAATGTCTGCTGGATCTGGACGGCAGGCCGATCCTGGCGCGGATCGTCGACCGTCTGGCCCCGCAATGCGGCCCGCTGGCGCTGAACGCGAACGGCGATCCGGCCCGCTTCGCCGCGTTCGGCCTGCCGGTCGTCGCCGACAGCCTGCCGGATCATCCGGGGCCGCTGGCGGGGATCCTGGCGGGGATGGACTGGGCTGCGGGGCTGGGGGCCGGCCGGATCCTGTCGGCGGCGGGGGACACGCCGTTCTTCCCGGCGGATCTGGCCCTGCGGCTGACCCAGGCCGGGGAAGGCATCGTGCTGGCCGCCAGCCGTGCGGCCGGGGATCAGGTGATCGCCCATCCGACCTTCGGCCTGTGGCCCACGGCATTGCGCGACGACCTGCGCGCGGCCCTGGCGTCGGGCCAGCGACGCGTGCGCGCCTTCGCGGCTTCCCATGGGGCGGCGACTGCGGTGTGGAAGGCCGACCCCGAGGATCCGTTCTTCAACATCAACACGCCCGAGGATCTGGATCGGGCGTGTTCCCGGCCTATGCCGCCGTGACCGGAAACCGGATGATGTTGTCCGCAGGCCTGATCGCCCGGTCCGTCTTGCGCAAGGCGAGATCCTTGGAAAGCCCTTCCAGTTCAGCGATATGCAATTCGATCCGCCACTTCGCGTCGGCGATCTGTTCGGCGCTGAGGTCATACTGTTCCGCATGGGCGCGGCACAGCATGACCGTCATGTGGGCGGATGAGAGATAGTCGTGGAGCGTGTCCGCTGTCATTGTTCGGCGCATGGGTCTGTGTCTTTGCCAATCTATGGACGTGATAAGCGACATTTCGCTGATTCTTGTGAAGGTCCGGTTAATACTGCACAAATAAGTGCTTTTTTCAGGATGACGTAAGGGCATCCCGCGTTGGCGGAGGCATGGCGATGATAAAGGGAACGCCGCCCGGACTCTGGTGTTGGAAGATCAGTCCGATAGGGTTGAGATTCATGCGCACCATCCTTCCGATCCTTGTCCTGCTGGCCGCCGTGGCCTTTGCCGTCTCGCCCATGCTGTCGAACGGGTTCGGCGGCTATCGCCCCGACCAGTTCCCCATCCCGCAGGCCGATCCGCCGATCCAGCCCGCCGGATGGGCGTTCTCGATCTGGGGGTTGATCTATGCCTGGCTGATCGCCGGTTCGGCCTTCGGCGCCTGGAAACGCGCGGCCGATCCCGACTGGCAGCCGATGCGGCCCGCGCTGCTGATCAGCCTGGCGCTTGGCGCCTTCTGGGTCGAAACCGCGCATCGCACCCCCATCGGCGCCACGGTGCTGATCGTGGCGATGCTGGTGCCCGCGCTGCTGGCCTTCCTGCGCGCCGGGTATCGGGATCCGGTCTGGCAATTGCGGCCCGTCGCGCTGTATGCCGGATGGCTGACGGCGGCGACGGGCGCGTCTTTCGGGATGGTTCTGGGCGGCTTCGGCATCCTGTCCGAACAGGCGGCGGCGATCCTGTGCCTGATCGCGGTGACGGTCGCTGCCCTGCTGGTCCACGGCCGCAGGCCGGGGGAATGGGCCTATCCGGCGGGCGTGATCTGGGCCTTGACCGGGATCATCGCCGCGAACCTGTCGCCCGCCAATCCGCCGGTCCTGGCACTGGCCGCCCTGGCGGCGGCGCTGCTGGCCTGGCGCGCCGTCGCGTCCTATCGCCGGAACGCGGCATAGGCGTCCAGGGCGCGCTGCCTGCCCCGGTCCAGGTCGACCAGCGGCGCGGGATCCGGATCCAGAACCCAGGACCGGGGCGCGGCCGCCGCGAAATCCCGCGCGCCAGGGGCCTTCGGGTCCAGCCAGGCATCCCGATAGCGTCGCTGGCGGTCGAATTTCGCGGCCTGCGTGTCGGGGTTGAACACCCGGAAGAAGGGCGAGGCGTCCGGCCCGCAGCCCGCCACCCATTGCCAGTTCATCGCATTGCTGGCCGCGTCCCAATCGGTCAGGCAGCGGGCGAACCAGTCCAGCCCGACGCGCCAGTCGGTCATCAGATGCTTGACCAGGAAGCTGGCGGCGATCATCCGCACCCGGTTGTGCATCCGCCCGGTCGCGAACAGTTCCCGCATTCCCGCATCGACCATCGGGACGCCGGTGCGGCCCTGCCGCCAGGCCTCGGCCTGGGCATTGTCGCCGCGCCACGAGAAATCGTTCCATTCCGGCCGCCAGCAGGTCCGGTCCAGGTCGGGGGCGGCGTCGAACAGCTCTCGCGCGAATTCGCGCCAGGCCAGTTCGCGCAGCAGATCCTCGATCCCGCCTTGCCCGTGGTCCTGGGCGTTCAGCGCCTTGTGCCACAGCCGCCGGGCGCTGATTTCCCCCACCGCCAGGGCATCCGACAGGCCCGAGGTCGCGTCCCCGTCCGCCGGAACGTCGCGGCGTTCGGCATAGCGCGCGTCCACCCGGTCCAGGAAGGCGTCCAGCCGGTCCTGGGCGGCGCTCTCTCCGGCCTGGACATGGCGGGCCACCACGTCCCAGCCCCGGTCCATCGCCGCGCGCGCTTCCGGCCAGTCCAACCCGTCGCTGCCGGGCCAGGCATCAGGCGCGGACAGGCGCGGCGCGGGCAGGGGGTCGGCGATATGCGACCTGCGCAGCGCCCGCCAGAAGGGGGTAAAGACCTTGAAGCGCGTGCCGCCGCCCGTCAGCACGCTGCCGCGCGGGACCAGATCGGCCAGCGGGTGCAGGTGCAGCCGCGCCCCGGCCTGATCGACCGCCGCGCCCAGCCCGTCGTCCTGGGCAAAGGGCAGCCCTTGCGTCGCATGGACCGCGCGGGCGCCGCTGTCGCGGATCACCTGGGCCAGCACCGCCGCCGGATCGCCCCGCCGGACGATCAGCCGGCTGCCCTGCCGGCGCAGGGCGGCGTCCAGATCGGGCAGCGCCATCGCCTGCCGCTGGGCCGAGGCGGGATGGGCGCGCGCCTCGGCCGGGTCCAGGATCACCAGGGGGATCACCGGCCCCTCTTGCGCGGCGGCGGCCAGCGCGGGGTGGTCGTCCAGGCGCAGCACGCGGCGAAACCAGCAGATGACGGTCATGGCACATCTTTCGTTCAGGTCGCGGAACCCGGCTCGCGGCGGCAAAAACTTTCGCTGCCTCGGATTGCCTGGCCCGGCATGGGTGGTATAGCGAGACAATCCCGGACGAAAGCCGCCCCGTTGCCTGATCCCGCCGCCAATCCCGGTTTCGTGTCCCTGGTCTCTGCCGGGCCGGGCGATCCCGAACTGCTGACGCTCAAGGCCGCGCGCCGCCTGGCCGAGGCCCAGGTGGTGCTGTACGACGACCTGGCATCCGGCCCGGTGCTGGACCATGCCAGCCCCCAGGCCGAACTGATCGCGGTGGGCAAGCGCGCGGGCCGCCCCTCGGCCCGGCAGGATCACGTCAATGCGCTGCTGGTCGAACACGCCCGCGCCGGGCTTCGGGTGGTGCGGCTGAAATCGGGCGATGCCGGGGTCTTCGGCCGGCTGGAGGAGGAACTGGCGGCCCTGGCGGCGGCGGGCATCCCGTTCGAGATCGTGCCCGGCGTCACCTCGGCCAGCGCGGCGGCGGCGGCGGCGGGGATTCCGCTGACCCGGCGGCTGACCGCGCGGCGCGTGCAGTTCATCACCGGCGCCGACGTGACCGGGCAGTTGCCGGGCGACATCAACTGGGCGGCCATCGCCGATCCGGCGGTCACGACGGTGGTCTTCATGGGCCAGCGCAGCTTTCCCGAACTGGCCGCCGGGCTGCGCGCCCATGGCCTGCCCGGCGACACGCCCGCGCTGTTCGCGCAATCCGTGGGCCACCCCGATCAGCGGCTGGTCCGTACGACCGTGGACGGGCTGGCCCGGATGATGCAGGCGGCCGAGGTGTCGCAGCCGGGCCTTATCATGTACGGACCCTTGGCCTTCGACATCTAAAGGTTTCCTTAAATTCCAGGGAAAAGAGACTGTTCCGGCGGCGCGGATTAGGGTTCTGTCAGACACCGTCCCAGAAGGGGGCTTGCTGCTGAAACGCGCATCCAACGGACAAGATGATCTCTTATCGTCACGTGGTCACCTATGGGACCACGCAGCATGGCTGGTTGTCTAACGTCGCCGATCTGGCCGTGGCCCGGATCGGCGCGGACTGGATGCTGTTTGCCTTGAATGCCACCGGCGGGGTCAGCAGCTATCGCATCGGCGATCTGCTTGCGCCGCTGCAACGCGCGTCGGATGCCGCCTTTCCGCTGACCTTCACCTATTACGCCAGGCCCGCCCTGACGGTCCTGAATGGCGACGCCGGGGGCAGCCTGCTGGTCGGGGGCATGTCCGGCGCGGGCGCCGCCGGGCTGGCCTTCGACGACCAGGGCCGCCTGGGCGATCTGGGCCAGTTGTTCCCGGCCGAGGGGATCGGCGCGCGCCTGTCCGCCAGCGGCCAGTTTCAGGGCGACAACAGCCGGTTCCTGGTTTCCGCCCGCGAAGGCAAGCTGGCGATCGAGGTGAACCGGATCAATGCCGACGGCAGCCTCGCCCCGGTCTCGTCCGTCACCTTGCCGACCCCACCCGGCGTGACCGAGGCGTCGCTGGACAAGATCATTCCCGTTACCGTCGACGGCCAGCCCCTGCTGGTGGCGATTTCGGGACTGGGCAACTTCATCTCGACCCATGCGATCGGCGGCGACGGGACGCTGGGCGGCGGGGCGGTACATTTCGCGGCCGAGGGGTTGGGCTATTACATCCCCTCGGACATCGCGGCGCTGCAATTCGGCGGGAACAGCTTTCTGGTGGCGGCGGGGGCGTCGTCGTCCTCGCTGTCGGTGTTCCGGCTGGACCGGACCGGCGCCCTGACCCCGACGGACCACATCCTGGACGAATTGACGACGCGGTTCCAGTCGGTGACGGCCCTCGCCACGGCCGAGGTGGACGGGCGCGGCTATGTGATCGCGGGCGGCGCGGATGGCGGCGTCAGCATCTTCACCCTGCTGCCCGACGGCAGGCTGCTGCACCTGCAAACCATCGCCGACACCAACGACATGACCCTGGGCCGGGTCGGCGCCATCGAAGCCGTGGTGATGGACGGCCGGATCGTGCTGCTGGTCACGTCCAACGGGGAAACCGGGGTGACGCAGCTTGTCGTCGATCCGGGCGCCCTGGGCACCACCGGCTTTGCCGACGCGGGCATGGCCGCGGGAACGGCGCGCGACGACCTGCTGGTGGCGACCCTTGCCACGACCCATCTGCACGGCGGCGCCGGCGACGATATCCTGGTGACGGCCAAGGCCGACATCACCCTGACCGGCGGCGACGGCGCGGATGTCTTTGCCCTGACCCGCTTCGACGGGCGCGTGACCATCACCGATTACGAGCTGGGCAGCGACCGCCTGGATCTGTCCATGCTGGGTATGATCCGCAGCGTGTGGCAGCTGAATTTCGCGCCGCAATCCTGGGGTATGCGGATCGTCTATGGCAATTCCATCCTGGAAATCCGCACCCGCGACGGCCAACCCCTAGCGCCTGCGGATTTCGGCAATGCCATGTTCCCCGTCGCCCATTACGGTCTGCCCGCGCTTGACCCGCTGGAGATCGAGACCCCGCCCGCGACGGTCGGCGGTTGGGTCTTTGGCAGCGACGCCGCCGATACCCTGCTGGGCGGGGTCTCGATCTCCAGCGGGTCAAGCG
>NZ_UZWE01000045.1 GCF_900631945.1 Paracoccus haematequi
CCCCGCATAAGATACGTCGTTAACGACGTCGCTATGCACGTGTCTTAGCCGATCACCCCACGCTCAGGCAGGCGGTGGCAACCGGGCGGTTACGATCCAGGCTCGGGCGGCCGAGGAACTGACCTTGCTGCCAGATGGCTCGGCCATTGCCGAGATGCTGAGCGACTACGGCGTCATGCGCGATCAGGCTCAAGCGTGCAACCGCGCACAACACCCGGTGTCAACCACTCTCGGGGGACGAATGCCCGATCAAACACAACTTTCCCACTCCGCGCTGTGCCCGCCATCTGATCGATCCCTGCCGCCTGGACTTAGAGAACTCGCATCATGACAGCTTACGAACCAGGTTGTGCAGTCGCGCCCAGTACGCCCGGTAATAACAGATCATCGAAAGAAGGCGCCGATATGGCTTGCGGCAGTCTTCCTAAATGCCACATGCCTCAGAGACCCACTGCCGAGCTAACCCCCAGTGATCCTTCCAGGCGCCCCAGGCAGAGCGCGCCCACGTCCAGGAGTGCGCTTCGTACTCGTCGAGGGTGTCGGCAAGCACCATATCGGAAATCGTGAATCCTCCCCTGTGTAGGGGCTTGGGCGGCTGGACTCGAGCGAACTTCCTGGGACCATCGAAAAAAGCCTTGAGCCGGGGATGCAGGTTACAGGTCAATCCTTGCTCCATTGACCAGCACATCGCAGCCAGATGGGCAGCGGCCGATTTGGAAGAGATCATGTAGATTTCCGGGTGCTGCAAGCAGTAGGCGTCAACTGTCAGCCGATGAAAAGCGAAGTAGGAAGCATCGGAGAACTCCTTCTCGGCCAGAGCACCGAATAGCTCCCGACATCCATCGAGCCCACCAACATCTGACGCGCCACAAAGCGGACATTCTCTGTTGTGCGGGCCACTCACGTCGTGACGTGCCCCGCCAATCCCAGCAGCGCCACGGCGGCAAAAGCAATCCACTGCGGCATATCGCGGTGTCGTTGCCGCTTCCAAATCACGACGGTGAAGCTCCACACTGCGAGCAGGGCTATCAGGATCGTTCCCGCCAGAGCGAAATCCCTCCATCCATTTGACATCGCTGCAGCGATGTAGCCTGCCGCAGCCCCGGCCATGACCAAGGTCACAAGATGCCAGCACAAGAAGAGCACGTACTTCACGTCGTCCTTGAACTCACGCGAAGCGAGCAGCGGGCTCACGACTTCCTTCTCGCCCGCCGTCAGATGGACCAATATCAAGACCAGAAGGCCGGCCGCCGCAGTCCAATACGCAATCATGGTGCATCCTATTCTTTAGAAAAATCCTGAACAGCGGCATTTGGCGACCGCCGAAACTGAGCAAGACCATCTCCTTCGTCGCATCGATTTAGCCTCGATCCGACCGCCACATGCGCTTTTCACCCATGCTGAACTGTCGCAGACCCGTCTTTCGCGCAAGCTGCTCTGCCGCGGCATTCTCGATCGCCGTCTCGGCGATGAACGTTGTCAGACCGAACCGCCGGGTAGCCCAGGGAAGGATTGCTGCCATAATCTCGGTCGCCGCTCCGTTACCCCAGCAAGACGAAATCAACTCAATTCCAAGATCGGCCTGACCGGGCGCCAACCCTCCCATTCGAACACCGACATTGCCGAGGTATGTTTTCGGATCGTCACGGGGCGCGACCGCGAGTTGGTAGTTCAGCCTGGGTTCCTCGCGTTGCCAGAGAAGAAAAAGATCGAAAACCGACGAAGCATGCGCCGCGCCGCGTTCACTCTCCAGATGGAACCGCGAGAACTCCGGATCCATGTGGCAGGCAATGAATGCTTCACGGTCATGCTCCGTAAACTCCCGGACCATGAAGCGGTCCGTAGTCATGAGGCCCGCAATCGACATGTGTCTATCTATCCTTTCCACGGATGAACAATTGTGTGACATGCCAGCGCCGCCCTTCCTTGCCAACCTCGCAGCGTCGACATGGGTCTGAACCATTACCGGTCACCTCATCGTCGACTCGTCGTTGTTGCCGACAAAAACTCACACGGTCTCCGCGTATCCAGAAGCTCAAGGGACAGGATGCCTTGAGCCGAAGCTTGCAGACATTTCATAATGGTGCGCAACTTGCAGGATGTTTCGTTCGCCGCCGGGCTTTCCGACAATTTGCAGGCCAATCGGCATGCCCTTGCTGTCGAAGCCGCAGCAGACGGTAACAGCAGGCAGCGCATAGTAATTGGCAAAGGCCGTGTTCTCCGGCGCAACACCCTGATCCGGATTATTTGCCGCTGCCTCGATTGACGGAACGCACGAGGTCAGAGTTGGAAGCAGGATTATATCGGCATCGGCAAACGCATCGCGAGTGACATTGGCCCGATCTGCTTCAATAGTGTCCAAGCCGGCTTGGGGATTCCAGACCGGCACCGCGGATTCACCCAACCCGTATCCAACGCCCCGGAGGATGTTCACCGCCTGGTCGAAGGCATGTCTGATTTCCCCGTCGGATTTGAGATTGTTTCCAATACCAAGTCTCAGGCTGGTGGCTGGATCTTCAAGGTCGGCGAGAGAAATATTGCCCTTGCGCTCAGACAGCACATTCAACATCAACGCGGTATCGGAAGCGCTGCGAGTCGTGATCCCTGCATGCGCCATCCAGCGGATAAAGTCATCGACAGGCTCGTCGCCCAAGATGCCTTTCGTACTGATCAGATCAAAGCCGCCCTTGAAACCCACCACACCGCAACATGCCGCAGGCAGGCGCGTCGAACCGACCGCATCGGTATCAATCGTCGCATAACAGAGCCCGGCAGCCACAGCGACTGCAGAGCCAGCAGACGAACCGCCGGGAATATAGGCTTCGTTCCACGGGTTTCGCACCGGACCAAAACAGCTGGTAAGTCCTGTGGTCGCCATCCCCAGGGCATCCATATTGGTCTTCCCGACAATTATTGCGCCGGACCGTTTCAGTCTATCGACGGCTTGCGCATCCGCCTCCGGCACGCGGTCCTTGAAGTGCTCGAACCCGGCGGTGGTTCTGACGCCGGCCGTATCGTAAAAATCCTTCACAGCCACGGGGATGCCGTGGAGCGGTCCGCGACGGTTACCGCCCTTGATTTCCGCTTCCGCCTGCCTTGCCTGCTCGCGGGCGTCATCGTCCATCACCGTGATGAAGGCGTTCAATTTCGGGTTCAACGCAGCGATCCGTCGCAAACATGCTTCGACTACATCAATCGGCGACACCTCCCGCGAACCGATGCGCGTGCCCAGATCCTTGATGCTATCGTAGTACATTGAAGTTGGCCCTTCTGTTCAGGGTGTCGATTTGTCCTCGCGGACCCGCCCCTGCTTTATCGATGGTGGACATCCAGGGGATTGCTGTTTCTGTACCTCACGGCGTGGGCAGGTCTCGCACGAAATCTACGATACGCTCTGCGACAGCCGGCGCCGCCGCGTCGGAAAGAATGTGCCCCATACCGTCGATCACTTCGATCGGAGCATTTCCCAGGGCTGCCGCCGTGCTTTCGGCATGTACCAGCGGAAACCATGGATCATCATCGCCATGAAGAACGAGCGCAGGGACTTCGATTGAGCGCAACAATGCTCTTCTGTCGCCCGTTCGGATCGCCGCCGCCACCTGCCGCTCGGCGGCGTTCGGGTCCTGCACGGCCATGTCGGCCTCCACCCTCGCAGCAACTTCGACATCCGGCATCCTGTTGGCCTCGCCCTCGAAGATGCGATAGAACCGCGCGAGTTGATCGGCCATCGGTGCGGACGCGTTGGGCGGCGGCTCGGACATTGCCGCCATTGCCGGGCCGTAAGCCAGCCCCGGTTCTCCCGATGTGGACGAAACCGAGATCAACGACAGCACCCGGTCGGGGTACTCCGCGGCAAGAACCTGGGCGATCATGCCGCCAAGCGAGTGGCCCATGACATGTGCGCGGTCGATGCCGGCAGCGTCGAGGACCGCAATCGTGTCCGCAGCCATGTCGGAAAGGTCGTAGGCGGCAGAACCGTCCGCGCTCAATACCGTGCTTTGGCCTGAATCGCGATTGTCGAAAAGCACGACGCGAAAACCATCGGCAAGAAGTGCCTTTGTCAGCCCATCGTTGTGGGGCCGTGTCGCGACGCCCTGGCCGTTGATGACGATAATCGGAACGCCGGCCTCAGGGCCATGTATCCAATAGGCGAGGTCCACCGCGCCGTTCCTGGCGATGTCCGCGCGTTCCTGCGCGACTGCAGGGGTCAGCCATAGCAATGCGACAAGCGCGGCAGCCGAAGCATGTATCATGGTCTTCCTCCTATTATTGTATTCGATTCGCCGATGCCCCAATGCGTATCCGCCGGACTTTCTGGCCTGGTTGCCCCAATCGCAGCCCATTTCGCCTGAACGGCTCAGCGTCGGCCGCGAAGGTATTTTCCGAGCGATTCCAGCATCCCTTCCCAGCCGGATCGATGGCCGGCGACGTCATCCTGGCCATCGAAATAGAGACCCTGTTCGATCAGCCTCATCCGCGTGCCGTCTCCCGTCGTCTCGAAGGTGATGGCGAGTGTGCCAGCGAAGGTCAGCCGGTCGGCGCTCTTGAGGGACGTTGCGTAGACGATCCGCTGTTCCGGCTCGATCAGCAGATAGCGGTTCTCGTTGATGTATTGCGGACCTCCCTTGGGGCCGAAGCGGCAGATGTCCGTTTCGCCGACGTGGAAGCGGAACCGCTCGAAGCTCATCTCCCAGCCCTCTCCGGGTTCGCCCCATGTCCGTTGCGCATCTTCACTCGACCAGGCCGCGAAAACCTCTGCGATCGGCTGGTCGAAATCTCTCGTCAGGTCGACGGTTCCCTCCACGATGCTCATGCCATTGTCCCTTCGTGATGTTGTTTCTGGCGTGGACCGAGACTGCGCCGGATCGGCCTCAAACGTCAGTGTCAGACTCGACAGTTTCGGGGCATTTGTGCCAGAACTTGAGAATGCCGATACGCCCACGTCCTACAGAACCTCTTCGTGTTTCTATCCTGAGCCTGCCGGAAAGCGGGACGATGGCCGCCTTCGGCCTGCACGAAGTCCTCGGTGACACGGGGACAAACGACCAGGCGCTGTCCCGCCCGATGCACCCGAAACTGGTGGCGCATCGCCGAGGGCCATTCCGGTCCAGCACCGGGTTGATGGTCACGCCCGATGGCGGCCTGAATGGGGATTGTGCCGACGTCATCATCATCTGCGACATCCACCTGCACCATGACGATGCGCTCGACGGACGATGGCCAGCAGAGATCGAATGGGTTCATCGCCACATCGACCACGGATCCCTTGTTTGCTCGACATGCAGCGGTGCCGTGCTTCTGGCCGAGGCAGGCCTTCTGGATGGCGCCGAGGCGGCATCGCACTGGACGATGGCCGACCTCTTCCGCGACCGGTATCCAGCCGTCCGGTTCCGGCCAGAGCGCATCCTGTGCGACAGCGGGCGCGGCGGGCAGTTGATCACGACGGGCGGGGCATCGTCCTGGCAGGATCTCGCGCTTTACCTGATCGGCCGGTTCTGCGGCGCGGACGAGGCGGCCCGCATCGCGCGACTGTTCCTTCTCGGCGACCGAGGCTATGGACAGTTGCCCTTTGCGTCGATGGCCCGGCCACGGCAGCACAGCGATGCGGTCATATCCAGGATCCAGGAATGGCTCGTCGATCACTATGACACCCCGGCACCTGTGGCTGTCATGGTGGATCGCTCGGGCCTGTCGGAACGCAGCTTCAAGCGCCGCTTTTCCGCCGCCACCGGCTATACGCCCGTCGAATACGTTCAGGCGCTCCGGATCGAGGAAGCCAAGCAGATGCTCGAGACCGAGGACATGGGCATCGAAGACATATCCGCCGCCGTGGGCTACGAGGATCCGACCTTCTTTCGCAGGCTGTTCAAGCGCCGCGCCGGCGTCACCCCGGCGCAGTATCGCCAGCGCAACCGACTCCGCAGTCTTCCCAGGTAATGGCTGTTTTGCCCCGAAACCGGTCGAAACGCCTCTGATCTGGTCCGGTCCGATCTGCGACGGTGGGGATGCAAGTTCCACGGGACAATCAGGAGACCGGACATGGATTTCTACCACACCCCAACCAGTTGCTCGCAGGCCACGCACATTCTTCTGCGCGAAGCGAAGCTCGATTTCCGGCCACATCGTGTCGACATCTTCAATCGCACGCTCGCGGACGGTTCCGATTACACGCGGATCAATCCCAACGGCTATGTGCCCGCCCTGGTGCGTGATGATGGCATGCTGCTGACCGAGAACGTTGCCATCCTGGACTGGATCGCAAGCCAGGCCGATGGTCTTCTGCCCACGGGCCGACTTGGGCGAACGCGGCATCTGCAGATGCTTGGCTTCATCTCGACCGAACTGCACAAGCCCTGCATCCCGCTGTTCTTCATCGAGGACGCGGAACAGCAGAGCCGGATCCGGGATCTGCTGTCGTCCCGGTTCCGCAGGATTGGGTCAATGATGGCGGGCGACCATCTGTTCGGAGACCGCTTCACCGGCGCGGATGCATTCCTTTATGTCATGCTTCGCTGGGCAGCGATGCTTGAGATCGCGACGCCGAAGGTTTTCGACGCGTTCGTCGACCGCGTCGAACAGAGGCCCGCGGTGCAGGCCGCTCTCGCCGCCGAGGCGGTGTCGCCGTTGCACGCCGACGTGGCAGAATGCGCCTGATCAAGGCCGCCCCAAGGGCGAGGCATCATTAGTCCCCAGGGGAGATCGAAGGAGCACCCTCATGACACAGGCGCTTTCCGTCCTTGCGGTCCTGCTGGTCGCCGTGACCATGGGCCTTGCACTTGCCCATGCGCTGGAGTTTCCGGGAAAGCTGCGGCTGGACGAGCAGACCTATCGCGCCGTGCAGGCGATCTATTATCCCGGCTTCACCATCGGGGGGCTGATCGGAGAGCTGGGAGCACTTCTCCTTCTGCCGGTCCTGCTGTTCCTGCTGCCAATCGGCGGCGACCGGTTCTGGTGGACTGCCGCCGCCCTTGCCTGCCTGGCCGCCGGGCACGCGGTCTACTGGCTCGTCACCCATCCGGTGAATGCGGTCTGGCTGCAGGACACGGACATTTCGGGACCGGGAGCCGCCTTCTTCTCCATCTATGCGGGACGCGAAGCAGATTGGCAGCACCTTCGGAACCTATGGGAGTATTCCCACATCGCGCGCGCCGTGCTGGGCATGGTCGCCCTGACTGCCATGGTCATCGCGCAGACAGCTTAGGGCGGGCTGACGCGATTGACGGATCGAAACATCGAAAAGCGGATCGAGGAGAAACGCCAGATGACGACAAATGACAAACGCGGCTTGGTCCGCATTCTGAACATCGATGCGGCGACCTGTCTCGCGATGGGGCTGCTGCTGGTCCTTGCCGCGCGCCCGGTCGGCACAATCACGGCCATTCCTGGACCGGTGCTGTTCTACGCCGGCGTATTGCTGATCCCGATCGGCATCTGCATGGCCGTGATTGGCCGCGCCGGAACCGGCAGCGCGCTTGCTGTATGGCTCGTCATCCTCGGCAATGTCGGGTGGACACTTGTCAGCGTGGCACTGCTCGCCTTCATCACCCCCAATGTCCTCGGAATCGCGCTGATCCTTGCGCAGGCGCTGATCGTCGGCCTTCTGGCCTGGCTCGAATACCGCGCCTGGAGCAGCTTGGGCGACCGCGCTGACGCAGTTGCATGATTGCGGGCGACTGTAACGGCGGAGAGGCGGGATTACACAGCGGAAAAGAACGACGCGCGGCATTGAGCCTTCAGTCCCGCGCGCCGAAAGCCACTCGGCTCGTGATTGTGGCCAAAAGAACTGGAGAGGGTTGGATATCAGGCCCGTCCCCTCCGCCATCTTCCCAGTCACGATATCCGTCCGACGGGCTTGGTCCTTGACCTGTTTTGACAAGTCGCCGGGATGTGGAACCCTTTCGCGGATTGGCGGTTAAGCCCGACGGTCTCTTTATGCATCTTCCTGCAAAAGAATATCGACAAAGTTTTCAGAGCATTTTCCGCAAGGAGTTTGCCTAACCAGGCGCAGAATTATTGCCAAATCGTTAATCGGGGTTTCTAATCCATGAACCAGTTCCGGGAGGAGTACGCTCATGCCCTACGATTTCGCCTATAGGCAGCTGTTGACCCTGATTGCCGCGCGCAGCCAGCAATGGCTGCGCAACCGGATCGACCTGATGCCTCAGAGTTCGGTCCCAGAAGATCAGATCGACGATCTGGCGGAAATGGTGGTCGCGGCCCATATCTGCTCTGGCTTGAGGGGAACCCCGGCGCCGTTGCAGGCTTTTGTCCAAAGCCGATTTACCCCGGAATTTACAGATTTGTTTGTCGTCCGATTTCAAAGCGATATGACAAACGCCACCCATCCCGGCGGCGCCTTGCTGCGGTGCCTGCCGATCGATCAGCGCGAGGGGATCGCGCTGCCGGATACCCGATCCCTGGCGGACCGCCTTGCAGCAAGAGACACGCCCAATCCGGCCCTGTGGGCCGAGGTGGAGGCCGAACTGCGCCGCCCTATCCCCGAGGAACGGCTGAACGACCGCGCCATCGAATCCTATGCCGGGGTGCTGATGCTCGCATACAGGTTCGGGGCCGAGCGGCCGCGCTTTGCCAGCCTTCAGACCTATGGGGACGCCTTTGCGAACTGCCTTCGCTTTGCCGACTGGGCGCGGCGGAAGGGCAGGCTGGTGCCGCTGGCGCAGATGATCTTCTGCCTGTGCCTGATCGACCCCGACCATGACGTAACGCCGATGCTGGCCGAGGCCATTTCAAGCCAGCGGCCCGACGGGTCCTTTCCCGCGCGGATCGGCTTTGGAACCGCCGATCAGGACGGCGCGGCGCTGCGGCCAACGCTGGCGGTCCTTGTCGCGCTGCACATGGCGATCCATCGCCGCTGGCGCGCGCCGCGACCCACCATGCCGATGGCGGCCTAGAACAGCCCCTCGATCTGACCCAGATCGTTCAGACCGATGGTTTCGGCGGCAGGATGGCGGGGCAGGCCGGGCATCGTCATGATCTGTCCGCAGATCGCCACGACAAAGCCCGCACCGGCGTTCAGGCGAACCTCGCGGACCGGGATCACATGGCCGTCCGGGGCGCCCCGCAGGTCGGGATCGGTGGAAAAGGAATATTGCGTCTTGGCAATGCAGACGGGCAGGGTGCCGTAACCCTCGGCCTCCCAGGCCTCCAGCTGCGCGCGGACGCCGGGCAGGGCCTCGACATGGGCGGCGCGGTGGACGCGGGTGCAGATCGTCTCGATCTTCTGCCACAGGGGCATCGAATCGGGATAGAGGGTGTGGAAATCGGCAGTCTGGCCTTCGACCAGTTCCACGACGCGGCGCGCCAGATCCTCGGCCCCCGCGCCGCCCTGCGACCAGTGCCTGCACAGGATCGCGTCGACGCCATGACGCGTGCAGTAATCCTGAAGGGCCGCGATCTCGGCCGGGGTGTCGCTGTCGAAATGGTTCAACGCCACCACCAGGGGCACGCCGAAGCCACGCAGGTTTTCGATATGGCGTCCCAGATTCGCGCAGCCGCGCGTGACCGCGCCCGCATCCTCGGCCCCCAGATGGTCCTTGGCCACGCCGCCGTTCATTTTCAGCGCGCGGATGGTGGCGACCAGAACCACGGCGGCGGGGGACAGGCCGGCCAGGCGGCACTTGATGTTCAGGAACTTCTCGGCCCCCAGATCGGCGCCGAAGCCTGCCTCGGTCACGACGTAATCGGACAGCCGCAACGCAGTGTCGGTGGCGATGACGCTGTTGCAGCCATGGGCGATGTTGGCGAAGGGTCCGCCATGGACCAGGGCGGGGTTGTTTTCCAGCGTCTGCACCAGGTTCGGCTGCAAGGCATCGCGCAGAAGGACGGTCATCGCCCCGTCGGCTTTCAGGTCGCGGGCAGTGACGGGGCGGCGGTCGTGGGTATAGGCCACGACGATCCGGCCCAGCCGGGCGTGCAGGTCGTCCAGGTCGCGTGCCAGACACAGGATCGCCATCACCTCGGACGCGACGGTGATGTCGAAGCCGGTCTGGCGCGCGAAGCCGTTCGACACCCCGCCCAGCCCCACCACGATGTCACGCAGCGCGCGGTCGTTCATGTCCATCACCCGCCGCCAGGTGATCCGGCGCGTGTCGATCTGAAGCGTATTGCCCCAATAGATGTGGTTGTCGATCATCGCCGCCAGCAGGTTGTGGGCTGCCGTGATCGCGTGAAAATCGCCGGTGAAATGAAGGTTCATCTCCTCCATCGGGACGATCTGGGCGTGGCCGCCCCCCGCCGCGCCGCCCTTCATGCCGAAATTCGGCCCCAGGCTCGCCTCGCGGATGCAGATCGTGGCGCGCTTGCCGATGCGGTTCAGCCCGTCGCCCAGTCCCACGGTGGTGGTGGTCTTGCCCTCGCCTGCCGGGGTGGGGTTGATGGCCGTCACCAGCACCAGATGGCCCCGCGGGCGATCGGCCAGACGGGCCAGGGTGTCGTGCGAAATCTTGGCCTTGTCTGGGCCATAGCGCAGGATGTCGTCGTCGCCCAGGCCCAGCCGGTCGGCGATCTGGGCGATGGGCAGCTTGCGCGCGGCGCGGGCGATCTGGATGTCGGTCGTCATGCCGCCCCGGATGGCCCGGCCCGCCGCGCCTGTCAACAGGCAGGAGGACCGTCCCGGACCAAAGGCCGGGGTCAGTCGTTGCGGGTCAGTTCGGCCCGGACGGCGGCGCGCAGGACGGGCAGCAGATCGGCCTCGAACCAGGGATTGCGGCGCAGCCAGCCGGTGTTGCGCCAGGAAGGATGGGGCAGGGGAAAGACCCCCGGCGCGTGATCCCGCCAAGAGGCTACGGCGCCGGTCACGTCGCGCAGCCCAAGATGCCAGCGGATCGCGTGGCCGCCGACCAGCAGCGTCAGGCGCGGGCGCAGGGCCGCCAGCACGCTGGCGCGCCAGGTCTTCGCGCAGATCGGCGGCGGCGGCAGGTCGGATCCGCGTGGGTCATAGCCCGGAAAGCAGAAGGCCATCGGCACGATGGCGATCCGGTCGCGGTCGTAGAAGACAGGCTCGGCCAAGCCCATCCAGTCGCGCAGCCGGTCGCCCGACCGATCCGTGAAGGGCCGCCCGCTAAGGTGGACGCGCATTCCCGGCGCCTGGCCCACCACCAGGATGCGCGCCTGGGGCCGGAACCAGGTCACCGGACGGGGTTCATGCGCCGTGGCGGTCGCGGCAAAGCGCGGCGCGCACAGGCGGCAGTCCTGAATGGATCGTTCCAAGGGCGACATGACGAAGAGATAGTGAAAATCTGCTGCGGATGAAGTGCGTCAAATCTTTGTTGAAAGAGTATCGCAAAACGCGAAAACTGGACAGCACGGTCGCCTGATCGTAAGCGTGGCGGGCGTCCGTAGGACGTCTCGCGGGGGCGGAAGGGGCAGATGCTGGAATTCGAAAACGTCTCGAAGTCCTTCTGGACCGGAACGCGGCGCAAGGTGATCCTGGACCGGGCATCCTTTCGGGTCGAACCGGGCAACTCGCTGGGCATTCTGGCGCCGAACGGCACCGGCAAGACCACGCTGATCAACATGATGTGCGGGCTGGAAAAACCCGATGAGGGCGCGATCCGGCGCGGCTGCCGGATCTCGTTCCCGCTGGGCTTCATGGGCGGCGTGGTCGCCAAACATTCGGCCAATGAAAACGCCCGCTATATCGCCCGGATCTATGGGCTGGATCCCGACTATGTGTCGGCCTTCACGCGCTGGCTGACGGATATCGACGAATATTTCGACCGGCCGGTCGGCACCTATTCCGCCGGGATGCGGCAGCGGTTCACCTTTTCGCTGCTGCTGGCTCTGGAATTCGACATCTACCTCATCGACGAGGGGATGCCGCGGACGACGGATGTCGAATTCAACCGCAAGGCGGGCGCGGTGCTGTATGACCGGCTGAAGACCGCGACCGTCGTGATCGTGTCCCACCAGCCCGCCACGATCGAGAAATTCTGCCGGTCGGCCGCCATCCTGCGGGACGGCCGGCTTTATCATTTCGAATCCCTTGCCGAGGCGACGCAGTATCATGACCACACCGCCTAAGGTCCGCCGCTATCACGCCTCGGCCGCTGAATCGGTCCGCCCGGCCGAAGGGGATGGCCCGCCCTCGGCGCCCGGCGCGGACATCCGCATCACCGTGCGCAAGCGGCCGGTTGGGGCGGACAGCGCGGCCGGAGACGACGAACGCGACCGCTTCATGCGCACCGATCCGGTGGATGACGGCCTGCCGCATGTCGCGCCCGCCCCGGCCCAAGGCGATGTGGACGCGCAGCTTGCCCTGATCCGCAGGGAAAACCTGTCCGAACGCCAGCTGCGCATCGCCCGCCGCATCGCCGCGCTGCACCAAATCGAGGTCGGATCGGACGAGGAAGCCGTGCTGCGCCTGCGCCAACGCGGCATCGACCCGTCCCATCGCGCCGCCCTCAGCCAGATCCTCTCCAGCGAGGGAAGCCGCGCGCAGGCCCAGCCCGCGGCGAACACGCCTGCGATCATGCCGCGCAATCAGGCGGCCCCGTCGGCGTGGCCCGGCAACCCCTCTGCCGCGCCGCGTCCCGACCTGCCCAGCCGCGAAGCCCTGACCGAGGAAAAGCGCGCGGCCCAGATTTTCCGCATCCAGCAGGACATCGCCCGGCGCAGGCGGCGGCGGATGGTCATGCTGGCCCTGCGCCTTCTGGCCTTGGTGATCCTGCCGACCGCCGTGGCGGGCTGGTATTACTTCAGCTTCGCGACCCCCCTTTACGCCACCAACTCGCAGTTCCGCATCCAGTCGGCGGAAGGCCAGGGGGCGGGGGGCGCCGCTGGGCTGGGCGGCCTGCTGGGCGGATCGCAACTGGCGACGAACACCGATTCGGTGGCGGTCCAAAGCTATCTGACATCGCGCGACGCGATGCTGCGGCTGGACGGCGACAAGGGCTTCCGGCGCGCGTTCCAGGATCCCGCCATCGACCCGATCAAGCGGCTGGCCCCCGATGCCACGAACGAGGCGACGTTCGACCTGTACAGGAAATCGGTCAAGATCGGCTATGATCCGACCGAAGGCATGATCGACATGGAGGTGATCGCCCCCGATCCCCGCCAGAGCCAGGACTTTTCCCTGGCCCTGATCGCCTATGCCGAAGAACAGGTGGACCAGATGACCTCGCGGCTGCGCGACGACCAGATGGAAGGCGCCATCGCCATCTATCGCGATGCCGAGGCCAAGGTGCTGGCCGCCCAACGCCGCGTGCAGGAATTGCAGCAGACGTTGGGCGTGCTGGACCCGGTGGCCGAAGGCACGGTGGTGATGAACCAGATCTCGGGGCTCGAGACGCAGCTGGCGGCAAAGCGGCTGGAACTGGGTCAGTTGCTGTCGAACCCGCAGCCCCTGCCAAGCCGCGTGGCCGCGCTGCGCGGCGATATCGCCCGGCTGGAGGAGATGATCGCCCAGACCCGCCAGAAACTGACCCAGGGGGGCGAGAACCGCAATTCCCTGGCGCTGATCTCGGGCGAATTGCGCATCGCGGAAAGCGAATTGCTGACGCGCCAGGAACTGCTGGCCACCGCCGCCACACAGATGGAGGCCGCCCGGATCGAGGCGAACAAGCAGGTCCGTTACCTGTCGCTGTCGGTCGCCCCCGTCGCCCCGGACGAGGCGACCTATCCCAAGGCGTTCCAGAATACCCTGGTGGCCTTTCTGATCTTTTCGGGTATCTATCTGATGCTGTCGCTGACGGCGTCCATCCTTCGCGAACAGGTATCCGCATGACCCAAGCCAAGCATATCCGCATCCGCGACCTGTCCTGCGGCAACGATCTGCCGCTGGTGGTGATCGCCGGTCCCTGCCAGCTGGAAACGCTGGACCATGCGCTGATGATCGGCGAACGGATGGCCGAAGCCTGCGCGCGCGCCGGGGCGGGCTATGTCTTCAAGGCCAGCTACGACAAGGCCAACCGCACCTCGCTGTCCGGGCGCCGGGGCGTGGGCATCGACGAGGGGCTGGAGCTTCTGGCCACCGTCCGCGAACGGCTGGGCTGCCCGGTGCTGACCGATGTGCATGATGCCGAACAGGTGGTGCGGGCGGCGAAGGTCGTGGACGTGATCCAGATCCCGGCCTTCCTGTCGCGCCAGACCGACCTGCTGCTGGCGGCGGGCAAGACCGGCGCGGTCGTCAACATCAAGAAGGGCCAGTTCCTGGCCCCCTGGGACATGGCGAATGTCGCGGACAAGGTGGCCTCGACCGGGAACGGCAATATCCTGCTGACCGAACGCGGGGTCAGCTTCGGCTACAACACCCTGGTCGCCGACATGCGGGCGCTGCCGATCATGGCGCGGACCGGCTATCCGGTGATCATGGACGCCACCCATTCGGTGCAGCAGCCGGGCGGGCAGGGCGGATCGTCGGGCGGGCAGCGCGAATTCGCGCCGGTCATGGCCCGTGCTGCGGTGGCCCTGGGCGTGGCGGGCGTGTTCATCGAAACGCACGAGGATCCGGATTGCGCGCCGTCGGACGGGCCGAACATGATTCCGCTGGACCGGATGCCCGCCCTGGTGGAATCGCTGATGGCCTTCGACCGGCTGGCCAAGGCCGACCCGGTGATGGGCTAATCCGCGCGGCCTGCGGCATCGGCCGAGGCCCAGGCCCACTGGAAATTGTATCCGCCCAGCCACCCGGTCACATCGACGCATTCGCCGATGAAGAACAGCCCCGGAACCTTGCGGGCCTGCATCGTGCGCGCGTCCAGATCGCGCGTGTCGATGCCGCCCACAGTCACCTCGGCCGTGCGATAGCCCTCGGTGCCGACGGGGCGGACCTGCCAGCGGTTCACCCGCGCCCCCAGGGCATCCAGCCGCGCGTTCGGCTGGTCGGCCAGCCGCGCCTGCGCCAGGCCCATCTCCTCGCAGATCGCGGCCGCCAGACGGGCGGGCAGGGCATTGCCTAGCACGGACGCGATACCGGCGCGCCCCGCCCGCGTTCGTTCGGCCTTCAGATCGGTGGCGATGTCGCGTCCCGGCGCCAGGTCGATCTGCAAGGTCTCTCCGGGGTTCCAGAAGCTGGAGATTTGCAGGATCACCGGCCCGCTGAGACCGCGATGCGTGAACAGCAGCGCATCGCGGAACCGCCCGTCCTTGTGGCGGATCTCGGCCTCGACCGAGACGCCGGCCAGCGGGCGGCACAGCGCCAGTTCCTGTTCTGCGAAGGTCAGCGGAACCAGCCCCGCGCGTGTGTCCACCAGCCGCAGCCCGAATTGCGCCCCGAGGTCATAGGCGATGCCCGTCGCGCCGATCTTGGGGATCGACTTGCCCCCCGTCGCCACCACCAGCCGGGCCGTGCGGATCGCCCCGCCCGCGGTTTCGACCACGAACCCGGTCCCGTCATGGCGGACCGATCGCGGCGCCGATCGCATCCGCAGATCGGCGCCGGACATCCGGTCCAGCAGCATCCGCGTGATCTGCGTGGCCTTGCCGTCGCAGAAAAGCTGCCCTTGGGTCTTTTCGTGCCAGGCGATTCCGGCCCGGTCCACCAGCCGCACGAAATCCGCCGCCGTGAAGCGCGCCAGAGCACTGGCCGCAAAGCGCGGGTTCCTGGACAGAAACCGATCCGCCGCGGTGGCGAGGTTGGTGAAATTGCACCGCCCACCGCCCGATATGCGGATCTTCTCGCCCGGCTGGGCGGCATGATCCAGGACCATCACGCGCCGTCCCGGCCGCAGGGCCGAGCCCGCGCAGAACAATCCCGCCGCGCCCGCGCCCAATATCAGAAGATCGACCTGTTCCATCCGGGCGGCATAAAACGGCGTGGCGCGGGGCACAAGTTTTGCGATTTTCGACTTGCACCCCCCCGCGCCCTTGGCTATTCACCCTCCCACAGTTGGGGCGTGGCCAAGTGGTAAGGCATCGGTTTTTGGTACCGTGTACCGTAGGTTCGAATCCTACCGCCCCAGCCAACATCATCCAAGTTCTTGAAAACTTTACCTGAAGAGGCCGCGAGGCAGTCAAAAGGACTCATGTCCTCCTGTAACGCGACAGAATCCCGGTGATCTGAGGGAAGGCCCCGGCATATCTGGGAACAGCTAATATTAACCGGGAACTATTGAATATCAGAGGCTTAGAGCGGCCAATCTCTGGGCGACTTAGAGAGCCGCATTTGCATGTTAGGTCGGAATCGGTGCGAGGGCAGTTAGGGCGGGCGGGCCGTGAGTTGCGTTAGACAGGCCGTAACAGTCGAGTAAACCACTGTTTACACGCGACTAAACGCCGGATCGAGCCGAAGGGCTGTGGTTGCGAGAGCGAGCCAACATGCAAATTTTGCGAGGCTTTGGAGGTGCATTTGCATGTTACTAAAAATCAATCACTTAGTAGGCTTTATCGCCATTGAGTGGATGCGGCCCTATCGGAACTGAAGGGCCGCAACGGTTTGCGCTGGGCGCATAGCTTAAGCGCCGTCTTTTCAGCTGACGGTCATCACGAGCTTTCCGCCGGTCAGGGCGACGCCTGCGGGCAGGGTTGCGCCGTTGTTGACGACGGCGACGCCCGGCCCGGTCAGGTCGTGGGTGCCGGCGGGCAGGCCGGTGGGCAGGACGATCTGCGCGGCGGCGGCCAGGGTGAGCGTGGCGGTTACGGTCGGCTCGACCAGCCCGGTGCCGATGGCGCCCGAGCGGAAGCGTTGCAGCGGGGCGATGCCGGATGCGCCCACGGTCGCGATCGTGACCACGGTCGGCGTATCGGTGCCGTTGGCCTCTCGCCTGGGGGCGACGGTGAAGGTCTCGCCCGCCTGGGGGGTGCCGACGACATCAGACAGCCAGATCCTGTAGTTGCCGCCGCGGTCATGGATGCGTTCCACCCCGGCGATCCGGGCGGTGAAGCCGCTGACGGACCCAGTGACCGTCTTGCCGACATGGGCGTAAATATAACGGATCTTCTCCATCCCGCTTTCCGCCGTGACCACGAGGCCCCGCTTGAACTCCAGCCGCCCCGCCACGGCCAGTGCCGCGGCGCTGGTCCCGTCCCAGCCCACCTGCGGGCGCAGCCCGTCGATGATCAGCGATCGGGCTGTGCAATCCGGTCCCAGCAGCACCTGTCCCCCCCTGGCCACCAGGTCCAGGTCGGCGGCCGCGCCGGTCAGCGCCAGGCGCCCGCTGACCACCTCGGCCGACAGCGGCTGCGCGGCGCCGCCGATCCAGATTTGGCCCGCCAGACGGGTGAGGATCGTGCCCGCATCGGTGATCGTCCCTACATCCAGCCGTCCCGAGGTCATCTCCAGGACGCCCCCGCCCAGGGCCAGGGCCGCGACGCTGGCATTGACCGTCCCGAACCGCACAAAATGGCCGTCCAGGTCGGCGCTGTCCGCGACATGGGTGCCGGGCAGGTCTTTCGACGACCAGTTGCGGCGATTGTCCCAGCGGAAGCCATCGGTGCGCGGATCGGGGTAGAACACAAGATCCGCAGGCGCCGTGCGGGCGGGGATCGGAGAGCCAAAGCGGCTCTTGGTCCAGCGGATGTCCTCGCGCACGATGTCGCCGATACTGGGGGCCGCGGCGACATGGGCGACGTATTCCGCGACGCTGGCCCACTGCTTGCCCAGCCTTTCACCGGCGCGGCGCCAGATCGTCGTCTCGTCCAGGGTCGCGGGGGCCAGCCCGCCCACATTGCGGCTGGCCGCGCCCCATTTCCAGACCTGCGTGTCGTCCGTCATCTTGGCGCTGGTGGACACGCCGTCGTTCCAGTTCACGGCCTTGTGGGCCTCGGCCGGATCGTCGGGGTTCTTGCCATGGGCGATGACATTGCCCACCATCGAGGACAGCGGGCCGTTCACGTCAAAGCCCCAGTCAAGCGCGCCTTCCTCGTAGGCGACACGCTTGTAGCCCGCCGAATAGATCACGTTGTCGATCACGTTGTTGAACTGGCCGACGCCGCCGGTACTGTTGACCGCGGCGCCCAGGTTGTTGTCGACCAGCAGGTTGCCTTCGAGTTGCAGGCCGGACCGCATCTGCACCCCGCAGGAAGACGACCGCGACAGCAGGTTGTTGCGGATCGTGATATTGAAGGTATCGGCGGCGAAATACAGCGCGTGCGAATATTTGGACATCGGCATCGGCATGGCGGCGCTGCCGTTGTAGTCGTATCCCTCGGCCCATCCGGCATGGTCGATCAGGCAGGAATCGACCAGGATGTTTTCAGTATAGGCTGTGTAGATGCCCGTCAGGTGGTGACCATTGGCTATCCATTTGCCGTCCGCGGAAATCTTTTCCGCCTTCGGCTTGTCATGCCACGGTTTCAAGATAGTGGTTTCTCGCACCGTGGCAAAAAACGTCTTCTGCAGATCGAGTACCCGGCCGATGTCCACATGGTCGAAAGCAAGGCAGTAGCCATACCAGGTCTGCACGGTATCGTTTGGGGCCATATTGGCGTCTCGCAGGGTTTGCACGTCCTGGATGACGCAATAGGGCAGCATGAGGAAGTTGCTCCACATGAAGATAACCGGGTCCGCGCCCGTGCCGAAGGCGCCGATCAGCATGGGATGCAACTCGTCCTCGCCGCAGAAGCCGTCCCATTTGTAGTTGCTTTGATTATAGCCGGTGACGTAATCATAGCCCCGTTCCAGACGCCAATGGTCCGACCGGCTGGGCTTGCCCGCGCCGGCCAGATCGGACCGGATAGCACTGAACAGATCAAAATGGATCGCGGTGGCGGCGGTGCCGCCGTATTGCGGCCGGGTCAGCAGCCAGGCGCCGGTGACGGTCGCCTCGGAGACGCCCGCATCGGCCGCGATCTGCGCGCGTGTCAGCGCGGCCGAGGACCGCGACAGATACCATTTCCGGTGGCGCCGACCCGGCTCGCAGACGAACCGGCCGCTGGTATCCACGGGCAGCCAGTAATGCTCGCCCGAGGGGTGGCCGCGACGGGCGGCGGCGGCGCTGACGGCGATCTCGGCGCGGCGGCTGTCGGGCAGATCGGCGCTGAGGGTCTGGGCATCGAGGATCCCGTGCAGCGCAAGGGATGTCCGACCATCCGACCGGGACACCGCCCGTCCGGCCGATACGCCGGTCAGGGCGCCCTCCAGGACGTTGAGGCGGTTGCCATAGGCCATATACGAGACCACCTCGGGCACCACGGCATAGTCAGTGACCGTGACGGCCGGATCGTCGCCCAGGGCGGCCGTGACGGTCTCTCCCGAAGCGTGGGGGAAATGGATGTAGCGAGCCATGTTAAGTCCTCCGATAGACGGCTGCGAGGCGGCCGGCATTGCCGCTGACATTGGGGGTGGCGGACAGAGTGCGCGTGGCCGATCCGGTCGCGTCGGTGGCGATGCCGATCCAGAGTTGCCATGGAGCGTGGCCTGGTTTTGCGTCAAGGCGTCGGTCGACAACCTCCGTCACGCCAGCCGCCGCGTCGACAATCCCATTCTCGGCAGTCGGGGTCGAAACCATAGCCATGACGCACAGATCCCCAGCTTGTGTTGCCGCCTGGAGCGATACCGGCGTCCCGACAATCATCGTGACTCGAAGATTCGGAATCAGCGTCTGCCGCGCCATACCCTTGAGGGCGAGGATTTCGGCAGCAAGTGTAGCGCGTCAGATAAACGGTCCGTTTGCGTCAGAAAAACGGTCCAGAATCGACTTTAGAAGGAATTGCTTGCACCCTTGAAGGTCGCGCGGTGGAGATGACGGGCAACCGCATCGGAGATGCGCCCGTTCTGCCGGACCTGCTGGCGCAGGTCCCGCTACAAGAGCGGATCGGCAGCGTTACCGCCGACGGCATCTATGACACCAAGGATGTCACACCGCCATCGCGGCCCGAGGGGCCGATGCCATCATACCGCCGCGACGGAATGCCAGGGTCTGGAAGGGCCACGATCCCGGCCTGCAGGCGCGAAACGAAGCGCTACGTGCCTGCAAGCGGTTCGGGCGGGCCAACGGGAAGAAAGGGTCCGGATATCACCGACGAAGTCGCGTCGAGGCCAAGATGAGATGCCTCAAGCCTATGGGCGAGCGCATCATGGCCAGAGACTTCGACAGGCAGGATGCGGAGGTTCGGATCCGCATCGCATTCATGAACCGCTATACATCACTCGGCACGCCCGAGACCGTCCGCATGCGCTGACGATAGACGGGAAAGGGACACTTCCGACCTCATCCCAATAGCGCAACAAAGCCATCATAAATTAAAAAAAATCAAATGGCTAAATTAATATTAGCAGGCTTAGGGCGCGTGCTTGCACGCACGTTCTCACCCCGCCTCCCTTACCCGTTCCTCGACCACCTCGAAGGGTACCCCCGGCTGATCCTTCGCCGCCCGGATCACCAGCGAGGTCTTGACGCTGGCGACGTTTGGCGCCGCCGTCAGCGATTGCGTCAGGAACCGCTGGAAGGTCGATAGATCCGGCGAGACGCATTTCAGGATGAAGTCGATCTCTCCGTTCAGCATGTGGCATTCGCGGACCAGCGGCCAGTTCTGCACAAGCGCCTCGAAGGCCGACAGGTCGCGTTCGGACTGGCTGGCAAGGCGGACCATGGCGAAGACCTGCACTTCGAACCCCAGTTCGCGCGCGTCGATGTCGGCGTGGTATCCGCGGATGAAGCCCGTCTCCTCCAGCGCGCGGACCCGGCGCAGGCAGGGCGGGGCCGAGATGCCGACACGGCGGGCAAGCTCGACATTGGTCATTCGGCCGTCGGCCTGCAATTCGGCCAGGATCTTGCGGTCGATGTCGTCCAGTTTCGCGCCGGCCATGCTGTTCTTTCTTGATCGGGTTCTTGGCGTTGCCGGAAACTACAATGCGGGCATCGCGCGCGCAACATTCTTTCCGGGCGCGTCCTGCGTTGCAGAGTCGGATGGGAAGGACTACCTCATGCACAAACACCGGATGGGACGCAAGATGACCGACACGACGCATGTGAAACTTCTGATCATCGGCTCTGGCCCGGCGGGCTATACCGCCGCCGTCTATGCCGCGCGGGCCATGCTGAAGCCGATGCTGATCCAGGGGATGCAGCCCGGCGGCCAGCTGACCATCACCACCGAGGTCGAGAACTGGCCCGGCGAGACCGAGATCCAAGGGCCCGAGCTGATGGTCAAGATGGAGGAACACGCCCGTGCCATGGGCGCCGAGATCGTCGTGGACATGGTGACCTCGCTGGACCTTGGACGGCGGCCCTTCGTCGCCACCTGCGACAGCGGCCGGGTGGTCACGGCGGATGCGGTGATCCTGGCGACCGGCGCGCAGGCCCGCTGGCTGGGCCTGCCGTCCGAGGAGAAGTTCAAGGGCTTCGGCGTGTCCGCCTGCGCGACCTGCGACGGCTTCTTCTATCGCAACCGCGAGGTGCTGGTGATCGGCGGCGGCAACACCGCCGTGGAAGAAGCGCTGTTCCTGACCAAGTTCGCCAGCAAGGTGACGCTGGTCCACCGCCGCGACAGCCTGCGGGCCGAGAAGATCCTGCAACAGCGCCTGTTCAAGAACCCCAAGGTCGAGGTGATCTGGGACCACGAACTGACCGAGGTTCAGGGGGTGGATACGCCGCTGGGCGTGACGGGCGTGGTCCTGACCTCGACCAAGGACGGCAGCACGCGCACGGTTCCGGCGGACGGCATCTTCGTGGCCATCGGCCATGCGCCCGCCAGCGACCTGGTGCGCGATCAGTTGGAGCTGCACAACGGCGGCTATGTGAAGGTGGAACCGGGCAGCACCCGCACCTCGATCCCCGGCGTCTTCGCGGCGGGCGACCTGACCGACCACATCTATCGCCAGGCGGTGACAAGCGCGGGCATGGGCTGCATGGCGGCGCTTGATGCCGAACATTGGCTGGCCGAACACGACGCGGCGGGCGAACCCGATCCGGCGCATGGGGAACTGCCCGAAGCGGTCGCGGGGTAGGCGGGGCCTATCGACTGGCCGGATCACGACTGTTCGGCTTGGTGGCACCCCCTTCTTGCCTTCGTCTTCCGGGCGAATGTCCACTGGACATTCGCCTGCCGGACCTCTGGTCCCGTTGTGCCAGACACAAAAAAGCCGGGGTCGTTGCCCCGGCTCTTCCTGTCATGCGCGGAATGCGCTTTACTGCGTCAACGTGAACGGCGCCGTGATCTGGTCCACGTTGTCGGCATTCACCAGCACGCAGTCGAACAGCTGCTTTTCGGTGTCCACGCCGGTCGAGCCGGTCTTGATGAAGTTGTCGGCCTGGCGCACGGCTTCCTCGGCGAAGACCGCGACGGGTTGCAGCACGGTATACTGCATCTCTCCGGCCTTCACCGCCTCGACCGCGTCGGGAGATCCGTCGAAGCCGCCGACCTTCACCTGCTCCAGCTTGCCCGCTTCTTTCAGCGCGGCGATCGCGCCGAGCGCCATTTCATCGTTGCCCGAGATCACGCCGATGATGTCGGGATTGGCTTGCAGCAGCGACTGCATCTTCTGATAGCCCTGAGTGCGGTCCCAGTTGGCGACCTCTCGCCCGACTTTCACCAGATCGGGATACTGGGTCAGCACGGTCTCGAACCCGTTCGAGCGGGTCTGGGCGTTGTTGTCGGACGGCGCGCCGAACAGTTCGACATAGTTGCCGGCATCACCCACCGCCTCGACCCAGGCCTGCGCGCCAAGGGCCGCGCCCTGGGCGTTGTTCGACACCAGCTGCGCCTTGGCCAGGCCTTCCTGGTTGATCTCGGCATTGATCAGGATCACCGGGATGCCCGCGTCGACGGCCTTCTGCACCGCGCCCACCGACCCGTCGGCATTGGCCGGATCCATGATCAGCGCCACCGACTTGTTGGTGATCGCGGTGTCGACCAGGGTGCTTTCGGTATTGGTGTCGCCCCGGTGGGCGGCGACGTTGGCGGTATAGCCCAGCTCCTCGGCGGTCTTCTTGGCGACCTCGCCCTCGGTGAACCAGTAGGGGTTCGCGGGGTCGTTGACGATGATGGTGATCAGCCCCTCGGCCTGGGCCGCGGCAGCCATCAGCGGCAGCGAGGCGGCGGCGGCAAGCAGCGCGCGGCGGGTCAGTTTGAACATGGTTTCTCTCTCCCTTTGGGTTGGTTGACTGCCTTGAAGCAGGGATGGGCCGCCCAGGCCCCCCGGCCCGGACGGAAAGGAATGGTCGTCAGGACTTGCGTCCGCCGCGCCCGTACTGGATCGAGTTCATCAGCACCGCCAGCACGATCACCGCGCCGGTGAACACCGTCTGCCAGTATGAACTGACGCCGATGATCACCAGGCCCGCCGACAGGAAGCCGATCACGAAGGCCCCCAGCATGGTGCCGCGCACCCCGCCGCGCCCGCCGGTCAGGGCCGCGCCGCCGATCACCACCGCCGCGATGGCGGTCAGCTCGTAGGTGGTGCCCGCCGTCGGCCCGGCCGAGGTCAGCTGCGAGGCCAGCACCAGCCCCGCCACCGCCGCCAGCGCGCCCGAGACGGTATAGACGGTGATCTTGACCAGCCGCACCGGCACGCCCGACAGTTCCGCCGCGCGTTCGTTCCCGCCCGAGGCGTAAAGCCACCGCCCGAAGGCCGACCGCGACAGCATCAGCCCGGCCAGGATCGCCACCACCGCCAGCACGATCACGCTGATGGGGATGCCCCACAGCCGGTTGAAGCCCAGCCAGTTGAAGCCGGTGTTGCCGAGCGCCTCGGATCCCCGCAGATTGTTGTAGGTCAGCCCGTTCGTCATCAGCAGCGCGACGCCGCGCGCCACATACATGACGCCCAGGGTGGCCACGAAGGGCGGCACCTTGAAGAAGGCGACCAGCACCCCGTTCAGCGCGCCGACCAGTGCGCCCACGGCAACGGTCAGCACCACCACGGCCCAGACCGGCGGGTAAAGGATCACCCCGGCCCATTCCAGCGTGACGCCCTGCATCATCGCGCCCGCCACGACGCCGCACAGCGCCAGGATGGATCCGACCGACAGGTCGATGCCGCCGTTCAGGATCACCAGCAGCATCCCGATGGACAGGATGCCATAGATGGCGACCTGCGAGGACATGATCAGGAAATTGCTGACCGTGAAATAGTTCGGCGACAGGAACGAAAACACCGCGATGATGGCGATCAGCGCGAAGAAGGCGCGGCCTTCCAGCAGCAGGCGGCCCAGGCTGAAGCCGTCGGATTTTGCGGCGGTCGTGGCGGACATCAGGTTTCCTCCCTCACATGATCCGTCAGGCAGCCACGGACTCGCCCGAGGCGGCCATGATCTTTTCCTTGGTGACGGTGGAATCGAATTCGGCCGAGATCCGGCCCTTGTGCATGACCACGATCCGATGGGCGACGGACAGGCATTCGCCGACCTCGGAGGTGGAATAGATCACCGCAAGCCCCTGGCGCGCGCCCTCGGCCAGCAGGCGGAAGACCTCGGCCTTGGCGCCGATGTCGATGCCGCGCGAGGGTTCGTCCAGCAGGATCACGCGGGGTTTCGTGGCCAGCATCTTGCCGATCACCACCTTCTGCTGGTTGCCCCCCGACAGCGACCCGATGGGCGCAGCCCCGCCCGCCGTCTTGACGGTGACGCTGCGGATGCTGTCCTCGATCAGTTTGCGTTCCGCCCGCCTGCTGGTGAACAGCCCGCGCGTGAAGTCGCGGATGGATGCCAGCGACAGGTTCTGGCCGACGCTCATCGTCTGGACCAACCCGTCGCGCTGCCGGTCCTCGGGCACCAGGGCCAGGCCGCGGGCGATGCGTTCGGCGATGGACAGGTGGCTGATCTCCTGGCCCTCCAGCACGATCTCTCCGGCGCTGGCGCGCAGCCGTCCGGCGCAGGTTTCCAGCAGCTCGGTGCGCCCGGCGCCCATCAACCCATAGATGCAGACGATTTCCCCGGCGCGCACGTCCAGCGACAGGTCGCGGACCAGATCCTTGCCGGTCGCGTCCGGCACCGACAGGCCCCGGATCGACAGGGCGATGCCCCGCCTGGCGCTGTCGGGCGGGCTGCCCAGGTCGTAATTCTCGCCCACCATGTTGCGCACGATCCAGTCCAGGTCGATTTCGGCGCGCGGCGCATAGGCGGTCATGGTGCCGTCGCGCAGCACCACGGCGTGGTCGGTGATGGTCAGCGCCTCTTCCAGGTGGTGCGAGATATAGACGATGCTGACCCCCTTGGCGGTCAGGTCGCGGATCACCTTGAACAACACCTCGACCTCACTGGCCGAAAGCGCGCTTGTGGGTTCGTCCATGATGAGGATGCGGCTGTCCACCGACAGGGCGCGGGCGATTTCCACGATCTGCTGCTGGCCCAGGCGCAGTTCCTCGACGGGGGTGAGGGGGTCGATCTCCTCCTCCAGTTCCTCCATCAGCAGGCGGACCTGGCGCTCCTCCTCGGCGAAATCGACGCCCAGGGGACCACGGATCTCGCGGCCCATGAAGATGTTGTCGCGCACCGACAGGTTCGGGGCCAGGGACAGTTCCTGGTGGATGATGGAAATGCCCCGGTCGCGCGCCTCGTTGGCGCTGGCAAAGCTGACCGGCTGGCCGTCCAGGATGATCTGGCCGCTGGTGGGCCGGATCACGCCCGACAGGATCTTCATCAGCGTGGACTTGCCCGCGCCGTTTTCTCCGAACAGAGTCGTCACCTGGCCGCGATGGATGTCGAAGTTCACGCCCTTCAGCGCGTGGACGTTGCCGTATGACTTGGCGACGTTGCGGGCGGCCAGCACGACCTCGGCCGCGTCGGGGGCGCCTTGGGTCTGCGCGCTCATTGGACCGACAGCTCCACCGGGGTGATCATCCAGTTCTTGGGGTTGATCAGGCGGAAGGCGCCGGTGACGGTCACGGTCTTGCCGGTCAGGTTCGCCGTGTCGATCCCGTCCAGAACGGCGGCCTTCATGGCGCGGTTGATGCCCGATCCGGCGTCCTGGTATTCGATCTGGTTCTTGAAATTGCCGAAGGCGATATCGCCCGGCGCGTCGCGCAGGTCGGTGCCGTTGATCGCCGGGCCGGTCTGGACGCGGACCGTGATGTCCTGGGGGACGCCCTCGACCGCCACCGGATAGACGCCCGATCGAGGCTCGCCCGCGACGCCGGTCAGGGTCACGAACAGGATCGCCCCGGTGGACGAGGCGGTGCCGTATTTCGCGGCGGCCGCGTCCTTGTCGGCCAGAACCTCGGGCGCCAGCGTCGCGGCGTCCACCGCCTTTTCCGTCACGAAGGCCTGGATGCGGGGAAACTCGGTCTGGCCGTAGGTATCGGCGGAAAAGGACTGCGCCCGCACGTCCGATTCGGATCCGATATGGACCACGGTGGTATCAAGCGCGATGCCGCCGGCCAGCAGAACGGCGGCCGCAATGCCGATCAGCAGGCCGCGCCGCGAGGATGCGGGGGCCTTGGGCGCGGAAGAGGTGATGGTCTGCGTCATGGATGATCCCTTCGGCCAAAGATGCGGATCAGCGGGCGCGGAACCGGGGCCGCGCGGAACCCCGGCGCGGCGCCGGGCATTCACGGATCGAGTGCTGCATGTCCGATTCTCCCCCTGCTTTCCCTGCGGCGCTGCCTGCGATTCCGGGACCGCGACGGACAGGCCGGGCAGCGGCGCCTCCTCATGATGCCCTTGCCCTGATGCGCACCCTAACTGAAAATAATTTCTGTGTCTGCAAAAAAATGCATTCCCGATCCCTGTCCTTTCGTGTATGGATTTCGGACGGGGCGTGGTCCTGCGATGGACCTGCGCAGGAGGAATTGGAATGAACGCCGACGCATTCGGCCCGGCTGGCAGGGGCTTTGTCCATGGCCGGTCGTGACATCCTGATCGGCGTCGATGCCGGAACCTCGGTCATCAAGGCGGTGGCCTTCGACCTGGCGGGTCGGCAGATCGCGGCGGCCTCGGTGCCGAACCGCTATCATTCGGGGATGGACGGATCGGCCACGCAGTCGCTGTCCCAGACCTGGGACGATTGTGCCGCCGCCCTGCGCGGGTTGGGCGCCAAGGTGGACGGGCTGGCGGGCCGCACGGCGGCGCTGTCGGTGACGGCGCAGGGCGACGGGACGTGGCTGGTGGGCAAGGGCGGGCCGGTGTCCGATGCCTGGTTGTGGCTGGACGCGCGCGCCGCCCCGACGGTGGCGCGGCTGGCGGGCGGACCCGCCGATCGCGCTCGGTTCGAGGCCACGGGCACGGGGCTGAACACCTGCCAGCAGGGCGCGCAGATGGCGCATATGGATGCCCGGACCGACCTGCTGGACCGGGCCGAGGTCGCGCTGCACTGCAAGGACTGGCTGTATCTGAACCTGACGGGCGTGCGCGCCACCGATCCGTCCGAGGCCAGCTTCACCTTCGGCAATTTTCGCACCCGCCAGTATGACGATTCGGTGATCGCCGCGCTTGGCCTGACCCACCGCCGCAACCTGCTGCCGCCGATCATCGACGGCAGCCAGGTCACCCATCCGCTGACGCCTGACGCCGCGCGCCAGACCGGGCTGCTGGCGGGAACTCCGGTCAGCCTTGGCTATGTGGACATGGTGATGACGGCGCTTGGCGCGGGCGTCTATGGCGGCGCGGCGGGCGACGTGGCCTGTTCGACCGTGGGATCCACCGGCGTCCATCTGCGCGCCGTCCGCGCCGAGAACGTGCATCTGAACGACCAGGGCACCGGCTATGTGATCTGCCTGCCGATCCCCGGAATGGTCACGCAGGTGCAGACCAACATGGCGGCGACGCTGAACCTGGACTGGGTGCTGGGGCTGGCGGCGGGGCTGCTGTCGGACATGGGCCATGCCGTCACCCATCGCGATCTGGTCGCCCATATCGAGGGCTGGCTGGCGCAGGCCCGCCCCGGCCAGATCGTCTATCACCCTTATATCTCGGAGGCCGGGGAACGCGGGCCGTTCGTCAATGCCGATGCCCGCGCCGGGTTTGTCGGCCTGTCGGCGGGCCACCGCTATCCCGACCTGATCCGCGCCGTGGCCGAGGGGTTGGGCATGGCCATGCGCGACTGCTATGCCGCCATGGGTCCGCTGCCGTCCGAACTGCGCCTGACCGGCGGCGCGGCGCGGTCTCGCGGGTTGCGCGGGATCCTGTCGGCCAGCCTGAACGCGCCCGTTCGCGTGTCGGACCGCGACGAGGCCGGCGCCGCGGGTGCCGCGATGATGGCTGCCGTCGCCATCGGCGCCTATCCCGACATGGACGCCTGCATCGCCGAATGGGTCACGCCGCTGCTGGGGGAACCCGAAACCCCCGATCCCGCCCTTGTCGCCGCCTATGATGCGCTGTTTCCTGCCTTCACCGCGTCGCGCCGGGCCTTGCCGCCCGCCTGGGACGCGCTGGCCGCGGCCCGATCCCTGAAAGGACACTGAGATGAGCCATGACACCGACATGATCGACCTGTTCGTCATCGGCGGCGGCATCAACGGCGCGGGCATCGCGCGCGATGCGGCGGGCCGGGGCCTGAAGGTCGTGCTGTGCGAAAAGGACGACCTGGCGCAGGGCACCTCGTCCCGGTCGGGCAAGCTGGTCCACGGGGGGCTGCGCTATCTGGAATATTACGAATTCCGCCTGGTCCGCGAGGCGCTGATCGAACGCGAGGTGCTGATGGCCGCCGCGCCGCACATCATCTGGCCGATGCGCTTCGTGCTGCCGCATTCGCCGCAGGACCGTCCCGCCTGGCTGGTCCGGCTGGGGCTGTTTCTCTATGACAACCTGGGCGGGCGCAAGAAGCTGCCCGGCACCCGCACGCTGGATTTGCGCCGCGACCCCGAGGGCGCGCCGCTGCTGAACCAGTATCACAAGGGATTCGAATACAGCGACTGCTGGGTGGACGATTCCCGCCTGGTGATCCTGAACGCCCTCGGCGCTGCGGAAAAGGGCGCGACCGTCCTGACCCGCACCCCCTGCATCTCGGCCCGCCGCGAAAACGGCGCCTGGACCGTCCAGACCCGCCACGAGGCGACCGGAGAGATCCGCAGCTTCCGCGCCCGCTGCGTCGTGAACTGCGCGGGGCCGTGGGTCAGCGACGTGATCAACAACGTCGCCGGGTCCAATTCCAGCCGCAACGTCCGGCTGGTCAAGGGCAGCCATATCATCGTGCCGAAATGGTGGGCGGGGGCGAACGCCTATCTGGTCCAGAACCACGACAAGCGGGTGATCTTCATCAACCCCTATGAAGGCGACCTGGCGCTGATCGGCACCACCGACGTGGCCTATGAGGGCCGGGCCGAGGACGTGGCGGCGGGCGAGGACGAGATCGCCTATCTGCTGGCCGCCGTGAACCGCTATTTCAAGGAAAAGCTGCGGCGCGAGGATGTGCTGCATTCCTTCTCGGGCGTGCGGCCGCTGTTCGACGACGGCAAGGGCAACCCCTCGGCCGTCACGCGGGATTACGTCTTCGACCTGGACCAGACGGGCGGCGCGCCGCTGCTGAACATCTTCGGCGGCAAGATCACCACCTTCCGCGAACTGGCCGAACGCGGGATGCACCGCCTGCGCGGCATCTTCCCCAGGATGGGTCCGGACTGGACGGGCGAAGCGCCCTTGCCGGGCGGAGAGATCGCCAATGCCGATTTCGAATCCTTCGTGGAATTGCAGCGAGAGCTGAACCCCTGGATGCCGCGCCCGCTGGTGCTGCACTACGCCCGCCTTTATGGCGCGCGGACCAAGGACGTGATCGCGGGCGCGATGAGCCTCGACGGGCTGGGCCGTCACTTCGGCGGCACCCTGTACGAGGCCGAGGTCCGCTATCTGGTCGCGAAGGAATGGGCGCAGACGGCCGACGACATCCTGCTGCGGCGCACCAAGCATTACCTGCACCTGACGCAGGCCGAACGCGACGCCTTTGCCGACTGGTTCGCCGGATCCGGCCTGGCGGCCGACCTGAACCGGGCCGCGTGACCGCCATGTCCCTGACGCTTTCGCTGAACACCAACCCGCTGGTCAACCGCTTCGCCGACCCGGACGACCTGATCGACACCGTGGCGCGCGACCTGCGCATCCGCGATCTGCAACTGACGCATGAGTTCATCAACCCGTCCTGGCCCGCCCCGGTGATCCGCCGCCTGACCCGCCGGATGGGCGCGGCCCTGGACCGGACCGGCGTCCGCGTGACCAGCGGCATGACCGGGCCTTACGGGCGGCTGAACCATTTCGGCCATCCCGACCGCGACGTGCGGCGATACTATGTGGACTGGTTCAAGACCTTCGCCGACATCATCGGCGACCTGGGCGGCAGCAGCGTGGGGACGCAGTTCGCGATCTTCACCTATCGCGATTACGACGACCCCGCGCGGCGCGAATCGCTGATCCAGACCGCCATCGATTGCTGGGCCGAGGTCGCGGACCACGCCAAGTCCGCCGGGCTGTCCTATGTCTTCTGGGAACCGATGAGCATCGGGCGGGAATTCGGCGAAACCATCGCCGCCTGCATGGACTTGCAGGACCGGCTGACGGCGGCAGAAATGGCCGTGCCGATGTGGATGATGGCCGATATCGACCATGGCGACGTGACCAGCCCCAACCCCGACGACACCGACCCCTATGCCTGGGCGCGGGCGGTGCCGCGCGTCTCGCCCATCATCCACATCAAGCAGTCGATGATGGACAAATCGGGCCACCGCCCCTTCACCGCCGAATACAACGCCAGGGGCCGGGTCCAGCCCGAACCGCTGCTGGCGGCCCTGGCCGAAGGCGGCGCCGTGAACAACGAAATCTGCCTGGAGCTGTCCTTCAAGGAACGCGAACCGAACGACCGCCAGGTGATCGCCCAGATCGCCGAAAGCGTGGGTTTCTGGGCGCCGCATATCGACAGCGGCGCCGGGGATCTGAGGGTGTGATGCAGCCCTTTGCCTTCGCCACCGCCACCCAGATCCTGTTCGGCAGGGGGCAGGCGGATCATGCCGCCCCGCGCATCGCGGCGATGGGACGGCAGGTGCTGCTGGTCCATGGCCGCGACGGCGCGCGCGCCGCATGGCTGGCCGAGGCTCTGGCGGGGCAGGGATGCCGTGTCGCCCGATTCGCCGTGCCGCGCGAACCGGACATGGATCTGATCGGCGACGGCATCGCGGCGGGGCGGGGCGCGCAGGTGGTTGTGGCGCTTGGCGGCGGCGCGGCGATCGACACGGGCAAGGCCGTCGCCGCGCTGATCCCCGCCACCCGCCCCATGCTGGATCATCTGGAGGTCGTGGGCCAGGGCCTGCCGCTGGACCACCCGCCCTTGCCCTTTGTCGCCATCCCCACCACGGCAGGCACCGGGGCCGAGGTCACGCGCAACGCCGTGATCGGCGTGCCGGAACACCGCCGCAAGGTCAGCCTGCGCGACGCCCGGATGCTGCCGCGCCTGGCCATCGTCGACCCCGTTCTGACCGAAGGCTGTCCCCGCGCGGTGACGCTGGCCTCGGGGCTGGACGCCATCACCCAGGTGATCGAGCCGTTCACCTGCACCCGCGCCAACCCCCTGACCGATGCGATCTGCCGCGACGCGATCCCGCGCGGGCTGGCGGCGCTGCGGCGGCTGATGGAGGCCGAGGATGCGCATGCCCGCGACGACATGGCCTGGGTGTCGCTGGCGGGCGGATTGGCCCTAGCCAATGCGGGCCTTGGCGCGGTTCACGGCCTGGCCGGGCCGCTGGGCGGGTTGACCGGCGCGCCGCATGGGGCGATCTGCGGGGCGCTGCTGCCGCCCGTGCTGATGGCCAACCGCCGCGCCGCGACCGACCCTGCCGCCGTCGACCGGCTGGATCAGGTCGCCCGCTGGATCGGCGCAGCCTTCGGCACCCCCTTCGCCTCCGTCCCCGAGGCCGCCCGCGCCTTGGCCGACTGGTCCCACCGCGCGGGACTGCCCGCCCTGTCTGCCTTGGGCATCGGCCCCGAGGCGCAGGCGGCAGCCGCCGAAGCCGCCGCGACCTCCTCTTCGATGAAGGCCAATCCCGCGGTCCTCACCCCCGGCGACCTGCGCCGGATCATGGAGGATGCGGGCTGATGGCGCGCGGCGATCCTGAACAAAGCCTGGCGATCCGCGCGGCCTGGCTGCATTACGCGGGCGGGCTGACCCAAGCGGCGGTCGCCAAGCGGCTGGGCGTGACCGGCGTCAAGGCCCATCGCCTGATCGCCCGCGCGGTGGCGGACGGCGTCGTGAAGGTCAGCGTCGATGGCGAGATCGTCGAATGCGCCCTGCTGGAGGACCGCCTGTGCCAGCAATACGGCCTCGAATTCTGCGAGGTCGCGCCCGATCTGGGCGAGGACGGGGCGCCCTTCCGCGCCCTGGGCTTGGCCGGGGCCAGCTTCCTGCGCCGCCAGATCGAAAGCGGCGAACATCGCGTCATCGGCCTGGGCCACGGCCGCACCCTGGCGGCGGCAGTGGAACAACTGCCGCGCTTCGATGCCAACGGGACGCATTTCGTGTCGCTGCTGGGCGGGCTGACGCGGCATTATTCGGCCAACCGTCATGACGTGATGCACCGGCTGGCCGAAAAGACCGGCGCGCAGGCCTATGTCCTGCCGGTGCCCTTCTTCGCCAATTCCGAATCCGACCGCGCGGTGCTGCTGGCCCAGCCGGGCGTGGCCGAAATCTTCGATCTGGCGAATGGCGCCGGGCTGAAGGTCGTGGGCATGGGCACCGTTGATCCCGGCGCGCAGCTTGTCGCCTCGGGCATGATCGAGCCGCGAGAGATCGACGAAATCCGCGCGGGCGGCGGCGTGGGCGAGATGATGGGCCATTTCTTCGATGCCGACGGGCGGGTGCTGGAAACCATGCTGTCGGCGCGCACGCTGTCGGCTTCGCTGGACGGACCCGAAGACAGCCGCACCGTTGTGATCGCGGGCGGCGCCGACAAGGTTCAGGCGATCCGCGCCGCGCTGCGCAGCGGACGGCTGCGCGGGCTGATCACGGACGAGGCGACAGCGGAAGCCCTGGTCGGCTGACCCGCGCGCCCTCTCCTTCTTCTTTGAAAAAATACCCTCGGGGGGCGTTGCGGCCTTGCCGCAACCGGGGGGCAGACAGCCCCCCGCCTTGGGCGCAACGAAAACGGCCCGCGCAAGGCGGGCCGTCCTTCACGACTCGGGTCGCCGGTTCATTTCTCCGTCAAGGCCTTGGCCCGCGCGACGATGGCGTCCGTGGTGATCCCGAATTCCTGATACAGCCGGTCGATGGGGGCGGATGCGCCAAAGCCGGTCATGCCGATCACGTCATCCTCGGATGCGACATAGCGGGTCCAGCCGAACTTGCCTGCGGCCTCGACCGCGATGCGCGGCGCGTCGCCCAAGGTGGCCTTGCGATAGGCCTCGGGCTGGGCGTCGAACAGTTCCCAGGATGGCATCGACACCACGGCAACGTTCAGCCCCTGGGCGTGCAGCGCCTCGCCCGCCTGCACCGCAAGCTGCACCTCGGTCCCGGTCGCGATCAGGGTCACGTCGCGGCCCTCTCCGAACTGGCGGATCACATAGGCGCCCTTGGCGGTCAGGTTTTCGTCGCCCGCCTCCAGCCGCAGTTGCGGCACGTCCTGGCGCGACAGCGCCAGCAGCGACGGCACATGGCGGTTGCGGATGGCGATGTCCCAGGCTTCCAGCGTCTCGACCGTATCCGCCGGGCGCAGCACCGTCAGGTTGGGGATGGCGCGCAGCGATGCCAGATGCTCGATCGGCTGGTGGGTCGGGCCGTCCTCGCCCAACCCGATGCTGTCATGGGTCATCACGAAGATCGTGCCCACGCCCATCAGCGCCGCCAGGCGGATCGCGTTGCGGGCATAGTCCGAAAACACCAGGAACGTCCCGCCATAGGCAATGAATCCGCCATGCAGGTTGATGCCGTTCATGGCCGCCGCCATGCCGAATTCGCGCACGCCATAGCCGATGTAACGCCCCGGCGCCTCGCGCGTGTACTGGCTGTCCACGGCCTTGACGCGGGTCAGGTTCGATCCGGTCAGGTCGGCGGAACCGCCGATCATCTCGGGCAGGGCGGCGGTCAGGGGTTCCAGCGCCATCTGGCTGGCCTTGCGGGTCGCGGCCTTCTTGGGATCCGCGAACAGGGCATCGCGCGCGGCCTTCAGGGCCGAATCGTAGGCCTCGGGCAGGGTGCCCGACAGGCGGCGTTCGAACTCGGCACGGACATCGGCGCTGCGATCTTTCAGTCGCGCTTCCCAGGCCTCGCGGTCGGCGGCGCCGCGCGTGCCGATCCGGCGCCATTCCGACAGCAGATCGTCCGGGATCACGAAGGGATCATGAGGCCAGCCGATCGCCTCGCGGGTCAGCGCGGCCTCGTCGCGGCCCAGCGGCGATCCGTGGACCGCATAGCTGCCGGCCTTGTTGGGCGAGCCGAAGCCGATCACCGTCTTCATGGCGATCAGCGAGGGCTTGCCGGTCTCGGCCTTGGCCGCCGCAATCGCGGCATCCAGGGCCTTGCCGTCATGGCCGTCGCAGGATTGCACATGCCAGCCGCAGGCCTCGAACCGGGCGGGCACGTCCTCGGAGAAGCTGATCGAGGTCGGCCCGTCGATGGTGATCGAGTTGTCGTCATACAGCACGATCAGCTTGCCCAGGCCCAGATGGCCCGCCAGGCTGATCGCCTCTTGCCCGATGCCCTCTTGCAGGCAGCCGTCGCCGGTGAAGACATAGGTGTGATGATCGACCAGATCGTCGCCGAATTCGGCGGCAAGGCGGCGTTCCGCCAGCGCCATGCCGACGGCGGTGGCGATGCCCTGGCCCAGCGGGCCGGTCGTCGTCTCGATCCCCTTGGCATGGCCGTATTCGGGATGGCCCGCCGTGATCGATCCCCACTGGCGGAAGTTCTTCACCTGCTCCAGCGTCATGTCCTCGTACCCCGTCAGGTGCAGCAGGCTGTAGAGCAGCATCGAGGCATGGCCGTTCGACAGCACGAAGCGGTCGCGGTCCGGCCAGTCGGGGTTCTTGGCGTCGAATTTCAGGTGGTTGCGGAACAGCACGGTGGCCGCGTCCGCCATGCCCATCGGCGCGCCGGGATGGCCCGAATTCGCCGCGTTCACCGCGTCGATGGACAGCGCGCGGATGCAGTTGGCCAGCGCGAAGTTCTGCGGGTCCAGATCGGCCTTGGCGGCGATCTTGGGGTCTTTGGGCGAATCTAGGGGCATGTGGTCCTCCGACGGTTTGAGGCTGAATACCCCGGACGGCCCGCCACCACAACAATAATCACAAACTACCGTCACAATGTCACAAAAACCATGTTGCGATTTTCGCAACAAGTGTTACAAAGCCCCCAACCCAGGAGGATCAGGTGAAGCGCGAGGAACGCAGGCAGGCGATCATGGATCTGCTGGTCGGGGCGCGGGCTGTCGATCTGGACGATCTGGCCGACCGTTTCGCCGTGTCCCGCATGACCATCCACCGCGACCTGGACGACCTGGAGCAGGCGGGCCTGCTGCGCAAGGTGCGTGGCGGCGCGACCATCGAGGCAGGCACGCAGTTCGAATCCGACTTCCGCATCCGCGCCTTGCAGGACAGCGACGCCAAGGCCCGCATGGCCCGCGCCGCGCTGGATCTGGTGGAACCCGGCATGACGGTGATGGTCAACGACGGATCCATGGCCGCGCTGCTGGGGGCCAACTTGGTCGACAAGGCGCCGCTGACCGTCATCACCAACAACGCCGCCGTGATCGACCGGCTGAAGGATGCCCCGCGCGTTACCCTGATCGCGCTTGGTGGCGCCTATAGCGCCAAGTTCAACGGCTTCTTCGGGGTGGTGACCGAGGATGCGCTGGCGCGGCTGCGCGCCGACCTGGCCTTCATTTCCACCCCTGCGGTGGCGGGGCTGCGGGCCTTCCACATGGACGACGCGGCGGTCCGGGCCAAGCGCGCCATGATCGCCGCCGCCGACAGGTCCGTGCTGCTGGTCAACCATACCCGCTTCGGCCGGTCCGCCCTGCACGCGCTGGCGGATCTGACCGATTTCGACGCCATCATCACCGATGCCGCCCCCGCGCCGGACGATCGCGCCGCGATCGACCGCGCCGGGCTGCGGCTGACCATCGCACGAGATTGAACGGGGGGCTGACATGAGCGATTTCTGGATCGGCACAAGCTGGAAGATGAACAAGACGCTGGATCAGGCGCGCGTCTTTGCCGAGGGGCTGGCGGCGGCGGACCGGGACCGCGACCCGCGCATCCAGCGTTTCGTGATCCCGCCCTTCACCGCCGTGCGGCAGGTCAAGGACTGGCTGGCGGATACCTCGGTCAAGGTCGGCGCGCAGAACATGCACTGGGCCGACGAGGGCGCCTGGACGGGCGAGATTTCTCCGGTGATGCTGCGCGACTGCAACCTCGACATCGTGGAACTGGGCCACAGCGAACGCCGCGAGCATTTCGGCGAGACGGACGAGACCGTGGGCCTGAAAACCGAGGCCGCCGTCCGCCACGGGCTGATCCCGCTGATCTGCATCGGCGAGACCCTGGCCGAACGCGAGGAAGGCCGCGCCCAGGACGTGCTGGAAAGCCAGGTGCGCGCCGCGCTGTCCCGCGTGGCGGGCAGCGATGCGACGATCCTGCTGGCCTATGAACCCGTCTGGGCCATCGGCGTGAACGGCATCCCCGCGACCTCGGACTATGCCGACGCGCGGCAGGCGGAAATCATCGCGGTCGCGCAGAACGTGCTGGGCCGCAAGGTGCCCTGCCTTTACGGCGGCTCGGTCAATCCGGGGAACTGCGAAGAACTGATCCAATGCCCGCATATCGACGGGCTGTTCATCGGCCGGTCGGCCTGGACCGTGGAAGGCTATCTCGACATCCTGGCGCGCTGCGCCGCAACCATCGGAGAAACCAAATGAAACTGGCGATCGCAGGCGACAGCGCGGGCGAGGGTCTGGCCAAGATCCTGGCCGACCACCTGAAAGACAAGCATCAGGTCGCGGAAATCAGCCGCACCGACGAAGGCCCCGACGCCTTCTACGCCTCCCTGTCCGACCGGGTGGCGTCGCAGGTGATCGACGGCACCTATGACCGCGCCATCCTGGTCTGCGGCACCGGCATCGGCGTCTGCATCGCGGCCAACAAGGTGCCGGGCATCCGCGCCGCGCTGACCCACGACACCTATTCCGCCACCCGCGCGGCCTTGTCGAACGACGCCCAGATCATCACCATGGGCGCGCGCGTGATCGGCCCGGAACTGGCCAAGGCCATCGCCGACGCCTGGCTGGCGGAAACGGAAAACTTCGACAAGGCGGGCAAGTCGGCAAGCAATGTCGATGCCATCAACGCGGTCGATGCCAAGTACAACAAGGCGTAAGATGCTGAAACTGCCCAACGACGGCCCCGCGACGGGCCGCCTTCTGTCCGATGTGCTGACGGGGGACGGCCCCGCCGCCATCGTCCACGCCATCGCCCGCGCCCAGGCCCCGCTGATGGAGCGCCTTGCCGCCGGGCGGCTGCACGGCGACCCGACCGAGATCGTCGGCGTCAACGACAGCGGCGACCGGCAGAAGGCGCTGGATGTCGGCGCGCATCACCACATGATCGCGGTTCTGCGCAAGGCGGGCGTCCGCCAGGTGCTGTCCGAGGAAGCCGAGGCGGTGATCCCCTTGAACCCCGACGGCGCCTGGGACGTGGCGATGGACCCCATCGACGGATCGGGCAGCATCGGCATCGGCGCGCCTTTGGGGATGCTGTTCAGCATCCTGCCCGCCGCGCCCCAGGGCTTCCTGCGCACGGGCGAAGCGGTCGTCGCGGCGGGCTATGCCTCGTTCGGGCATTCGATGGACTTCGGCTGGTCGCTTGGCGACGGCACCCATATCGCCGGTTGGGACGCCGAGGCGGGCGAATTCCGCATGGTGCGCGAGAACGTGACGCTGAAGCCCGCCGCTTCGACCATCGCCTATAATGCGTCCAACGAACGCCACTGGGACGCAGGCCTGCAAGCCTGGGTCGCCGATCTGCGGGCGGGCAAGGACGGGCCGCTGGGCAAGAACTACAACATGCGCTGGCTGGCGGCCGCAGTGGGCGAATTGCACCGAATCCTGCTGAACGGGGGCGCGTTCCTGTATCCCGCCGACCGGCGTCCGGGGTATGAGAACGGGCGGCTGCGGCTGGTCTATGAGGCGATGCCCATCGCCTTTCTGGTCGAACAGGCGGGCGGGCTGGCCTCCGACGGCGCCCAACCGATCCGTTATCGCAAACCGTTAGCGGTACATGACATGACGCCCCTGATATTCGGCGCTAAGGACGAGGTCGAGACGATCCTCGGCTATCTTGCCGGGCCAAGCAAAGGATGACGATTTCATGGCTATGATTACCCTGCGCCAGCTTCTCGACCACGCGGCCGAGAACGGCTACGCGGTCCCCGCCTTCAACATCAACAACATGGAGCAGGGTCTGGCGATCATGACGGCCGCGCAGGCCACGAAATCGCCTGTCATCCTGCAAGCCAGCCGGGGCGCGCGCGCCTATGCCAACGACCTGGTTCTGGCCGGTCTGATCCAGGGCTTCGCCAAGGCCTTCCCGGACATCCCGCTGTGCATGCACCTGGACCACGGCAACGGCCTGGCGACCTGCGCCACCGCGATCCAGAACGGGTTCACCTCCGTGATGATGGACGGCAGCCTGAAGGCCGACGGCAAGACGCCCGCCGATTACGACTATAACCGCGACGTGACCGCCAAGGTGGTCGAGATGGCCCATGCCTGCGGCGTCTCGGTCGAGGGCGAGCTTGGCGTTCTGGGGTCGCTTGAAACCGGCATGGGCGACCAGGAGGACGGCCACGGCGCGACCGAGCAGCTTGGCCACGACCAGCTTCTGACCGACCCGGACGAGGCGGTGCGCTTTGTCGGCGACACGAACGTGGACGCGCTTGCCATCGCCATGGGCACCTCGCACGGCGCCTACAAGTTCTCGCGCAAGCCCGACGGCGACATCCTGGCGATGAGCGTGATCGAGGAAATCCACCGCCGCCTGCCCAACACCCACCTGGTGATGCACGGATCGTCGTCGGTCCCCGAGGATCTGCAACAGATCATCAACAGCTATGGCGGCGACATCAAGCCGACCTGGGGCGTCCCGGTCGAGGAGATCCAGCGCGGCATCAAGCACGGCGTCCGCAAGGTCAACATCGACACCGATAACCGCCTGGCCATGACCGCCGCGATCCGCAAGGTATTTTCGGAAGAACCGTCCGAGTTCGACCCGCGCAAATACCTGAAACCCGCGATGCAGATGATGTCGCAGGTCTGCAAGGACCGCTTCGAAGCCTTCGGGACGGCGGGCAACGCCGACAAGATCGTGCCGCTGCCGCTGTCGGTGATGGCCGGAAGGTATTGATTCCGCCCTCTGGATGCGATTGCGGCCACCCGGAGGGGTGGCCGTTTTCATTCAGGGATATGCCTTTCGCGTTGCAATGCCCTGGTCTGGGCGCGATCCAGATGGGCCAGGGCATCGGCGGGCGAAGCACCGCGCGCGATGGCCTGCGCCCAAAGCCTGCGGCACGAGGCGGGCGACCACGGCAGCGCCGCCTGCGCCAGCCAGCGCCGCAGTGGGCCGGGTAGGGCGTCGAACGCTGCCATCGGATCCGTGGTGCGGCGCCGCGGCCTTCGCACCGTCGCCCCCAGATTGCCGCAGGCCAGGCGGTGGCGCGTCATGCCGCCATCCCGTCCGCGCGCCGCCAGCCGGGGAAAGGGTCAGCCATGGTCGGCCATCGCGCGGGATCGTCGCCCCATTCCTCGCCCAGCAAGCAGGCATCCAGGCGCAGGCGCAGCCGGTCCTCGTCCATGCCGGTGCCGATGAAAACCAGTTCCTGCCGACGGTCGCCCCATGGCTCGGACCAATGCTGCGCCAGATAATCGCGGGCCTGACCGTGATCCGGCCAGCGGTCGCGGGGCACCGAAGCCCACCACTGACCCAGCGGCCGGACGCTGGACAGCGCCCCCGCCAGCGAAAATTCGGCCACCCAGTCGGGTCGCGTGGCGATCCAGAAATGGCCCTTGGCCCGGATCACGCCGGGCAGCGGTCCGTTCAGCAATTCATGGATCTTGCGGGGATCGAAGGGCTGGCGGGCGCGATAGACAAAGGATCTGATGCCGTATTCCTCGGTCTCGGGAACGTGGTCGGCAAAGCCGTAAAGCTCCTTCGCCCATTGCGGATGGCTGTGGGCGCGGTCGAAGTCGAACAGCCCCGTGTTCAGGATGTCGCCCGGCGCGACGCGGCCGTGGTCGGTCTCGATGATACGGGCATCGGCGTTCAGCGCGCGGATGATGCGGCGCGCGGCATCCGTGCGGTCGCGCCCTGCGTCGCCGACCTTGTTCAGCACCACCACATCGGCGAATTCGATCTGGTCGGTCAGCAGATCGACCAGCCTGCGCTCGTCGGCCTCACCCATGACCTCGCCGCGGTCCGACAGAAAGTCATGGCCCGAGAAGTCCGACAGCAGGTTCACCGCATCGACAACGGTGACCATCGTGTCAAGCCGCGCCACGTCCGAGAGGCTGTTCCCGTCCGCATCGGCGAATTCGAAGGTGGTGGCGACCGGCAGAGGTTCCGAGATGCCGGTGGATTCGATCAGCAGGTGGTCGAAGCGCCCGGTCTCGGCCAGCTTGCGAACCTCGACCAGCAGATCCTCGCGCAGGGTGCAGCAGATGCAGCCGTTCGACATTTCGACAAGGGTCTCGTCCGTGCGGGTCATTCCACCCTCGGCCCGGACCAGATCCGCGTCGATGTTCACCTCGGACATGTCGTTCACGATGACGGCGACGCGGATCCCGCTTCGATTGTTCAGGACATTGTTCAACAGCGTGGTTTTTCCGGCGCCCAGAAAGCCGGACAGGACCGTGACAGGCAGGCGGGTGTCGTCTTGCATCGATAAGCCTCCAAATGACGGCATGAACGATATAGTATAACATAACGTAGTGCAAGACTCGGACTCCCCTTGACGCGCCCCCTCCCGTCCTCCATCCCCCACCCATGCTGCGCATCGACGACATCTCCTATTCCATCCAGGGCCGCCCTTTGTTCGAGGGCGCCTCCGCCACCATCCCCGAAGGCCACAAGGTCGGCCTTGTCGGGCCGAACGGCGCGGGCAAGACCACGCTGTTCCGGCTGATCCGGGGGGAACTGTCCCTGGATGGCGGCGACATCAGCCTGCCGTCCCGCGCGCGGATCGGCGGGGTTGCGCAGGAATCCGCGGCGACCGGCGTCTCGGTCCTGGACACCGTGCTGGCCGCCGATACCGAACGCGCGGCGCTGCTGGCGGAAAGCCACACTGCCACCGACGCGCATCGCATCGCCGAGATCCAGACCCGGCTGGCCGACATCGACGCCTGGTCGGCCGAGGCGCGGGCGGCCTCCATCCTCGACGGGTTGGGCTTTTCCACCGCGGACCAGGCGCGGCCTACGGCTGATTTTTCCGGCGGCTGGCGGATGCGGGTGGCGCTGGCGGGGGTGCTGTTCGCGCAGCCCGACCTGTTGCTGCTGGACGAACCCACGAACTATCTGGACCTGGAAGGCGCGCTGTGGCTGGAAACCTATCTGGCGCGCTATCCCCATACCGTCATCATCATCAGCCACGACCGCGACCTGCTGAACCGCGCGGTGGGCCATATCCTGCATCTGGAAAACCGCAAGCTGGTGCTCTATACCGGCGGCTATGACGACTTCGCCCGGATGCGCGCCGAACGCCGCGCGCTCCAGGCCGCCGAGGCGAAGAAGCAGCAGGCCCGGCGCGCGCATCTGCAAAGCTTCGTGGACCGCTTCGGCGCCAAGGCCAGCAAGGCCCGCCAAGCCCAAGCCCGCGTCAAGATGCTGGCCAAGATGGAGCCGATCACCGCGCCGGAGGAGGCCAAGTTCCACCGCTTCGGATTCCCTCAGCCCGAGGAACTGTCGCCCCCCATCGTCGCGATGGAGGGGGTCAGCGTCGGCTATGACGGCCGCGCGGTGCTGCGCAAGCTGACGCTGCGGATCGACCAGGACGACCGGATCGCGCTGCTGGGCCGGAACGGGCAGGGGAAATCCACCCTGTCCAAGCTGTTGGCCGAACGCCTGTCCGCGATGGAGGGCAAGGTCACCCGGTCCTCGAAGCTGCGCATCGGATACTTCGCCCAGCATCAGGTCGATGAACTGGACCTGAACGAGACGCCTCTGGCCCATGTCAGGCGCCTGCGCCCGGCCGAGGCGCCGCCCCGGTTGCGCGCGCGTCTTGCGGGCTTCGGCCTGATGGAGGCGCAGGCGGAAACCAAGGTCGGGCAGCTGTCCGGTGGCCAGAAGGCGCGGCTGTCGCTGCTGATCGCCACCATCGACGCCCCGCATCTGCTGATCCTGGACGAGCCGACCAACCATCTGGACATCGAATCCCGCGAGGCGCTGACCGAGGCGCTGAACGACTATACCGGCGCGGTGGTGCTGGTCAGCCACGACATGCACCTGCTGGGCCTGGTCGCGGACCGGCTGTGGCTGGTGCGCGACGGCGCGGTGGCGCCCTATGAGGGCGACCTGGACGATTACCGGCGCTTCCTGCTGGGCGGGGACGAACCCAAGGTAGTGGAGGAAAAGCCGAAACCCGCCCCGAAGCGCGCGCCCCGCGACGAGATCCTGGGTCTGCGCGCCGAGGCGCGCCGGGCCGAGGAACGGGTGCAGAAGCTGACCGAGATGCTGGCCAAGCTGGACGTGAAGCTGGCCGATCCGGCGCTGTACAACGACCCCTACGAAGCCAAACGCTGGACCGCCAAGCGCGCCGAGGCGGTGCAGGCCATGGCGCGGGCCGAGGAGATCTGGATGACCGTCCTGGAGAACCTGGAAGGGGCGGAGCGCGGCTAGGCTGTTGCCCAAATGCGCCGCCCCCTGAACGAAGGTCAAGGAAGGGCGCGGCCCGCCTTGTGCAAAGGCGCGATTCGACCCTAGGAAGCATTTACATTCCGCCGACCCCCTGAAGGATCCGACCATGAAGATGACGCTGGCCCTGGCCGTTCTTGCCGCATCCGCTGCCACGGGTGCCCTGGCGCAGGATTTCGGCTTTGCCGGCCGCGAGTTTTCGGTCGATCTGGGGGTCGGCGTGGATGTCGGGCCGGATTATCCGGGATCCGACGATGCCGAGGCGGGGCCGTGGCTGATCTGGCGCAACGCGGGCTTCACTCAGCCGGGCAGCGACCTGCGCGAGGGCTTCGCGATCTCGCCGTCCTTCAACATGGTGGGCGAACGCGAGGCGGCGGACAATGCCGACCTGGCGGGCATGGCCGATATCGATGCCGCCTATGAACTGGGCCTGCGCGTCAGCTATGGCGCCGGTCCCTGGACGACCTTCGGTTCGGTGCGCCGCGGTTTCGACGGGCACGAAGGCGTGACCGGGGAAATCGGCGCCAAGTACCGCACCGACCTGTCGGATCGCCTGTCGCTGTGGTCGGGCCTGTCGCTGGGCTATGGCAACGGCGATTACAACGACACCTATTTCGGCGTGAACGCCGCCGAGGCGATTCCCGGCCGCCCCGCCTATGACATCGGCGGCGGCTTCAACAAGGCCACGATCAGCTTCGAGGCGCGCTATTCCCTGACCGAGAACGTCGCCCTTCTGGGCGAGGTCGAATACGGCAAGCTGATCGGCGACGCGGCGGATTCGCCGGTCGTTCAGGACGAATACCAGCCCGCGCTGAAGCTGGGCATCGTGCGGAAATTCTCGTTCGGCTTCTGATCCGACCGCAAGGCGCTGCCGGATCCGATCAGGGCGGTCAGGCCATCTTGCGCCGCAGCCGCAGCCCGGCCAGCAGCCCTTTCATGACGACCGAACAACCGTCGTTCACGACCGACCCGCCGCCGCCGCAATTGCCGACGCGCGAGAAATCTTCGGTTTTCAGGGAAATCGCCAGACCTTCGACTGATGGACAGGTCGTGAAACGAAAGTCCTGGGTCTCGGCGAGGGCCGAGCGGAAGTCTTCCCCCAGGCTGTCGGCCGCCGGATGGATGCGGGTGAGGGGATGGCCCTTCCCGAGACGGTCACGGTGTTCATGTGCCTCTCACGCTCGAATGGGTCGACTGGTTCAACAAGCGCCGCCTGCTCGAACTGGCCTGCCACTGGTCTTTCACCCGGCCGCGACCGTCTTGGGAGTCATGCCGAGTTCCCGGTTCTGAGTCGCGAGGGAAGCTTGCGATCGCCGTATTGCTGCCCGGACAGCCTGCGGTGTCGTGGCGCTTCCGCGACACACTTGGCCCATGACGCTTCCTTCCATTCCCGAGAAAGGATCGCACCATCAGACCACGGGATCAAACGGATCGTGACATGCGGGGCGGTCCCGAAAGGTCCAAATCGCGGGCGATTGGTGCGGGCGCGCGGATCGGTTAAGCCTGCCGCCAGAATCACGATCCCGAAAGAGAAGACGATGGGCTATTTCCCCCACTGGCGCCCCGCCACCGGCACGACGGTCCTTCCCGACGAAAAACTGCCCTGGGCCGCCGCCGTCCCGATGAGCTTCCAGCATCTGCTGGCCATGTCGGGTTCCACGATCCTGGCGCCGCTGATCATGGGGTTCGATCCCAATGTGGCGGTGTTCTTTTCCGGCATCGGCACGCTGCTGTTCTTCGTCATCACCGGCGGGCGGGTGCCCAGCTATCTGGGGTCGTCCTTCGCCTTCATCGCGGTGGTGATGGCCGCGACCGGGTTCGCGGGTGGCGGCGCCAACCCGAATATCGGCGTGGCCCTGGGCGGGATCATCGCGGCGGGGCTGGTCTATGCGCTGATCGGGTTGGTGGTGATGGCCATCGGGTCTGGCTGGGTCGAGCGGCTGATGCCGCCCGCCGTGACCGGGGCCATCGGGGTTGCCATCGGACTGAACCTAGCGCCCGTGGCCGTGGGCCAGTTGAAGGGCAGCATGGCGCATCTGGCCATCGCCCTGGCGACGGTGCTGTGCATGGCGATGGTGTCGGCCTATGGCGGGCGGGCGACGAAGCGGGTGGCGGTGCTGATCGCCCTGGCCTTCGGCTATGGGCTGGTTCTGCTGCTGGGCAACGGCGCGGGCATCGTGCCGGGGATCGACTTCGCCCGCGTGGGCGCCGCGCCCTGGTTCGGCATCCCCAACTTCACCGCCCCGCAATTCGACTGGACCGCGATCAGCATGATCGCCCCGGTCGCGGTCGTGCTGGTGGCTGAGAATCTGGGCCACATCAAGGCGCTTGGCGCCATCACCGGGCAGAACATGGATCGCTATATCGGTCGCGGCTTCCTGGGCGACGGGCTTGCCACGATGATCGCCGGGGCAGGGGGCGGCACCGGCGTCACCACCTATGCCGAGAATATCGGCGTCATGGCGATGACCCGCGTCTATTCGACGCTGATCTTCCCGCTGGCGGCCGGAATCGCGATCCTGCTGGGCCTGTCGCCCAAGTTCGGCGCGATCCTGCAAACCATTCCTGCCCCGGTGCTGGCGGGGCTGGCGGTGTCGGTCTTCGGGCTGATCGCGTCGGCCATGGCGCGGATCTGGGTGGACAACCGGGTGGATTTTTCCGACCCGAGGAACCTGTTCACGGTGGGCGTCGCGCTGATCCTGGGGGCGGGCGATTTCACGGTGAATATCGGCGGCTTCGCCCTGGGCGGGATCGGCACATCGACCCTGGCCGCCCTGGTCCTGTATCAGCTTCTGGGGATCGGCCGCGACCGCCGCGCGGCCTGACCGCGTCAGCTTTCGGCAAGCTGCGTGACCAGCAGCTTGTCGATCCGGCGGCCGTCCAGGTCCACCACCTCGATCTGCCAGCCGGACACGGCGATGCGCGCGCCGATGTCGGGCAGCACGCCCGCGCGGTCCAGCACCAGCCCGGCGACCGACTGATAGTCGCGGTCCTCGGGCAGCGAGATGCCGATCATCTCCGCGAATTCGTCGGCAGGCATCCAGCCCGCGACCAGCCAGCTGCCATCGTCGCGCTGGACGGCCTTGGGTTCGTCGTCGCCGGGTTCGGGGAAATCGCCCGCGATGGCCTCCAGCAGGTCCATCGCGGTGACGACGCCTTCGAAATGGCCGTATTCGTCATAGACCAGCAGCATATGCGCCGGGCTGGCCTTCAATTCCTCGATCACGTTCAGCGCGGGCAGGCCCTCGCGGATCACCGGCACCTCTTGCACCAGGGGGCGCAGGTCGGTCACGTCCTCGGACAGCAGGTCGCGCAGGGTGATGACGCCGATGATGTCGTTGTCCGACCCGTCGCGCACCAGCAGGCGCGACCGGCGGCTGTCGCGGAACTTCTGCAAGACATCCGCCGCCGGGTCGCCGACATCGACCGTCTCGACCTCGTGGCGCGGCGTCATCAGGCCGCGGGCGGATCGGTCGGCGATGCGCATGACGCCTGCGATCATCTCGGTCTCGGCGGGTTCGATGACGCCCGCGGTGCGGGCCTCGGACAGCATGACGCGGATCTCCTCGTCCGAGATGCCGCGTTCGGATTCGCCTGATTGCCCCAGCAGCCGCAGGACGACGTTGCCCGACTTGTCCAGGATCCAGACGATCGGCGCCGCGATGCGCGAGATGAACAGGATCAGCGGCGCGATCCGGCTGGCGACCCCTTCGGGCGAACGCAGGGCGATCTGCTTGGGCACCAGTTCGCCGATGATCAGCGACAGATAGGTGATCAGAACGACCACGCCGCCGACGCCCAGGGCCTGGGCCAGGGCGGGCGACAAGCCGCTGTCGATCAGCGCCGTCGACAGCCGCGCGCCCAGGGTGGCGCCGGAAAAGGCGCCCGACAGCACGCCGACCAGGGTGATGCCGATCTGCACGCTGGACAGGAAGCGGCCGGGTTCGGCCCCCAGGTCCAGGGCAATGTCGGCGCCCCGGCTGCCTTCGGCGGCCATCACCTTCAGCCGCGCCGGGCGGGCCGAGACGATCGCCAGTTCCGACATGGCAAGGACGCCGTTGAACATCGTCAACAGCAGGACGATGAGAATTTCCAGAAGCATCGGTTCACTTTGTCCAACAAGTCAGGCTTTCCGCAATCTGCACGAAGCGCGCGCCGGTGCAAAGGCATGAAGGCCGCCTGCGGGCCGGAATCGGCAGGCAAGGCGCCGTCGCGGGCGCCTTGCCAAGGGATTTTTACTTATTTTCCCGTGCTGTGAGAGGTCAGCGGCTGGGGCTTGTCGCCGTTGGTTTTCCACAGCGAAAACAGGATGCCGGCGCCCAGGATCGCGAAGGTGATGCCCAGCGACCAGGTCGGCGGGAACTTTTCCCAGCCCATCAGGTCGGCGATGAAGATCTTGGACCCGATGAACACCAGCAGCAGCGACAGCGCGTATTTCAGATAGCTGAAGCGGTGCAGGATCGCGGCCAGGGCGAAATACAGCGCCCGCAGGCCGAGGATCGCGAAGATGTTCGAGGTATAGACCAGATAGGGATCGGTCGTGATCGTGAACACCGCCGGGACCGAATCCACGGCAAAGACCAGATCGGCGATCTCGATCATCACCAGGGCCAGCAGCAGGGGGGTGGCATGGCGGACCAGCTTGCCCGTGCGGGAATCGGGCAGCTTCACGATGAACCTGTCGCCATGGAAGTCGTCGGTGACGTGGAAGCGGCGGCGCATGAACTGCACCAGCTTGTTGTCGTGCAGGTCGTGGTCGCCTTCCTTGGCGAACAGCATCTTGATGCCGGTGAACACCAGAAACAGCGCGAACAGATACAGCACCCAGTGATAGTTCTCGACGATGGTCGCGCCCAGGCCGATCATGATGCCGCGCAGCACGATCACCCCCAGGATGCCCCAGAACAGCACCCGGTGCTGGTATTCGCGGGGCACGGCGAAAAAGCCGAAGATCAGCGCGATGACGAAGATATTGTCCATTGCCAGGGTCTTTTCGACCACGAAGGCGGTCAGGTACTGGGCGGTCGCCTCGGTCCCCATCTGCCAATAGACGAAGCCCGAAAAGCCCAGGCCCAGGACGATATACATCGCCGACATGCGCAAGCTTTCCGCGACGCCGATTTCGTGATTGTCCTTGTGAAGCACGCCCAGGTCGAACGCCAGAAGCGCCACGACCAGGGTCAGGAACAGCAGCCACATCCACAGCGGCTTGCCCATGACCAGAAGTAACAGAATTTCCATCTTGCCCTCATCGTTGCTGTAGTGCTTCGATGCCAGGGGCTTCGCCGGGACAGGGCCACTTGCATCGAGGCACGCTCGATGCGGTTCCGACATCACGACATTGCTGTCGCCAGAGGGGCCCGGTTCCGCTGGGGAAACAGGTGGCGCAGCCCGGCGCGGATTGCAAGGGGCCGACCTTGAAATTCCTTGCAAGTCGCTGTGGCAAAGGAAAACTTTTGCGCAGACATGCGCCGGTGCAAGGGGGATCAAAGGTGGAACAGGCGCGGCTTGGCGGGGATCGTCGACCCTGGCTGCACGATTCGGCGCACCGGGCCTATCTGGCGGACGACGCGCGCCGGTCGCTGGATTTCTTCGATGCAAGCGCCGGGCCGAAGGGCGGGCTGGTCCCGCTGGACAACGCGGGCCGCCTCCTGCCGGGGGGGCTTCAGGAACTGCATGCGACGACGCGGCTGGTCCATTCCTATGGCTTGGGCCAACTGGCGGGACGGCCCGACCGGGCGGGCATCGTCGACCGGGGGATGGCGGCGCTGTGGCGCGGGCATCGCGACGGCCGTCACGGCGGCTATGTCTGGGCGCTGTCCGGCGGGGCGATGGCGGACGGCACCAAGCTGGCTTACGGCCATGTCTTCGTGCTGCTGGCGGCCTCGACCGCCAAGCTGGCGGGCCATCCCGATGCCGACCGGCTGCTGGACGACATCGCGCAGGTGCTGGAGGATCGCTTCTGGGACGCCGATGCGGGGCTGTTCCGCGACGAATTCACCCGCGACTGGCAGCCGTTTTCCACCTATCGCGGCATGAACGCCAACATGCACGGGGTCGAGGCGCTGCTGGCCGCGCATGAGGCGACGGGCGACAGCGAATACCTGCGCCGCGCGGGCGGCATCCTGAAGTTCTTCATCGCGGGCCAGGCGGCGGCGCATGGCTGGCGCATCCCGGAACATTACGATGCCGATTGGCGCCCCGATCCGGGGTATGAGGGCAATCCGATGTTCCGCCCGGCGGGCACCACCCCCGGCCATTCGTTCGAGATGGCGCGCCTGCTTCTGCAATATTGGGATCTGGCGGGGCGGCCCGATCCGGACGCGCCCCGGCAGGCCCGGCTGCTGGTCGAAACGGCGCTGTCCGACGCCTGGATGGGACAGGGCGGGCTGGCCTATACGCTGGGCGCGGATGGCACGGTGGCGCGCCCGGACCGATACTGGTGGCCCGTGACCGAGGCGATCGGCGCGCTTGCCGCGCTGATCAAGCTGGACCCATGCCCCGAGGACGAGGACTGGTATCGCCGGTTATGGCGCTTTGCGGACGACGCCCTGATCGACCACGACCGGGGAGGCTGGTTCCCCGAACCGGGCGGACCCGTTGCCGCGGGGCAGTTCCAGGGCAAGCCCGATATCTATCACGCCTTGCAGGCCGATCTGTTCCCGCTGGCGCCCGGCCTGTCGCGCCTTTCCGCCGCCTTGGCGCAAACCGTGCCGCTGAAGGCCTGATCCGGGGTGCATTTCTGACACAAGCGCCTATCTAAGACCTCGAACGTACAGGGAGGGACAACACGAACCGATGGTTCAGAATGACGGCTTCGCGGGTCCGATCCTGCATTTCCGGGGCTGCGATGGCGATGGCTTGCGCCTGGCTGCGATTTCGGTCCGGCCCGAGGCGGCGCCCCCGCCGGGCGCGCTGACGACCTCGGCCGGGGCGGTCGCGCCGTTGCTGCTGGCGCGGGTGGCGGGGCTGTCGGTCTGGCGGCACGATTTCGTTCTGGCTGCAGGCGAGGCCGGATACAGCCTGGACGGGCGCGATCATCCGGTGGAGACCTGTCTGGACGGCGACATCCGCATCGCCTTCGTGTCCTGCAACGGAGAGGAGAACGGCGATCTGGACCGCGACGGGTCCGAGCGCAACCGGATGTGGGCGCGGCTGGCCCAGGATCACGCCCGTGCGCCCTTCGCCCTGCTGCTGCAAGGCGGGGACCAGATCTATGCGGACGAGGCGACCCACGGCCACCCCCTGTCCGAGGGCTGGCCCGACGATGTTCCCGATGACCCCGTCCCGGCCGATCTGGAGAGCCTGACCCGCCATCTGGAGGCGAAGTTCGCCCAGCGTTACCTGATGGTGCTGGCGGCCGAGGGCTGTGCCGACCTGTTCGCCAGCCTGCCCTCTCTGTCGGTCTGGGACGATCACGACATTTGCGACGGGTGGGGGTCGCTGCCCGAAAGCCGCACGGCCTCGGCGGTGGGGCAGGTGCTGTTTTCGGTGGCGCGGCGGATGTATCTGCTGTTCCAGCACGGCGCGACGGATGCCGACGTGCCGGCGCTGTTCATGGACCCCACCGGCAGCAACCTGGGCTGGCGGCGCGACCTGCCGGGGGTGACGCTGTTCGCCCCGGACCTGCGGTCGGAACGCCACCGCCGCCGGGTGATGGGCGATGCGGGCTGGACGGCGGTCGAATCGCTGCGGCCCTCGGGCGATCACGTCTTCATGGTGTCCAGCGTCCCGCTGTTGGGGCCGCGCCTGTCGCTGCTGGAATCGCTGATGATGGCGGTCCCCCGGATGCAGCATTACGAGGACGACCTGCGCGACCAATGGCAAAGCCACGCCCATCGCGACGAATGGCGGCGGATGCTGGGCCAGATCCTGCGGATGCGGCAGGCGGCCCCGGTCACGGTCCTGTCGGGCGAAATCCACCTGGCCACGCGGGCCGAGATGGGACCGGAGGACACGAAGATCCACCAGCTTGTCGCCTCTGGCATCTCGCATCGCGCGCCGCCGCGCGCCTATGCCCGCGCGCTTGGGCTGTTCGCGGGGCTTGGCGATGCGCCCTTGCGGGGGCACCCCATCGCGATCCGGCCCCTGCCGGGCCAGAAGCACCGCTATGTCGCCGAACGCAATTTTCTAACGCTGGATCGCCGGGGCGGGCGATGGCAGGCGGTCTGGCATCTTGAGAACAGCGGCCTGACGCCGCCGCTGGCGCTGGACTAGCGTTCCAGAACCAGCAGGTCGCCCTCGAAGCTGACGCGGGCGAAGGTGCGCAGATAGGACATGCCCAGCAGCGATCCGTCCAGGTCGGCGCCGATCACCCAGGCGCGGACATTGCGGTCCACGATGTCGCCGATGGCGATTTCCTTGATGGTGACCGGGGCGGTCTGGACCCTTCCGTTCGCGGTCATCGCCGTGCCGACATAGGCCAGCCCGTCGGGATCCAGCCCCACGCGCCGCGCATCCGCCGGGCCAAGCGCGATGGATGACGCGCCGGTATCGACCATGAAGCGCACCTCCTGCCCGTTCACCAGGGCGGTCAGGTGGAAATGGCCGTCGCGGCCCACGGGAATTTCGATCCGGCCGCCGTCCAGCACCTGCTGGCGCGGGGCGGTGCCGTCCAGATACCAGTTCGCGGCCAGCGTCGCGCCCGCGAAGATCACCGCCCACAGCATGATCTGGCGCAGCACCTGTCCGCCGCGTCCCGCCAGTTCGAAGATCATCGCGCCGCCGATCACCAGCAGAAGCAGGCCATAGTAGACAAGCTGCACGGTGTCGTCCCCGGTCATCAGAACAACCCCGATCCCTTCAGCCCGTCGATCACGAACTGCACCGACAGCGCCGCCAGCAGCATCCCCAGCAGGCGCGTCACCACCATCACCCCGGTGCGCCCCAAGGCATGGGCCAGCGGCGTGGCGATCACGAACAGCGCCATGGCGATGGCCAGCACCGACAGCATCACCGCATTCACCATGACCATGTGTCCGACGCCCGGCGATTCCCCCATCAGCAGGATCATCGAGGCCAGCGCCCCCGGACCCGCCAGCAGCGGCATCGCCAGCGGAAAGACCGAAGGGTCGTGATGCAGCGGATCGGCCTCTCCCTGGTTCTCGCGCCGTTCGGTCCGGCGTTCGAACAGCATGTCCAGCGCGGTCAGGAACAGCAGCAGCCCCCCGGCGATGCGGAAGGCGGAAATCGAGATGCCGATGGCCCCCAGGATCGATTCGCCCGCGAAGCCGAAGATCATCATCAGGACGGCGGCGATGGCCAGGGCGCGAAAGCCGATGCGGCGGCGCTGCGCGGCGCCCATGCCGGGCGTCAGCGCGATGAACACCGGCGCCAGACCGATCGGGTCGATCACCACGAACAGCGTGACGAAGGCGGTGACATACAGCGACAGGTCCATTCCGTCTTATGGCCCGCACGCCCGGCCCTGCCAAGCCGGGCGGCCGGGGGCAGGGCTTTCAAAATACCGTCAGTTTGTCGCAGATTAATGACGAGCGCCCCGAATCATGGCAGTTGGGGTTTCGCTGCGGAGGCTAAGGCCCTATATTCCGCAGATTGGTTTTATCCCAGGTCACTGGCCTGACCCTGGAACTGGAGAACTGCAATGCACGCACCGTCCCCCATGGCACTGCTCGTCATCGCCATCGTGGTCCTGGTCCTGTTCGGCCGCGGCAAGGTATCCTCGCTGATGGGCGAATTCGGCAAGGGCATCACCGCCTTCAAGAAGGGCATCAACGACGGCAACGCCGAAACGAACGCCGAACGCAACGCCGCCCTGGACAAGCCCGTCCAGCCCACCACCCCCGTCCAGCCCGTGCCCGGCGCCGAGGCGCGCGACGTCACCCCGCAAAACGAACCCCGCGTCTGATCCCGCGACCGGGACAGGGGTTCCAGAATGCTTGATGTCGGGTGGAGCGAACTGCTGCTGATCGGTGTTGTCGCGCTGATCGTCATCGGTCCCGAGGATTTGCCGAAGCTGTTTCACACGCTGGGCCGGATCACGGCGCGGGCGCGGTCCATGGCGCGCGAATTCACAAGCGCGATGGAGGATGCCGCCAAGGGCAGCGGCATCAATGACGTGACCAAGGATATCAGGGACTTGAAGAACCTGACCTCGAAAAAGTCTCTGGGCCTTGACGCCCTGGACCGCGCCGCGACCCGGTTCGAGCAATGGGATCCCAAGGCCAGCCTGGACAAATCGACCCGCGCCACGCCCGACCCGGCGGCGCCCGCCGCGCCGGTCGACACGCCACCTGCCGATACACGCCCCATGGACGCGCCGCCGGTGCCTGCCGCCTTGCAGGCCGCGAACGAACCCGCCGCCGCCCCGATCCCGGCCCCGATGGCTGCGGCGAACGACAGCCCGCGCCGCATCGCCGGTGTCCGTCGTTCGGACATGAAGGACCATTAAGTGTCATCGCAAAACCTCGATGAGCTGGATGACAGCTCGGCCCCGCTGATCGAGCATCTCAAGGAACTGCGCACCCGTCTGGTCTGGTCGGCCCTGGCCTTCGTGGTGGCGATGATCCTGTGTTATCTGGTCTGGAATCCGATCTACAACTTCCTGACCCGGCCGATCTGCGCCGCGCTGGAAGATCGCGGCCAGGAATGCGGGCTGATCCTGCTGAAATTGCAGGAAGGCTTTACCGTCGCCATCCGCATCTCGTTCTTCGGCGGCTTCATCCTGGCCTTTCCGGTGATCGGCTATCAGTTGTGGCGCTTCATCGCGCCCGGCCTGTATCGCAGCGAAAAGCGGGCCTTCCTGCCGTTCCTGGTGGCCTCGCCGGTGATGTTCGGCCTGGGGGCGGCCTTCGCCTATTACGTCATCCTGCCGATGGTGTTCTCGTTCTTCCTGGGCTTCCAGCAGGGGCCGCTGGCGCTGCCCGACGATCCCGCGGGGGCGGCGGCCGGGAACAGCCACCTGGCCGGGATCGTCTTCCAGGGGTCGGTCAGCGAATACCTGAACCTGACGACGCGCTTCATCCTGGCCTTCGGGCTGTCCTTCCAGTTGCCCGTGGCCCTGGCGCTGATGGGCCGGGCCGGGCTGGTCTCGGCCGAGACGCTGGCCAGCACGCGCCGTTACGCGGTGATCATCATCCTGACCCTGGCGGCCTGCCTGACGCCGCCGGATGTGGGCAGCCAGCTTGTGCTGTTCTCGGTCATCTACGGGCTTTACGAGATTTCGATCCAGATCGTCCGGCGCATCGAAAAGACGCGCGAAAAGGAACTGCGTGCCCAAGGATTGTGGGACGAGGACGCCTGATGTCCGACGACCTGCGCCGAATCGCCGAGGCGTTGGAGCGCCTTGCCCCGCCGCCCATTCCCGCGCCCAGCTTTGCCGAGGCGGATGCCTATGTCTGGCATCCCGATCCCGACCGGCTGGAACCCGTGGCCACCGTGGCCCGCGTCGATCTGGTGCAGCTGATCGGCATCGACCGGGCCAAGCAGATCCTGCTGGACAACACGCTGCAATTCGCGCGCGGCTTCGGCGCGAACAACGCCCTGCTGTGGGGCGCGCGGGGGATGGGCAAGTCATCGCTGGTCAAGGCCGTCCATGCCGAGGCCGTGGCCCAGGGCCTGCCCCTGGTGCTGGTGGAAATCGCCCGCGACGACCTGGGATCGGTGGGACGGCTGCTGGCGATCCTGGGTCAGGCCAGGGACAAGCGGTTCCTGCTGTTTTCGGACGACCTGTCCTTCAGCCATGACGACACGCAGTACAAGTCGCTGAAGGCGGTCCTGGACGGCGGCATCAGCGGGCGTCCCGCGAACGTGATCCTGTACGCGACCTCGAACCGCCGCCACCTGATGCCCCGCGACATGATCGACAACGAACGCGCCACGGCCATCCATCCCGGCGAGGCGGTCGAGGAAAAGGTTTCCCTGTCGGACCGCTTCGGGCTGTGGCTGGGCTTCCATCCCTGTTCGCAGGACGAATACCTGGCGATGGTCCGGGCCTATTGCGACGCCTATGGCTTGGTCATCGACGCCGACAGCCTGCGGGCCGAGGCGATCGAATGGCAGGCAACCCGCGGCGGACGGTCGGGCCGGGTGGCCTGGCAGTTCTTCACCGATCTGGCAGGGCGTCACGGGGTGGCTGTCTAGGGTTTGATCCGCAGGTCTGGCTGGGCCGTCGCCCTCGCCCCGCGATACCCAGCCGGTCCAGGGCCGCTGGGCGCCCCGCCCGGAAACCGGCAGCGCCGACCCTATTCCTCCTGCTTCGCCAAGGCCGCTTCCCGCATCTGGGTCAGGGTTTGGCGCGGGGTCAGCGCCTCGGGCGAGATGTCCAGATCCAGCAGCGCGCCGGTTTTCGATGCCATTGCCTGCGCGAAGGCGGCCGGGAAATCGCCGGTTGCGGTCACCCGCTCGGCATGGAAGCCATAGGCTTTCGCCAGCATCACGAAGTCGGGGTTCTGCATGGTCGTGCCCGACACGCGCGCGGGATAGGTCCGTTCCTGATGCGCGCGGATGGTGCCGTAGATGCCGTTGTTCAGCACCAGCACGATGGGCTGCGCGCCCGCCTGCGCGGCCGTCGCCAGTTCTGCGCAGGACATCTGGAAATCGCCGTCGCCCGCGAAGCAGACCACTGTCCGGGCGGGATGGGCGATCTTCGCGGCGATGGCGGCGGGCAGGCCATAGCCCATCGCGCCGGATTGCGGCGCCAGCAACCGCGCCCTGGGACCGAAGGCGAAGAACTTGTTGGGCCAAACCGCGAAGTTTCCCGCGCCGTTGGTCAGGATCGCGTCCTCGGGCAGGGTCTGGCGCAGGTGGTCCATGACTGCGACCATGTCCACGGGCGACGGCTGCGCGGGCGCCTGCATCGAGGCCAGGTAACCCGACCGCGCGGCCTTGCGCCAATCGGCCCACGGTCCCGTGACGGGCCGCAGCGCATGGGCCAGCGCGTTCGGCCCTGCCTGGATGCCCAGGCGGGGCTGATAGATCTTGCCGATCTCGGCATCCGAGGCATGGGCGTGGATCAGCACCTGTTCCGGCTGCGGCACCCGCAGCAAGGTATAGGCGTCGGTCGTCATTTCTCCGAAGCGCACGTTGATGGCCAGCAGCACGTCGCATTCGGCGATCAGGCGGCGGACATGGGGCGGCATCCCCACGCCCGCCTCGCCCGCGTAAACCGGCGAGGTGTTGTCGAAGCAGTCCTGGAACCGGAAGGCGGCCAGGACGGGGATGTCGGACGCCTCGGCAAAGCGTTGCAGGGCGGTCTTGCCCTCGGCCGTCCAGGTGCAGCCTCCGGTCAGGATCAGCGGGCGCCTGGCCTGGGCCAGCAGGGCAAGGGTCTGGTCCAGGGCGGCGGGCAGGGGGGCCGGTTCGGCGATCCGGGACGGGCCGGTCAGGGGCTGCGCGTCGGTGGTCGCGGTCAGCATGTCCTCGGGCAGGGCGATCACGACGGGGCCGGGGCGGCCGGTCGTCGCGGTTTTCCAGGCGCGGGCCAGGATTTCCGGGATGCGGTCCGCGCGGTCGATCTGGACCGCCCATTTGGCCATGCTGCCGAAGACGGCGGGATAGTCGATTTCCTGGAACGCCTCGCGCCCGGTCATGCAGGTCGCCACCTGGCCCACCAGCACCAGCATCGGCGCGCTGTCCTGCATCGCGGTGTGGATGCCGATGGCGGCGTTGGTGACGCCCGGCCCGCGCGTCACCATGCAGATGCCGGGCTGCCCGGTCAGCTTGCCCCAGGCTGCGGCCATGAACGCGGCGCCGCCTTCGTGGCGGCACAGCACGAAGTCCAGCCGCCCCCGCGTGTCGTGCAGCGCGTCCAGCACCGCCAGATAGCTTTCGCCCGGTATGCCGAAGGCCTTGGTCGCGCCAAGCGCCATCAGGCAATCCACCAGCAATGCCCCGCCGTTCTGTGTCATGTCTCCCCCCCGTGTTCGGGCCAGCTTACCGGCGGGGCGGTGCGGCTTCCAGCGTCAGTTCGACGCACAGGCCGGGGCGGGTATTGGTCAGCGACAACTGTCCCCCGGCGGCGTCGGCGATGTCGCGCACGATAGCCAGGCCGATGCCCTGGCCCTCGCCGGTCTCGTCCAGCCGCATTCCGCGTTGCGGCAGAAGGGACAGCGCGTCCTCGGGCACGCCCGGCCCGTCGTCGCAGATCGAGATGGCCACGCCGCCGTTCTTCCGGGCCACGACCGCCTCGACCCGGCTGTCCGCGTGCTGCATGGCGTTTTCCAGCAGCGCGCCAAGCGCCTCGGTCAGGTCGTCGGGGTCGATGCGGGCGCGCGTGGTGGGGTCGGCAACGCGGGTCCGCCAGTCGATCCCGGCGCCCCTGGGGGTGCGTTTCAGCACCTTGACCAACCGGGCCAGGACGGCGGCCGGATCGGCCTCGGCCGCGTGGCGGTCGGACTGGATGCGGGCGCGGGCCAGTTCGCGGTCGACCAGCCGCCGCATCGCGGTGACGACGGTTTCGATGCTGCCCGCGATTTCCGGCTCTCCTCGGCGGCGCAGGGTGCCGGCATCGCCCAGCAGTGCCTGGAGGGGGGTCTTGAAGCCATGCGCCAGATCGCCCGCCCGGTGCCGGGCGCGCAGCAGTTCGGCATCGCGCGCGTCCAGCAGGGCGTCCAACTGGCGCGACAAGGGCAGCATCTCGTCCGGCAGGTCGGTGCCGATGCGCGACCGCTGCCCCTGGGTCAGGGCCCGCACACGGTCGGCGACCTCGGCCAGGGGGGCCAGGCCGATGCGGATTTGCAGCCAGGATCCGGCCATCAGCAGCAGGGACAGGAAGGCGATATAGGGCATCAGGTCGCCCAGGAAACCCCGCCGCGCCGCCGTCAGCACCGCCCTGTCCGAGGCGACGATGATGCGCATCGTCAGGGGCCGGGGGCCGCGCCCGACCAGCAGGCTTTGTTCCACCGCCAGCAGCCGTTCGCCCTGCGGGCCGGGCAGATCCAGCACGTCGCTGCGTCCCGGCGCGGGGGCGGGGCGGTCCATCGGCAGGGTATAGTCCCACAGCGACCGCGACCGCTGCACCTGATCCGCCAGGGCGACCTGCCAGTACTGGCCCGAGAATGGCTGTTGATACAGCCGGTCCGTCGGCGGCGCAGTCAGGCGCGGCACACCCTCTGCGTCGTATTCCACGATCCCCGCCAGTGTCAGGGCGCGCGCTTCCAGGTCGTTCACCGCCACCCGTTCCACATGGCGTTCGAACAGCAGGGCCAGCCCCAACGCCGCGCCCCCCAGGGTCGCCACGATGGCGCAGGCGCCGACGACCAGCAGCCGCAGCCGCAGCGACCGCCGCATCAGCCCGCGGCACCCAGGTCATAGCCGAAGCCGCGCCGGGTATGGATCACCCCCGGCCCGATCTTGCGGCGCAGCCGGGCGATCACGGCTTCCAATGCATTGGCGTCGCGCGAATCGTCGTCGCCATACAGGTGTTCCAGCAGTTCCGAGGGCGGCACGGTGCGGTCGCGGTGCAGCGCCAGATAGGACAGCAGCCGGTATTCCAGGGGCGTGACAGCCACCGGCACGCCCGCCACAGCGACCGACATGCGGTTCAGATCCACCGACACGTCGCCCACCTGCTGGACCGAGGCCGCCCGCCCCCCCGACCGCCGCACCAGGGCGCGGGCGCGGGCGATCAGCTCCTCCATCCGAAAGGGCTTGGGCAGGTAATCGTCGGCGCCCGCGTCGATGCCCTCGACCCGTTCGGTCCAGGCGCCGCGCGCGGTCAGGATCAGGACCGGGCTTTCGCAGCCCTCGGCGCGCCAGCGTTTCAGGACGGTCAGCCCATCCAGGCGCGGCAGGCCCAGATCCAGGACGATCAGGTCATAGTTCTCGGTCCCGCCGCGGAACCAGGCGGTTTCGCCGTCCTCGACATGCTCGACCCGGAACCCTGCGGATTCAAGCGCGCGGGCCAGGTCGGCGGCGATACGACGGTCATCCTCGACCACAAGGGCGCGCATCAGTCGTCGTATTCCTCCTCGATCTTCAGGATCTCGCCGGTGGCGGCGTCGATGTCGACCTCGATCAGAAGGCCGTCCGGGGTGATCAGTTCGACCTCATAGACGCGGATTCCGTCTTCATGTTCAAGCTCGACCTCGACCACGGTGCCGGGATGTTCGCTGTCCAGCTGCCGCAGGATCTGCGCCAGCGGCAGGATCTCGCCGCGTTCGACGGCGGTCTGGGCGGCTTCGAAATCGGGCAAAGGGTTCTGCTGCCCGCCGGCGGCGGCAGGGATGGTCAAGGACAGGGCAAGGGCAAGCAGGTGTCTCATGCCGCCGATCGTAGCCGAGCGGGCCTGACAAAACCCTGACATTCGCGGTCAGGGGCCTGTCAGCACGCATAAGTTAATCCTGATTCTCGTCACCGGGCCGCACCCATCGGGCGCGCGGCCCCCTGGAAGAAAAGGAACAGGCATATGGCACGCAAGACGGGCACCAACGCGGCGGACATCATCAACGGCACCTCTCTGTCGGACTGGCTGGCGGGGCTGCGCGGCAACGATGTCATCAACGGCCATCGCGGCAATGACGACATCTTCGGCGGCGACGGCCACGACCGGCTGTATGGCGGCGACGGCAATGACGACATCGAGGGCGGCAGCGGCAACGACCAGCTGTGGGGCGATGCCGGCCATGACGAACTGGACGGCGGCGACGGCAACGATTCCCTGTCTGGCGGCGCGGGCCGCGACGAACTGGAAGGCGGGCGCGGCAACGACCGCCTGCAAGGCGGAGCCGACAACGACGACCTGGAGGGCGGCAGCGGCAACGACCTTCTGTGGGGCGACGCGGGGAACGACCGGCTGGAAGGCGGCACGGGCAACGATATCCTGAACGGCGGCGCGGGCGCCGATGTGTTCGAATTCGAACGCGGCGACGGGCGCGACCGCATCGCCGATTTCCAGAACGGCCTGGACCGGATCGAGCTGGACGATTTCAGCCGTGCCCAGGTCAGCCAGGTGATCGCCACGGCCCGCCAGCAGGGCACTGACCTGGTGCTGACGCTGGACCGCAACACCACCATCACCATCGACGACATGCAGCGCAGCCAGTTGGATCTGAGCGATTTCACCTTCTGATTGCTGTCTGCGGGGCGGCCCGGCCCGGCCGCCCCGATTGATTTTGGTTCACCGTCCGTCCCGTCGGGTCGTCGCCGCTTGCAGCCTGCGCGATCCGTGCCTAATTTCCGGCCTCACATCTGGATTTGCGGTGCGCGATGACGACGACAGACCTGCCCCATCCGTCCTGGCCTGTCGGCGGCGGCCTTTGCGGAGAGCTGGTGCGCCGGTTCGACTGGTCGCGCACGTCCTTGGGGCCGATCCGGGACTGGCCCGCCAATCTGCGGATCAAGGTCAACTCGCTGGTCAACTCTCCGATCCCTCAGGTTCTGATGTGGGGACCGGATCATGTGATGATCTATAACGACAGCTATATCGAGATCGCGGGCAATTATCATCCGCGCGCCCTGGGCGGCACGGTGCCCGACATCTGGCCGGAAATCTGGGACTTCAACCGCGCCGTTCTGGAACGGGGAATGCGGGGCGAGGTGCAGGCCTTCCGCGAACAGCCGATGGTGCTGAACCGCAACGGCCAGCCCGAGGACGTGATCTTCGACCTGTTCTATACCCCCATCTACGGCGAATCCGGCGTGGGCGTGGACGGCGTCCTGTGCACCGTGCTGGACATCACCGGAACCGTGCGCGCCCGCGATGCGCTGGCCGAAAGCCGGGCCGAGCTTTACCACCTGTCCGACGCGCTGCCGATCCTGGTGGCCTTCCTGGACAAATCGCTGGTCTTCCGCTTTGCCAACCAGTGCTATCTGGAAGTGTTCGGCGTCACCCATGAGCAGGTGATCGGCAAGCGGATCGAGGATATCCTGGGCGCGGGGCAGGCCGCCCAGACCCAGGACATGCTGGACCGCGCCCTGCTGGGCGAGACGGTGAATGTCGATGCGGTCGTGCATCTTCCCGGCGACCGGCCCCGCCACCTGGAAATGCGCTGCCTGCCGCGGATGTCGCGGGACGACCGGATCGACGGCGTCTACATGATCCTGATCGACATCGAGGATCGCAAGCTGACCGAAAACCGGCTGCGCGACAGCAACAACCGCTTCCACGCGGCGGTCGAGGCGATCCACAGCGTCTTGTGGACCAACTCTCCCGATGGCCGGATGGAGGGGGAACAGCGCGGCTGGGCGGCGCTGACCGGCCAGGATTTCGATGCCTATCAGGGCTATGGCTGGGCCGATGCGGTCCATCCCGACGACCGCGCGCCCACGATCCAGGCATGGCGGCAGGCGCTTGCGGCGCAGTCGACCTTTGAATGGGAACACCGGCTGCGCTGCGCGGACGGCGAATACCGCATCTTCAGGATCCGCGCGGTGCCGACGCGCGACGATGCGGGCCGGATCAGCGAATGGGTGGGCGTCCATACCGACATCACCGAACAGCGCCTGACCGAGGCGCAGTTGCAGGCCCAGGCCGAGGATCTGCAACGCCAGATCGCCCATCGCGAGCGGGCCGAGGATCAGTTGCGCCGCCTGAACGAGACGCTGGAGGCCCGCGTCGCGGACGAGATCGAACAGCACCGCAAGACGGAACAGGCGCTGCATCGGTCGCAGAAGATGGAATCCATGGGGCAGCTGACCGGCGGCGTGGCCCATGATTTCAACAATCTCTTGCAGGTGATCGCGGGCAGTCTTCAAATGCTGGCGAAAGATTGCGACGGCAATGCCAGGGCCAGCCAGCGGGTCGAAAACGCGCTGTCGGCCGTCGCGCGCGGCGCCAAGCTGGCCAGCCAGCTTCTGGCCTTCGGGCGCCGTCAGCCGCTGGAGCCTCGGGTGATCCAGCCCGCCCGTCTTGTGACCGAGATGGACGACCTGCTGCGCCGGTCGCTGGGCGAGGCGGTCGAAGTCCAGGTGATCGTGCCGCAGGGGTTGTGGAACATCTGCGTGGACCGCGCGCAACTGGAAAGCGCGCTTCTGAACCTGGCGATCAATGCCCGCGATGCGTTGGACGGCCCCGGCCAGTTGACCATCGAAATGGCGAACAAGCGGCTGGACGAGATCTATGCCCTGGCTGCGGGCGATGTCTCGGCCGGGGATTACGTGATGCTGGCCGTGACCGACACCGGCTGCGGCATGACCCCCGAGGTGCTGGAGCGGATCTTCGATCCCTTCTATTCCACCAAGCCGGAAGGGCGGGGGACGGGCCTGGGCATGTCCATGGTCTATGGCTTCGTCAAGCAATCGGGGGGGCATGTGTCCGTCTACAGCGAACCGAACGAAGGAACGACCGTGCGCATCTATCTGCCGCGATCTGACAGCGACGAGGATACCGACGCCCCGCTGTTCGACGGGCCCATCGTCGGCGGCACGGAAACCATCCTGGTGGTCGAGGATGACGAGGCCGTGCGCGCCACCGTGGTCGATCTGCTGGAATCGCTGGGATACGAGGTGCTGACGGCGCGGGATGCGCAGGCGGGTCTGGCGGTCGTGGAAAGCGGGCTGCATATCGACGTGCTGTTCACCGACGTGGTGATGCCCGGCGGGCTGTCCAGCCGCGACATGGCGCGGCGCGCGCAGCAGATCCTGCCGGGGCTGGGGGTGCTGTTCACCTCGGGCTATACGGAAAACTCGATCGTCCATGGCGGCAGGCTGGATCCGGGGGTCGAGCTGTTGTCGAAACCTTATTCGCGCGAAGCCCTGGCCCGCCGGCTGCGCCATGTCATCGCCAACACCCGGCAGGCCCGCCAGGCGACCGAGGCCGAACGGGCGTCCGAACCGCGCAGGGACGCGGATCCGGCGGGCGACCGCCCCGTCTCGATCCTGCTGGTCGAGGATAACGCCCTGATCCGCGCCGACACCGCCATCATGCTGGAGGAGATGGGCTATACCGTCACCCAGGCGGGCAAGGCCGCGCCCGCGCTGTCCAGCCTCGAGGGCCAGGCCTTCGATCTGCTGCTGACCGACCTGGGCCTGCCCGACATGAACGGCAACGAGCTGGCGCAGCGGGCGGTGGACATCCGGCCCGGCCTGGCGGTGGTCTATGCCACCGGCGACAGCGCCCTGCCTGCGGGCTGCCCGCCGCAGACCGTGCTGCTGTGCAAGCCCTATGGCGAGGACGACCTGCGCGCCGCAGTCCGGCAGGCCCTGTCCCAGGTCGGGTGAACGCCAAGCCTCTTGGCGGACGGGTCGGGGCGTGTTACTCCAAACCCGTTCTCAGGGCGGGGTGCAATTCCCCACCGGCGGTGACAGCCCGCGAGCGCCCCTTGGCAACAGGGGGGTCAGCAGATCCGGTGAAACTCCGGGGCCGACAGTATAGTCTGGATGAAAGAGAACCGTGGCCGCGTCGCCCCTTGGCACGGTCATGGCTCATGTCCTGGGACCATACGCGAAGCAACGTAAGGTTCCTGAAAGATGACCCACAAGACCCCCCGTATCGCCTTCATCAAGGCCCGCTGGCATTCCGATGTCGTGGATCGTGCCTATGACGGTTTCCTCGCCGAACAACAGCGCCTGATTCCCGGCGCCGAGGTTGTGGCCTATGACGTGCCGGGCGCGTTCGAGATGCCGCTGCTGGCCAAGAAGCTGGCCCAGACCGGCACATACGATGCCGTGGTCGCCGCCGCGCTTGTCGTGGACGGCGGCATCTATCGCCACGATTTCGTCGCCGCCGCCGTGGTCAACGGCCTGATGACCGCAGGGCTGGAAACCGGGGTGCCCTGCTTTTCGGTCTCTCTGACGCCGCACAATTATCAGGAAACCGAACTGCTGACGGGCTTTTACCGCGACCATTTCGTCAAGAAGGGTGCCGAGGCGGCCAATGCCGTCCATCAGGTGCTTGAACTGGACGCCCGCATCGCTGCCGAGGGCCGCGCCGAAGTGGCATGAGGACAGGGCGCGCGGGACCGGCCCGCGCGCCTTCCGGTTATTCCACCGTGACCGATTTCGCCAGGTTGCGGGGCTGGTCCACGTCCGTCCCCTTGGCGACCGCCGTGTGATAGGCCAGATACTGCATCGGGATCGCATAGAGGATCGGCTGGAAAACCCCGCCGCCCGAGGGCATCCGCAGGCTTGCCTGAACCCCGTGGCTGGCCGAGGCAAGGCCCGCCTCGTCCGAGACCAGCAGGATCGGGCCGTGGCGGGCCATCACTTCCTGCATGTTCGAGACGGTCTTTTCGAACAGCGCGTCATGCGGGGCCAGCACGATCACCGGCACGTCGCGGTCGATCAGCGCGATCGGCCCATGCTTCAACTCGCCCGATGCGTAACCTTCCGCGTGGATGTAGCTGAGTTCCTTGAGCTTCAGCGCGCCCTCCAGGGCCACCGGATACAGCGCGCCGCGTCCCAGAAACAGCACGTCGCGGGCCTGGGACAGCCATTCCGACAGCGCCCGGCAGTCGTCCGACAGGTTCAGCACCTGCTGCATCAGCGCGGGAATGCTGCGCAAATCGGCCAAGTGACGGCCAAGCGCCGCGTCGTCGATGCGGCCCCGGTCGTGGGCGGCCTTCAGCGCCAGGATCGCCAGCACCGTCAACTGGCAGGTGAAGGCCTTCGAGGACGCCACGCTGACCTCGATCCCTGCAAGGGTGGGCAGGGCGACATCCGAGTCCCGCGCGATGGCCGAGGTGCCGACATTGACCAGCCCGACGGTGCGGGCGACGTGATCCTTGGCATAGTGCAGCGCGGCCAGCGTATCGGCCGTCTCGCCCGACTGGCTGACGGCGATGAACCAGCTTCCGGGCGACAAGGGAGGTTCGCGATACCGGAACTCGGACGCCACGTCGATGTCGCAGGGCAGGCCCGCCAATTGTTCGAACCAGTATTTCGCGACATGGCCCGCCAGATGCGCGGTGCCGCAGCCGACCAGGTTGATGCGGTCGACATCGCGGAAATCCAGCCCGTCGGGCAGCACGATCCGGTCACCCTTGACGTAATGGTTCAGCACGTCGCCGATCACCACCGGCTGTTCGGCGATCTCTTTGGCCATGAAGTGGCGATAGCCGCCCTTATCGATGGCGGTCGCGCCGCTGTCGATGCGGGCCTCGGGCCGGTGGGTCTGGTTGCCCTCGGCATCGAAGACCTGCACCCCGGCGCGGGTCAGGATCGCGTGGTCGCCGTCTTCCAGATAGGTGATCCGGTCGGTGAAGGGCGCCAGCGCCACGGCGTCCGATCCCAGGAACATCTCTCCGTCGCCATGGCCGATGGCCAGCGGGCTGCCCTTGCGCGCGGCGACCATCAGGTCGCCCTCGCCGTCGAACAGGAAGGCCAGCGCGAAGGCGCCGCGCAGCCGGGCCAGCGTCTTGCGCGCGGCCTCGACCGGGGGCAGGCCCTGGTCCATGTAATGCGCGGTCAGCAGGGCCACGGTTTCGGTGTCGGTCTGCGACTGAGGCTGGATGCCCAAGGCCGACAGTTCCTCGCGCAGGTCGCGGAAATTCTCGATGATGCCGTTATGGACCACCGCCACCGGGCCGGACTGGTGCGGATGGGCGTTCACCTCGGTCGCGGCGCCGTGGGTGGCCCAGCGGGTATGGCCGATGCCGATATGGCCGGGCAGGGGGTCGTGGACCAGCCGGTCGGACAGATTCACCAGCTTGCCCACCGCGCGCCGCCGATCCAGCCGCCCGGACGCATCGACCGTCGCCACCCCCGCGCTGTCATAGCCGCGATATTCCAGCCGCCGCAGCGCATCGACCAGTTGCGGGGAAACCTCGTGCGATCCGAGGATACCGATAATGCCGCACATCAGCGGGACTCCTTTTTCGCGCGCAGGGCTTCCATCAGGCGTGTGGCAAGGCCGGGCTTGTTCTCTTGCCGGGCCCGGCCCAGGGCCAGGGCGCCGGCGGGCACGTCGGCGGTGATGACGGACCCCGATCCGGTCATGGCGTCGTCGCCCACGCGGACCGGCGCGACCAGCATCGTGTCGCTGCCGATGAAGGCGCGCGCGCCGATGTCGGTGCGGTGCTTCATCACGCCGTCATAATTGCAGGTGACGGTGCCCGCGCCGATATTGGTGCGCTCGCCCACATGGGCGTCGCCCAGATAGGTCAGGTGGCCGACCTTGACGCCCTCGTCCAGCACGCTGTTCTTGATTTCCACGAAGTTGCCGACATGCACGTCGCCGCCCAGTTCCGCGCCGGGGCGCAGGCGGGCGAACGGCCCGACCGTCGCGCCGGACGAGATATGGCAGCCTTCCAGATGGCAGAAGGGCAGGATCTCGGCCCCCGATTCGACCGTGACACCGGGGCCGAAAACGACGTTCTGGCCGATCACCGTGTCGCGGCCGATCACCGTGTCCAGGGCGAACCAGACCGTCGCCGGATCGCACAGCGTCACACCGTTTTCCAGCGCCTGACGGCGGGCGCGGTCCTGGAAGGCGGCTTCGGCGCCGGCCAGTTCCGCGCGGGTGTTGATGCCCAGCGTTTCGGATTCGTCGCAGGTGACGACATCGGTGCTGCGGCCTTCCGCGCGGGCAAGCGCCACCAGGTCGGTCAGATAGTATTCGCCGGAGGCGTTCTCGTTCGTCAGCCGCACGATCAACTGGCGCAGAAGCGACGCCTCAAGCGCCATGACGCCGGAATTGCACAGGGCGATATCGCGCGTCGCGGAGTCGGCGTCCTTGTATTCGACGATCCGTTCCAGCCCGCGGCCCGAGACGATCAGCCTGCCATAGCGGCCCGGATCCTCGGCTTCGAATCCCAGCACGACCAGGTCCGAGGGGTGCGAGGCAAGGGCGGCCAGCGTATCCTCTCCGATAAACGGGGTGTCGCCGTAAAGGACGATCACCTTGCCCTCGAAGCCCTCCAGTTCCGGCAGGGCCTGGCGGACGGCATGGCCCGTGCCCAGCTGTTCGGCTTGCAGCACGATCCGGGCGTCGGGGTCGATCTTGCCCACGGCCTTGGTCACCTGATCGGCGCCATGGCCCGCGACCACGATCACCTGTTCGGGTTCCAGCGTCCGCGCCACAGCCAGGGCATGGCCGACCAGCGGCGCGCCGCCCAGCCGGTGCAGCACCTTGGGAAGGTCCGACTGCATCCGGCTGCCCTGACCGGCCGCCAGGATCACGATCGCCACCGGATTGTCCGCCATGCTGCCCCTCATTCGCTGTTCAAATTCCTTGCCGGGCGTTCTAATCGGGGCCGGGCGCGGGCGAAAGCCCCCGGCGTTCACCTTTGGTGTCGGATCGTTGCGGAAAGGGACAGGCGCATGGCGGGAACGGTGGTCTTCGATCTGGACGGGACGCTGGCCGATACCTCGGCCGACCTGATCGCGGCGGCGAATGCCTGCTTCGCCTCGCGCGGGATCGAGGTGGCCCTTGATCCGGTGGCCGACGCGCTGACCGCGTTCCATGGCGGCCGGGCGATGCTGCGGGCCGGATACGGCCGGATCGGCGCCGACATGCTGTTGCCGCCGGGGGCCGAGGACGAGGATTATCCCCGCCTGCTGGAGTTTTATGGGCAGAACATCGCGGTTCATACGACGCTGTATCCGGGGGTCGAGGAGTGCCTGGACCGCTTGCAGGCAGACGGGCATATCCTGTCCGTCTGCACCAACAAGCCCGGTTCGCTGGCCGAGACCCTGCTGGATGCCCTGGGGGTGCGCGGGCGGTTCGCGTCGATGATCGCCGCCGACACGCTGCCGGTCAGAAAGCCCGACCCGCGTCCCTATCGCGCGGCGGTCGAGCGGGCCGGGGGCAGCCTGGCCGCGTCCTTCCTGGTGGGCGACACCGAGACCGACCGCAAGACCGCCGCGGCGGCGGGCGTCAGGGTGGCGCTGGTGTCCTTCGGACCCGAGGGCGAGGCGATCTCGCGCCTGGCCCCGGATGCCCTGATCGGCCATTTCGATGAACTGCCGGATCTGGCGCGGCGCTGGCTGGACTGACCCTCCGGCAGGGCGGACGCGACGCGTTAATGACTTTTTAGACATATTTACGACACCGACCCGACCAATTATTAACGGGGCGTTAACGATTGTTTATGTTTGTCGGTGCCGCAGCCGGTCCGCTTTAGGCGGGCTGCATCCCTGCCCGCCGACCTGTTGTCTAGGGTGTCACGATGCAGCCGCATTGCACGGTCGAGGACCAGTGCCTGTATTTCTTTCCCAATATCGGATTTCGCCCCGCCGTTCATGTCGTTCAGCGTGACCAATATGGGGACCACATGACCTTGGTCATAGGCGACGACAGCCCGATGCAGGGCAAGGTGCCGCCGGGCTATGCCAATTACAACCTGCTGGTCGATCCCTATGCGACGTGGGGCGACCCCGCCGGTCCCGTTATGGCGGCGCTGAACCAGGGGGCATCGGGCGGCACTCCCGCCGTGGCCCGGACGGCATCCTTCTGGGGCGGAAGCGGAGGGTCGTCCAGCAGCGGCAGCTCGGGCGGGTCGTCCGGCGGCGGGAATACGTCGGTGCCCGGAATCGACGACTCTTCCTCGACGCGGCCGGACACCGGCTATCCGTCCAAGCCCGTCGATCCGACGAAACCCACCGATCCCATCATCGAAGTTCCGGGGGATCCCGATCTTCCCCCGCTGGCGCCCGTTCCGGTGCCCGACGCGGCCCCCATGCTGATCGCGTCGCTGCTGGCCTTCGCCCTGCTGCGCCGCGTCCGGGGATAGGGCCGCCCCCGGCAGGGGACGGCCGCGCCGATCACTCGGCCTTGTCGGCAGGCTTGGCGTTCAGCTGGCCATAGTTCTGGGCGCCGATCGTGTCGAACAGCTGCAACTGGGTTTCCAGGAAGTCGATATGGCCTTCCTCGTCCTCGATCAGGTCGTCGAACAACGACTTGGACACCTGATCGTTGACGCTGGAGCAGTATTCGCGCGCTTCCAGATACAGGGTGCGGGCGTCGTGTTCCGCAGCCAGGTCGGATTCCAGCGTTTCCCGCAGGTTCTGCCCGATCCGCAGAGGATCCAGCTTTTGCAGGTTCGGGTGGCCTTCCAGGAAGATGATTCGCTGGATCAGCCGGTCGGCATGATGCATCTCTTCGATGGACTCGGCGCGCGACTTGTCGGCGATGCGGCCGAAGCCCCAGTCTTCCTGCAACCGATAATGCAGCCAGTACTGGCTGACGGCCGTCAGTTCAGACCGCAGCGCCGCGTTGAGATACTCGATAACCTTTGCGTCGCCCTTCATGGTGGGTGTCCTTTGCGCTATCTGATTTTGCCCGCAAAATCGGCGGGGCTACGCCCAGATTATCGCAGTGACGCATGGTGTCCAGAAAGAGCGGCATACATCCACCGCAATCGGCGCGTTTACCGAGCGCGTGGTATATTTTTCCCGGCGTGATGATCGTCTGGGGATCCGCGTTCCGCATCCAGTCGATCGCTGCCTTGATCTCATGGTCCGAGATTTGCGTGCAATGGCAGACAATCATCGCGTTGCTCCTGTTCAGGGAAACATAGCGATTCTGTCGGAAATGTAAAGCTGAGTTTTTTTCTTGGGCACCTTGGACTTGACCGGCGGGCGGGGCGGACGCAGAAGCGCGCGCATGAAGCTGTCCGATTTCGATTTCGACCTGCCCGCCGATCTGATCGCCACGCGCCCGGCCCGCCCGCGCAGTTCCGCCCGGTTGCTGCTGGCGGAAGGCGGGACGATTGCCGACCGGCGGGTCGGTGATCTGCCCGGCATTCTGCGGGCGGGCGACGTGCTGGTCCTGAACGACACCAAGGTGATCCCCGCGCGGCTGACCGGCACCCGCGCCCGCGCCACCCCCCAGGGCGAGGCCACCGCCCGGATCGAGGTGACGCTGCTGGAACCCGCCGCCGACGGCTGGCGCGCGCTGGCCAAGCCATTGCGCAAACTGCGGGTCGGAGAAGTGATCCGCTTCGGCGACGCCCTGTCGGCCGAGGTCGCCGCAATTGCCGAGGGCGAGTTGACGCTGCGCTTCGATGCGCAAGGCGATGCCTTCGACGCGGCCCTGTCGCAGGTGGGCGCGATGCCGCTGCCGCCCTATATCGCCGCGCTGCGGGCGCCCGATGACCAGGACCGGCAGGATTACCAGACCGTCTGGGCGGCTCGCCGGGGCGCTGTCGCGGCGCCTACCGCCAGCCTGCATTTCGACGACGCGCTGCTGGCCGACCTGGCCGCGAAGGGTGTCGAATTCGTCCATGTCACCCTGCATGTCGGCGCGGGCACCTTCCTGCCCGTCAAGGTCGAGGACGTGACCACCCACCGGATGCACGCCGAATGGGGCGAGGTCGGCGCCGATGCCGCCGCCGCGATCAACCGCGCCCGCGCCGAGGGGCGGCGGGTGATCCCGGTCGGCACCACGGCGCTGCGGCTGATCGAATCGGCGGCCGCCCCCGACGGCACCCTGCGGCCGTTCCAGGGCACGACCGACATCTTCATCTATCCCGGCTATCACTTCCGGGTGACCGATGGGCTGATGACGAATTTCCACCTGCCGAAATCCACGCTGCTGATGCTGGTCTCGGCCTTGATGGGGCAGGAAAAGATCCGGGAAATCTATGCCCATGCGGTCAATTCGGGTTATCGCTTCTTCAGCTATGGCGATGCGTCGCTGTTGATTCCCTAGGGTCGCTTTCCGGGTAGCCTGCCGGCGACGGATGGGCCACAGAAGGGGCGTTCCTTCCCAAGTCCGAGACGATCCATGCTTTCCGTGCTGCGAACCACATGGCCGCTGTTCCTGGGCATCCTGCTGCTGATGGTCGGCAACGGGATGCAGGGCACGCTGCTGGGGATCCGCGGCGGGCTGGAGGGGATCCCGACCTTGCAGATGTCGGTGGTCATGTCGGGCTATTTTGCGGGGTTCCTGCTGGGCAGCCTGACGGTGCCGGGCCTGATCAAGAACGTGGGCCATGTCCGCGTCTTCGCCGCCCTGGGGTCGATGATCTCCTCGGTGCTGGTGCTCTATTCGGTCGAGCCGAACTGGATCTGGTGGACGCTGCTGCGCTGCGTGATCGGGTTCTGCTTCTGCGGCGTCTACATCACGTCGGAAAGCTGGCTGAACGCGCGGTCCACCAACGAAAACCGGGGCCAGACGCTGTCGGCCTATATGATCGTGCAACTGCTGGGGATCGTGGCGGCGCAGGCGCTGCTGAACACCAGCGATCCGGGCGGCTACACGCTGTTCATCATCGCATCCGTGCTGGTGTCCTTCGCCTTCATGCCCATCCTGCTGTCGGCCCGGCCCGCGCCGCAGTTCCAGACCATCAAGCGCATGTCCTTCGGCCAGCTTTACCGTGCCTCGCCGCTGGGCTGCGTGGGCATCTTCCTGATGGGCGGAGTGTTTGCCGTGCTGTCGGGCATGTCCTCGGTCTGGGGGGCGGTGATCGGGCTGTCGGTGGCCGAGATATCGGTCTTCGTCGCGGCCAGCTATGCGGGCGGGCTGGTGCTGCAATACCCCATCGGCTGGATTTCCGACCGTTACGACCGGCGCAAGCTGGTGCTGATCCTGGCGGCGGTCGGCACGGCGACGGGCGTCGCGGTCGTGTCGGCCCAGCCCGGAACGCTGGGGCTGGTGATCGCGGGGGCGCTGATGGGCGGCATCGCCAACCCGATCTATGCGCTGCTGCTGGCCTATACCAACGACTACCTGGACCAGTCGGACATGGCGGCGGCCTCGGCCGGGCTGCTGTTCATCTATGGCATCGGATCGATGGGAGGGCCGGTCATCACCGGCTGGCTGATGGAGGTTCTGGGACCGGACGGCTTCTGGGTCTATATGGCGGTGCTGCTGGCGATGCTGACCGTCTATGCCGGGTGGCGGACCACGCGCCGCCGGGCGCTGACGCCGGATGAACAGGGCAACTTTGCCGTCATCACCCCCAACGCCACCACCATCGCGGTCGAGGCCGCCCTGGACGAGAAGCAGTCGAACCCGTCCTGAGCGGCCTTCTTGTCCGCCCGCCGGGAATGGTTTAACGCTGAACTATCGTGACCAGACGGGGGAGCCTATGGCCCAGAATTTCGACATGGTGGTGATCGGCGCAGGTCCGGGCGGCTATGTCGCCGCGATCCGGGGCGCGCAACTGGGCCTGAAAGTCGCCTGTATCGAGCGCGAGCACCTAGGCGGCATCTGTCTCAACTGGGGCTGCATCCCCACCAAGGCGCTGCTGCGGTCCGCCGAGGTGTTCCATCTGATGCACCGCGCCAAGGATTTCGGGCTGACGGCACAGGGCATCGGCTTCGATCTGGACAAGGTCGTGGCCCGGTCGCGCGGCGTGGCCAAGCAGCTGACCGGCGGCATCGGCCACCTGTTCAAGAAGAACAAGGTCACGACCATCATGGGCGAGGCCCGGCTGGTGGCCCCCGGCAAGATCAGCGTCATCACGGACAAGGGGACCGAGGAGGTCACCGCCAAGAACATCGTGCTGGCGACAGGCGCGCGGGCGCGCGAACTGCCGGGGCTGGAGCCGGACGGCAAGCTGGTCTGGAACTACAAGCACGCGCTGATGCCGCCGCATATGCCCAAGAAGCTGCTGGTCATCGGATCGGGCGCCATCGGCATCGAATTCGCCAGCTTCTTCAACACGCTGGGCGCCGACACCACGGTGGTCGAGGTGATGGACCGCGTGCTGCCGGTCGAGGACGCGGAAATCAGCGCCTTCGCCAAGAAGCAATTCGTCAAACAGGGCATGAAGATCCTGGAAAAGGCCACGGTCAAGAAGCTGGACCGCAAGGGCAGTATCGTGACCGCCCATATCGAATCCGCGGGCAAGACCGAGACGCAGGATTTCGACACGGTGATCTCTGCCGTGGGCATCGTTGGCAACGTGGAAAACCTGGGGCTGGAGGATCTGGGCGTCAAGGTGGACCGCACCCATGTCGTGACCGACGAATATTGCCGCACGGGGGTCGAGGGGCTGTATGCCATCGGCGACGTGGCGGGCGCGCCCTGGCTGGCGCACAAGGCCAGCCATGAAGGCGTGATGGTCGCCGAACTGATCGCGGGCGGGCATCCGCATCCCGTCAAGCCCAGCAGCATCGCGGGCTGCACCTATTGCCACCCGCAGGTCGCGTCGGTCGGGTTGACCGAGGCCAAGGCCAAGGAGCTGGGCCACGACATCAAGGTGGGCCGTTTCCCCTTCGTCGGCAACGGCAAGGCCATCGCGCTTGGCGAGCCTGAAGGGCTGATCAAGACCGTCTTCGACGCCAAGACCGGCGAATTGCTGGGCGCGCACATGGTCGGCGCCGAGGTGACGGAACTGATCCAGGGCTATGTCATCGGCCGCCAGCTGGAAACGACCGAACAGGATCTGATGGACACCGTGTTCCCCCATCCCACCCTGTCCGAGATGATGCACGAATCCGTGCTGGACGCCTATGGCAGGGCGATCCATTTCTGATCGCCGTTGCGCGGGGCCGGGCTGCAACGCCCGCCCCGTCAAGGCCGCGTTAACCGTTTCGTAACTATCCCTTCGCCCATGCGCCTGCCGCGGGCTGAAGGAGATAGGTCATGAACATCGCGATCACCAACGGGCTTTTGCTGATGCCGCCCGCGTTCCGGGGCGGGTTGAACGCCTGGTCCATGACGAACGGCACCCCCGGCAGCCCGACCTGGGGATCAGCCGACAACGGCGCCCTGGTGCCCGCGGACCAGGATTTCGGCACCTGTCTCGAGGTGATGAAGCAGCAGACCACCACCAGCATCCGGTTCATGGGCGAGACACCGTTGATTCCAGGGGTCTATCTCCGCGTTTCGGCCCGGATCAAGGCGGTGGCGGGGGCGCTGTGGGCGGCGCGCATCGCGGGATGGGCGGGCAACGGGTCGCGCGCCCATGTCGACGGGCTGGTCGAGGTCGGGCCGACCGTGCCCATGACCGCCTATGGCGACGTGATCGAGGTCAGCGCCATCGTCGGCGTCGGGTCGCGGCAGGGCGTGAACATGGCCTGGGGCACGGCGCCGGTCTATGGGCATTTCGGCCTGGATCTGGTCGGCGCGAATGGCGGCGCCTTCCGCATCGAATCGATACGGATCGAGGACGTGACGGCGGCCTTCATCCCGTCGCTGATCGACTGGGTGGACGTGCGCGATTTCGGCGCCAGGGGTGACAACGCGACCAACGACCGCGCGGCCTTCGTGGCGGCCGACCAGGCGGCCAAGGGCGGCTGGGTGCTGGTGCCGGAAGGCACGTTCTTCATCAGCGGCGACCTGGGGATCAACAGCCCGATCCGCTTCAAGGGCACCATCCGCACCCCCGCCGATACCCGCGTGTCGTTCCTGCAAAGCTTCGATTTTCCGACCTATGCCGATGCCTTCGGGGACGAGACGCTGGGCATGAAGAAGGCGTTGCAGGCGCTGTTCGGCTATACCGACCATGTATCGCTGGATCTGTGCGGGCGCCGCGTCGACCTGACCGAGCCGCTGGTCGTGGATGCCTTGGCGCCCAGCCTGACCGGCTTTTCCAACCGCCGGGTGATCTGCAACGGCAGCATCCTGGCGGTGGCGGGCCCCAAATGGGACACCGGCCGGTGGACCAGCACCGCGACCTACAACCCCGCCCAGCCGCTGCGCCTGTCGGCGGTCGCCAATGTCGCCGCCATCGAGGTCGGCAGCCGCATCAGCGGCCCCGGCGTCGGGCGCGAGGTCTATGTGAACGGCAAGGATGTCGCGGCGAAGACCCTGACCCTGTCGCAGCCCCTGTATGGCGGGGCGGGAACGCGCAGCTACAGCTTCGAACGCTATCGCTATCTGTTCGATTTCTCGGGCGTCGAGCAGCTGTCGCGGCTGAACTTCGTCGACCTGGACCTGAACTGCGAAGGCATCGCCAGCGGCATCATGCTGCCGCCCAAGGGCGAGATGATCGCGCTGCGCGACTGCTATGTGACCAAGCCCAGGGATCGGGGCATCACCTCGATCGGGCGGGGCTGCCAGGACATGCTGATCGACCGATGCCAATTCCTGTCGAACGAGATCGACCTGCCCGCCCAGCAGCGCAATACCATCGCCATCAACGTCAACGCCAACGACGTGAAGATCCGCGACAACCGCTTTGTCCGCTTCGCGCATTTCATGGTTGCCGATGGCGGAGGGCACATCATCTCGGGCAACCACTGGTTCCAGGGCGACGGATCGGGCGAGGGGCTGCGCTATGCGGGGCTGGTGCTGACCCAGCCGAATGTGCAGACCACGATCAACGGCAACTATATCGACAACGCCTCGATCGAGTGGACCAACGAACACAGCGCCGAGCCGAATTTCACCGGATCGGAATTCAGCTTCGGCGGGCTGACGATCACCGGCAACACCTGCCTGTGTTCCAATACCGCCGCCTGGTTCACCTGGCTGACGGTCAAGCCCCACGGCACCGGGCACTTCATTCATGGGCTGACCGTGACCAGCAACGTCTTCAAGGCGTTGTATGGCGAAGTCGACCGGATCGAGCGGGTCGATACCTCGATCGCCGACCTGGACTACAACAACATGCGGAACCTGCAATTCGAGGGGAACACCTTCAACGGAATTCTGAATTATGTCTCCAACCCGTTGATGGTGCAGCATAACCAGACTTCGGCCGCGACCGCCTGGACGCTGCCGGTGATCGAGGGGCTGCCCTTCAAGGGCTGGGCCAAGTCGGTGCAGTCGGTAATTGCGGAAACCGCGATCACCGATGCCGCAGGCGCACGCGTCGATGCCGCGCCCTGGACGCAGGTCGAGGTGGGAACGTCCCGCAGGCAGATCCGGCTGAACTGGCCGACGGCCGCGCGGGGCAGGGTCTGCGTCTATGCCCGGATGGACCGCCCGCAGTAGCGGCCCGAGCCGCCGCGCCTCGCCGCGGCGGTTTTTTCATGGGATGTCCAGATCCGCAGGCGTCAGCCGGAAGGCCGCGCCGAAGCCTGCGTTCAGGAAACCCGACTGAGGCGCCAGCCGCCAGAACCGGAAATCGGGCAGGTCGATGAAGGCCGCCGCCTTGGGATGCGCCTCCAGCCAGCGGGCGCGCAGACCGGCGGCATCGTCGATCATCGCGGCCTTCACCTGCAAGGACAGGCGGGGCCAGGTCATCGGATCGCCCTTGCCGCCCTGCGTTTCCACCAGCAGTGCCGCGCGCGGATCGGCGGAAAGCGCCCGGCTGTGGACCGCCAGCCCCGACAGCAGCGCGATGGGCGAACCGGACGGGTCGATCTGGCAGGCGATCTTGGAAAGATGCGGATGGCCGGTGGCGGCATCGTTTACCGCCAGAACGGCATGGCGCATCGCGGCCAGCATTTGCCGGGCCTTGTCGCGGGCACCGTCGGTGGTGGTGCGGATGGGATCCTTTGTCATTGCCGGAGGCTGGCGCGGGATGCAGGGATTTGCAAGGCTTGTGAATTCTTTACAAACGTCCTTCATAATTCGTCAATAATTTTACTAAATGATTGTTTTCATAAAAATATTTACCAGACTTCGTGTGATGTGATTAACTTGACCGAGGGAGCGTGCCCGAGCCTGCCGCCTTCGGGTCGAAAGACCCTGGACGCAGCGGCGAGGGCGTGAGGAATAAGGCAAGCTGATGACGATTGAAGCGATTGAAAAGCATCCTGTTCCGGCGGGTTTCGGGGATGCGCATGTGGGGGCTGGGGATTATGCGCGGCTTTATGC
>NZ_UZWE01000057.1 GCF_900631945.1 Paracoccus haematequi
CGCCGGGGCGGGGGAGGCGGCTTTCGGCGCCGCAGCGGCCTTGGCGACGTCTTCCTTCATCACCCGCCCGGCCGAGGATGCCGCGCGCGAGGAACGCGTCAAGATGACCCGCCTGCGCCAGACCATCGCCCGGCGTCTGAAGGACGCGCAGAACACCGCCGCGATGCTGACCACCTATAATGAGGCCGACATGAGCGGCATCATGCAGCTTCGCAACGAATACAAGGACGCCTTCGAGAAGAAGCACAAGGTCAAGCTGGGCTTCATGTCCTTCTTCGTGAAGGCCTGCTGCCACGCCCTGAAGGAAGTCCCCGAGGTCAATGCCGAGATCGACGGCACCGACGTGGTCTACAAGAACTTCGTCAACATGGGCGTTGCCGTGGGCACGCCCTCGGGTCTGGTCGTGCCGGTCGTCCGCGACGCCGACCAGAAGGGCTTTGCCCAGATCGAGAAGGAAATCGCCGAACTGGGCGCCAAGGGCCGCGACGGCAAGCTGACCATGCAGGAAATGCAGGGCGGCACCTTCACGATTTCCAACGGCGGGGTCTATGGATCCTTGATGTCCTCGCCCATCCTGAACCCGCCGCAGTCGGGGATCCTGGGAATGCACAAGATCCAGGACCGCCCGGTCGTGGTCGGCGGGCAGATCGTCATCCGCCCGATGATGTATCTGGCGCTGTCCTATGACCACCGGATCGTCGACGGCAAGGGCGCCGTGACCTTCCTGGTCCGGGTGAAAGAGGCGCTGGAAGATCCCCGCCGCCTGCTGATGGATCTGTAAGCCACAGGGCACTGCCGCATGGCAGTGCCCTTTCCCGAAGGAGATAGGCCATGCAACTGATCGCCCATTACGCCGTCGCCGACTATGCCGCCTTCCGCACCGCCTTCGATGCGGATGCCGAGGATCGTGGCAACAACGGCCTGTCGCTGCTGCAATTGTGGCGAGAGGACAACGGGAACGCCTGGGCGCTGTATCAGGTGAACGACGCCAAGGCGGCGCGGGCCTATCTGTCGGGGGCCGCCGCGACCTTCAATGCGCAGGCAGGCGTCAGCGCGGCCGATTTCCATTTCGTCGAAACCGCGTGATGACCACCGAACTGACCGTTCTGGCCCTGGCGGGCCTGTTGCAGGCCGTCCAGTTTGCCGCCTTTTCGGTCGCGGCGAACATGCAGGTCGGCCCGAAGGTGGCGATGGGTCCGCGCGACGAGACGCCGAAGCTGACCGGCACCGCGGGCCGCCTGCAACGCGCGTTGGCGAACCACTTTGAAGGGCTGGTCCTGTTCACGCTGGCGGTCGTCGTGGTGACGCTGGGCGGGCAGGCCAGCGGCCTGACGGCGGCCTGCGCGTGGATTTATCTGCTGGCGCGGATCCTCTATGTCCCGGCCTATATCCTGGGCTGGATGCCCTGGCGGTCGGTGATCTGGGGGGTGGGTTTCGCGGCGACGATGGTGATGATAATCGCCGCGCTGATCTGACCGCGCGGCATCGACAACGCCCCAGGGGCGCGAGGGACAAGAAGGAGCAAGCCATGTCCACCTATGATCTGATCGTGATCGGCGCCGGGCCGGGCGGCTATGTCTGCGCCATCCGCGCGGCGCAACTGGGCCTGAAAGTGGCCGTCGTCGAGGGCCGCGAGACGCTGGGCGGCACCTGCCTGAACGTCGGCTGCATCCCCTCCAAGGCGCTGCTGCACGCCAGCCACCTGTTGCACGAGACGCACGAGAATTTCGAGAAGATGGGCCTGATGGGCGCCCATGTCACCGTCGATTGGCAGAAGATGCTGGGCTACAAGGCGGAAACCGTCGCGGGCAACACCAAGGGCATCGAATTCCTGTTCAAGAAGAACAAGATCGACTGGCTGAAAGGCTGGGCGGTGATCGAGGCCGCAGGCAAGGTCAAGGTCGGCGACACGACCCATGAGACGAAGAACATCGTCATCGCCAGCGGCTCGGTGCCGTCCGCGCTGAAGGGCGTTACGGTGGACAATGACGCGGGCGTGGTGGTCGATTCCACCGGCGCGCTGGCGCTGCCGAAGATCCCGAAATCCATGGTAGTGATCGGCGCGGGCGTGATCGGGCTGGAGCTTGGCTCGGTCTATGCGCGTCTGGGCGCCGAGGTGACGGTGGTCGAATACCTGGACGCGATCACGCCGGGCATGGACGGCGAGGTGCAGAAGCAGTTCCAGAAGATCCTGAGCAAGCAGGGCCTGAAGTTCGTCCTGGGCGCCGCCGTGTCGGGGGTCGAGGAGGCCCAGGGCGGGGCCAAGGTCGCCTATACCCTGCGCAAGGACGACAGCCAGCACAGCCTTGACGCCGAGGTGGTTCTGGTCGCGACCGGCCGCCGTCCCTATGTCGAAGGGCTGGGTCTGGACGCCTTGGGCGTGGCGCTGACCGATCGCGGCTTCGTCAAGATCGACGACCATTGGCAGACCAGCGTGAAGGGCATCTATGCGATCGGCGACGCAGTGCCTGGCCCGATGCTGGCCCACAAGGCCGAGGACGAGGGCATGGCGGTGGCCGAGGTCATCGCGGGCAAGCATGGTCATGTGAACTATGCCGTGATCCCCGGCGTGATCTACACCACCCCCGAAGTCGCCAGCGTCGGCCTGACCGAGGAATCGGCCAAGGCGGACGGGCGCAAGATCAAGGTCGGCAAGTTCCCCTTCATGGGCAACGCACGGGCCAAGGCGATGATGCAGGCGGACGGCTTCGTCAAGCTGATCGCGGATGCGCAAACCGACCGGATCCTGGGTTGCCACATCATCGGCCCGAATGCCGGAGAGATGATCCACGAGGTCTGCGTGGCGATGGAATTCGGCGCCGCCGCCCAGGATCTGGCGCTGACCTGCCACGCGCATCCGACCACCTCGGAAGCGGTGCGGGAAGCGGCGCTTGCCTGCGGCGACGGGGCGATCCATGTCTGACCTGGAAAGGGGGGCGCTGCCCCCCTCGACGCTGACGCGTCTCACCCCTCGGGATATTTCCGCACAGAAGATGGGGCGTCGAGGGCTGATCCTGGCGGTGCTGGCCCTGGCGGCCTGCGGCGGCGGGCAGCGGATGCCGGACGGGCTGGGCCGCAACGGACTTTACCCCAACGAAACGCCGGAACTGCGGTCGCGTATCAATTACTGGTCGCGCCATTACGAGGTTCCCTCGGCGATGGTGCAGCGGATCATCCTGCGCGAATCGCAGCACCGGCCCGGCGCGCGCAACGGTCCTTACTATGGGCTGATGCAGATCAATCCGCAGACCGCCCGCACCATGGGCCATCGCGGTTCCCCCGCCAGCCTGCTTGATGCGGACACCAACCTGCGCTATGGCGTCAAATATCTGCGCGGCGCCTGGATGGTGGCGGACGGCAACCCGGACAAGACGGTGATGTGGTATTCGCGCGGCTATTACTATGAAGCCAAGCGCAAGGGGCTGTTGAAGCAGACCGGGCTGAGGGGCTGACAGGCCTGCCATGCGGAACGAAGGGCGCCCTGGGGGCGCCTTTTTCATGGGCTGGGCGGGATCGGTAAAACCTTAGGAAGTTGGAATTTGGTGCCGGGCGCAAGCTGGGTTAAGAAATGATGAAGGCATTGTTTCACATCAACCCGGAGGCGTCATGCAGACCAGCATCTCCGTCGTTCACGTTACGCCCGTCACGCCGACATCCACCGCCGCCGTGTCGCTGATCCCCAAGGTGGCGCCCGTCTCGCTGTTCGAGGATGTCATCGAACGCATCACGCCGCCGCTGGAATTCCGGGCATGGATGGAAAAGCTGAAAACCTATGCCGAGGCCGCGCGCGGCACCCAGCCGGCCGATCCGCCGTCGGTCGCCGAGGCAGAGCAGGCCGCGCCCGCCATGCCCCAGCGGAAGCCCGTGGCAGACCCGGTCCCGGTCCCAGCGGAAGGCCCCACCCAGGATGCGATGGCGCACAGCCAGCGAACCGCCTGACGCCGGGGCCGCGCGGCCCGGCGCCAGGCAGGGCGGCTTGTCGGATCAGTGCTTCGCGTCCTTCAGTGCCGCGACACCGGGCAGTTCCTTGCCCTCCATCCATTCCAGGAAAGCGCCTCCGGCGGTCGAGATGAAGGTGAAGTCCCCCGCGACGCCCGCCTTGTTCAGCGCGGCAACGGTATCCCCGCCTCCGGCCACGGAAATCAGCTTGCCGTCGCGGGTCAGCGATGCGGCCGCCTGCGCCGCCGCATTGGTGGCGCGGTCGAACGGCTCGATCTCGAAAGCGCCGAGGGGTCCGTTCCAGATCAGCGTCTTGCATTTGGCCATCGCGTCCCGCAGCGCGTCGACCGTGGCGGGACCGGCGTCCAGGATCATCGCGTCGACCGGGCATTGATCGACCGGCAGCACCTGGGATTCCGCGCCCGCCTTGAATTCGCGCGCCACCACGATGTCCAGCGGCAGATGGATCACGCAGCCGCCCTGGTCGGCCTTGTCCAGGATTTGGCGCGCAGTGTCGGCCATGTCGCGTTCGGCCAGCGACTTGCCGACCTCGACCCCCTTGGCGACAAGGAAGGTGTTGGCCATGCCGCCGCCGATCACCAGATGGTCCACCTTGTCGACCAGGTTCATCAGCAGATCCAGCTTGGTCGAGACCTTGGCCCCGCCCACCACCGCCATCACCGGACGAAGCGGATTGCCAAGCGCCGCATCCAGCGCCTTCAGCTCGGCCTCCATCAGCCGTCCCGCGCCCGAGGGCAGAAGCCGCGCCAAACCCTCGGTCGAGGCATGGGCGCGATGCGCGGCGGAAAAGGCGTCGTTGATATAAACCTTGCCAAGCGCCGCGATGGATGCGGCGAAAGTCGGGTCGTTGGCTTCCTCGCCCTCGTGAAAGCGGGTGTTTTCCAGCAGCGCCACATCGCCGGGCTTCAGGTCGGCCACCACGCGCTTGGCCGGGCCGCCGATGCAGTCGTCGGCGAAGGCGACCGGCTGGCCCAAGGCGGCCTCCAGCGCGGGGACGATCTGCTTCAGGCTCATCGACTCGACCCGCTTGCCCTTGGGGCGATCGAAATGGGCCAGCAGCACCGGGATGCCGCCGCGCGCCTGGATGTCCTTGACCGTCGGCACGATCTTTTCGATCCGCGTCGCGTCGGTCACGCGGCCGTCTTCAACCGGCACGTTCACATCCACGCGGGTCAGGACGACCTTGCCGTCCATGTCCAGATCGTCAATCGTCTTGAAGTCGGCCATCGTGTCGTCCTTTCGGGCATTTGGGCTTGGATGGCTTGTCCCGCATGGGCGTCCCGGCGTCAACTCTCGCGTAAGTATGATCCCGCCGTGAACGGGTTTGCGCGTTGCCCTTGGGGCGGCAAAGCCCTAGACCAAGGACCGAACGTGGCAAAGGAGGGCCGCATGGCCGAGATCAAGGATCCCGAAAACACCATCATCATCCAGTTGAAGGACGGTCCCGTCGTCATCGAACTGCTGAGCGATGTGGCCCCGAAACATGCCGAACGCATGAAGGAACTGGCCCGCGCCGGGAAATACGACAACGTGGCCTTCCACCGCGTGATCGAGGGCTTCATGGCCCAGACCGGCGACGTGCAGCACGCCAACATGGAAAACAACTACAACCCCGGCCGGTCCGGCACCGGCGGTTCCGACCTGCCCGACCTTCCGGCGGAATTTTCCAAGCTGCCGCATGATCGCGGCACCCTGGGCGCGGCGCGGTCGCAGAACCCCAACAGCGCCAACAGCCAGTTCTTCATCAACTTCAAGGACAACCATTTCCTGAACGGCCAGTACACCGTCTATGGCCGGGTGATTTCGGGGATGGAGCATGTGGACAAGATCGCGCGGGGCGAACCGCCTGCGAACCCGGACCGCATGATCAGCGTCAAGGTGGCGGCCGATGCGTAAGCTGCTGATCCCCGCACTGGTGCTGGCCGCATCGGCGGCCCATGCCCAGGCCCCCGCCCATGAGGACGGCCCCGGCCCGAACATGGTGATCGAGGTCGCCGCCGCCGATGGTACGCCCAAGGGCACCATCACGCTGGATCTGCTGGCCGACAAGGCGCCGAACCATGTCGCCCGGCTGGTGGAACTGGCCAAGGCCGGGGCCTATGACGGCGTGGTGTTCCACCGCGTCATCGACGGCTTCATGGCCCAGACCGGCGACGTCGAACATGGCAAGCAGGGCGGCGCCAGCGTCAGCATGGCGGGCATGGGCGGATCCGACCTGCCGGATCTGGAAGCCGAGTTCAACGATGTCTCGTTCCAGGCGGGCACCGTCGGCATGGCCCGCGCCCAGGATCCGAACAGCGCCAACAGCCAGTTCTTCATCGACCTGGCGCCCGCGACCTTCCTGGACGGGCAATACACGGTCGTCGGCCAGCTGATCGACGGCTGGGACGTGCTGAACCAGGTCAAGAAGGGCGATGCGAACGCCAACGGCGCGGTCGAAAGCCCCGATTACATGGCCAAGGTCACGATCGTCGAATAAGACAGGACGAAGGGGGCCGCGGCCCCCTTTTTCGCGCTTGCGGCATCGGCTGCCCAACGCCTATCTTGCGCGCGACATGGACCCGCGCAACCTTCCCGATGTGACGGAAATCACCCCCTCGGCCGGGGTCGAACGCGCCTGTCATGGCTGGCGGGCGAAATGCCTGCAACGGCTTGTCAGGATGCACCTGCCGGTGCCGCGCAGCTTCGCCATCCCCTCGGAATCCGTGCAATCCATCGCCACCGGCAAGCGCGTCGATCTGGGCGCGCTGTCCGAGCTGTTCGCGGAAGGCGACGGGCTGGTCAGCGTTCGCCCCTCGGCGCTGATGCCCGAATGGGGCGGGCCGGGCACGATCCTGAACGTCGGCATCAACGACCGGACCCACGACCGCCTGGCCCGACGCATCGGCAAGGAAAACGCGGACACGCTGTATCGCCGCTTCGTCCAGGGCTATGCCATCCACATCGCCCGGCTGGATCCCGACATGTTCGCCCAGGAGGGCGAGGACGCCCTGGCCGAGGCCCTGCGCAGCTATCGCGAGGAAACCGACGAGGATTTCCCCCAGGATCCCGCCACCCAACTGGCCGAGGTTCTGCGGTCCATGGCCCGCGCTTGGGACGGCCCGACCGCGCGGCTGCTGCGCCAGGCCAAGGGCGCGCCCCCCGATGCGCCGCTGGGGCTGGTGGTGCAGCAGATGGCGCTTGGCCTGGGGCCGGGCCTTTGCGGGTCGGGCAGCATCCAGTTCGTCGATTCCGTCACCGGCACCCCCCGCATCACCGGCCGCTTCCGCCGCCAGCATCACGGCGGCACCCAGGGCGCCGACGCCCAGACCCAGTTCCTGACCCGCGACGAACGCGGCCCCTCGCTTGAGGATACCGCGCCCGAGGTCTTTGCCGACCTGATCCGCTTTGGCGTCGCCGCCCGCGAACGCCTGCGCGAGGAGATGCAGATCGAATTCGTGGTGGTCGACGGCCAGGTCTCGGTCATCGACGCCACGCGGGTGCAGCGCAGCTCTCGGGCCGGGATCCGCATCGCGGTGGCCCTGGCGCGCGACGGCATCATCCCGGAATCCGAGGCGGTGATGCGCGTCGAACCCCGCGCGCTGGCCGACCTTCTGCACCGCCAGGTCGATCCGCGCGCCCCGCGCGAGGTGATCGCGCGCGGCATCAACGCCAGCCCCGGCGCCGCGACCGGCCGGATCGTCTTCACCGCCGCCGCCGCCCAAGCCGCCGCCGCGCGGGACGAGGCCTGCATCCTGGTCCGCCGCGAAACGGTCCCGGAAGACGTGCGCGGGATGCACGCCTCCGTCGGGGTGCTGACCGAACGCGGCGGCACCACCAGCCACGCGGCGGTGATCGCGCGCGGCATGGGCCTGCCCTGCATCGTCGGCGCCACCGGGATCAGCATCGACGCCCGGCAGCGGACCCTGCGCGCGGGCGCCACCACCCTGCTGGAAGGCGACGAGATCACCATCGACGGATCGACCGGAGAGGTTCTGGCGGGCCGCGTTCCCCTGCTGGAGCCGGCGCTTGACGACAATTTCACGCAACTGCTGGACTGGGCCGACGCGGCCGGGGGCATCAGCGTGCGCGCCAATGCCGACACGCCCGAGGACGCCCGCACCGCGCGGCGCTTCAATGCGCAGGGCATCGGGCTGTGCCGGACCGAGCATATGTTCTTCGATGCCGACCGCCTGCCCGCCATGCGCGAGATGATCTTTGCCGACAAGCCCGAGGATCGGCGCCTGGCCCTGGACCGGATCCTGCCCATGCAGCGCCAGGATTTCACCGCCCTGTTCGAGATCATGGCGGGGCTGCCCGTCACCATCCGACTGTTCGACCCGCCGCTGCACGAATTCCTGCCCCATGACCGCGAAGGCTTGCGCGAACTGGCCGATTCGATGGACCTGCCGCTGTCCGACGTGACCCGCCGGGTCGAGGCGCTGTCGGAATTCAACCCGATGCTGGGAATGCGCGGGGTCCGATTGGGGATCACCGTTCCCGAAATCTATGACATGCAGGCCCGCGCCATCTTCGAGGCCACCGTGGACGCCAGCCGCAAGGGCGATCCGGTGGTGCCCGAGATCATGATCCCGCTGGTCAGCGCCATGCGAGAGGTCGAGCTGGTCAAGAACCGCATCGACGCCGTGGCCGCCGAGGTCAGGAACGACCGCCGCACCGATTTCGCCTATCGCCTGGGGGTGATGGTGGAAACGCCGCGCGCCTGCCTGCGGGCGGGCGACATCGCCGCGCATTCCGCCTTCCTGTCCTTCGGCACCAATGACCTGACGCAGATGACCTATGGGTTGTCGCGCGACGATGCCGGACGGTTCATGGGCACCTATGTCGGTCAGGGCGTCTATGCCGAGGATCCGTTCCACTGCCTGGATCAGGACGGCGTGGGGGAATTGCTGCTGACCGGGGCGCAGCGCGCGCGCGCGCAGCATCCCGGCATCACCATCTCGGTCTGCGGGGAACATGGCGGCAACCCCGAATCCATCGGCTTCTGCCATGATGCGGGTTTCGACTATGTGTCCTGTTCGCCGTTCCGGGTGCCGGTGGCGCGCCTGGCGGCGGCCCACGCAGCCCTGCGTGCGGGTCGCCGCGATACGGTTTCCTGACCGATTCGAGGCCGCGTCTCGGATTTTTCGGCGTTGTGACAGCGCCTTAACAAACCCGCGATGGTTGTCTTCTTGCCGAAACTTGCCGGTTTCGCGCCTGAAGGTCGGCGGGATGCTGCCGGAAACGGCCGGTTTCGGCCCTTAAAGGGGTTTCACGAACAAGTTCCGTGGCGGGGCCAATTCCTAAAACCGTAATCATTTCGCCAGCCGCCGCGCCATCCTTCTGCTCGGGACCGCGGCGATCTTAACACCCTGTCCATTCGACACGGCTATAGGAATGAATATGGAAACGCTGCTTCAGCGGCTGGCGCCGTTTTGCCTGTGCGCCGCTGCCCTGACCTTCACGGCGACAGGCGCCATTGCGGGCAACGGATCGTTGTTCGCATCCGATACCGGCCTGTTCGGCGCCGCGCCCAAGACGCAGGCCGCCCCGCGACCGACGCCGGTTCTATACACCGGCAATGAACCTGTGAAGGCCGAAACCGCCGTCGCCGACGACAAACCGCAGGCCCAACTGCTGCTGGCCAGCACCGGCAAGGCGACGCGGGGCCGGTTCGACGAACGCGACCTCAACTGCATGGCCGAGGCGATCTATCACGAAGCGCGCGGCGAAAGCACCCAGGGCCAGGCCGCCGTGGCCGAGGTGATCCTGAATCGCGTCGAAAGCCGGCAATTCCCGTCCTCGGTCTGCGGGGTGGTGAACCAGCCCAGCCAGTTCAGCTATACCATCGGCGGCCGCAAGGCGATCGGCAACAAGGCCGCCTATCTGCGCGCCCGCGAGATCGCCCGCCGGGCGCTTGGCGGCGCGCCGCGCGTCCTGACCGGCGGGGCCACCTATTTCCACACGCCCGCCGTCCGCCCCGACTGGTCGCGCCGCTTCCAGCGCACCGTGCGGATCGGACAGCACATCTTCTATCGCCCCGGCGGCCAGCGCGTCGCGTCGAACTGACGCCGGGCTTGCCTGCCGCCTGGTTTTCCTGTGAATGGCAGGCATGATGAGCCAGCCCGACCGCATCCACCTGCGCGACCACCTTGTCGAAGCCGACATCGGCGCCTTCCAGTCCGAACGCGGCCGCACCCAGCGGCTGCGGTTCTCGCTGACGGTGGACCTGCGCGATCCGGTCGATGCCGGGGACGATCATGTGGACCGGATCCTGTCCTATGACGTGCTGGTCCAGGCGGTCGAAACCGCGCTTGCCGATCAGCGCTACAATCTGGTGGAAACCCTGGCCGAACGCATCGCGGCCGAGGTTCTGGCCCATCCCCAGGCGGCCAGCATCGCCGTGACGGTGGAAAAGCTGGATCGCGGGCCGGGCGCGCTTGGCATCACCATCACGCGCGAGGCCGGCCGGATGCCGGTCGCCCGGCATGTGCTGCCCGTGCGGATCGTCGTGGGACAGCCCGCCGCCTTGCCGCCAGGCGCGGTGATCGTAATCCCCGATGCGCCACCCCCCCTGCCCGGCGGCGGGGATCCCCGGCGAATTGCCTTGCTGGGATTCGACCAGGCGGCCTGGATCCTGTGCGCCCGGCTGGGGATCGAGGTCGCCGAGACCCGCACCGAACTGGACGCCGCGATCCGCGCGGAATCGCCCGTGGTCTGGGCGCCCGCAAGGCTGGCGGTCGAGGCGCCCTCGGTCGCGCCCCAGGCCGCGCCTCTCGCCTTCTGGCTGGCCGCGCGCCTGTCCGCCACCCGCGTCGATATCGCATCCGACGCGCCCCTGCCCGACGCGCCCGACGGCATCGCCCTGGGCCGGATCGCGGGCGCGGCATGAACGTCTATGCCCGTCCCATCCCGCTGCCCCATGGCCGATACCCCTTGGCGGGCGGCTGGACGCGCTTTTCGCAGGTCGAGATCCTGGAACGCGGCAAGCCCCCTCGGATCAGCGACGACATCCCCCCCGACCTGCTGGACCGCCTGACCGCGCGGCGCCCGGCCGTCGCGGGCTTGCCTTTGGACAGGCCGCGCGTGATGGGCATCGTCAACGCGACGCCCGACAGCTTTTCGGACGGCGGGCGGTATGACGCCGCCAGCCACGGCGCGGATCTGATCCGGGACGGGGCCGACATCCTGGACATCGGCGGCGAATCGACCCGTCCCGGCGCGGCCGAGGTGCCCGCGACCGAGGAAACCGCCCGCATCGTCCCGGCGATCCAGGCTCTGGCCCATATCCCCGTCTCGGTCGATACGCGCAAGGCCGCCGTTGCCCGCGCCGCGCTGAAGGCGGGCGCGGCGATGGTCAACGACGTGTCGGGCTTCGATTTCGACCCCGCGCTGGCGCAGGTGGTCGCCGACGCCAGGGTGCCGGTCTGCCTGATGCATGCGCAGGGCCTGCCCGCGACGATGCAGGACGATCCGCGCTATGATGACGTGCTGCTGGACGTGTATGACGCGCTGGAGGCGCGGATCCGGCGGGCCGAGGCGGCGGGCATTCCGCGCGCGCGCATCGTCGTCGATCCGGGCATCGGCTTCGGCAAGACGCAGGCGCATAATCTTGCCATCCTGCGGCGGATTTCGCTGTATCATGGCTTGGGCTGCGCGATCCTGCTGGGCGTCTCGCGCAAGCGGTTCATCGGGACGATCGGCGGGGCGGACGACCCGGCCGATCGGTCGCCGGGAACGCTTGCGCTGACGCTGGCGGCTGTGGCGCAGGGGGTGCAAATCCACCGCGTCCACGATGTGCGGGGACTGATTCAAGGACTGCGGCTGTGGCAGGCCGTCAACAACGAAAAGGCAGACTAGATGAGCAGAGGCTTGTTCGGGACAGACGGCGTGCGCGGGCGCGCTAACACCCATCCCATGACCGCCGAGATGGCGCTGCGGCTGGGCGCGGCGGCGGGGCGCTATTTCCGGCGCGAGGGCGACGACAGCGCGCATCGCGTGGTGATCGGCAAGGACACGCGCCTGTCGGGATACATGCTGGAAAACGCCCTGACCGCCGGGCTGACCAGCACCGGCATGAATGTGCTGCTGCTGGGTCCAGTGCCCACCCCCGCCGTGGGGTTCCTGACCCGGTCGATGCGGGCGGATGTGGGCATCATGATTTCCGCCAGCCACAACCCGGCCGAGGATAACGGCATCAAGTTCTTCGGCCCCGACGGCTTCAAACTGTCGGACGAGGCCGAGGCCGCCATCGAAGCCATCGTCGCGGGCGACATCATCCCCGCCCAGCCCGCCAATATCGGCCGCGCCAAGCGGATCGAGGACGGGCGCGGCCGCTATGTCGAATATGCCAAGACCACCTTTCCGGCCGGACGACGGCTGGACGGGCTGCGCGTCGTGATCGACTGCGCGAACGGCGCGGCCTATCGCGCCGCCCCGGACGTGCTGTGGGAACTGGGCGCCGAGGTGATCCCGATCGGGGTGGACCCCGACGGGCGCAACATCAACGCGGGCGTGGGTTCGACCCACCCCGAGGCCTGCGCCGCGGCGGTCCTGGCCCATGGCGCGCATCTGGGCATCAGCCTGGACGGCGACGCGGACCGGGTCATCATCATCGACGAAAAGGGCCGGGTGGCCGACGGCGACCAGATCATGGCGCTGATGGCGGCCCGCTGGGCGGCTCAGGGACGGCTGCGGGGCGACGCCCTGGTCGCCACCGTGATGTCGAACCTGGGGCTGGAACATTTCCTGTCGGGGCGCGGCCTGCGGCTGGAACGCACCAAGGTCGGCGATCGCTATGTGGTCGAACGGATGCGAGAGGGCGGCTTCAACCTGGGCGGCGAACAGTCCGGCCATATCGTGATGACCGACTATGCCACCACCGGCGACGGGCTGATCGCGGCGATGCAGTTCCTGGCCGCCATGGCCGAGACCGGGGACAGCGCCAGCACCCTTGCCGCGCAATTCGACCCGGTGCCGCAGATGCTGAAGAACGTCCGCTATGCCGCCGGCGCCGACCCGCTGTCGGCGGTCGAGGTGCGCGCCGTCATCGCCGACGCCGAGGCGCGGCTGGCGGGCACGGGCCGCGTGCTGATCCGCAAATCCGGCACCGAGCCCCTGATCCGCGTGATGGCCGAGGCCGAGAACGAGGCGGTTCTGCGCGAGGTCGTGGACGGAATCGTCGCGGCGGTGGAAAAGGCCGCCTGAGGCGGCAAGGCCGGGGGTTTCACATCCCCGGACCCCCGTGGGATATTTCCGCACAGAAGATCAGGACATTTCCGTCACGGGATCGAAGTCATAGATCCAGTCGAAGCGCGACAGGATCGCCCCCGGCGCCAGTTTGCCGCCCAGGCGCAGTGCGGCATGGGCGGCCAGCCGTTTCGGCCCCGTCAGGTGATAGTTGCGGGCGTTGTCGTTCGCGGCGGCGACGATGCGGGCCGCGCGCGGCTTGCGCAGCGATTCGTATCGCGCCAGGGCTGCGGGCTGGTCGGGGGTCGCGTCCAGACAGGCGGCCAGCGTCCAGGCATCCTCTATCGCCATGCAGGCGCCCTGCGCCATGAAGGGCAGCGTCGGGTGGGCGGCGTCGCCCAGGATCGCCATGCGGCCGTCCTGCCAGCGGGACGCGACCTCGTGCCGGAACAGGCCCCAGACATGGACGGCATCGACCCGCGCCAGCCAGCCCGGAACCGGACCGCCGAACCCGGCGAAGGCCCCGCGCAGGTTGGCGGGATCGTCGGGATGCGACCAGCCTTCGTCGCGCCAGTCGCGGGTTTCCAGAACGGCCACGATATTGCGCAGCCCGCCCGACAGCGGATAGCTGACCAGATGGCGGCCCGGTCCCATGAAGACCTGCGCCTCGGGCGTGTCGTCATCATCGGCGATGACGGCGCGCCAGGCGGTCTGGCCGGTGAAGAACGGCACCTCGCGCCCGTTCAGCGCTGCGCGGATGCGGCTGTGCAGCCCGTCGGCGCCGATCAGAAGGGGCGCTTCGGGCGGGATTTCGACCGTCCGGTCCAGATGGATCGTCACGCCCTGTTCGCGGGCGGATTGTTCCAGAACCTCGATCAGGCGGGCGCGGTGGATCAGCCGGAAGGGGGCGCCGGGCCGGTGGCGGGCCAGATCCAGCCGCACGACCTGGGCGCCCGCAGCCTCGCGCAGGACGACGGCGCGGCTGGGCAGGGACACCGCGTCAAGCGCGGGCAGCAGGCCAAGCGCCTGCATGACGCGCAGCGCGTTGGGGGACAGTTGCAGGCCCGCGCCGACCTCGGTGATGGCGGGGGCGCGTTCCAGGACGTCGACCTGGGCGCCGCGCCGGCGCAGGGCGATGGCGGCCGTCAGGCCCGCGACGCCGCCGCCGACGATGGTGACAGGTCGTGCGTGCAGGGCGCCGCCCATGGCCGCGTCAGTCGTCGCGATGGACGCGTTCGCGGCGTTCGTGGCGTTCCTGCGCTTCCAGCGTCATGGTGGCGATGGGCCGCGCGTCCAGGCGCTTCAGGCTGATCGGTTCCCCGGTCATCTCGCAATAACCGTATTCGCCCGTCTCGATCCGGCGCAGAGCCGCGTCGATCTTGCTGACCAGCTTGCGCTGGCGGTCGCGGGTGCGCAGTTCCAGCGCGCGGTCGGTTTCCTCGGACGCGCGGTCGGCCAGGTCGGGCACCGAGCGGGCGCTGTCCTGCAAGCCTTCCAGCGTTTCGGCGGATTGATCCAGCAACTCCTGCTTCCAGGCTTCCAGCTTGCGCCGGAAATATTCAAGCTGCCGGTCGTTCATGAACGGCTCATCCTCGGCGGGACGATAGTCCTGGGGAAGGAAGGTCTGGGCTTTCATAAATCCTCTCCGGCGGCGCCGGGCTGGACTGCGAACCGGCACCTTGCGCGCCCCCTTAAAGTATGACGTGCTGCTTGTCACTAGGCGAAACGAACATGAACGGAGGACGGGCATCCCATGCGTTGTTTTCCTTCAAGTATCTCACCTGAAAGGAGAGTTTGATGCAGTTCACCGGCACCGGCCGATATGTCGCCCCGCCCGACCTGGCGATTGCCGTCAATGCCGCCGTGACGCTGGAACGTCCGCTGCTGGTCAAGGGAGAACCGGGAACCGGCAAGACCGAGCTGGCCCGGCAGGTGGCCGACAGCCTGGGCCTGCCGATCATCGAATGGCACGTCAAATCAACGACCAAGGCGCAACAGGGGTTGTTTGAATACGACGCGGTGTCGCGGCTGCGCGACAGCCAGCTGGGCGATGCGCGGGTCCATGATGTCGGCAACTACATCCGCCAGGGCAAGCTGTGGCAGGCCTTCACCGCGCCGCAGAAGGTGGTCCTGCTGATCGACGAGATCGACAAGGCCGACATCGAGTTCCCCAATGATCTGCTGCAGGAACTCGACCGGATGGAGTTTCACGTTTACGAGACGGGCGAAACGATCCGCGCCGCGCACCGGCCGGTGGTCATCATCACCTCGAACAACGAAAAGGAATTGCCGGACGCCTTCCTGCGGCGCTGCTTTTTCCACTACATCCGCTTTCCCGATGCCGACACGCTGCGCGCCATCGTCGAGGTGCATTATCCCGGCCTGAAGCGCGCCCTGCTGGACCAGGCGCTGACCCAGTTCTTCGATCTGCGCGAGACGCCGGGGCTGAAGAAAAAGCCCTCGACCAGCGAATTGCTGGACTGGCTGAAGCTGATCCTGGCCGAGGATCTGGCGCCCGAGGATCTGAAGCGCGATCCCCAGACCATGCTGCCCCGCCTGCATGGCGCGCTGTTGAAGAACGAACAGGACGTGGCGCTGTTCGAGAAGCTGGCCTTCATGGCGCGGAGGCAGCGATGATCGTCCGGCCGCTGCGCACCGAGGACAAGGACCAGTGGCAGGCGCTGTATGACGCCTATCACAGCTTCTACGATCGGCCCGGCCTGCCGCAGGAGTTCTTCGATGCGGCCTTCGCACGGCTGACGGCGGGGGATCCGGGCGATTTCCATTGCCTGGTGGCCGATGACGGCGGGGCGCTGCTGGGCCTGACGCATTACGTCTTTCACCCGCATCTGTGGTTCCCCGAGGGCACCTGTTATCTGCAAGACCTGTTCACCGCCGATGGCGCGCGGGGGCGTGGGGTGGGCCGGGCGCTGATCCAGGGCGTCTATGCCGCCGCCGATGCGGCGGGCCGTCCGCGCGTCTATTGGCTGACGCAGGAATTCAACTATGCGGGGCGGATGCTCTATGACCGGGTTGGGGTGCGGACGCCCTTCATCCGCTATAACCGGCCGTTGTAGAACGTGGCGGCCGGGCCGCCCCGGCAAAAGAGATTTCTTTGCCGTTGCGGGACTTGGCCCCGTCGGCCTAGGCTCTGCCCGACCAGAAGGAGGGGCAGATGACCCAGGGCTTTGACACGACAGCGATTCACGCGGGCACGGAGCCCGATCCGGCGACCGGCGCGCGGCAGGTGCCGATCTATCAGACCACATCCTATGTCTTCAAGGACGCCGACCACGCCGCGCGGCTGTTCGGGCTGCAAGAGGTCGGATACATCTATTCGCGCCTGACCAACCCAACCGTCGCCGCCTTGCAGAACCGCATCGCGGCGCTTGAAGGAGGCGCGGGGGCGGTCTGCTGTTCGTCGGGCCATGCGGCGCAGATCATGGCGCTGTTCCCGCTGATGGGACCGGGGCTGAACATCATCGCCTCGACCCGGCTGTACGGCGGGACCGTCACGCAGTTCAGCCAGACCATCAAGCGGTTCGGCTGGTCGGCGAAATTCGTCGATTTCGACGATCTGGAGGCCCTGCGCGCCGCCATCGACGGCGACACCCGCGCGATCTTCTGCGAATCGATCAGCAATCCCGGCGGCTATGTCACCGACATCCCGGCGGTGGCCGACATCGCAAAGACCGCAGGCATCCCGCTGATCGTGGACAATACGCTGGCGACGCCCTATCTGTGCAAACCCATCGAACAGGGCGCCACCCTGGTCGTCCACAGCCTGACCAAATACATGACCGGCAACGGCACGGTCACCGGCGGCGCGGTGGTGGACAGCGGCAGCTTCGATTGGTCGGCCTCGGGCAAGTTCCCCAGCCTGTCGGACCCGGAACCCGCCTATCACGGCCTGAAATTCCACGAGACCTTCGGCAATCTGGCCTTCACCTTTCACTCCATCGCCATTGGCTTGCGCGACTTGGGCATGACGATGAACCCGCAGGGCGCCCATTACACGCTGATGGGGATCGAGACGCTGGGCCTGCGCATGGCCCGCCATGTCGAAAACGCCCAGAAGGTCGCGGAATGGCTGGAAAAGGATCCGCGCGTCACGGCCGTGACCTATGCGGGGCTGGCGTCCTCGCCCTGGAGCGCGACGGCGAAGCGGCTGTATCCCAAGGGCGCGGGGGCGCTGTTCACCTTTGCGGTCAAGGGCGGCTATGACGCGGCAGTCAAGGTGGTCGGCGCGCTGAAGCTGTTCAGCCATGTCGCGAACCTGGGCGACGCGCGGTCGCTGGTGATCCATTCGGCATCGACCACCCACCGCCAGCTGACCGAGGATCAGCAGCGCGCCGCAGGGGCCGCCCCCGACCTGCTGCGCCTGTCCATCGGCATCGAGGATCCGGCGGACCTGATCGCCGACCTGGATCAGGCCCTGGCCGCCGCGGTGGCATAGGAAAGGGGGCCGAAGCCCCCTGCCCGATCAATTCGCGGGGGTCTGCCCTTCGGCCGGGGGCGTGCCCATCGGCACCACCGGCTGGCCGGGTTCCGGCGCGCCGGTATCGGTGCCCAGCGGCGGCGGCACGTCGCCCGGCACGGGCACGCCCGCATCGTCGCCCGGCACGGGCGCATCCGCGTCATCCCCCGGCACGGGCGCGCCCGTGTCATCGCCCGGCATCGGCGGGTGGCCCTCGGGAAGGCCGTGGTTGTGGTGGCCACGACCGCCCTTGCCGCCCATCGGGCCGCAGTCCTGCCCGCCCAGGGCGAACTGCATCTCGACCAGGGCGGACAGCGCCACCTCGCCCGCCGCGATCGGCACCTTGGCGGAATCCGCGGCGGCCCGCGCCTCCATCATCATCGGACGCGGTCCTTCAGGCGTCGGCGTGTCGCGCAGCACCAGCACCGGGCCAAGCGTCAGGCCCGCAGCCTCGGCCAGAACCTCGGCCTTGTGGCGCGCGTCCTCGACCGCCGCGCGGCGGGCTTCGTCCTCGGTCGCGCTGCTGTCGTCGCGGATGAAGCTGATGCCGTTGATCTCGTTCGCGCCTGCGGCGACGATGGCATCCAGCACCTCGCCCAGGCGGGCCACGTCCTTGACGCGCACCGACACCATGTTGCTGGCCTGATAGCCGGTCACCGTGGGCGCGCGCCCTTCGCCGTAATCCATCACCGGGTTCAGGTTCAGACCCGAGGTCTGGACATCCGCCGCATCGATCCCCGCGCCCGCCAGCGCCTCGAACACCGCCGTCTGCTGCTGCGAATTCTGGCGCATCGCGTCGGCGGCACCGGCGGCCTGGGTGGTGACGCCCAGCTGGATGGTCGCCAGGTCGGGGGCCACGCGCGCTTCGCCCTGGCCGGTCACGGTCAGGCGCGACATGCCGGGATGGCACGTGCCATGCCCGCCCTTGCCGGGCGCGGCCATCGCCGGGGCGCCAAGCGCCAGCGCCGTTGAGGCCACCAGGGCGGCCCGTGCCAGCCTGCGCGGAAACTGTGTCATGTCTCTGTCCTCTTTGCGGAAATTTCCCTGGCCCCACTAACCGCGATCCTGCCGGGAAGTTCAAAGCAAATGCGTTCACGGATCCGCCAGTTTGGCTTTCCTCAACCGGCGAAATCCGCTAAATCTGGGGTAATCAAACCAAATCGCGGACCCATAGAACACGCGATCATCATGAGCAGTGATCCACCATGAACAGACATATCGCCCCGCCCGATTTCGCCATGAGCTTTACGTCCGAGGCGGTCATGCTGGAACACCGCGACGGCCTGGGGTGGCGGCCCCTGGGCCAGGCGCCCTTCGCGGGCCGCGAGATGACCGCCCGGTTGGCCGCGCTGCGCGACCAGGCGGGCGCGCCGCCCAGCCAGCTGGACACCGTGCTGGTCATTCCCGACGACCAGATCCTGTACAGCACGCTGACGGTTCCGGTTGGATCGGATACGCCCCTGGCCATCGCCCGCGCGCTTGAGGGGATGACTCCCTATGCGGCGGACGAACTGGCCTTCGACTGGTGCCCCTCGGCCAGCGGCGATATCGAGACGCTGCGCATCGCCGCCGTCGCCCGCCGGACCCTGGAAGAGGCCGAGGATTTCGCCCGGTCCCAGGGCTTCCGCCCCTCGGGCTTCGTGGCGCGTCCGGGGGACGACCGCTTCGACGGCCAGCCCGATTTCGGCCCCAGCCGCCTGGCCGAGGATCAGGTCACCCGCCCGCCCTTCAGCCAGCCCGACCTGACCCAGGCGCGCGTGACCGATCCGGTGGTGGCCGTCCCGGAACCCGCCGGGACCAAGGCCGAGGCGCCCGCCGTCATCAGCCGCATCGTGCCGCATGTGGTGGCGGTTCCGCCGGTCAAGGCCAGCCCCGAACCGGAACAACCCGCAGCGAAACCTTCTGTCGGGCCTGTCTCTGAACCTGCCGCCGCCACCGCCGCCAGCGTGATCCGCCACAAAGAGGTCAAGTCCCCCGTCGCGGCCCCCCGCCCCCTGTCTCCGCGCGCCCAGGCCGTCCACGACCGCGCCCGAGAAGCCCGCGCCCGGCCCGCCGCGCCGCAGGACGCCGTGGCCGCCGAATCCCTGATGGCCCGCCTGCGTCGCCTGGATCCGGGCCGCTTGCCGGTCCTGATGGGGATCCTGGTTCTGGGCCTTGTCGCGGTGCTGGCCTTCTTCGGCGCGCCGTCGAACGAAGAAGCGCCGGTGGCAACGACGCAGCCTGTGGCCGTCCCCGACCTGCCCGCCGATCCGGCACCAGAGCTGGCGGCGACGGCCCCCGCCCCGGATCAGGCGGCGGTTCTTCCGCCCGCCGTCGATCCTGTCGCAGCCGATCCCGCCGCGGAACCCCGCCAGGCCGAGGCTGCGGCCGAACCGGCCGAGGTCGCGGCAGTCCCTGTCGCCGCGCCGACGGCGCCGGTGGAACAGGAACCCGCCCCGGTTGCGGCGGCTCCGGTCCCGGTTCCGGCCGATCCCGCGACCGCACTTTCCGCCGCTCGTCCCCAGCCCACGCCGCAGCAGCCTGCCCCCGCGCCGCAGCCTGCCACACCGACCGCGCAGGGCGACGACGCCCTCAGCCAGGCGCTGACCGAAGCGATGGCCGCGGCCCCCGCCGCCACTTCCGCGACCCAAAGGCCGATCAGCGCGGCCACCATGACGGAAGCGCCCGCACCCGCTCCGGCCGCAACGCCTGCCCCGGCAGCGACGGCCCCGGCGACCGCTGTCCCTGCGACGCGAGTGACGCCACCGGCGCAGCGGCTGGCCAGTTCCGCCCGTCCGCCGCGCGTGGCCCCGGTGCGGGCGGCGGCCCCGGCGCCCGCCGATGCGCGCCCGGTGGTTCCCGCCAGCCCGCCGCCCTTCGCGGAACGCGCCCGCCCGCAGACCCCCGCGCGGTTGACCGGATCGCGTCCGCCGGAACGTCCGGCCTCGGTCACGCCTGCCAGCAGCCCGGCCCGCGCGCCTGAAGCCGCCCCTGCCGCCGACCCGGCCCGCGCTGCGCCGCCTGCCGCGTCTTCCGGCAGGCCGCCCGCGCGGCCCCAGCGGCAAAGCCTGATCGAGGAAGGCAGCCGGTCCGAGGATGGCCAGCCGACTCGCCTGAGCCAGGCCGAACGCCGCGCCTTGACCGACCTGCTGCGCGACCTGCGCACCGCCCAGGCGGGGGCGCGGGGCCTCGGCGATGCGGAACGCGGCGCGGTGATCCGGCTGGCCGAGGCCCGCCCGTCCCGCAAGCCCATGGCGGTCGGCGGGCCGTCGCAACAGGCGGTGCGCGATGCGGTCGCGGCGGCCGTCGCCGATGCGCCCCGTGCCCGGTCGGGTCTGGGGCAATCGGCCCGGCCCCATGCGCGGCCCGGCGGGGCGCGCCCTGCCGTCCGCAGCGATCCCGGCCCCGGCAGCGCCAGCCTGTCGGGCGGGGCCATCGACCGGGCCGTCGCCGCAGCCGTTTCGGAAAGCTCTCCTCTGCCGGGCGCCGTCGCTTTGACGGCGCTTCGTTCATCTGCGCTGCCGCCGCGCCGTGCGGCGGGCGCCGGGGCCGCCGCAGTGGCGGCCGCCGTGGCCGCAGCCCCGTTGGCCCCCACCGCCGACGACCTGCGCGCCGCCGCCCAGGCGCAGTCGCAAGAGGCTGCCTTGGCCGAACAGCGCCGCCAGGACGCCGAATTGCAGGCCCAGGCCGAGGCCCGCGCCCGCGCCCGTGCCGCCCAGGACGCCCAGGCCGAGGCGCAGGCCCGCGCCCAGGCCGAAGCCCGCGCCCGCGCCCAAGCCGAAGCAGAAGCGCGCGCCGCAGCCGCCCGTCAGCAGCGCTATGCCCCGCCCGAGGCCGAGGACGAACCCGAGGTCACCGCCGCCATCCCCGACGGGCGCACGCCGACCACGGCCGGAGTCGCTGCGACGGTCAAGGACGGCATCCAGATCAACCGCACCCAGATCATCGGCACCATCGGCGCGGGCAAGGCCAGCCGCGCGCTTGTGCGGCTGTCGAACGGCCGCGTCCTGACCCTGCGTCTGGGCGACAAGATCAACGGCGGCACCATCACCGACATCGGCGACAGCCGCATCACCTTCGTCAAGGGCGGCCAGGCGCAGGCCCTGTCGGTGCTGGGCGGGCGCTGATCCCGTCAGCCCTGCGACAGCGCGACATTGACCGCCAGGGCCAGAAGCACGGTGTTGAAAAAGAACGACAGCGCCGAATGCAGCACCACCACGCGGCGCAGCCGGGTATCACGGATCGCCACGTCCGATGTCTGGGCCGTCATGCCCAGGGTCATGCTGAAATAGATGAAATCCCATGGCCCCGGATCCCTGGTTCCGGGAAAATCCAGGCCCCCCGCGCGCTGCCCGGCTTCGACGGCATAGAACAGCCGCGCGTAATGGAACGCCATCACCATGTGCAGCGTGGCCCAGCCCAGCGGGACCGAGGCGACGGCCATCGCCGGGCGCAGCCAGCCCGCCCCGGTCCTGTCCCCCAGCGTGCCGAACACCGCCCACAGGCACAGCGCCACCGCGCCCACGGCCAGCAGCACGATGACATGGCCGCCCTCGTCATCCTCGGTCCCGTGACGGCGCAGGTCGGCGCCTGTCAGGCGATGGGCGAAGCGCGCCGCCAAGGCCAGATAGGCGGCAAAGAACAGGTTGCCGCCCGCCAGCGTGCGGTCGATCAGCGCCATCGGCAGCGCCAGACCCGCCGCAACCCCCACCGCCAGGGCGGCCAGGAACCGGGCATGACGGCGCCAGTTCATCCCAAGGCCCGACCGTCGCGCGCCGGCCGAAGGGTGCCGGTCATCCGTCCAGCCTCTCGATGGTCCAGCCGTCTCTCTCCAGCAGCCGCAGGACCCCCTGGTCGCCCGGCAGATGCAGCGCGCCAAAGCCCGCGACGATGCCCTTGCCCTGCCGGGCGGCATCGCGCGCCCCTTGGGTCAGCGGGGCGATCCAGGACTGGTTCCGGCGGTCCATCAACTGCTCTTTCGCCAGCCGCATCTGCGCATCCACCTGATCACGCGTCAGGCCCGAATTGCGATAGGCATCGAAGCGGCCGAACTCCCAGATCGCCCAGACATCGCCCGCGAAATAGGCATCGGTCAGCGTCACCGCGTAATCGTCGGCATGGGCGGCGGCGGGCAGCGCGGCGCGGATCATCTCGATCTCCTGCTGCGGGGTCAGGTGGCCGAACAGGGTGAAGACGGTATCCCAGGGTTCCAGGGCGCGAACCGGCAGATCCAGGGCCTCGGCCCGCTCGACAAGGCGGTGGTCCAGCCCCTGGGCGCCGCTTTCGGCCATCTGCCGGATCATGCAGGGGCTGATCCCCAGCATCATCGCCACATACCAGGGCCGCAGCTTCGACGTGACGACGGCGGGGGTGCCCCGTTCGGCCATCGCCGCCGACAGCAGGCCCCAGTCCCGGTCGTCCAGCCGCTCGGGCAGGGTCGGGCCATCGGGATCCACCATCAGCGTGGGATCCGAGGCCAGGGCCTCGGTCAGCCTGCGTTCCTCCTCGGGCCCGGCCTCGACGAAGAGGGCGGCGGCATCGGCCAGCAGCGGCTCGATCCGTGCCAGCATCGCGTCGTGGCGCGGATCGCCGAAATGATAGGTTCCGACCAGGGTCATCTCCTGATCGCCCTTGCTGGCCCGCCACAGCAGGCCCTGATGATAGGGGATGTCGGCCACCGCCGCGTCGATTTCGGCCCGCTGGTCGGGGGTCATTGCGTCGAACAGGTTGGCGCCCACGCATTCGGATGCCTGCGCCCATGCCGGGGCCGCCGCCCACAGCGCAAAAACCGCCGCCACCAAGACCCTCATCCGCTGCTTCCCCGCTGTTGCCGCCTGAAGGCTGGCACAGCCCCGCCGCCTTGACCAGCCGCCCGGCCCAAGAATTTGGCGTCGCGGCGGCGTTGACAGGGCCGCTCGGGTGGCCTAGATCACCGTCATTGGCACTCATCCGGTGTGAGTGCCAACACCGCAACACTGCAACCTGAAACACGGAGTGTTCACCAATGGCATTCAAACCGCTGCACGACCGCGTCCTGGTCCGTCGCGTCCAGTCGGACGAAAAGACCAAGGGCGGCCTGATCATCCCCGACAGCGCCAAGGAAAAGCCCGCGGAAGGCGAGATCATCGCCGTCGGCGAGGGCGCGCGCAAGGATTCGGGCGAGCTGATCGCGCCCAGCGTCAAGGCGGGCGACCGCGTGCTGTTCGGCAAATGGTCGGGCACGGAAGTCACGATCGACGGCGAGGAGCTGCTGATCATGAAGGAAAGCGACATCCTGGGCGTCATCGCCTGATCCGCATCCTTCACCCATAAATTCAGGAGATTCACATGGCTGCGAAAGAAGTCAAGTTCAACACGGACGCCCGCGACCGGATGCTGAAAGGCGTCAACATCCTGGCAGACGCCGTGAAGGTCACGCTGGGCCCGAAAGGCCGCAACGTGGTGATCGACAAGTCCTTCGGCGCCCCGCGCATCACCAAGGACGGCGTCTCGGTCGCCAAGGAAATCGAGCTGGCCGACAAGTTCGAGAACATGGGCGCCCAGATGGTCCGCGAAGTGGCCTCGCGCACCAATGACGAGGCCGGCGACGGCACCACCACCGCCACCGTGCTGGCCCAGGCCATCGTGAAAGAGGGCATGAAGGCGGTCGCCGCCGGCATGAACCCGATGGATCTGAAGCGCGGCATCGACCTGGCGACCTCGAAGGTTGTCGAGGCCATCAAGGCCGCCTCGCGCCCGGTGAACGACAGCGACGAAGTCGCCCAGGTCGGCACCATCTCGGCCAACGGCGAAGCCAATATCGGCCGCTTCATCGCCGACGCGATGCAGAAGGTCGGCAACGAGGGTGTCATCACCGTCGAAGAAAACAAGGGGATGGAGACCGAGGTCGAAGTCGTCGAAGGCATGCAGTTCGACCGCGGCTATCTGTCGCCCTATTTCGTCACCAATCCCGACAAGATGATCGCGGATCTGGAAGACGCCTACATCCTGCTGCACGAGAAGAAACTGTCCTCGCTGCAACCAATGGTTCCGCTGCTGGAAGCCGTCATCCAGTCGGGCAAGCCGCTGGTCATCGTGGCCGAGGACGTGGAAGGCGAGGCCCTGGCGACCCTGGTCGTCAACAAGCTGCGCGGCGGTCTGAAGATCGCGGCGGTGAAGGCTCCGGGCTTCGGCGACCGCCGCAAGGCCATGCTGCAAGACATCGCCATTCTGACCGGCGGTCAGGTCATCAGCGAAGATCTGGGCATGAAGCTGGAAAATGTCGGCATCGACATGCTGGGCCGCGCCAAGAAGATCACGATCAACAAGGACAACACCACCATCGTCGACGGCGCCGGTGAGAAGTCCGAGATCGAGGCCCGCGTTTCCCAAATCCGCCAGCAGATCGAGGAAACCACCTCGGACTACGATCGCGAGAAGCTGCAAGAGCGTGTCGCGAAGCTGGCCGGCGGCGTCGCCGTCATCCGCGTCGGCGGCATGACCGAGGTCGAGGTGAAGGAACGCAAGGACCGTGTGGACGACGCGCTGAACGCGACCCGCGCGGCCGTGCAGGAAGGCGTTGTCGTCGGCGGCGGCGTGGCCCTGGTTCAGGGCGGCAAGGCCCTGGAAGGCCTGACCGCCGAGAACAGCGACCAGGAAGCCGGCATCGCCATCGTGCGCCGCGCTCTGGAAGCCCCGATGCGCCAGATCGCCGAAAACGCCGGTGTCGACGGTGCCGTGGTTGCCGGCAAGGTCCGCGAATCCACCGACAAGTCGTTCGGCTTCAACGCCCAGACCGAAGAATATGGCGACATGTTCAAGTTCGGCGTGATCGACCCGGCCAAGGTGGTTCGCACGGCCCTGGAAGACGCGGCCTCGGTCGCGGGCCTGCTGATCACCACCGAAGCCATGATCGCCGAGAAGCCCGAGCCGAAGGCCGCGGCCGGCGGGATGCCCGACATGGGCGGCATGGGCGGGATGATGTAATCATCCCCTGCCCTGCGGCAGACACGGAAAGGGCGCCTTCGGGCGCCCTTTTTGCTTGGCGCGGCAGGCGGCCGCTAACCGGATGTGAAGGATTTCGCGCTAGATCATCGGACATGCCGCAGGGGAATCACATGATCCGCATCATCGCAGTCCTAGCCTTGGTTGTCCTTGGTCCGGCCCAACCGGCGCAGGCCTGCGGCAGCGGCGCCAGCAGCACCTTTTGCGCCGATGGCTGGGTCGCGCAGCAGCCCGCCAAAGCGCTTGGGCCGGACAGCGGGGGCGATTCCCAAGGGGGCGGATGGCCTGGCGACGCGACGGATCCGTCCGGCGATGGAATCTATGTCGAAGGGGCGGTGGTCGTGGACACGCCTTCCGAGGATGACGGGCAGTTGTGATCCGGGATCAGCCCTCGATCACGCCTTCCACTCCCAGGGCGCTGCACAGCGCCTTGAACCGGGCCTCGGCCACCTCGCCCATCAGCTTGCGGCCGACGGGCGTCAGGTGCAGGCGCAGTTGCGTGGCGTCGAAGGTCAGCCTGCCCGCGTCCGCCGGGTCGTCCAGCGCCAGCATCGCGCCGAACCGCATCGCCTTTCCCAGCACCTCGGCATCGCGGATGTCGCCCTCGTCCAGCAGCTTGAACAGCGGCGCCATGGGCGACCCCGAGCGGCTGTTCTTGTAGCGGTGCAGCAGCGCCAAGCCCAGGAAGACGCGCTCGGGGTGGGACAGCGCGGCCATGTTGGCGCGGGTCACATTGTCGAAGCAGGCCTCGGCGCGGTAATCGGGATGGGCGCGCCAGCTTGTGTCGTGCAGCAGGCAGGCCACGCGGATCAGGCGGTCGCGTTCCGGCGGCGCGTTCTGGAACAGGGGTTGCAGGAACTGGTACAGCTTCTTGCCGGATCCCGGCATCCGCGCCATCTGGCGTTCGGTAAAGCGCGCGGCCTCGATCAGCGGGTCGCGCTTGCGCAGGCTGTCGGGCATCTGTTCGTACAGCAACCCCTCGCGGATGCCATAGCTGCTGACGGCCAGTTCGGTCGGCGCGAAGGTCTCGGCCAGTTGCAGCAGCACCTGCGAGGCCAGCGGCACCAGTTCCATCCGAGAGGACGAGATGTCGACCTGGCTGCGCAGCTCGTTCAGGTCATGCGTGCCGATCCAGGCCACCGTATCGGCCACCGCCTTGGGCGTCATGCGGTATTCGTGCAGCACGGTCATCGGATAAGCCACGCGCTCCATGTCCAGCCGGGCGATGGCGCGCCAGCTGCCGCCCACCAGATAGATGCGTTCGTGATGGGTGCCCATGACGGCAGCCAGTTCGGTCACGACCTTCCTGATATACTTGCGCAGCCCGTCCTTGCCGCCGGGCACCTGTTGCAGGCGGAACGGTCCCAGCTGCGAGGACACGCGCCGCCCGACCTGCCCGTCCGCGACCTCGGCCAGTTCCATCGAGTTGCCGCCGATGTCGCAGACCAGGCCGCGCGCGTCGGGCCAGCCCAACAGCACGCCCTGGGCGGACAGGCGGGCCTCTTCCTCGCCATCGATGACCCACATCTTGATGCCGGTCTCGCGTTCGACGCGGGCCTGGAATTCGGGACCGTCTGCGGCCTCGCGCACGGCGGCGGTGGCGACGCAGGTCAGCGGGCCGATATCCATCCCCTTGGCAAGCGCCGCGAAGCGTTGCAGCGCCGCGAAGCCGCGCTTGACGCCCTCGGGGTTCAGGCGGCCGGTCTGGGCCATCTTGGCCCCCAGCCCGGCCATGATCTTTTCGTTATAGAAATAGGCAGGCGACCGGGCCGCGCCGTCGAAGACCACCAGCCGGATCGAGTTCGACCCCACGTCGACCACGCCCACGCGCGACAGGGCGCGCTTGGGCAGGGTCGCGAACATCTTGCCGAAAGGCTCGACCTTCTTGCCGGTCGTCGTCCGCACGCCGTTCATCGCCGCCTCTCCTGCTTGGTCCGCATCGCCGCTGTTAATGAACCGCCCTGACGGGTGCGTCAATCGTTCGAATGGGTTAATGCCGGAACGTCCCCGGCCCCCGCAGTACCCCGCCCGGACAGTGACGGATGGTCCATGAAGAAACGGTGACAGTTGAACAGGTCGTCGCGCCCCTCGGGCAGATAGCGCACGAACCGGCCATCGGGTTGCAAAAGCCAGCTTTGCGCCTCGTCCGCCATGTTGGCGGCCATGATCTGGCTGACGATCTGCGCCTTGACGGTATCGTTCACGCATTCGACCAGGGTTTCGACACGGCGGTTCAGGTTGCGGTCCATCCAGTCGGCCGAGCTGATGAAGACCCGCGCCCGCTTCGACGGCAGGCCATAGCCGTTGCCGAAGCAGACGATCCGCGAATGTTCCAGATATCGCCCGACGATGGATTTCACGCGGATATTGTCCGACAGCCCCCGGATGCCGGGCCGAATCCCGCAGATGCCGCGCACCACCAGGCTGATCTTCACGCCCGCAGCACTTGCCGCATACAGCGCGTCGATCACATCCCTTTCGATCAGCGAATTCATCTTGGCCCAGATCGCGGCGGGACGTCCCTGACGGGCCAGTTCGGCCTCTCTGGCGATCAAGGAAATCAGCCGGTCCTTGAGGTCGATGGGCGAGATGGAAATGTTTTCCAGCCCTGCCGGCTGCACATAGCCCGACAGGTAGTTGAAGACCTTGGTCGCATCGCGCCCAAGCGCCGGGTCGCAGGTGAACAGCGACAGGTCGGTATAGATCCGCGCCGTGATCGGGTGATAGTTGCCGGTCCCGTAATGGGTATAGGTGACCAGGTTGTCGCCCTCCCGGCGCACCACCGTGCTGATCTTGGCATGGGTCTTGTAGTTCACGAAGCCATAGACGACATGCGCCCCGGCCCGTTCCAGGCGGCGCGACTGGCGGATGTTCGCGGCCTCGTCGAAGCGGGCCTTCAGTTCGACAAGCGCGGTGACGGACTTGCCGGATTCTGCGGCCTCGCACAGCGCATCGACGATCGGGCTGTCGCGGCTGGTGCGGTACAGCGTCTGCTTGATCGCCAGCACGTTCGGATCGCGTGCGGCCTGGGCCAGGAAGCGGATCACCATGTCGAAGGTCTCATAGGGGTGGTGCAGCAGCATGTCCTTTTGCTTGATGGCGGCGAACATGTCGCCGTCATGGTCCTGCACCCGTTCGGGAACGCGCGGCGTGAAGGCGGGCCATTGCAGGTCGCGGCGCGAATCCAGCACCAGTTCGCGCAGGTCGGCCACGCCCAGCAGCCCCTCGACCTCGATCACCTCGTCGGGACCGACCTCAAGTTCCTCCATGATCAGGCGGCGCAGCCGGTCGGGGGCGCCGCGCGTGATCTTCAGGCGGATCACGCTGCCCCGGCGGCGGCGTTTCAGCGCGGTCTCGAATTCGCGGACCAGATCCTCGGCTTCCTCCTCGACCTCCAGGTCGCTGTCGCGCAGCACGCGGAAAGCGCAATGGCCCGTGTCGCGATAGCCCGGAAACAGGCTGGACAGGTGCATCAGCAGCAGATCTTCCAGCTTGAAGAACCGCTCTCCGCCCGGCAGGGGGATGAAGCGGTCCAATTGCGCGGGGATCGGCAGCAGCGCCTGCATCTGCCGCCCGTCGGTCTCGCGGGCCAGTTCAAGCGCCAGCGAGAAACCCGCGTTCGGGATGAAGGGGAAGGGGTGCGCCGGGTCGATGGCCAACGGCGACAGGACCGGGAACACCTTGCGTTCGAAATAGTCGTGCAGGAATTCCTCTTCGGCGCGGGTCAGGCGGGACCGGGACAGGATGACGATGCCCGCCTCCTCCATTTCCCGGCGGATCCGGTTCCAGACGCCCTGCTGCGCGCCCATCAGGCGGCGGGCGTCGGCATTGATCATCGACAGCTGTTCCGCAGGCGTCAGCCCGTCGTCCGAGGGCGTGGCGTTGCCCTCTCGCACCAGTTCGCGCAGGCCCGCGACGCGGACGGTATAGAATTCGTCCAGGTTGGTCGCGCTGATCGACACGAAGCGCAGCCGTTCCAGCAGCGGCACGCGGGGGTTGCGCGCCTCGTCCAGGACGCGCCAGTTGAAGGACAGCCAGCTGATCTCGCGGTTGAAGAAGCGCGCGCCGTTCTGGGGCACGCCCTCGGGCAGATCCTGGGGTTCCGGGAAGGGCGTTCGAAGGAAATCGGCTTGCGTCATGGTCCTGGCCTTCAGCGGATGAATCAGGTCTCGGTCTCGGATAGACCGTTCAGCAGGTCGGCGGCAATGCGGCGGGTGATCGGGCGCTTGTCGGACATGGCGGCGCGGTCCATCGCGGCGACAAGGCGGCGGGCCAGCCCCAGGTCGCGCGGCATGTGCAGGACCAGCCAGTCGATCAGGTCGGCGGGAACGGCCTGCTGGCGGTCGGCGAACAGCTTCACCAGCACGGCGGCCAGCAGCGCTTCGTCGGGCGGCCCCAGCCGGACCTGGGGCATCGCATCCATGCGCGACCGCAGATCGGGCAGCACCAGACCCCAGTCGCGCGGCGGCGTCCGCGCCGTCAGCAGCAGCAGGCAATCGCGCGGCGCGCACAGGTTCCACAGGTGAAACAGCGCCTGTTCGGCCCCCGCCGCCCGGCCCGCGCGGTCGGCGTCCTCGACCACCAGGGCGCCGCCTTCGACCGCCAGGGCGTCGGCGGCGTCCGGGCGCAGCGCCGCCGCCTTGGTCCGGCGGGCGCCGTTCTCGGCCGCCCAGAAGGCCGCCAGATGCGACTTGCCGGCCCCTTCCGGCCCGATCAGCAGCATCCGCCCCTGCGGCCAGTCCTGCGGCGCGTCAAGCGCGGCAAGCGCCGCCCGATTGGCGGGCGCGGGCAGGAAATCGGCACGCGAATGGGCGGGCGGCGTGGTCAGGTCCAGCGTCAACTGGCGGAAGGTCGTGCCCATCTATTCGGCTTCGGGATGCCTGCGGGCGATTTCCTCGCGCATCATCTGGATCTGGCCTTGCGCCCGGTGCTGGTCGGCGCTGATGCGCGCCTCGCGGATGGCATTGGCGACGGTGCCTTCGGGGACCAGTTCGACCAGCACCGGCTGCCCCGGATCGGGAGGCAGCGCCTGGCCGGTGAACAGCGCGCTTTCCTGGTATCGCTGCGTCAGGAACCGGGCAATCACCCCCAGGGCGGCGGCCAGCGGCACCGCCATGACCATGCCGACGAAGCCGAACAGCGCGCCGAAGACCGACAGGGCCAGCAGCAGCCAGACCGGGTGCAGGCCGACATGATGGCCGACGATCTTGGGTTGCAGGTAATTGCCCTCGACGATCTGGCCCAGGGCGAAGATCGCCACCACCATCCCGATCCACAGCGGGTCGCCCCAGAAGCTGAACAGGGCGACACCGATGGCGGTGGCCCCGCCGATCAGCACGCCGACATAGGGGATGAAGGACAGCAGCGCCGCCATGATGCCGATGAAGAATCCGAAAGGCAGCCCCACGATCATCAGGCCGAAGGCATACCAGGTGCCCAGGATCAGCATCACCAGCCCCTGTCCGCGCACGAAGCCCGACAGCGCCTCGTCGATCTCTCGCGACAGGCGGCGCAGGGTGGGGGCGTGCTCGCGCGGCAGCAGGGTGTCCACCCGATCGACCAGGTGATCCCAGTCCAGCAGCAGATAGAAGGCGACCACCGGCACGATCACCAGGATCGCGACGGCGCTGATGATGCCGCCCACCGACGACAGCAGGCGGGACGCCAGCGTGCCCATCTGTTCGCCCATCGCCGCGCCCAGGTCGGTCAGCGCCGTGCCGATATCGCCGTCGGCGGGCAGCAGTTCGGGAAAACGGTTCGACAGGAACAGGCGGCCCTGTTCCAGCATGGCGGGCGCGGTCTCGATCAGCGACGTGGCCTGGCGCAGCATGACCGGCACCACCAGCAGCACCACGGCGGCGAAGGCCAGCACCGCGATGACGGTGATGACCACCACCGACATGACCCGCGACAGGCCCGCGCGTTCCAGCCGGTCGGCCACCGGATCCAGCAGATAGGCGACGCCCGCCCCCAGGATGAAGGGCAGGATGGCGTTGCCCAGCAGCCACATCGCCAGCAGCAGCGACACAGCCGCAACGCCCCACCACATCAGTTGCTTGTGAATCGGTATGCGCATGGCGGTTCCTGAGGTGTCCTGTTCGCCCGGAATGTGAACGGCGCGCGCGGCAGTTGCAAGCGGGCGGTTCTTGGCAAGGCGGGGCCGATCCGGTAACGCTTTGCGCCATATTCGATCAAAGGATCCCGCCCATGCGTCTGTCGCGCTATTTCCTGCCGGTGCTGAAGGAAGACCCGAAAGAGGCTCAGATCGTCAGCCACCGGCTGATGCTGCGCGCGGGCATGATCAAGCAGCAGTCGGCGGGGATCTATTCCTGGCTGCCGCTGGGGCTGCGGGTGCTGAACCGCATCCAGCAGATCGTCCACGAGGAACAGCAGCGCGCGGGCCATATCCCGGTGCTGATGCCGACCATCCAGTCGGCCGACCTGTGGCGCGAAAGCGGCCGCTATGACGATTACGGCGACGAGATGCTGCGCATCACCGACCGCCACAAGCGCGACATGCTGTACGGCCCCACGAACGAGGAGGTCATCACCGACATCTTCCGCGCCCACGTGAACAGCTACAAGGATCTGCCGCTGACGCTGTACCAGATCCAGTGGAAGTTCCGCGACGAGATCCGCCCCCGCTTCGGCGTGATGCGGGGCCGCGAGTTCCTGATGAAGGACGGCTACAACTTCGACCTGACCAAGGAAGACGCGCTGCACGCCTATAACCGGCATCTGGTCAGCTATCTGCGCACCTATGAGCGCATGGGGCTGCGGGCGATCCCGATGCGCGCCGACGGCGGGCCGATCGGCGGCGATTACACCCACGAATTCCTGGTGCTGGCGGAAACCGGCGAATCCGAGGTGTTCTATGACAGCCAGATCACCGACCTGACCTTCGGCGACCGCGAGATCGACTATGACAGCGTGGAGCAGTGCCAGGCCGTGCTGGAGGAATTCACCAGCCGTTACGCCCGCACCGACGAGACCCATGACGAGGCGCTGTTCAACCAGGTCCCCGAGGAACGCCGCCGCAGCGCGCGCGGGATCGAGGTCGGGCAGATCTTCTATTTCGGCACCAAATACTCGGAACCGCTGGGCGCCACGGTGGTCGGGCCGGACGGCGCGCGCACGCCGGTCCACATGGGCAGCCACGGCATCGGCGTCTCGCGCCTGCTGGGCGCCATCATCGAGGCCAGCCACGACGACAAGGGCATCGTCTGGCCCGAGGGCGTGACCCCGTTCCATGTCGGCATCGTGAACCTGAAACAGGGCGACAATTCGACCGACAGCGCCTGCGACGCGATCTATGCGGAATTGCAGGCGCGCGGGCTGGATCCGCTGTATGACGACCGCGACGACCGGGCGGGGGCGAAATTCGCCACCATGGACCTGATCGGCCTGCCCTGGCGCATCACCGTCGGCCCGCGCGGGCTGGCGGCGAACAAGGTCGAACTGACCAGCCGCCGCACCGGCGAGACCGAGGAGATGTCGCCCAAGGACGCCATCGCCCGGCTGGAACAGATCTATGCGCCGGTTCTGGGCCTGAAGGCGCAGGATCGGTGATCGGCGTGCTGCGGCTGGCGGCGGCGGTCTGCTGCGCCGTCGTCCTGTCGCAGTTCCCGGCCTTTTCCGACCAGTATGTGCAGCGGCTGGGCGGGCAGGTCGACGCCCTGTCCCGCGTCGCCGCCGAATTCGACGCCAGCGCCCAGGCCGCCGGGCTGACCCGCGCGCAGGCCCTGGCCGACCTGTCGGGCAGCGCCTTCCGCGACGCGCATCAGGCGACCATGCGCGATGTCTTCGCCCGCCTCGACCGGGCGCGCGCGGACTTGCAGATGCTGCGGCTTGCCGGGCCGCTGGAACGCATGGCCCTGCCCCACCGCCTGCGCGACGCGGAAACGCTGGCCGCCACCTGGGGCGATTTCCTGCCCGCGGTGCCCGTCACGGTTGCGGGCTTCTGGGCCGCGGGCATCGGGCTGGCCTTGGGCTGGCTGCTGAGCGCCCTGCCCGGACTGGCCCTGCGCCGCCGCGACGACCGCCTGGGCTGGCGCTGACCATGCGTCACCCGCCCGAAAAGGCAGGGTTTCTTGGCAATATCCCGCTTTTCTTTTAGGCAAGGCGCTTCTAACCTGCCTGGCAGGACATTGTTCCAACTGGGAGACAATCATATGAAAAAACTTCTTCTGGCCACCGCCGCAGGGGCGTTGCTGGCCGGTGCGGCAAGCGCCGAGGATGTCAAGCTGGGCACCTCGTTCGGGTTCACGGGACCGCTGGAATCCATGGCGCCGCCGATGCAGAACGGCGTCACGCTGGCCGCGAAAGAGGTGACGGACAGCGGGCTGCTGCTGGACGGGTCGACCGTGTCCGTGGTGCAGGGCGATTCCACCTGCATCGACGCCGCCGCCGCCAGCGCGACCGTCGAACGCCTGATCACCGCCGAAAAGGTGCGCGGCATCATCGGCGGCATGTGCTCGGGCGAAACCATCGCCTCGTTGCAGAACGTCGCGGTGCCGAACGGCGTGGTGATGATCTCGCCCTCGGCGACCTCTCCGGCGCTGTCCACCATCGACGATCAGGGGCTGTTCTTCCGCACCTCGCCGTCGGACGCGCGCCAGGGCGAGGTGATGGCCGACATCATTCTGGAAAAGGGCATCAAGTCGGTCGCGGTGACCTATACCAACAACGACTATGGCAAGGGCCTGGCCGACAGCTTCGCGGCGGCCTTCACGGCCAAGGGCGGCACCGTGACCGTCAATTCCGCCCATGACGACGGCAAGGCCGACTATTCGGCCGAGGTCGCGGCCCTGGCCGCCGCCGGGGGCGATGCCCTGGTCGTGGCGGGCTATGTCGATCAGGGCGGGTCGGGCATCGTGCGCGGCGCCCTGGACAGCGGCGCGTTCGAGACCTTCGTGTTCCCCGACGGCATGGTCAACGACACCCTGGTCAGCAATTTCGGATCCGAGATCGAGGGCAGCTTCGGCCAGAACCCGGCGGCCGAGGGCGAGGGCCGCGACAAGTTCGTGGAACTGGCCAAGGCTGCGGGCTTCGACGGCACCGCGACCTATGCGGGCGAATCCTATGACGCCGCCGCGCTGATCCTGCTGTCGATGGCGGCCGCCGGCAGCAGCGACCCCGCCGTCTACAAGGACAAGGTGATGGACGTGGCCAACGCGCCGGGCGAAAAGATCCTGCCGGGCGAACTGGGCAAGGCGCTGCAAATCCTGAAGGATGGCGGCGATGTCGATTATGTCGGCGCCACCGCCGTCGAGCTGGTCGGCGAGGGCGAATCCGCCGGGGTCTATCGCCAGATCGAGATCAAGGACGGCAAGATGGAAGTCGTCGGCTTCCGCTGAAGCCTCTTTCATGCTCCGGCCCGGCAGCCATTTCGGTTGCCGGGCCATTTTTCATGACAAAAGCCGCTGAATGCGGTCACACTTCACCAATGGCGTGAAGACGGGGTAACAAGAATGATAAGGGTCGAAGACCTCCACCGGCATTTCGGCGGCTTCCGGGCCGTCGATGGCGCCAGCGTGACGATCGAGACGGGATCCATCACCGGGCTGATCGGCCCGAATGGCGCGGGCAAGTCCACGCTGTTCAACGTGATCGCGGGCGTTCTGCCGCCGACATCGGGTCGCGTCTTCATGGATGGCGAGGATATCACCGGCCTGCCGCCGCACGCGCTGTTCCACAAGGGGCTGCTGCGCACCTTCCAGTTGGCGCATGAATTTTCGTCGATGACGGTGCGGGAAAACCTGATGATGGTGCCCGGCGGCCAGTCGGGCGAGACGATCTGGAAGACCTGGCTGCAACGTGCCCGCATCGAACGCGAGGAAGCCGCGCTGCGCAAGAAGGCCGACGAGGTTCTGGATTTCCTGACCATCCGCCACCTGACCCACGAAAAGGCGGGAAACCTGTCGGGCGGGCAGAAGAAGCTGCTGGAACTGGGCCGCACGATGATGGTCGACGCGAAGGTGGTGTTCCTGGACGAGGTGGGCGCGGGCGTGAACCGCACCCTGCTGGGCACCATCGGCGACGCCATCGTGCGGCTGAACCGCGAACGCGGCTATACCTTCTGCGTGATCGAACACGACATGGATTTCATCGGCAAGCTGTGCGACCCGGTCATCGTGATGGCGGCGGGCAAGGTTCTGGCACAAGGCCCCGCCGACCACATCATGCAGAACGAGGACGTGATCGAGGCCTATCTGGGCACCGGCCTGAAGAACAAGGTCAAGGCCGCAGGAGGGGCGCTGTGATGCAGTCTCAATCCCAATCGCAGGGCGCGCAGCCCTTCCTGTCGGCGCAGGGGATGCGCGGCGGATACGGCAAGGCCGACATCCTGATGGGCTGCACCCTGACCGTGGACAAGGGCCAGATCGCCGTGATCGTCGGCCCGAACGGCGCGGGCAAGTCCACCGCCATGAAGGCCGTGTTCGGAATGCTGCCGCTGCGCGAGGGCCGCGTCACCCTGGGCGGAGAGGACATCACCGCCCTGTCCCCGCAGCAGCGCGTCCGCAAGGGCATGGGCTTCGTGCCCCAGACCCACAACATCTTCCCGACCATGACGGTCGAGGAGAACCTGGAAATGGGCGCCTTCATCCGCGACGACGACGTGCGCCAGACGATGGAGCAGGTCTATCACCTGTTCCCCGCCGTGGCCGAGAAGCGCAGGCAGGCGGCGGGCGAACTGTCGGGCGGCCAGCGCCAGCAGGTCGCCGTGGGCCGCGCGCTGATGACGCGGCCCCAGCTTCTGATGCTGGATGAACCCACCGCCGGCGTCAGCCCCATCGTCATGGACGAGCTGTTCGACCGCATCATCGAGGTCGCGCGCACCGGCATTTCCATCCTGATGGTCGAACAGAACGCCCGCCAGGCGCTCGAGATCGCGGACATCGGCTATGTCCTGGTGCAGGGCGCCAACCGTTACACCGACACCGGGCAGGCGCTGCTGGCCGACCCGGAAGTCCGCCGCACCTTCCTGGGGGGCTGAGCCTTGGATATCCTCAACGCCCTTGTGGCATTCCTGAACTTCGTCTTCATCCCCGCCGCCGCCTATGGCGCGCAGCTTGCGCTCGGCGCGCTTGGGGTGACGCTGATCTATGCCATCCTGCGGTTCTCGAACTTCGCCCATGGCGACACGATGGCCTTCGGCACCGCCATCACCATCCTGGTCACCTGGGGGCTGCAATCGCTGGGCGTGTCGCTGGGACCGCTGCCGACCGCGCTGCTGGCCCTGCCGGTGGGGATCGCGGCCACCGCGCTGCTGGTGCTGGGCATCGACCGATCCGTCTATCGCTTCTATCGCGCGCAGAAGGCCGCGCCGATCATCTTCGTGATGGCCTCGGTGGGCGTGATGTTCGTGATGAACGGGCTGACCCGGCTGCTGATCGGCGTCGACGAACAGCGCTTCGACGACGGCGCGCGCTTCCTGATCGGCGTGCGCGATTTCCGCGAATGGACCGGCCTGTCCGAGGGGCTGGCCCTGCGATCCACCCAGGCCCTGACGCTGGTTGTGACCGTCGTCACCTGCGCGGCGCTGTTCTGGTTCCTGAACCGCACCAAGTCCGGCAAGGCCATGCGCGCCTATTCCGACAACGAGGATCTTGCGCTGCTGTCGGGCATCGACCCCGAACGCGTCGTGCGCCTGACCTGGATCATCGCCGCCGCGCTGATGACCATCGCCGGTGTCCTCTATGGATTGGACAAGTCCTTCCGGCCCTTCAACTATTTCCAGATCCTGCTGCCGATCTTCGCCGCCGCCATCGTCGGCGGCCTGGGCAACCCCATCGGCGCCATCGCCGGCGGCTTCCTGGTGGCCTTCTCCGAGGTCGCGGTGACCTACCCTTGGGTCAAGGTCGCGGGCTATCTGTTCCCCGGCTGGCAGCCCGGCGGGCTGCTGCAACTGCTGGGGACCGAATACAAGTTCGCCGTCAGCTTCGTCATCCTGATCGTGGTCCTGCTGTTCCGCCCGACCGGGCTGTTCCGCGGCAAGTCGGTCTAAGGGGGGGGTCCGTCATGTCCACCAACCGTCAAGCCGCCGCCGTCAGCCCCTGGCGCGCGCCCGTCCTGTTCCTGATCCTGGCCGTCCTTTTCGTGCTGGAGGGCACGGTCAGGAACGGCATGTTCTCGGGATCCTGGAACACCTCGCTGGCGATCCTGAACATGGGCCTGATCTCGGCCGTCGCCGCCCTGGGCGTGAACATGCAATGGGGCTATGCGGGGCTGTTCAACACCGGCGTCGTGGGCTTCCTGGCCATCGGCGGGCTGGCCCCGGTGCTGGTCTCGCTGCCCCCGGTCGAGGGCGCCTGGGCCGCGGGCGGGCCGCGCCTGATCCTGTCGCTGCTGGTGGGCCTCGGCACCCTGGCCCTGGCCAGGATCGTCTATGCCCGCACCCGCCGCGCCTGGACTGTGGCCCTGGTCCTGATCCTGGGCTTCATCGCCTATCGCTGGCTGTTCGACCCCGCCGTCACCGCGATCGAGGCGAATGACAGCGCCCGCACCGGCAATATCGGCGGGCTGGGCCTGCCCGTGCTGCTGTCCTGGGCCGTGGGCGGCGCCTTCGCCGCAGCCGCCGCCTGGGCGGTGGGCAAGGTCGCGCTCGGGCTGCGCTCGGACTACCTGGCCATCGCCACCTTGGGCATCGGCGAGATCATCGTGGCGGTCCTGCGCAACGAGGACTGGCTGGCGCGCGGCGTCAAGAACGTCACCTCGATCCCCCGGCCTGTCCCGTACGAGATCGACCTGCAACAGAACCCCGCCTTCGTCGATTTCGCCGCCCGCTGGGGATTCGGCACGGCCGAGGCCTCGGGAATCTGGGTCAAGCTGTGCTACCTGTCGCTGTTCCTGGTGGTGCTGCTGGGCATCATCCTGCTGGCGGAACTGGCGCTGAAATCACCCTGGGGCCGGATGATGCGCGCCATCCGCGACAACGAAACCGCCGCCGAGGCGATGGGCAAAGACGTGACCGCCCGCCACCTGCAAGTCTTCGTGCTGGGTTCGGCGGTGATCGGCATCGCGGGGGCGATGATGATCACGCTGGACGGGCTGATGGCGCCCAACAGCTATAACCCGCTGCGCTACACCTTCCTGATCTGGGTGATGGTGATCGTCGGCGGCTCGGGCAACAACTGGGGCGCGGTGCTGGGCGCCGTGCTGATCTGGTTCCTCTGGATCAAGGTCGAGGTCTGGGGCCCCGGCCTGATCGGCCTTCTGGTCGGCCCCCTGCCCGACGGCGACATCAAGGCGCATCTTCTGGACAGCGCCGCCCATATGCGCTTCATCGCCATGGGCCTGGTCCTGCTTCTGGTGCTGCGCTTCGCGCCGCGCGGCCTGGTGCCCGAAAGATAGCGGCCCTCCCGGCTTTGCCTTGGTCGAAATATCCACGGGGGGACATCGCCGGAACGGCGATGGGGGGGCAGTCAGCCCCCCCCTTTTCTTCCCTCGCAGGGGATCAGCCGCAGTCGTCCCCCAGCACCACGCTGTAATACGCCGCGCCGTCCGGCCCGATGGCATAACCGCTGCCCACCTGTCGGCTGGACTGGTCCAGCAGTTCGGTCCGCTGCGCCTCCTGCCCCATCCAGCGGGCGACGGCATCCGCCGGGCCACCGCCGCGCCCGACAAGCTGCGCCACGCCGCAGACCGGGTATCCGACCGCCCGCGCCCGGTCCAGGACGCTGGATCCGTTCGATCCCTCGACATCCACGCGCCCCGTCCGGGCCATGTCGCAGGCATGGCTCTGGGCGATCCGCGCCAGCAACGGCGCGCCCGCCAGCGGCGTCTTGCCCTGGCCTTGGCGGGCGGCATTGACGGCGGCGTCGATCCGCGCGGCGATCTGCGCATCGCCCCCGCATGGCACGGCCAGGGCTTCCTCGGCCAGGGGAACCGTCGGGGTCTGCCACGGCAATGCGGTGCCGATGCCCTGCTGGCAGGCGGCAAGGAGGGACAGGCAGGCAACAGCGGCAAGGGCGCGAAGGACGGGCATAGGATGACCTGTGATGTTCGGGCCGAAAACGCGGACCCGACCGGGCCAGTTCCGGCGCCCGAATCCCTTGCGCGGCGGCATGGGCGCGCTTAAAGCGCATCCATGACCCAGCACCAGCGCCTTCTCATCATCGACTTCGGATCCCAGGTCACGCAGCTGATCGCGCGCCGCCTGCGGGAACTGAACGTCTTCTGCGAAATCCATCCCTATAACCTGCTGACCGACGAGATCCTGCGCGGCCTGAACCCACAGGCGGTGATCCTGTCGGGCGGGCCGGACAGCGTGACGCGCCCCGGCAGCCCGCGCGCGCCGCAGGCGGTCTTCGAACTGGGCGTGCCGGTCTTCGGCATCTGCTATGGCCAGCAGGTGATGATGGAGCAACTGGGCGGCAAGGTCGAGGCCGGGCACCACGCCGAATACGGCCGCGCCTTCATCGCCCCCGCCGAGGGTCACAAAGGCGACGGCATCTTCGCGGGCCTGTTCCAGACCGGCCGCGAGGAAGTCTGGATGAGCCATGGCGACCGCGTCACCGCCCTGGCGCCGGGTTTCCAGGTCATCGGCACCTCCCAAGGCGCGCCCTTCGCGATGATCGCGGATGAAGGTCGCCGCTTCTATGCCGTGCAGTTCCACCCCGAGGTGCACCACACGCCGGGCGGCCGCCAGATGCTGGAAAACTTCGTCCGGCTGGCGGGCTTCACCGGCGACTGGACCATGGCCGGTTACCGGGACGAGGCGATCCGCAAGATCCGCGAACAGGTCGGCGACAGACGGGTCATCTGCGGCCTGTCGGGCGGCGTGGACAGTTCCGTCGCGGCGGTGCTGATCCACGAGGCGATCGGCGACCAGCTGACCTGCGTCTTCGTGGACCACGGGCTTCTGCGGCTGAACGAGGCCGAGGAAGTCGTGACCATGTTCCGCGACACCTACAACATCCCGCTGATCCATGCCGACGAATCCGAACTGTTCCTGGGCGCGCTGGAAGGCGTCTCGGACCCCGAGGTCAAGCGCAAGACCATCGGCCGGCTGTTCATCGACGTGTTCCAGCGTTACGCCAACGGCATCGAGGGCGCGGAATTCCTGGCGCAAGGCACGCTCTATCCCGACGTGATCGAAAGCGTCAGCTTCTCGGGCGGCCCCTCGGTCACGATCAAGAGCCACCACAATGTCGGCGGCCTGCCCGAGAAGATGGGCCTGAAGCTGGTCGAACCCCTGCGCGAGCTGTTCAAGGACGAAGTCCGCGCCCTGGGCCGCGAACTGGGCCTGCCGGAAAAATTCATCGGCCGCCACCCCTTCCCCGGCCCCGGCCTGGCGATCCGCTGCCCCGGCGAAATCACCCGCGACAAGCTGGAGATCCTGCGCAAGGCCGACGCGGTCTTCATCGACCAGATCCGCAAACACGGCCTTTACGACGAAATCTGGCAGGCTTTCGTCGCGATCCTGCCGGTGCGCACCGTGGGCGTGATGGGCGACGGGCGCACCTATGACTATGCCTGCGCGCTGCGGGCGGTCACGTCCGTGGACGGCATGACGGCGGACTACTATCCCTTCACCCACGACTTCCTGGGCGAGACGGCGACCCGGATCATCAACGAGGTCAAGGGCATCAACCGCTGCACCTACGACATCACCTCGAAGCCGCCGGGCACCATCGAATGGGAATGATTCAGGCCTATCCAAACGCCGCCGATTTTACGCCATAGCCCTCCATAAGGCACTGAAATAGCTCGATAAATCCTACGTCTTCTATCGCTGTCTATCGCGGGGAAAGCCTCGTGATAGACGGTATGGCTGACGGTATGGCGACTCTTGTCGCATTGGCAGAATGCCTATACCGTCACGGCTTAGAGAGCTTGTGACGGTATTTTTTAGGCATTATGACCCTGATACAAAAGGGAATTTTGCCGTTCAGGAAGGCCGATTTTGGCCTGACGGTATATTTGAGGGCTCTCTCGCGTTTTATGAGCGATCTCGGAGGGTCCAATGCTGACTGATGCGGGCATCAAAGCCCTGAAATCAAAGGATAAATTATATAAGGTCGCTGACCGTGACGGTATGTACGTCGTGGTCCAGCCCTCAGGGGCGGTCGTCTTCCGTTACGACTACCGATTGAATGGCCGCCGCGAGACCCTGACGCTCGGCCGGTATGGAGCCGCTGGCCTGTCACTGGCGCGTGCGCGGGAGAAGCTGATCGACGCGCAGCGGGCTATTCTCGAAGGTCGGTCACCTGCCCAGGAGAAGCAGCGAGAAAAGCGCCGCCTCAAGGAAGCAAAGAGTTTCGGCGAGTTTGGCGAACGCTGGCTACAAGAGGCGAAGATGGCCGACAGCACCCGCGCCATGCGCCGCACGATCTATGAGCGGGACATCCTTCCGACGTTTCGGAATCGTCTGCTGACGGAAATCAGCCCCGACGATTTGCGGGCGATGTGCGCAAAGGTGAAGGACCGTGGAGCGCCGGCCACGGCGGTCCACGTTCGAGACATCGTGAAGCTGGTTTACGCCTTCGCGATCCTGCACGGGGAGAAGGTCGCGAATCCCGCCGATGAGGTCGGTCCTTCCTCAATCGCGACATTCGTTCCCAAGGACCGTTCGCTATCGCCCGCCGAGATCCGGGTCATGCTGGGCCAGCTTGAGCATGTTGCCACGCTGCCGACTATCCGGCTCGGCATGAAGCTGTTTCTCATCACCATGGTCCGCAAGAGCGAGTTGCAGGACGCCACATGGGATGAGGTCGATTTCGAGAATGCGGTGTGGACGATTCCGAAGGAGCGGATGAAGCGCTCGAAGGCGCACAACGTCTATTTGCCGGCGCAAGCCATCGACATCCTGGTCGCGCTCAAGACCTGCGCCGGCAATTCGAGATACCTGCTGCCGTCGCGCTATGATGCGGACGCGCCGATGTCGCGCGCGACCTTCAACCGCGTCACCTATGCGGTGGTCGAACAGGCCAAGAAGGAGGGACTGCCGCTGGAGCCGTTCACGGTGCATGACCTGCGCCGCACGGGCTCGACGCTACTCAACGAGCTGGGTTTCAATAGCGACTGGATCGAGAAGTGCCTAGCGCATGAGGATGGGCGGTCTGTTGAATGTCGCTGAGAACTGACCCGGGTTTGTCATCGAGAACTGACCCACCCTTCGGTTATGTTCTGTGGGTCATGCCTGGGTCAATGCACTTGAAGCTCCCTTCTTTGTTTTGGCGGCCGCGGTGCTCGCCCTGAACCTGAAGCTGTCGTTTCCGGTCTCCAGAATGTGGCAGCGATGGGTGAGGCGGTCGAGCAGCGCCGTGGTCATTTTGGCGTCGCCGAAGACGGTGGCCCATTCGGCGAAGCTGAGATTGGTGGTGATGACAACGCTTGTGCGCTCGTAGAGCCTGCTCAGCAGATGGAAGAGCAGCGCCCCGCCCGAGGCGCTGAAGGGCAGGTATCCAAGCTCATCCAGGATGACCAGATCAAGGCGTGTCAGGTTGTCAGCGATCTGCCCGGCCTTGCCGCGCATCTTTTCCTGCTCAAGGGCATTGACCAGCTCGACGGTCGAGAAGAAGCGCACCTTTTTGCGATGGTGTTCGATGGCCTGGATACCGAAGGCGGTCGCGACATGCGATTTCCCTGTGCCCGGCCCCCCGATCAATACGACATTCTGGGCGCCATCGAGGAAGTCACACCGGTGGAGTTGCCGAACCAGGGGCTCGTTTACATCGCTGGCAGCGAAGTCGAAGCCCGACAGATCTTTATAGGCGGGGAAGCGGGCGATCTTCAGATGATAGGCGATCGAGCGGACCTCACGTTCAGCCATTTCGGCTTTCAGAAGCTGCGAGAGCATGGGCACTGCGGCCTCAAAGGCGGGCGCGCCTTGCTCCATAAGGTCGGCAACGGCTTGTGCCATCCCGTGCAACTTCAGGCTCTTGAGCATGATGACGATAGCGGCACTGGCGGGATCATGACGCATGTCGTGCTCCCTTCAACTGGCGGCGCAGGTCGTCATACCGGGCGACATTGGCTTTTGGTTCTTCCCGAAGGGCCAGAGCCCGCGGTGGGTCCAGGTCAGGCGTTGCAATGGGTCCGTCATCCACCAGGCGATGCAAAAGATTCAGCACATGGGTTTTGGTCGGCACGCCGGCCTCAAGCGCCATTTCGACGGCGGCCAGGACATCATGCTCGTCATGCTGCAGCACCAGCGCCAGGATCTCAGCCATTTCCCGGTCTCCGCCGCGCTGCTTGAGCAGATGCTGCTGAAGCAGCCGGAAGGCTTCTGGCATCTCGGCAAACGGGGCGCCGTTGCGTAAGGCACCAGGCTTGCGCTGGATCACCGTGAGATAATGCCGCCAATCGTAAACCGTGCGAGGCAGCGCGTGATGGGCGCGCTCGATGACCCGATCATGCTCGCACAGGATCTGCCCCTCAGCCGCGATGACAATTTTCTCTGGGTAGACCCGCAGGCTGACCGGATGGTTCGCGAACGAGGCGGGAACGCTGTAGCGGGCACGTTCAAATGTTACCAGACAGGTCGGGGAGACGCGCTTGCCATGTTCGATGAACCCATCGAATGCGGGAGGAAGGGCCATCAGCGCCTCCTTCTCCGCTTCCCAGATATCGGCGATCGTGCCCGGCAAGGTGCCGTGCGGCGTCTCATGCCAAAGACGAACAGAATTCTCCTCCAACCAGATGTTCAAGCTCGCCAGATCCGCAAAAGCCGGCATTGTCTGCCAGAGCTGGTTCCTGCCATCCTGAACGTTCTTCTCGACCTGCCCCTTTTCCCAGCCCGCAGCCCGATTGCAGAAATCGGGATCAAAGACGTAGTGGCTGGCCATAGCCATAAAGCGCAGGTTGACCTGCCGGTCCTTGCCGACCAGCACCTTGTCGACAGCTGTCTTCATGTTGTCATAGATGCCGCGGCCGGGCACACCGCCGAAGACGCGGAACCCGTGCCAGTGGGCGTCGAATAGCATCTCATGCGTCTGCAGCAGATAAGCCCGCAGCAGGAAAGCCCGACTATGTGCGAGTTTGATGTGGGCAACCTGCAGTTTCGTGCGAACCCCGCCGATCACGGCCCAGTTCTCACTCCAGTCGAACTGGAAAGCCTCCCCCGGCGCGAATGCCAAGGGCACGAAGACGCCGCGACCAATGGACTGCTCATCGCGCAACCGATCCGCGCGCCAGGAGCGGGCATCAACTATTGCACAGACCAAGGTCACACTTCGAGGAAAGGCTGATATGGAAATCCACATAGCCGCTGCAGCGATCCTGCGCGAGGACGGAGCAATCCTGCTTGTCAGAAAGCGCGGAACGACAGCCTTCATGCAGCCCGGCGGGAAGATCGATGCCGGTGAAACTCCTGTCGCGGCGCTCCGTCGGGAACTCTTCGAGGAGCTTGGGCTGAACATCCAGGCGGAGGACGCGGTCTACCTCGGTTGCTTTTCCGCTCCCGCTGCGAACGAGCCTGGCTATCTTGTGTCCGCCGAAGTGTTCCGCCTGCAGATGAACAATGACTTCGAAGCTCAAGCGGAGATCGAGGAAGTTGTCTGGGTTCATCCCGAGATGCAAGGACAGCTGGTTCTGGCACCACTGACGCGGGACATGGTTCTGCCTGCAATTTGGGCGGAAGGCTGAATGACAGCAGAGGGTCCGTTGTTTCGCATCCAAAGTCGTATGCAAAGCCGCAATGATCTATAATGCTCGTCTATTGATTTTCGCCCCAACCCAAGGCGGTGGACAGGCGTCTGGCGGACTGGGTGGTCAACCGAATGATGTGGTCAAGCTCAGAATCGCCGATCCGGAATGCCGGCGCCACGACATGGATAGTCGCAACGATTGAGTGGTCGATCGTGAAGACTGGTGCAGCGCAGGACACCTGATGCTCGCTCACCTCACCCCGGCTGACGCAGTAGCCCTGCTCGCGAATGCGTTCCAGTTCAGCTAAGATCAGCCTGCGTGAGCGGGGAGTGTTGTCGGTCAGCGGCACTGGCCTGGCCGGCACGCAGCGGTCGATGAAGGCCGCATTCTGAAAAGCCAGCAAGCATTTGGGCGAGCCGGCGTACAGCGGCCGACGCCGGCCGACATTCGCATGCACGCGCAGGTCCCGCGAAGGCTCGGCTTTGGCAATGCACAGCGCCTCTGTCCCGTCCACCGCGCGCAACTGTACGGTCTCGTTCACGCGCTGGCACAGATCCTCAAGGATTGGAGTCGCAAAGCGGATGAGGTCGATCTGCGAGCTGGCGGTGATTCCGAGCACGAGCATCCCGGTCCCGAGCCGGTATGTGCTCTTTTCGGTCCTTGAGACTATTCTACGCTGTTCCATTGTATGCAACAGGCGAAATGCCCGAGACTTAGTAATTCCACATTTTTTTGCTAGCTCCGTCACACCTAGCCCTTGATCCCGCGCGACTTGCATCAGGAGATCAAAAGCCTTCTCTACTGATTCTACGCTATATTCCACGCTCGTTCCCCTTTCCGGCTAAGACAAGAGCCTTCCTATTTTGTCGGTATCATCTGCCGAAACAACCGAAATAATAATTTGACACATGCGTTTCGTTTCCTCTTTGATCCGGCAACGACGACCCCTACAGCCCCTACAAGAAGGCTGGATCGTCCTTTGGTTCGACACATGGGAGATGACATGACGATCAGCCTGAAGAGCATTCGAACGACCCTCTGCGTGACCTCAGCAATGGCCGCCGCTGCGCTTGTCACAGGTCCGGCAGCCGCGCAGGACGCCACTCTGGCCATTGGGATGGCCTCTCCAATCACGACACTGGACCCGCACGAGGATTCCAACTCGCCCAACAACGCCACCAGCCGGCATATCTGGGACAGCCTAATCAATCGCGGCGGCGCCGCCGAAAACAAGCCGCAGCTGGCGACCGAATGGGAGATCGTCGATGACACCCATTGGCGCTTCCACCTGCGCGAAGGCGTCAGCTTCCACGACGGATCGGGGTTCGACGCCGACGATGTCGTCGCTTCGCTGCTGAGGGCTCGTGACAAGCCGAGCCAGGCCTTCGCGGCCTATACCCGCAACATCGCCTCGGTCACGGCCGAGGATCCGCATACCGTTCTGGTCGAGACGACGGTGCCCGACCCGATGATCTTGAACTCGCTCAGCCGGATCAGAATCATCAGCAGCGAATTTGCCGATGCCGACGTTGCCGCATTCGAAAGCGGCGCGGCGGCGGTCGGCACTGGGCCATTCCGGCTGGTGTCCTACACGCCCGGCGACCGCGTCCAACTGGAGCGCAACGACGACTACATGGACGGGCCCGCAGACTGGAGCGAAGTTACGCTGCGGATGGTTCCCGATCAGGGTGGTCGCCTTGCCTCGCTTTTAGCCGGCGATCTGAGCCTGATAGAAGCCCTCCCCGCCGAGGGCGTCGCACGCGTCGAGGCGCGCGACGACTTGCAGATCGTTCGCGGACAATCCTCACGGATTGTCTACATGGGCATGGACGTTGCGCGCGATCAAACTCCCTTTGTGACGGCAAAGGACGGTTCGGCGATCGACAACCCTTTCAAGGATCAGCGTGTACGCAAGGCGATGCTGATGGCGATGAACCGTGATGCCATCGTTGAGCGAGTGATGCAGAACAACGGTACCGTCGCGCATCAATTCGTGGCCGAAGGCTTCTTTGGTCATTCGGACGACGTCGAGGAGGTCCCCTATGACCCCGAGGCCGCCCGCGCTCTTCTGGCCGAAGCTGGCTATCCCGACGGTTTCGCAATGACAATCCACGGCCCCGCCGGGCGCTACACCAATGACAGCCAGATCCTCCAGGCAGCCGGGCAGATGCTGACCCGCATTGGCATCGAGACCAAGGTTGAGGTCGTGCCTTGGTCTGTCTATTCGGGTCGCTACTCGGATGGCGAATATTCGATGTTTCTGGGTTCTTGGGGCGTCAATACAGGTGAGGTGTCCAACCCCGCCGTGGCGCTGATCGCGGGCCGCGATGCTGACAAGGGTACCGGACGCTATAATGGCGGCGGCGTCGATATCCCCGAAGTAAACGCGCTGCTGGATCAGGCAACTGCTATCTTGGAAGAGGCCGAGCGCGAGCCGCTGTTGCAAGAGGTTTCGAAGCTGGTCTTCAATGATCAGTGGCTGCTGCCGATGCATTACGAGAATGTCGTCGTTGGCACGCGGGCCGATATCCGGTTCGAGCCCCGCGCCGACATGTACACGCTGGCCTACGAGGTTCGGCTGGCCGACGAGTAAGGCCATCCTCATCGGGCGGGGCCCTGTGCCCTGCCCCAGAGTAAAAAGACCCTCCAGGAGAGACAATGCAGGAATTGGGAACGAGCGGCGCGGCCGAGCGCGCACGCGCGGTGTATGACTATGGCGAGACCGCGATTTTTGCCTCGGCCGCTGATCCCCGCTTTCACATGCTTCTTTACGTGCCGCCTGCTGCTGCCGAGGGGCGCAAGATCGATCTGCTTGTCGCGGTGCATGGAACAGGCCGCACATCGGCCTTGGAATTCCGCGACGGCTTCGCCGAGTTCGGCCTTTACAACGATTGCGCGATCCTCTGCCCGATCTTCCCAGTGGGCGTGCGAGGTGATGGCGCGCGCTCAGGCTACAAATACATGATCGAGGGTGACATTCGCTACGATCGGGTACTGCTGTCTATGGTTGCCGAGATGGCGGAGAAATACGGGCAAGACTGGTCGCAGTTCGCGATGTTCGGCTATTCGGGCGGCGGGCATTTCACCCACCGCTTCGCCATTCTTCATCCCGAACGGCTGTGGGCGGCCTCGATCGGCGCGCCGGGCTCGGTGACGCTGCTGGACCCGGATCGCGACTGGTGGGTCGGCTTGCGCAACCTTCCTACCCGCTTCGGCCGACCGTTCGACGCTAAGGCTCTGGCGCGGGTGCCGATACAGATGGTTGTCGGCGCGCTGGACTTGGAGACTTGGGAGATCACGCACCGGCCTGGGTCAGCCTACTACATGGAGGGCGCCAATGAGGCCGGCCAGACCCGACCCGAGCGGCTGCGCAGCCTGCAGCGCTCGTTTGAGGCGGCTGGCGTCACCGTCACCTTTGACGAGATTGCCGGTGTGTCCCATGACCGGCTGAAATGCATCGGCGCTGTGAAGGCGTTCCTGACCCGCATCCTGAAGGAGATCCGCGCGTGATCCGCAATGCAACCATCGTTGCCCCCCAACCCGAAGCTGTCGAGGCCGGTGCAGAAGTTCTGGAACGCGGTGGAAACGCGATAGATGCGGCGCTGGCCTGCGCATTCGTGCAAGGCGTCGTTGATCCGCAGATGTGCGGGATCGGTGGCTTCGGCTCGATGCAGGTCTACATGCCCAAGCGCGGCATCCATGAGATCTTGGAATTCTATGCTCTGGCACCCTTGGCCGCGACTCCCGAAATGTGGCTGGACAAGCTGATCGGGCAGAGCCGGGACGGCTTTGGCTTCATACTGCAAGACAACATTTCCGAGATTGGTTACTTGGCATGCTGCACGCCCGGATCGCTGAAGGGCTACGAGACAGCGCTGCAGGACTATGGCAGTTGGGATTGGGCGGACCTGATCGCGCCAGCAATTCGCTATGCCGCTGAGGGTTTCATGATCCGGCCGCACATGAACTGGTACTGGGCCAAGGACCAAGCCGGGGACGGCCAGATCAATACGGTAGACAAGCTGCGCTTTTCCAAGACCGGGCGGCAGGTTTATTTCAACGAGGACGGCGTGCTGCGTCGGGTGGGGGATCTGCTGAAGAACCCGGATCTCGCCCGGACCCTCGAGCGGATTGCTCAAAGCGGATCGTCGGACATCTTCTACACAGGCGAGATTGCTCAGCAGATTGCCGCGGACTTTGCTGCAGGCGGCGGCCTGATCGGGCAAGAGGATCTGGCGCAGTACCGGATCACCAAGGCGCAGCCGGTCTGGGGCGACTATCGGGGGCATCGGATCGCATCCAGCCCTCCGCCCGGCTCGGGCTTTCCCATGATCGAGCTGCTGCACATCTTGGAGAACTTTGACCTTAGGGCGATGGGACACGGTTCGACCGAATATGTGCGCACCATGTTCGAGGCGATGAAGCACATGACGATCGACAAGGACCTTCACATGGGCGATCCGGCCTATGTCGATGTCCCGGTGGAACAACTTTTGGCCAAGGAGCACGCCGCCGAAATCGCAGCACGCATCAAGCGGGGCGAGCGCGCGAATGTCGAGCGGCTGGACATGTCGCAGCGCGACACCACCCATATCTCGGTCGTTGACAAGGAGGGCAACGCTGTCGCCCTGACCCACTCGCTGGGGAGCCCGTCGGGCGCGATCACAGACGGGCTCGGCTTCATGTATAACGGGTTGATGGGACGCTTCGATCCGCGGCCGGGCAGGCCAGCATCGATCGCGCCGGGCAAGCGCCGGGCCAGTTCGGCCGCGCCGACCATTGTTTTCGAGGGCGACGTTCCCTCGATTGTCATCGGGGCACCAGGGGGCAGCTATATTGCGCCGACCGTGGCGCAGGGCATCGTCAACATAGTGGATTTCGACATGGGCATCTTTGAGGCGGTCGCGGCACCGCGGCTGGTCGGCGTGTCGAACTCGATCGATATCTGCAATCGCATTCGCCGCTCGGTTTCAGATGCCCTGCGCGCAGATGGCTATGATGTCGTCCGCTCAGCCCAAACCTATGCCTTCGCGGCCCTTCATGGCATTCGCATCAAGGATGGGCTGTCGTCGGGTGCCGCGGATCCGCAGCGCGACGGCATGGCAATCAGCGTCGCCTGAGCCCCCAGAAGGACTGGTACATGATCACCACCATCATCCGGCGCGGCATTCAGGCAATGTTCGTCATCTTTGCAATGACGCTGATCGTCTTCCTGGGCGTCAATGTCATCGGCAATCCCGTCGATATCCTGGTCAATCCCGACCTCAACCAGGCCGAACGGCTGCGCGTGGTGGAGCGTCTCGGCCTCGATCAGCCGCTCTGGCAGCAATACCTGACCTTTTTAAAGGGGCTGACGCAGGGCGATTTTGGCACCAGTTTCGTCTATGGCCGTCCCGCGCTGGACGTCATCCTGGATCGGCTACCGGCAACGCTGGAGCTGGCACTGCTTGCCATGGTGATCGCGCTGGTGATCGGTCTGCCGCTGGGGCTTTATGCTGGACTCTACCCTAACCGGATCTCGTCGCGCGTCATTATGACCGGCTCGATCTTAGGCTTCTCGCTGCCGACCTTTTGGGTGGGGCTGATGTTCATCCTCCTCTTCGCGGTGGAGTTGGGTTGGCTGCCGTCGAACGGGCGCGGTAGCACGGTGGAGTTTCTGGGCGCGCGCTGGTCCTTTCTAACGGCGGACGGGCTGCAGCACATGATTCTGCCAGCGCTCAACCTGGCGCTGTTCAAAACTTCGCTGATCTTGCGACTGACCCGTGCCGGGGTGCAGGAGGTCGTCGCCCAAGATTACGTCAAGTTCGCCCGCGCCAAGGGCCTGAGGGAGAACCGCGTGATCCTGGTGCACATCCTCAAGAACCTGATGATTCCCGTCGTGACAATCATCGGACTGGAATTTGGCTCGCTCATCGCGTTTTCGGTCGTGACGGAAAGCATCTTCGGATGGCCAGGGACCGGCAAGTTGATCATCGACAGCATCAACCTTTTGGATCGGCCTGTGGTGGTCGCCTATCTGATGATGATGGTGGTGCTGTTCGTGACACTAAATTTCATCATCGACATCAGCTACACGCTGCTTGATCCCCGCGTGCGGCTGGACGGAAAGGGGTAACAGGATGAACGCGAATGTCCCAATTCTCCCCGACGCGTCGGCCCTGGCAGAGTCAGGGCGCTTACGGACGGGACTAGCGCGGTTCTTCGCGGCGCCTCTAGCAGCCCTGGGCGCGATCGTGCTTCTGGCTGTTGTCCTGGTCGCAATCCTCGCGCCAGTGCTGTCGCCCCAAAACCCCTATGACCTGATGCAGCTGGACATCATGGACAGCCGCCTGCCTCCCGGATCGTCCAGCTTCAACGGCGTGCCCTATCACCTCGGCACTGACGGCCAGGGTAGAGACATCCTGTCGGGCATCATGTACGGGCTGCGAACCTCCCTATTGGTAGGGCTGGTCTCGGCCGTCGCGGCAGCGCTGATGGGCACGACGGTGGGCCTGATGGCCGCCTATGTCGGCGGCCGGACCGAGGGTTTTTTGATGCGCCTCGTCGATCTGCAGCTGTCCTTTCCCACCATCCTGATGGCGCTGATGGTGCTGGCGTTTCTGGGCAACGGTGTGACCAATGTGATCCTGGCGATCATTATCGCAGAATGGGCCACCTATGCACGCACCTCGCGCGGTACCGCCTTGGTCGAACGCGAGAAGGAATATATCGAGGCCGCGCGCTGCCTGCGCATTCCCGCCCATCGCATCCTGCTGCGCCACCTGCTGCCCAACTGCCTGGCGCCGATCATCGTCATCGCGACGATGCAGGTCGCCCGCGCCATCGGGCTGGAGGCGACGCTGTCTTTCCTGGGCCTCGGCGCATCGGTGACGCAGCCCTCTCTGGGAATGCTGATCTCGAACGGCTACCAGTATCTGCTCTCGGGCCTCTACTGGATCAGTTTCTATCCCGGCATTGCGCTTCTGATCACCATCGTCGCGATCAACTTGGTCGGTGATCGGTTGCGCGATGTTTTGAACCCAAGGAGTACGCGATGACCCCGCTGCTGGATGTCCGCAAGCTGGTGACCGAATTCCCCGTGGGGCATGGCCGCACCCTGCGCGCCGTGGACGAGGTGTCGTTCCAGCTGGGCCGGGGTGAGGTGCTGGGGCTGGTCGGCGAAAGCGGCTCGGGCAAGAGCGTTACGGGCTTTTCGATCATGGGGCTCGTCGACGGGCCGGGTCGGGTCAGCTCGGGACAGATCATGTTCGACGGGATGGACCTAACGCAGGCCAACCCCGAGGCGCGACGCTCGCTGCGCGGGCGCCGCATTGCGATGGTGTTCCAGGACCCGATGATGACCTTGAACCCGGTGCTGCGCATCGGCACCCAGCTAACCGAGACGCTTCACGCCCATCTGCAGATCGGTCATAACGAGGCGCACGCCCGTGCCCGGGACGCGTTGGCCCTGGTCGGGATTCCGAGCCCCGAAGAGCGGCTTGACGCCTATCCCCACCAGTTTTCGGGCGGGATGCGGCAGCGCGTGGCGATCGCCATCGCCCTTCTGCACCAGCCAGACCTGATCATCGCGGATGAGCCGACGACCGCGCTGGACGTCACGATCCAGGCGCAGATCATCGCCGAGTTCCAGAGGCTGACGGAGGAGCGCGGCACCTCGGTCATCTGGATCACGCATGATTTGGCGATCGCCTCCGGCCTCGCCGACCGGATCGCGGTCATGTATGGCGGCCGGATCGTTGAGATGGGCCAGACGGACGACGTGCTCTCAGCGCCCCGCCATCCTTATACGCGAGGGCTGATCCGGTCGGTCCCGTCGCAGAACAGCCGGGGCACGCGGCTGGCCCAGATCCCCGGCGTGACGCCGAACTTGGCGAACATGCCTAAGGGTTGCGCCTTCCGGACCCGCTGCGCCCGAGCGGATGCGGCCTGCGAATCTCGACCCGGCCGCTTCGGCGGACCGCAGGCCTTCCACCGCTGCTTCCATCCGCATGAGGAGACCGCGTGATGCCCACACCAACCAGCGGCGCCGCTGCGCCATTGCTGGAACTCCGCGGCGTCTCGCGCCGCTTTGGCCACAAGCCCGACCTTGCCGGCCGCATCTCGATAGCCCTTGGCGCCGCAAAAAGCCCGCCAGTAGTCCATGCAATTGACATCGTAGACCTGACCATCCGCCAGGGCGAGGTGATGGGCCTTGTTGGCGAATCCGGCTGCGGCAAGTCCACCTTGGGGCGTATTGCAGCGGGCATCCTGCCTCCCTCAAGCGGCTCAGTCCTCTGGCAGGGCCAGGACCGCGCCGAGATGAGCACGGGCCAGCGCTTCGCGGCAGACCTGAAGGCGCAGATGATCTTCCAAAACCCGATGGCGGCGCTAAACCCGCGCATGAATGTAGAAGCTCTGGTGGCTGAGGCACCCCGGATCCATGGCATGATCAAGGGCAGTCGCGCAGACTATGTCGACAACTATCTACGTCAAGCGGGTTTCGATCCCTCGATGAAGGGGCGTTTGCCGCACCAGTTCTCGGGCGGGCAGCGGGCGCGCGTCAACATCGCCCGCGCCCTCGCGGTGCAGCCCGAATTTCTAGTCTGCGATGAGAGCGTGGCGGCGCTAGACGTGTCGATCCAGGCGCAGATTCTGAATCTCTTTATGGACCTGCGCGAACAGCTGAGCCTGACCTACCTCTTCGTCAGTCACGATCTGGGCGTCGTCGAGCATATCTCGGACCGGGTCGCGATCATGTACTTGGGCCGTATCGTCGAAGAGGCACCAGTCGCCGAGGTTTTCGCGCGTCCAAACCATCCTTATACTCAGCAGCTTCTCGCCGAGGTACCGCGGATCCAGAAGGGCAAACGCCGCTTTTCCGCGGTGAAGGGCGAACTGCCCAGCCCGCTGGACCCGCCGAAGGGCTGCCACTTCCACCCGCGCTGCCCCTTCGCGCATGACCGCTGCCGTATCGAGGTCCCCGCGCGCCAGGAAATCGCGCCCGGACATGTCTCGGCCTGCCACCTGAACGACGCGGCAGCAGCCTAATTTGGACCTTCGCCCGACATTCGCTCTGGCCATTGTCATTGGAACGGCCGGAGGCGTGGCCTTTGCGTGGGCCGACATGCCTCTGGCTTGGATGCTCGGCGCTATGAGCGCCACGGGACTTGCCGCTATCCTTCGCCTGCCGGTAAAGGGCTGGATCCGCGCTCGTCCTCCGATGTCTGGTAACCGGCCGATTGTTACCGCGGCGGTTGAGCCTTGAAGCGTTGCGCGAGTTCAGGATCGCTAACGAAGTCGTCGAGGAACTGGTGCCAGGTTTCTGC